>CAMVBK010000020.1:0-51385 GCA_947165685.1 uncultured Bacteroidales bacterium | reverse complement strand
AAGGTGTGCGTCAGCGTCTCGGTGGATTC
Source organism: uncultured Bacteroidales bacterium (assembly GCA_947165685.1). Classification (GTDB taxonomy): domain Bacteria; phylum Bacteroidota; class Bacteroidia; order Bacteroidales; family WCHB1-69; genus F23-D06. The sequence goes on along the minus strand of CAMVBK010000020.1, from coordinate 51,356 downwards.
GGTGATGTTGGTGTGCTCGTACCAGTCGAAGCTGTCGCAGGCGAAGGCGATGGTGTCGCCGGTGTTGCGGTGCCCGACGGTGAGGTGCAGGGTGACCACGGAGTCGCAGCCGGACGCATTCGTGAAGGTGTGCGTCAGCGTCTCGGTGGATTCGGTGATGTTGGTGTGCTCGTACCAGTCGAAGCTGTCGCAGGCGAAGGCGATGGTGTCGCCGGTGTTGCGGTGCCCGACGGTGAGGTGCAGGGTGACCACGGAGTCGCAGCCGGACGCATTCGTGAAGGTGTGCGTCAGCGTCTCGGTGGATTCGGTGATGTTGGTGTGCTCGTACCAGTCGAAGCTGTTGCAGGCGAAGGCGATGGTGTCGCCGGTGTTGCTGTAGTTGACGGTGAGGTGCAAGGTGACCGTGCTGTCGCAACCGTTCACGTTGGTGAAATGCTGAATATAGTCGCCGGAAGTGGTGTAGAGGCTGTCGTTCCATGCGTAGGAGTCACAGGCGGTGGCAGCAAATTCAGAGACACTTTCGGGGTAGATGCTCAGGTGCAGGGTGACCACGCTGTCGCAGCCATGGATGGTCGTCAGGGTGTCTGCGTAGTCGCCGGCCTCAGTGAGGATGGTGCCGTGGAAGTTGTAGCTGCCGTTGAAGCAGATAGTCTCGCTGACCTCCGTGGCGAGATTCGGCCACACGGTCAAGGTCATCGTGGTGACGCTGTCGCAGCCGAAGACGTTCAAGTCGTGGTTGACGAGCGTATAGACACCTTCTTCGGCGAAGGTCGTGTCGAAGCCGTTGGCTTGGTAGCGGTTGCCAGCGCAGATGGCGTCGGTGAGGGCCACGGTGCTGGTCGGGTTGACGGTGAGGTGCAACACCACGGTGCTGTCGCAGCCGTACATCGTGGGCACGATGCGCGTATAGGCGGTGTCGCCCACCTTCGAGGCCGTCACGTTGAAGCCGTTGAGGCGGTAGCTCTCGCCAAGACAGAGCGTGGCGTACAGGTCTGTGGTGTTCAGCTCGTGCACGATGAGGTGCAGCACGCTGGTGCTGTCGCAGCCGTTCTGGGCGCTGGTGTGCTGCTCGTGGTAGCCGGTCTCGGTGGCGTCCTCAATGTTGAAGTTGTATTGCGTGTAGCTGCTTCCGTAGCAGACGTGCGCCTCCAAGGTGTCGCGGTATTCCGCGCCCACGCTCAGGTTGAGGGTCACGATGCTGTCGCAGCCATAGATGGACTGAAGCTCGGCGGTATAGACACCCGCCTCGGTGAGCGTCTGCCCGTTGAAGACGAAGCTGCCGTTCTCGCAGATCATGCGGCTGAAGTTCTGTTGATAGACGGGACGGACGGTCAGGCGGAGCTCCGTCACGCTGTCACATCCGAACGTGTTGAGGTCGTTGTGGTAGAGCGTGTAGGTGCCGGCTTGTGTGAATAGTGTGTCAAAGCCGTTTTCAGTGTAGCGATCGCCCGCGCAGGTCTGTCCGTTCAGCATCACGTGGTGCGTCGGGTTGACGGTGATGTGCAGGTTGATGGTGCTGTCGCAGCCGAACGTGGTGGCCAGCACGCGCGTGAGGGTGGTGTCGCCCACCGTGGCGGCGTTGAACAGAAAGCCGTATTGGCTGAAGGTCTCACCCTGGCAGAGCGTGGCGTAGAGGTCGGTGACGGCGGGCTGGTGCACGCTCAAGTGCAGCACGGTGGTGCTGTCGCAGCCGTTCGCGTCAGCCTCAACATGGGTGAGGTCTTGCGTCTCCGTGGCTTCCGCGACCACGAATCCGAAGGCGTTGTAGGTCTCGCCCTCGCAGATGTCGGCGGAAATCTCCCGGCGCTTCTCCGGATGGACGTACAGGTGCAGGTAAACGATGCTGTCGCAGCCGTGCACGGAGGCCAGGTCGGCCTCGTAGATGCCTGTCGTGGTCAGCGTCATGCCGTGGAAGTGGTACTCGCCGTTGAAGCAGATGGTGTCATAAACGTCTGTCTCGAACAACGGCCACACGGTCAGGGTGAGCGTGGTGAGACTGTCGCAGCCATAGACGTTTTGGCTGAGGCTCGTCAGCGTGTGCTCGCCGACTGTCGTGAAGAGGGTGTCGAATCCGAAGTTCGTGTAGCGGGCGTAGAGACAGGTCTCGTCCGTCAATTCCGCTGTATTGCTGTGATGGATAGTGAGATGCAGGATGGCGGTGCTGTCGCAGCCGAGCCTGTTCGTGAAATGCTTCTCGTACTCGCCCGATTCGGTGTAGGTCTCGCCGTTCCATTCGAAACTTTCGCAGGCAGAGGCCTCGACAATTTCCGTCACCGAGGGATTGATGGTGAGGTGCAGGGTCACGGTGCTGTCGCATCCGTTGGCGGCGGTGAAGGTTTGGACGTAGTCGCCGGACTCGATGTAGAGGGTGTTGTTCCACTCGTAACGGTCGCAGGCGGTGGCTTCAATGTCCTTGGTCACCGGAGGAAGGATGTCCAGGTGCAGGATGACGGTGGAATCGCATCCGTTGGCGGCGGTCAGGTGGGCGGTGTGATCGCCCTCGGTGCGCAGCTCCTCGCCGTTGAAGAGGTAGCTGCCGTTGTGGCAGATGGTCTCGAAAAGCTCCGTCGCGGCGGTGGGCAGCACGGTCAGATAGACGACGGTGGTGCTGTCGCAGCCATGAACGGTAACGCCGTGGTGCGTAAGGGTCTGCTCGCCGGGCTCCTCAAACAGTTCGTGGAAGCCGTGGCCCGTGTAGGCGGTGCCGGCGCAGACGGTCTCGTGGAACTCCACGAGGGCGGGCTCATAGATAGTCAAAGTCATCGTCACCGTGCTGTCACAGCCCTGCGCGGTGGTCAGCTGTTGCGTATAAACACCTGATTCCGTGTAGGTTTCCCCGTTCCAAACATATTCTTCGCAGGCGGCGGCCTCCACGTTTTTGGTCACCGAGGAATGGATGGTCAGATGCAGGGTGACCGTGCTGTCGCAACCGTTGGCGGCCGTGAATGTCTGGGTGTAAGTACCTGTGGATGTGTAGGGCTCGTTATTCCACACAAAGCGGTCGCATGCGGTGGCTTCGATGTTCTTGGTCACTGAGGAGTGGATGGTCAGATTCAGGGTCACCATACTGTCACATCCGTTGGCGGCGGTGAATGTCTGGGTGTAAGTGCCTGACTGTGTGTATGTTTCGTTATTCCAAGTGTAGAAATCGCAGGCTTCGTCAAAAATGGTGTTTGTGATTTGCGGTTTTACATATATATATAACGTCACGAGACTGTCGCAGCCGTTGGCGGATTGCGTGTTGATGACGAAATCGAATGTGCCGGTCTCGTCGAAGGTCTGGCTGATACCGTGTTTTTGGTAGGCGGCGTGTTGGCAGACGGTGTCGAAGAGGCTTCGAGGATCGTAGGTCGGGAAGATGGTCACATTCAGCGTTGCCTTCGGGCTTTCGCAGGTGGTCTCGGCGTTGTATTGGCTTACGAGATAGGAGACGGTTTCGTTGACGGTGGTGTTGTACGCGGTGCCGTCGTTCAGCAGGTTCTCCTCGCTGTCGTACCAGCGCAGGGTGTTGGCGGACGAGGTTACATAATCGGCGAGGTCGGCGGTGAGCGGGCCGCAGTTCGAGGCGGCGGTTACCTGCGGGGCGGCGGGCACGGCGTTTTCCGTTGCTGTGGCGGCCACGCGGGACGCGCTCTTGCAGCCGGTGCTCTCATTGTAGCTCTCCACGTAGAAGGTTCTCGTGGTGTTCTGGTTGCCAGTGAAGTTCACCGTGTAGGTCTCTTCGCTGCTCAGCACGTTGGTGTTGTTCGGGTTGGCGTTGGCATACCAGCGGCAGGTGGTGGCGTTGCCGTCGTGGGAAGCGGCAAGCACAATCGTGCCGGCACCGCAGCGGGCGGGCTCGGCCGTGGTGATCTGCGGGTCGGCGGGGATGGCGTTCACCGTGACGGCCAGCGCGATGCGATCGCTCTCGCAACCGGCATTGCTGTAGCTGCTCACCCAGTAGGTGGTGCTCTCGCTCAGGTTGGCCTGGTAGGTGGTGCCGGTCTGGAAGGGCTCGGCGGCCGTCTCACTGTCGTACCAGCGGCATCCGTCGCTGTTGCTGCCCTTGGCCACGCTCAGACTGAGGGTGCCGGCGCCGCAGCGCGAGAGGGTGGTGGAGGTGATGGTCGGCACACCCGGCTTCGGGTTCACGTTCACGGTGAGCGTGATGACGCTGTCGCAGCCCTCGGCGTTCGTCAGCGTGATGGTCTTCACGCCGGCGGAGGTGATGGAAATGCCCGCGTAGGGGTAAGGCAGTTGGTCGCTGCACAAGGTCAGCGTCTGCGCGGAGGCGCTGCTGTGCTTGACGGTCACATGGTAAGTCACCGTGCTGTCGCAGCCGGTGCTGCTGGTCAGCTGTTTGGTGATGTCCCGCGTGGCCGTGACGGTCTCGCCTTGCCACACGAACTGGTTGCACACGGTGGTGTCGAAATGCTGGTTGTAGCCGTTGTTGATGGTCAGGTGCAGGGTCACGGTGCTGTCGCAGCCGTTGACGGAGGTCAGCGTCTTCGTGTAGTGGCCGCTTGCCGTGTAGGTCTCTCCTTGCCAAGTGTAGCTTCCGCAGGCGGTCTTGTAGTCCGCGATGCCGGTATAGACGGGATTCATCGTCACGGTCATCGGGACGATAGCACTGCGGCAGCCGTTACCGTCGATGGCGGCGGCATGGAAGGTGGTGGTAGATGTAATATGTTGGTTTGCAGTAGTTTCGTTGTATCCGTTCGCGTCAACGTACCACTTCACGGTGTTGGCGGAGGTGGCGGTCAGGGTGATGTCGCCTTCGCCGCAGATGCTGGTGTTGGACACCGTCGGGGCGGCGGGCAGCGGATTGACGACCACGTTGAACGTGACGGGAGAACTTTCGCACTGGGTGGCGTTGCTGTAGGAGGTGGCATAGAAGAGGGTGCTTCCGCTGACCGTCTTATTCTGTTGTCCGATGCCGATGAAGTTGTGGTCGGCGTCATACCAGCGGACAATGCAGCCAGAGGCCGGGCTGGCGGTCAGCACCACGTTGACGTTGCCGTTGGAGCAGAAAGGCTCCGGAGAGGTCACCGTCGGGGCAGCGGGCAGCGGGTTCACCGTCACGGTCATCGCAACGAGGGAGCTGCGGCAGCCGTTGCCGTCGATGGCGGCGGCATGGAAGGTGGTGGTAGCTGTAATATGTTGGTTTGCAGTGGTTTCGTTGTTCCCTTCCGCGTCAGTGTACCATTTCACGGTGTTGGCGGAGGTGGCCGTCAGGGTGATGTCGCCTTCGCCGCAGATGCTGGTGTTGGACACTGCCGGGGCGGCGGGCAGACTCAGGATGGTAGCAGTCACGGGCACGCGGGCGGAGTAGCAGCCGCCGGCGTTCTTCGCGCTCACGTAGTAGGTCTGGCTCGTGGTGAGGGTGGGGGAGTAGGAAGTACCGGTTGCTAACTCGCTTTGCGAGGCGAACCAGTGGTAGGTCAGGCTGCCGTCGGGGTTGCTCACGCTCAGGGTCACCGCGCCGGGACCGCAGTTCGTGCCGTTGGCGACGGCCGGGGCGGCGGGTGCGGCGGCCTCGCTCACGTTGGCGGTGGCGGTGGCCTCGCAGCCGTCCAAGGTGGCGGTCACGGTGTAGGTGCCGGCGGAGGTGATGGACAGCGAGCTGCCTGTGGCGCCGCCCGTCCAAGTCAGGGAGGCGTTCGCGGGGTTGACGGTGGCGATCAGGGTGCCGGTGGCGCCGTCACAGAGGGCGCTCGTGCCGCTGATGCTGACCGTCGGGGTGGTTTTGCCCGTTACGGTGAGGGTGGCGTTGCCGGTACAGCCGTGGACGTCGGTGCCGATCACGGTGTAGGTGCCGCCGGCGGTGATGGGCAGGGTGGCGGAAGTGCCGGAGCCTGCGCCGCCCCAACTGTAGGTGCTCGCGCCCGTGGCGGTCAGCGTGGCCTCGGTGCCGGAGCAGAGGGAAGCCGGGCCGTTGATGGCGACCGTGGGCGCGTCGTGTACGCTGACGGTCGCCGTGGCGGTGCTGAAACAGCCGTCCAAGGTGCCGGTCACGGTGTAGGTGCCGGCCGTGCCCGCGTTGATGGAGGTGGCGTTGGAGCCGTTGCTCCAGACGTAGGTCGTCGCGCCGCCGGCTGTCAGGGTGGCGTTCGCGCCCGAACAGACGGCCGCCGTGGCGTTGGCGCTGCCGTTGATGGTCACCGAGGGCAGGGCGTTCACGGTGATGTGTGCGGTGGCGGTGCCGGAGCAGCCGCCCGTGGTGCCGGTCACGGTCACCGTGTGGGTGCCGGCCGTGTTGGAAGAGAAGGTGGCCGTGGCGTTGCTGCCCAGACCGTTGCTCCAGCTGTAGCTGTCAGCACCAGAAGCCGTCATGGTGACGCTTTGACCCGCGCAAGTGGTGTAGTAGCCGTTGTTGTTCAGGGTGATGGTGGGAGCTACAATATTAAAATGTATGGTGTAGGTGGTGTCAGAACCCAAGCGATTAATGGTCGCGGTGTAGTTGTTTCCGGCGTTTGCTTGGGTTATAGCCACTTGATTTTTACTTTGTGCAATGCTGGAAACAGCTGTTGCGGAAACTGTGGGGATGTTGTTCGCACAGCAATTTACAGTGTATTCGAGCGTGTTTTGATTGAAGTTCGGAATTGTAGTGCCGCCCACTTTAATGTCGGACATTTTGCCATGATAGACGAGGCGAATGTCATCCATATAAAGGAAATCGTTTTTATTTCCACCACCTGGTGTCTCGTTTGTGGTGAAGGTAAGAAGAATATAATGCGGGGTTGTGTTGTTGTTTGCATAGCTACTATAGTTGAATGGAGTATAGTAATATTGCCAATTTGGACTGCTGGTTGACGATGAAATGGTTCTTGTGAAAGTTTTTTCCATTGAACAGACCACTTTTGACGTGTTATTGATGGGGTCGCGCATAGCGTAGTTATCGTGTATAATCGCGCTCAAGCGTGCTTTTGTGGACCCCGAATTCGCGTAGAATGAGGCATAAAAGCTCAAACCGTCCGGATAGCCGTCAAAAGGTTGGCATTTGTTTCCAGATATGTTCGTGTAATTGTAATTACCAGACCCTCCAGCAGACATGTCGTCAGCATTAACGCATCCCGTGGTGAAGTTGCCGTTTGCAATAATTCCAAACATTACATTTCGTGCATTAATTTTACAGCAGTGTTGTGAATTGTTGTGTCCTGGAGAAATTCTAGTGTGTTGGTTTTGAGTTAAATTAATATAGCTACCGGTGCCATCATCGAAGGTGTGCCATCCTGTAGGGATGCTTGTCGCATTGCCGCTCCAATTCTCGAATCCGCCGTTCGGTAGTTGGTAAACTTGCGAGAACGCTAAATAGCAGTTCAGGCCTAATGCAATCAGTAAGAGTAAAACTTTTTTCATATATACCTTATTTTTATTATTATCGGAACTTAGTTTCAAGTTTCAAGTTTCAGGTTTCAAGTTTCAGGTTTCAAGTTTCAAGTTTCAGGTTTCAAGTTCAAGTTTCAGGTTTCAAGTTCAAAGTTCAAGGTTCAAAGTTCAAAGCTCAAGGTTCAAAGCTCAAGGTTCAAAGCTCAAGGTTCAAAGTTCAAAGTTCAAGGTTCAAAGTTCAAAGTTCAAAGCTCAAAGCTCAAAGTTCACAGCCAACAGCCAACAGCCAACAGCCAACAGCCAACAGCCAACAGCCAAAAACGGCGGCAAAAATACAAAATACTTCGTATGCTCGGCAAAATATTTCTATTTGTAAATTTAACTTGTTGATATTGTGTAAAATAAAAATGTTAATAAAAGTTAACGGTGTCACTTTTCACAAAAAATGGTTTTTGTATAATTGTGGGAATCAAAAAGTTGTGAGTGTTAAAAAAAGTTAACATGCCCGATTCGGCGGGCGACGGACGGTTGTTCAAGGTTCAAGGTTCAAAGTTCAAGGCCAGCAGCCAATAGCCAACAGCCAACAGCCAGCAGCCAACAGCCATTGAAACTTGAAACCAACAAAAAGCCCTCGTGCGGCGGTTGTGCAACACGAGGGCTTTCTTGTACGCGCGGGGCGTGGAAGCGGAGGCTTAGTACTCCATCATGGGCTCCATCTCCTTGGCCTGGTCGATCATCTTCTGGAGCTCCGTGGCGGTGGGCACGCGACCCACAAGGTGCTTCTCCTCGTTGATCTCGGTCATCTTGGCGAACAGGTTCTCCGCCACGCGGTGACGAAACTCCTTCACGGTGTCCACGCCGGCGGCCTCCAACAGCTCGGAGAACTGCGGGCCCACGCCGTTGATGCGCATCAGGTCGGCATGGTTGCACCAGGTCAGGATCAGCTTCGCGCTGATGCCCGTCTTCTCGGCCAACTCGGCGCGGCCTGCGGGCTTCTTGCCCTTTTCCAACAGTTCCTCAACGGTGTTGATGCCTGCTTCGGTTAACTTTCCGGCATATACGTTGCCGATGCCTTCCACGTCAATAATCTTGTAACTCATACTTGTAGAATTTAAGGTTTGAAGGCGCAAAAGTATAAAAAATTGTGACACGGTGCGAATTTTTTGTATTTTCGCCGCCGTTTTCCAAAACTCTAAACTCCTAAACTCCTAAACCCCTAAACTCCAAAACCCCTAAACTCCAACCCCCCTAAACTCCTAAACCATTAACCCCCTAACTGAAATGAAACACATCATCAACCCCTGGATAGGGAACACGAAAGGATACAACTGTTTCGGGTGCAACCCGGCGAACCCGATGGGCGTGCACATGAACTTCTACTGGGACGGCGAGCAGGTGGTGTCGTACTGGCGCGCGAACCCGAACTTCGTGAGCTGGATCGACACGCTGCACGGCGGCATCCAGGCCACGCTGCTCGACGAAATCTGCGGATGGGTGGTCTTCTACCAGCTGCAGACCTCCGGCGTGACGGCCAAGATGGAGATGCGCTACCGCAAGCCAGTCAGCACGCTTTGGCCTCATCTGCGCCTCAACGCCCGGCTGGTGGAGCAGCGGCACAACGTGGCGGTCGTGCACGGCGAGATCCTCAGTCCCGACGATGTCTGCTGCGCCGAGTGCACCTGTACCTACTTCGTCTATACGGGCGAGAAAGCCCGCGAAATGGGTTACGAACCCGCCCGTCTCAGCGAGGAAGATATCTCCGAAGAGGATGCCCTCGCCCTCCTGCGATAATCCACCGCGGCAAACCGTAGGCAGGTTTCCGAAAAAAATGTATTTTTGCCACTCGTTTTTTAAATGGAAAATATGGACGAAAACTTATGCAATTTATTGATAACCAAAGGTGAACTGAAGCAAAATATCTTCACGGTGACCTTGGAGACCATGCAGCTCTTCAAGGATGCCGCCAAGGGCTTCGAGGAGTACTACCGCGACCATTATGCGGATGACCACGACGATATCCCGGTGCTCTACACCAACAAGAACCAGTACCAGTTCATGCTCAAGTTCGGCGGTGACGTGCTGATTTTCCTCATGCACACCAACGTTTTCGAGTTCTCGCGCGAGCATGAGGTGATGCGCACCCCCTACATCAAGGAAGACCGCGACCGCTCCTACTGCGGCATGATCCAGATCTTCAACTTCCTCGGCGACTCCTTGAAGTACGACCGCGTGAACGACCTCGGCTATATGATCGGGCGCATTTTCATCAACAAGGACAAGCATTACTACATCGAAGGCAAACGCGAGCTCGCGCAAGTCATCAACAACTTCAGCAGTAACGAAATCTCCGCCGACTCAGTGAAGGAAATCCTCAACTCCGCCATCCGATACACGCTTAATTTCGACCTTTTGGTGCCAAATTATGAGGATATGAAGATCATCACGGTGAACGATATTCTGCAATTGGAGGAGCAAACGAATCTTCTTAAGACAGGTAAACGCCTGGGATTCAGGTTTGAACAAGACAAAAACGCGTAGCGAAATTTTTTTTCCGGAAAGTGTCGCTGGATATTGAAAAAAGTGTATTTTTGCCGCGTCAAATTTTCGACACCTGCCGGGTTCGTCTAGTTGGCCTAGGACGTAAGATTTTCATTCTTAAAATCAGGGGTTCGAATCCCCTACCCGGTACAACCACAAAGCAACCTAATATGGGTTGTTTTTTTTTATATGCCTAAAACGAACCGAGTCATTCCGATTTTCCTGCCGATGCTGGCCTGTCCGCACAGATGCGTCTATTGCAACCAGTATGTGATCTCAGGACAACAGAAACTTCCTGAAATAAAGGATGTTCTATCGACTGTTGAAATGTATCTCTCCACGATTCCCGCTGACTGCCATACGCGCGTCGCCTTCTTCGGGGGCAGCTTCACCTGCTTGCCTGAGTCGGTCCAGAACCGCTATTTGGATGCGGTGCGGCCGTATGTGGTGTCAGGACGGATTCGCGGCATCCAGCTTTCCACCCGTCCGGATTATATCAGCGACGAGATTCTGTGTAACTTGAAGGCTCGTGGCGTTTCCGTGGTCGAGCTCGGGGCGCAATCGCTGGATGATGAGGTGCTGCGTCTCTGCGGACGCGGGCACACGGTGGAGGACGTGCGACGCGCCTCGGAGTTGGTGGTGCGGCATGGGATGGAGCTCGGTCTCCAAATGATGGTCGGGCTGCCGGGCGACACGAAGACGAAGGCGCTGCGCACGGCGGAGCGGATTGTGAAGTTCGGGGCGAAATACACCCGCATCTATCCCACGCTGGTGGTTGAGGGAACCGCGCTGGCCGAAGACTTCCGGGCCGGTCGCTACGTCCCGCTCTCCCTCGGGGAGGCGGTGGACTGGTGCAAGGATTTGTACCGTTTTTTCGTCTCGGCCGGGGTTACGGTGCTTCGTCTCGGTCTGCACCCGACGCGCGACCTGCGCGAGGGCGACCACTTGTTGGCCGGTCCGTTCCATATTTCCTTTAAGGAGCTGGTGCTCACGGCGTTGTGGCGCGACCGTATCTTGAACCAGATGAAGCAGGAAGGTAGGGACGACATCACGGTGTTGGTCCCGGAGGGTGAGATGAACTATGCGGTGGGGTACGGCTCGGCCAACCGGAAGGCGTTTCCGAAGGCGGTGTTCGCGGCGGCACGCGGCCTTACTCGCCCGTAGGCTGCTCCAGTCCCATAATCCGGCTTTCCGTCTTGCCATCGATGTTGAAATCGACGCGGTAGAGCTGGTAGGGCTGCTTCTTGGTCAGCTTCGGAAGGGTGATCACGTGGACGAGCGCACCGTTGTCCATCAGCGTCATTTTCGTTTTCACCTTGACGGTTTTCCCCTCTTCGACCTTGCCGTTGCGGTAGGTGAGGGGCGTAGCGGTGACGGTCAGTTGGTTGTATGCCTTCTGCTTGATGCTGTTGATCAGCACGGCGAACATGTGGCTCGTTTTGCTGTAGGCCTTGTGCGAATAGGCGACGGGAAGGACGTTCCGTTCGGGACCGAATCGGAGGATGTTGTAGGCCCGCAGGAAGTCGGTGATGCCGTAGCCGTAACCGTCGTCGGGGTCCGGCGCAGTGAACGTCTCCCCGTTGAGTTGCACGTTGCGGTCGCCGGCCTGCCGCACGGCCTCCATGATCTCGTAGTTGCTCTTTTCGGGGAAGGCCTGCCACAGACAAGCGACCATGCCGGCGAGCATGGGGGAGGAGAAGGAGGTGCCGTCGGCCATGGTGATGACCCCGGTGGGGGTGCTGAGGTAGGTGTTGCGGCCCACGGCGCAGGCATCGGGTTTGATGCGGCCGTCGGCGGTGGGACCGAAGGAGCTGAAATAGGCCCGGTTGCCCTTGATGTTGACGGCCCCCACGCTGAGGATGTCCTTGGCGTCGGCGGGAGCCCCGATGTGTTTCCACTTCTTGCCGCCCTCGTTGCCCGCGCTGTTGCAGACGAGCAGGCCTTTGCTGGCGGCGATGGTGGCGGCGCGGCTGGCGCGGCTCACCTCGCCCGTCAGGTCGGCGTAGGTGCGCTGGTTGACGGTGTCGTCGAAGGTGGTGTACCCCAGCGAGGAGTTTAGCACCTGGCAGCCGAGGCTGTCGGCATACTCCAAGCCGGCCACCCAGTTGTCCTCCTCGATGCGGTTCTCGCTGCGCCCGTCCTCGGTCTGCGCGACATAGACCTGCACCATCGGGGCGGTGCCGACGAGCTTGCCGGGCAGGTAGGAGGCGATACAGGAGAGCACCATCGTTCCGTGGGTGTGCTTGCGCATCGGATCCTTCTCGGGCTGCACGAAGTTGCGCGCGCCCAACAGCCGGTGGTCGCTGCGCAGGGCCTCGAAGCAGGCGATGGAGTCGATGTTCTGGAAACCGCCGTCGAGGACCATCAGCTGCATGTTCTCGCCGCGGAAGCCCATTCGGTGGAGCCACTGCACGTTGTTGACGCGCACCTGCAACTTGGCCTTTCCGTAGTCGAAGTCGTGGTTTTCCTGAAAGTCACTTTGATACGTGTGCGTGACCTGTCCGCCGCTGCCGGGGAAGACGTAGGCTGCTTCGGCGGGCGGCTCGGGCTCCTTCATGGTGATGGTGCGCTGCACGGAATCCACGAAGGGTAGCCGTTGGAGGGCCTCCTTCATGTCCTCGCGCAAGGCATAGACGGTCATGCCGTTGAGCCATTTGGAAGTGGTGAAGCAGCGGGCGGCGGTATCGAGGGCGAGCACCTGGCGCACGTAGTCGGGGTTCACGGGCAGGTCGCGCTCGTCGATGGTGATGCCGTGGGCGCGTCGCAGTTCGAGGGCGCGGGGCGAGAGGAAGGCCTCGGGCTTGTCGATGGAGTAGGGCGTGCCTTTCTTGTCGGTGAAGGCCACCCAGTATTTTGCGGGAGACTGCCCGAAGGCGGCGGTCACGAGGATGGTGACCAGGGTTGTCAGGAGGATTTTTTTCATATTGCTTTTGTTTGATGGCAAAAATACAATTTTTTTGTTTTACCGTTTTATGGCATCTTGAAGGTGATGGGGAGCCGATAGTGGATGCGGACCGGCAAGCCTTGGTAAAGGCCAGGGATCCATTTGGGCATGGCCTTGACAGCGCGCAGAGCCTCCTCGTCGCAAGGTGGGAATAACGGGGTCGTCACCTTCGGGTCTGTGATGCTGCCGTCGGGCTCGATGACGAAATCCACCCAAACAACCCCTTGTATGCCGTGGTTCCGGGCCACTTCAGGGTAGTAGATTTCTTTGGATAGGAATGCGTTCATCGCTTCCGTACCGCCCGGAAAATCTGGTGACCTCGTCCCCATCGCGTCGAAGTCTCTTGTGCCTATTTTTTCCGGATATTTCTCCTGATCGTCCGGGTTGATGACAAAGGCGGTGATGTCCGAGATGGCAGACATGGCTCCGGCCTCCGAATGCGCTATGATATTGCTGAAAGTGACGGAAGAGTTGCTCGGGGCATTGCGGATGAGCTTTTGGATGGACACAGGAATGGTGTCCCCGTAACATATTTCGTCTGCGACCAATCTGCCCTGGCAGACCACGGTGGCCCGGAAGGCAATCACAGTCCATTTCACATCGTAGGGAAACCCTTCCCACATAACGGCCCTGAGCTTGGGGTATTTCAAAAGGTTTTCCGCCGTATGGTATCCGTTTCTAATCCAGGCACCGACACAAGGATGGGGGTTGGGAACCTTATAAACGCGGAATTTGGAGGAACCAATCTCTTTGCCGGTCTTCTTTTTCGAGACGGAAACGGTCACCAGCTTCCCTTGCATGGAATCGGGCACATGCAGGTAAAACTTGTCCCCGTCTTGTTCAACGAGACCGTTCGAAATGGAAACGGAGACCTCTTCGGGACGTCCGTCCGTTTGCACGGTGACGGGAATGGGGATGCCTGCATAGATCACCGTTGACCGGACGGGCTCGACATACCCGTAGGTTTGTGCCGTTAACAGCCCGGGGAAAAGGACGGTCATCAGCAGCATTGTGCCAAACAGTCCCCAAAGATGGAATAATTGTCCTTTTTTCATCTTTTTATGTTGTTGCTTTAATCCTATAAACGAATTTCAATTTTAGTTGTTGATAAACTGTCAAATTGTTGTTAGTAAGTGCTTTAGCGTTAGCATGCTGTTCTTGTGTTTTTCACCTGTTTTAGCGATTGCTTAAGTCAACGAACTGTTGGTGAGAAATAGGGCTGCAAATGTACATAAATTATAAATACATAATGAAGTTGCCGTTGTAGAGATGTGGCATGGCGCGTCTCAACAATTTCAGAGGATAGCCATCTTCGGATCGGTCGGCGACGGTCCTGACGGCTCTTGGTGCCGCTACCGCGCGGGCTTGGGGTGTCCGATGGGGGGGCATGTGGAAATTAGGGCGTATGAATGCGGATATGTCAGGATAAGTGTTTTTAAGCTCGATGCGGCGGTGCTTCTGTGTGTTGGAGCAGGTGCTGTTTTCTCCTTTTTTTCAGTATATGGAAGTTGACCGTTCACCTTCTTCTTGAAAATATAAGTAAGATTTAAAAATAAGCAGATGGTTTGCTGATATTTGTTAAGGACGCCTCCCTGGAGGGCTAATCAGGGCTGACCATGCGGTAGGTGATCACTCGGCCGATTCGCCCCATCGCCTGCTCGAATCGTTGCGTATTGCTAAGGCGGTAGGTCTTCCTTCTGAACAGCGCCTCAAAGATGTAACGATGGAACATGGCGGCGGAAACGAAATGGTAGATTCCTGTCACCATGCGCTTCACTTGCAGCCAAAAACCATTTGCAATACCTTGTCTTACAATGTTTTTTGTCTTAGAGTCTCGCCTCATCCCGTGTGGTTCCTCGGTGTGGTATTTTTCCAACTCGCTTTCCAGAAGCGTTTGGTTGCAGATGAAGTCGTCTGTGAAAATACGGCTGCACGGCTGTACAAACGGAAGAACCTTTGGGTGAAGTTGCAGAGGATCAGTTAGTTGGCGAATGACGAAAGGTCTCCCTGTGTCGTCGGCGAGCTTAACTTTTTCGACAGTTACCGTATCGGGGAACTGGTCGTCGTCATCACGAAGCATCATCCTGATTTTTTGGAGGATATGCCAGGCTGTGCTCTGCGACACTTCAATTTCTTTGGCAAGTTGTGTGGAGGAGATCCCTTGTTTACTGTTGACATGCAGGTAAATGGCTTTGTACCATTTGATTAGCTTGATTTTGGTGTCTTGGAAAACTGTTCCGACAAGGACAGAAAAAGTGTTCTGGCAGTCTTTGCAGGCATATCGTCCGTCCTTGCGGTGGTAGATAGTGGTGCAGCCACAATAAGGGCAGACGGGCTTGCCGTGCCAACGTTGCTCGGCGAGGTAGTCGATGCACTTTTTTTCGGTGGAAAAATGTTTGTCCAGGGCACTGAATGACCTGAATTGGGAAAGATAAATCTGTTTCATCTTCAAGGTGTTTTTGTTAAACATAATAATTTGTTTCAATTGCAAATATACAATGAAAAATCAGAAAAGTCAAGAGGGTGTGCGATTTTTCTTTTATGCTTGATACTCAATGTTTTATATTGCATTCGGTCAAATTCCGAATACAGGATCAGACTTCGAAACGGTTCTCTTTTCGCAAGATTTTGCTTACTTTTCCGCAAAACGATGTCCCCCGTTCTTGCCCGTGAACAAGTCGATAGTACATGTTTCTTTTTTCCCTTCTTCATGGTTTGGGCGCCCCGGCGAGGCTTTTTGTCGCGCTGTTTCGCCATGCCGTTGCCGCTCCGCCACGGCTTTGCTGTTTTCACCGATGCTGTCTTTCGCCGCCTCGCCGTCGGGCTTTCCGCTCAAATGGCTGGCAACGCCTCGCAGATGTATTGTACGGCTTTCTTCGGATTCCGTCGCCTGCATGACACTCTCGGAACTCTTGTCGGCCAGCCATAACCGCTGCAATCCCTGGCGCATGTTCGCGGCAACTACTTTGTTCCGTGATACCTGACTGCGCCGCAGAATCGGTGTCCGTTGATGTTTTCGGGAATGCCCTTTCGGTAGCTCTTTCAGAGCGCAACTTCCTCATACTCCCTTTTGAACCACGTGAGTTGCCGCTTCGCATACCGACGCGTGTGTGTCTTGATGTCGGCGACCGCCTGTTCCAGCGGGCATTTCCCGTCGAAGTAGTCGAACAGCTCGCGGTAGCCGACGGTGTTGAGGGCGTTGAGGTGGCGGTAGGGGAGCAGGGTGCGCGCTTCCTCCAAGAGCCCGTCGGCCATCATCTTGTCAACTCGTCGGTTGATGCGGTCGAAAAGTTCCTCACGGGGACGGTTGAGGTATTTCTTTACGATATGGAAGTCTCTCGTTTTCTGTTTGTTATGCAAGTGCGAAGAGTAGGGTTTGCCTGTCTGCAGGCTCACTTCCAAGGCCCGCATCATCCGTTTTGAATCATGGGGGTTCACGACGGCGGCGTAGTCCGGGTCGAGCAGTTGTAGCTGGGCGTGCAGCGCTTCCGTCCCGTTGTTCTGGAAGAGGTTGGTGACATACTGCCGGGTCTGCGGGTCGGGATCGGGCATCTCATCCACGCCGTGACACACCGCGTCGAGGTATTGTGGGCTGCCGCCGGTCATGATGACCACGGAATAGGTGCGGAACAGCTCGTCGAGCAGCTTGAGCACGTCCTGCTCGAACATATAGACGTTGTAATAGTCGCGGATGGAGAGCATCCCGACAAAAAAATGTTGCGCAGCGGCCAGCTCCTCCTCGGTGGGATAGGCTGTGCCGATGCGCATTTCCCTATAGAACTGGCGGGAGTCGGCCGAGATGATCGGCACCTGCCAGCGCTGCGCCAGCTCGATGGTGCAGGCGGTCTTGCCCACTCCCGTCGGGCCGGTGAGGATGTAGAGCGTGGGCTCGTTAAAAGTCGGAGAACTCATTCAGGTCGTTGTAGTCCTCCTCGTTGTAGCCGTCGTCGAAGCCGAAGTCGTCGTCCTCGTCCTCCAGGTCGTCAAGTAGCAGCTGGGCCTCATCGACTTCGGGCTGCGGCATGTTCTTCGGGTTGATCCGCACGGGCATGGTCCCCTTCTGGAAAGTGCAGCGCGGAAA
Source organism: uncultured Bacteroidales bacterium (assembly GCA_947165685.1). Classification (GTDB taxonomy): domain Bacteria; phylum Bacteroidota; class Bacteroidia; order Bacteroidales; family WCHB1-69; genus F23-D06. The sequence continues at coordinate 34,485 of CAMVBK010000020.1, read as the reverse complement.
CTCTTCGGGCTTGTCGGTCTGGGCCACTTTCTGGAACTCGATGTAGAAGGTCTTCGGGTCGATGAAGTCGTATTCGTAGAGGATGTGCTGGTGCGGGTCGGTGATGAAGTCCTTCAGGATGGCATCCTTCATCACGAAACGCGGTAGCCGTGTCTTCGTACTGAACGAATCCTCGTCGTCATACTCCGGTGCCTCCGCCATATCATCCTCCTCCGACGTGTCCATCAGCGTGATCTCCTTCTGTTTGTTCCATTTTTGGTCGCAGATGGAGAAGGCGGCGAACTCATTCCCCTGCAGGCCGAGACATTGGTAAAGGAAGTGGTGGAAGTCCTCGAAGTTGCTGTTCGCAAGCACATCGACGTCCCTCACGAAATCTTCCACTTCGTCGTAATACACTTTAAATTTGTAATAGTACATAATGGTTAATGGTTAATGGTTAACGGTTAAAGGTTAAAGTAGAGACGCAGGATTTTGCGTCTCTACCACAAAGGATGGTTATTCCTCTTCGGGTTCTTCCATGTTGTGATAAACGTTGGTGACGTCGTCGTCCTCGTTGATTTTGTCGAGGAGGAGGTTCACTTCGGCGCGTTGTTCGTCGGTGAGGGTCTTGAGTTCCTTGGGAATGCGGTCGAACTTGAAGCTCTTGATTTCGAAGTTGTTGTCTTCCAGATATTTCTGGATGGAACCGAAAGCCTTGTATTCGGCTATGACGATGATTTCCTCGTCGTCGGCGTCGATTTCGGCGTCGAAGTCCATCATGGCGAGCTCGAACTCCTCGATGTCGATTTCAGGGGTGCGGGCGACGGTGAAGATGCACTTGTGGTCGAACAGGAAGTCGAGCATGCCGGAGGTGCCGAGCGAGCCGCCGAACTTGTTGAAGTAGCTGCGGACGTTGGCAACGGTGCGCTGGTTGTTGTCGGTGGCCGCCTCGATGAGGATGGCGATGCCGTGGGGTCCGCGTCCTTCATAGACCATCTCCTTGTAGTCGGACATGTCCTTCTCGAAGGCGCGCTTGATGGCGCGTTCGATGTTGTCCTTGGGCATGTTCTCGTTCTTGGCCGTCTGTACGAGCAGGCGGAGCTTGGTGTTCTGGTCGGGGTCGGGGCCGCCGGCCTTGGCCGCCATCGTGATTTCCTTGCCCAGACGGGTGAACGTCTTGGCCAAATATGCGTTTCTCTTGAAGATTCTTGCCTTGCGATACTCAAAAGCTCTTCCCATTTTGTCTTATTTTAAAATATGAATACTTTAGTTAGAACGATGTTGAAAAAAACGGTGCAAATATACAATTTTTTGGGATTTCCACCGTATCGCTCAAAAAATATGTCGCTGTTTTATTTCGGGTCGCATTTTTTTTTGTGCGTTCAATCGAACATGTCAATTATTTTTATATTTTTGCGACCTCAAAATCTGAGGCATGCAAATTTTGTAATCATCCTATAAATCATTCAAATTATGCAGAAAAAAGGAAACAAATACGGTACCCACCGCGTGATTGAACCCAAGGGCGTTCTCCCGCAACCCGCCAATAAGCTCGATAATAACATGGACGAGATTTGGGATAATGAAATCCTCATTGATGTCCAGACGTTGAACATCGATTCCGCTTCGTTCACCGACATCCACAACTACGCCAAGGAGCAGGCCGGTCCCGGCGCTCCCGTCGAGAAGGTGATGGAAGAGGTGAAGAAGGAGATGTTGCTGAACGTCGAGCTGCAGGGCAAGCACCGCAACCGCCGCACCGGCTCTGGCGGCATGCTGCTCGGCAAGGTAGAGAAAATCGGCGACGCGCTCAAGGGCAAGATCGACCTCAAGGAGGGCGACCGCATCGCCACCCTCGTCAGCCTCAGCCTGACCCCGCTCCGTATCGACGAGATCCTTGAGATCCGTCCCGACGTTGACCAGGTTGACATCAAGGGCAAGGCCATCCTTTTCGAAAGCGGCATCTATGCCAAGATCCCGACCGACATGCCTGAGAAACTCGCCTTGAGCGCCCTCGATGTGGCCGGAGCCCCCGCGCAGACCGCCAAACTGTGCCAGTACGGCCAGACTGTCGTGATTCTCGGTGCTGGTGGCAAGAGCGGTATGCTCTGCTGCTACGAGGCTAAGAAGCGCGTCGGCGTCACAGGCAAGGTCATCGGTATCGCCAACAGCCCCAAGAGCACCCAACGCATCAAGGACCTCGGCTTCTGCGACATCGTGGAGTCCGCCGCTGGCATGACCCCCGTGCAGGTCTATGAGCTCGTCGAGAGACTCACCGATGGCAAGATGGCTGATGTCACCATCAACTGCGTCAACGTCCCCGACCAGGAGATGACTGCTGTGCTCTGCACCAAAGACGATGGCATCGTCTATTTTTTCTCCATGGCCACCAGCTTCACCAAGGCCAGCCTCGGCGCCGAGGGCATCGGAAGCGACGTGAACATGATCATGGGCAACGGATATACGAAGGGACATGCTGAGTTCACCCTCCAAGAGCTGCGCGAAAGCCCCGAGCTTCGCAAGATCTTCGAGGAACTCTACGCATAACCCTCTCTATATATCACATTAGTAATAATTATCTGATGAAATAAGCGGTGTGTAACGAGCGCCGCTTATTTTTTTGTATGCAAAAATTGTGTACCTTTGCACGCCAAAAAAAATGCGACATGGGTAGAGTAATGGCCATCGACTACGGACAGAAACGCGTGGGGTTCGCCGTCACCGACGAGCTCCGGATCTGTGCGCACGCTTTGGAAACCGTTCCCGTCGCGCAAGCCTTTGATTATCTGAAAGATTACCTTCAGAAGGAACGCGTCGATGTCATCGTCGTCGGCGAGGCGCGGCAGCTGGACAACACCCCGTCGGAGTCGTGCCGCTTCATCGAGCCGTTCGTCAACCGCTTGCGCAAGGAACTGCCGAAAATCTCCCCCGGCACCGAAATCGCCCGCATCGACGAGCGCTTCACCTCGCGCATCGCCTTCCAGACCATGATCGACATCGGGATGAAAAAGAAGGACCGCCGCGACAAGGCCAATGTCGATAAGATGAGCGCAGCTATTATTCTGCAGTCGTACCTGGAACAGCAAGATTTGATGAATTTAAGAAATAAGGAACAATGATATTACCGATTTATCTGTACGGAAACCCCGTCTTGAGAAAAACCGCCGTGGAAGTTGACCTCAACGACCCCGAGCTGAAGACTTTCGTGGAGAATCTCTACGACACGATGTACCATGCGGAAGGCGTGGGCCTCGCCGCGCCGCAGGTGGGCAGGTCCGTCCGCGTTTTTGTGGTCGATTCCGCCCCCTACAAGGAAATTTACCCCGACCACGAACCCTTCAAGGGCGCGTTCATCAACCCCACCATCACCGACCGCTTCGGCACCGACTTCGCCTTCTCCGAGGGCTGCCTCAGCCTGCCCCGCATCAACGAGGAGGTGGTCCGCAAGTCCGACATCCACATCACTTACTACGATGAGAACGGCGAATACCACGACTGTGACATTAACGGTGTCCTGGCCCGCATCATCCAGCATGAATACGACCACCTGGAGGGCAAGGTCTTCACCGACAACCTCTCCCAGATCAAGAAGATGGTGCTTAAACGCCAGCTCTCTGACATCGCCAGCGGCAAGGTGCACCCGGCCTACAAAACCAAAAAATAGTTCCTTAAACAGCCTCGGAGAGGCAACACGCGCGAGCGCAATTAACCCCACACAGGCGCAGCGCAGTGTGGGGCTTTAACCCACATAGGCGCAGCGAAGCGCAGTGTGGGGCTATCGACCGCCAAGCACAAGCGCAGCGCAGTGAGGAACTATCGAAGCCCCGAGCGCAATATGAAGCTGAGAAAACGTATGACAATGAAACGAACAATCACCATAGCCATAGTCGCTCTGCTGCTCGCCGCCTGCGGCGGGACAAAGGAGCGCGCCACGAAGAAGGAAACCGGCCGCGAGGCGGACTCGATGATGGCCGCCTACCACTACTCGGACTCCCTGTATGCGAACGGCCGCATCGACACTGCCGCGTTTGGGGAGTTCATCGGACGTGCCGTCGCGTTTGCCGAAAAGCATCCCGCCGACACGCTTGCCCCCGAGATGCTCTTCCGTGCCGGCGTGGGCAGTATGATCCTGGCCAAGTCGGCTGGCAACGAGGTCTCGCGAGGCAAGAACGCCAAGAATGCGCTGGAGATCTTCAACCGGTTCCAGGAATTGTATCCCGACCTCAAACAGGCGCGGCTCTGCTATTGGCAGCGTGCTATCGTGTATGACGACATCCTCGGCGATTGGCGCAGCGCCGAATCCGAATACCGCGATTTCATCACCCGCTTCCCCGACGATTCGCTCACGCCTGTCTTTCAGCAATACCTTACGCTTTTGGGCAAGTCCGAAACGGAGATAGAGCGTAACCTATCCATTCCCCGATAAAATGGACATCTGTTTCTTCCAATCCAATCAGCAAACTGTTTTCCCTGCCGAGCTGTTGAGAAGTTTACAGGTCACAGCCCTCGTTGTTCATAACTTATAATATCTTTTTGTCGCATAATCCACAGAAAGTGACTACTTTTGCGCATTAAAAATAGCGAGAATCAAAACATTAAATATCAAGCATTTATGAATCACGATTACGTATTGGTTGCCGGTCGGTCGAACCCGGAGTTGGCGAAAAAGATTGCAGATTGTCTGCACAAACCGTTGTTGTCGGTCGATATTCTCCAATTCAAAGATGGGGAAATCCAGGTTTATTACAACGAGAGCATTCGCGGACGCGATGTTTTCATCATCCAGCCGACATTCTCCCCGGCGGACAACATCATCGAGTTGCTGATCGCCATTGACGCTGCCAAGCGTGCCTCGGCCCGCAGCATCATCGCCGTCATCCCCTATTTCGGCTATGCGCGTCAAGACCGCAAAGACAAGCCCCGCACCTCCATCGGCGCCAAGCTGATGTGCAACCTGCTCACTACCGCTGGCGTGAGCCGTGTCATCACCATGGACCTCCATGCCGATCAGATCCAGGGCTTTTTCGAAGTGCCGGTCGATCACCTGTTCGCATCCAACGTCTTCATCCCGATGGTGAAGAACGCCGGTTGGGACAATATCAGCATCGCGTCTCCCGACACAGGCGGCACCAAGCGCGCCTCCACCTACGCGAAAGCCCTGAACTGCGAACTCGCCATCGGCTACAAGCAGCGCGAAAAGCAGAACGAGGTCGCGTCGCTGCAGATTATCGGCGACGTGAAGGACAAGAACGTGATTCTGGTCGATGACATCATCGACACCGCCGGCACGCTCTGCAAGGCTGCCGCTCGCATCAAGGAAATGGGAGCCAAGAGCGTCCGCGCCATGTGCGCTCACGGCTTGTTCTCCGGCGATGCCCTCGAAAAAATCGAGAACTCCGTGCTCGACGAGGTGCTTATCACCGACACGATCCCGATGAAACGCCCGTGCGCCAAGGTGAAGGTGGTCTCCGTGGCCAAACTGCTGTCCGAAATCATCCTCAGCGTCGAGGACAACACTTCGATTTCCAGCCATTACTACGTGTAGCCGCCGGAAACCCGATCCATAGAACGTTTCAAATCTTGAATATGCCATCCAGAAAGGCCTTCCCACTCGGGAGGCCTTTCGTCTTGATGCACCAGGCCGTTTCGTTGCAAAAAACATGCCGTTGTCTGTGTAAGTTTTTGGAAATCAGAATGTAAAGAAAAAAAACGTTTTTCCAACCCGTATCTTATTTATATATATTATATTTGCACCCGCAAAAAAATATTCGTTATTTTGCGATAAAATGCTTATTATTAAATAGTTAGATATATGAAGATTTCTTACAAATGGCTGAAGGATTTGTTGAATTTTAACCTCACGGCGGAAGAGACGGCCGCCTACCTCACCGACTGCGGGTTGGAGGTGGAGGGGATTGAGACCTTCGAGACCGTGAAGGGTGGCCTGCGCGGCCTGAAGATCGGCGAGGTGCTCACTTGCGAGGCGCACCCCAACTCTGATCACCTGCACGTGACCACCGTCAACGTGGGCGAGGAGGAGCCGCTGCACATCGTCTGCGGCGCCGCCAACGTGGCCGCTGGACAGAAAGTGGTGGTCGCCACCATCGGCACCGTGCTCTACAATGGCGACGAGTCCTTCACCATCAAGAAATCCAAGCTGCGCGGCGAACCCTCCGAGGGCATGATCTGCGCGGAGGATGAAATCGGCTTGGGTACCTCCCACGACGGCATCATGGTGTTGCCCGACGAGGCGGTCCCCGGCACCCCGGCAGCAGAGTACTTCAAGGTGGAGTCCGACACCATCTTCGAGATCGGCCTCACCCCCAACCGCTGCGACGCCATTTGCCACTTCGGCGTGGCCCGCGACCTTTACGCCTCCCTCGTGCAGCACGGCATCCCCTGTTCCACGCTCGTGCGCCGCAACGCCCGCGAGGTGCAGCCGGCGGCCGGCGTGCACTCCCGCATCGACATCGTCATCGAGAACACCAAGGACTGCCCGCGCTACTCTGGCGTGCTGATCGAAGGCATCAAGGTGCAGGAGTCGCCCGAATGGCTGCAGACCAAGCTCCGCTCCGTCGGCGTGCGCCCCATCAACAACATCGTCGATACCACCCAGTTCATCATGCTCGAACTCGGCCAGCCGATGCACGCTTTTGATGCCGATAAAATCGAGGGTAACAAAGTGATTGTCAAGAACCTGCCGGAAGGCACTCCGTTCGTGACCCTCGATGGCAACGAGGTGAAGCTCAGCGCCGATGATCTGATGATCTGCAACGAGAAGGAGGGCATGTGCATCGCCGGCGTCTATGGCGGCCTGCACTCCGGCATCACCGAGAACACCACGCGACTTTTCCTCGAAAGCGCCTATTTCAACCCTGTGAGCATCCGCAAGACGGCGAAGCGGCACGGTCTCAAGACCGACGCCTCCTTCCGCTACGAGCGCGGTTGCGACCCGTCGATCACCGTCTATGCCCTCAAGCGCGCCGTGGAACTCGTCATGGAGCTTGCCGGCGGCTACCCCGTCATGGACATTGTCGATCGCTATCCCAACGAAATTGATCCCGTCCAAATCACCCTCTATTACGAAGATGTAAATCAAGTGGCAGGCAAAAATATTGATAAACAAACGATTACGAAAATATTGGTGCTGCTCGACATGGAGGTGAAACCCGCCGGCGATGACAAGATTATCGTGACGGTGCCTCAGAACAAGGCGGACGTGACCCGTCCCATCGACCTGATTGAGGAAATTCTCCGTATCTACGGCTATAACAATATTGAAATCCCGACGACGCTGACCTACGACATGTCCTGCCTGAGACAGAACGACAGTTCCTACCAGATGCAGATGTCTATCTCTAAATATTTGGCTGATAATGGTTTCTATGAGGTGATGAACAATTCCCTCACGAAGGCCGAATATGCGCAGCAGTACGATTTCCTGGACGAGGCGGAGACGGTGAAGCTGCTCAACCCGCTGAGCAGCGAGCTCAACGCCATGCGGCAAACGCTGCTTTTCTCCGGCTTGGAGAACGTGATGCGCAATGTCAACAACAAGGCCGCCGACTTGCGCCTGTTCGAGTTCGGCAAGACTTACCATCTGAATCCGCAGACGACGAAGGAGGAAGACGTCACGGTGCGCTATCAGGAGCGCGACATGATGTCGATGTTCGTGGCGGGCAAGCTCGGCGAGGACAACTGGGAGGGCAAGACTCCCGCCGCCGACTTTTTCTACCTGCGCAACATGATCGACAACTTCCTGACGAAGATCAACTTCCCGATGGAGAAGGTGCAGCTGGTGACCGACGGAGAGCCGCGTATGTTCGCGCAGCATGTCTCCTACAAGGTCGGTGAGCAGATGCCGATACAGGTCGGCGTGCTCCGTGCCGACATTCTGCGCCAGTTCGACCTTAAGAAGCCGGTCTATTACGCGGAGATCGATGTCCGGATGCTGAACGAGCTGGTTCAGGGCCGTAAGGTCTCCTACCAGGCAATCAACACCTTCCCGGCCGTGCGCCGCGACCTCGCTTTAGTGGTGGACAAGGAGGTGAGCTACGACACGTTGGAGAAAATCGGTTACAAGTATGCCTCCAAGTTGTTGAAGCAGGTGAACCTGTTCGATGTCTATGAGGGCAGCGGTGTCGGCGACGGCAAGAAGTCGTATGCCCTGAACTTTGTGCTGCAGAGCGCGGACAAGACTCTCACCGACGAGGAAATCAACAAGGTGATGAACAAGCTGATTGCCGCCTACGAGCGCGAGGTGGGCGCGAAGTTGCGTTAGTATTGGCACGATTGTTGTTGTGATGATTGTTTTTGAAGGAACAGAGGCTTTGCCGAGACTGGAGAGTCCGGTGGTCGCCGTCGGCGCGTTCGACGGGGTGCACCTCGGGCATGTCCGCATCCTGCGTTTCCTGCGCGAGCAGGCGGAACGGATCGGCGGCGTGAGCGTGGTGCTGACCTTCGACCCTCATCCGCGCACGGTGCTGCAGCCCGACTCGGACTTCTTCACCATCAACTCGTTGGAGCGGAACCTGCAGCTGATCGGCGAGCAGGGCATCCAGGTGGTGGTGGTGCAGCCCTTCACGAAGGCGTTCTCCGAGATGACGTACCAGCAGTTCATTGAGGAGGTCATTGTCGGGAGGCTGCAGGCCCACACCCTCGTGATGGGTCCGAACCACGCTTTCGGACGGCACCGGGAAGGTCACCACGACAACATCAAGGCTTTCTGCCGCGACCACAGCCTCGAAGTGGTTGACATCCCCGAGGAGATGTGGCACTCCGCCGGCGTGCATTCCGCCGTCATCCGCGAGCACATCCGCCAGAAAGACTGGGAAACCGTCGATGCGATGCTCGGTTATCCCTATTCGGCCCACACAAGCGCAGCGCAGTGTGGGATAAACTCCTAAACTTCTAAACTTCTAAACCTCTAAACCGTAAACCATAAACCGTAAACCGTAAACTAATATATGAGCAAGAACCTAATCATCGTCGAGTCTCCGGCGAAAGCGAAGACCATCCAGAAGTTCATCGGCAAGGATTACACCGTGATATCCAGCAAGGGACACGTGCGCGACCTGCCTGCCAAGGGCATGGGCATAGACATCGCCCACGACTTTGAACCGCAGTACGAGGTTCTGGATGACAAAAAGGCACTCATCAGTGACATCAAGAAGAAGGCTGCCGAGGCGGACACCATCTGGCTCGCAACCGATGATGACCGCGAGGGCGAGGCCATCTCCTGGCATTTGATGGAGGTGACCAAGATGGATCCAGCAAAGGTCAAACGAATTGTGTTTCATGAAATTACGAAACCGGCTATCGAAGAGGCTCTTTCCAATCCGCGCACGTTGAACGTGGATTTGGTGAACGCCCAGCAGGCGCGCCGCGTGCTCGACCGTTTGGTCGGTTTCGAGCTGTCGCCCGTTCTGTGGCGCAAAGTGCGCCCGTCGCTGTCGGCGGGTCGCGTGCAGTCGGTGGCCGTCAAGCTCATTGTGGAACGCGAGCACGAAATCGAGAAGTTCAACAGCACCTCTTCGTACAAGGTGGACGGTGTTTTCACCACGCCCCGCGACGCGAAGATTGAGCTGGGGGCGGAGTTGAACAAGCGTTTCGCCACCAAGGAGGACGCCATCGCGTTTTTGGAGCATTGCCGCAACGCCAACTTTCAGATCTCGGCCATTGAGAAGACGCCTGGCAAGAAGAGCCCCGCGCCGCCGTTCACCACTTCCACGTTGCAGCAGGAGGCCGCCCGCAAGCTCGGCTTCTCCGTGTCGAAGACCATGGTGGTGGCCCAGCAACTCTACGAGGCCGGTTACATCACCTATATGCGTACCGACTCCGTGAATCTGTCGAATATGGCGCTGGCCGTCGCCAACAAGGTGGTGTCCGAGAAATACGGCGAAGACTACGCCAAGACCCGTAAGTACGTCACCAAGTCGAAAGGTGCCCAGGAGGCGCACGAGGCCATTCGTCCCACCGACCTGGCCCGCGAGACCGTTCCGGGCGACACGTTCGCCAAGAATCTCTACGAGCTGATCTGGAAGCGCACCATCGCCTCGCAGATGAGCGACGCCAAGACCGAGAAAACCACCATTTCCATACCTGTGGAAGGCCGTTCCGAGAAGTTCGTGGCCACCGGCGAGGTAATTCTCTTCCCCGGCTTCTTGAAAGTCTATACCGAATCAAGGGACGACGACAATGAGGAAATCAAGGGCATGTTGCCCGCCATGCAGGTGAACGAGGTGCTGAACGCCAAGCAAATCAGCTCCACCCAGCGGTATGCGCAGCCGCCGGTGCGCTACACCGAGGCCAGCCTCGTGAAGAAACTCGAGGAACTCGGCATCGGCCGCCCTTCCACCTACGCGCCCACCATCTCCACCATCCAGAAGCGTGAATATGTCCGCAAGGCCACTCGCCAGGGCAAGGAGCGCCAATACGTCTGCCTCACGCTCACCGCCAACGGCATCAAGGAGGAAATGAAGAAGGAGAAATACGGCTATGAGAAGGACAAGCTGATCCCGACAGACGTGGGCATCGTGGTGAACGACTATCTGCAGGAGAACTTCAAGGACATCATGGACTACGGCTTCACCGCCGATGTGGAGAAGGAGTTCGACGACATCGCCGAGGGAAAGGCCAACTGGCAGGACATGATGCGTCGGTTCTACGGTGACTTCCATCAGCAGGTCGATACCGCCATCAACTACTCCACTAAGGCCAGCGGCGAACGGCTGTTGGGCTACGACCCGAAAACCAACGAGAAGGTGTTCGCCAAGCTGGGCAAATACGGTCCGATGGTGCAGATCGGCGAGTCTTACGCCGACGCGAAGCCCCGCTACGCCCGCCTGCAGGCCGACCAGTTCATCGACACCATCACCTTGGAAGAGGCACTCGACCTGTTCCGTCTGCCCCGCACCGTGGGCGAATGGAACGGCAAGGAGGTCTCCGTGGGGGTGGGACGCTTCGGGCCCTACGTCCGCTACGACAACAATTTCGAGTCCATCCCGAAGACGGAGGATCCGTATTCCATCTCGCTGGAACGCTGTATTGAGCTGATTGAAGGAAAGTTGAAGAAGAATGAGGAGCGTACCCCGCACTTGGTCGGCCATCTCGATGGCAAGGAGATCCTCGCCGCCGCCGGCCGCTACGGTCCCTATATAAAGTATGACGGCAAGAACATCACCCTGGACAAGGGCACGGACATCAATGCCCTCACGGAGGAGCAGGCCATCGAGTTCATCCGCAACAAGGAGACCCGCAATGTGCTGCTCTCCTACAACGAAGATGCCAATCTGAAGGTGATGAACGGTCGCTACGGCCCATACATTACCAATGGAACTGACAATTTTAAGATCCCTAAAGATATGGTAGCCAATAAGTTGAGCTATCAAGACTGTGTGAAGATTATTCAAGAGACCGCCCCGACGGCCAAGAAACGCACGATAAGGAGAAAAAGATCGTAGGTCATGGATTTGTCGCTCTATTTTGAACCGGTCACGCGGGAGTCGTTGCATCTGTCGGACATGGAAAACCTGTCCGACCGTCTGCTATATAATATATTATTGTATAACCCCGAAGGTACTCTTGACATTCAGGAGGCTGACATTGCCATTATGGGGGTGGGGGAGGTGCGCAACACCTACCAAAATCCGTCGTGTGCGTTCGCGCCTGACGAGATCCGCCGACAGTTTTATCAGCTTTATGGATGGCGTAAGTCGGTGAGAATTATTGATTTGGGGAATTTTCGATTAGGCAAGATGGTGGACGACACCTATTCCGCGATGTCGGAGGTGATTGCCTACTTGGTGGAGAACAAGGTGGTGCCGATCATCCTCGGCGGCGGCAACGATTTGGCGTTCGCCAACTACCGCGCCTACGAGTTGATGGAGCGCGTCGCCAACGTGGTGGCCATCGACTCCTGTTTCGACTTCGGCAGCGAGGGCGCTCCGATCCGCTCCGACGGCTATGTCAACAAAATGGTGCTGCAACAGCCCAACTTCCTGTTGAACTATGCCAACATTGGCTATCAAAGCTACATGAACAGTCCGGAATCGGTGGGAATGATGGAGAGCCTCTTCTTCGAAACCTACCGGGTGGGGCTGATGCGCCGGAACATCGAGGAGGTGGAGCCTGTGGTGCGCAACGCCGACATGGTGTCGCTCGACATCTCCGCCGTGCGCCGTCCTGATGCCCCGGGGTGCCCCCACAACTCCTCCAACGGCTTCTACGGTGAGGAAATCTGCCAGATTGCCAAGTATGTGGGACTCAGCGACAAACTCTCGTCGTTCGGCATCTACGAGTATGACCCGACCCTCGATTTCAACAACCAAACCTCGCAGCTGATTGCGCACATCCTCTGGTATTTTGTGGAAGGGTTCACCTTCCGGCAGAACGACGGGCAGTTCAAGAACAAGGCCGACTATCGCCAGTTCAACATTTCCGTCACGGGTGCGTTAGACGAGATGGTCTTCTACAACAGCAAGAAGTCCGGACGCTGGTGGGTGGTGGTGCCGATGTACCAGAAAGATCGGGATCAGGTGCAGAATTACTACCTGCCTTGCTCCAAGCGCGACTACGACCTCGCCTGCGAGGACAAAATCTCGGACCGCTGGTGGCGAACCTATCACAAAGTGAATCCGTAGTTTAGAACTTAGAACTTAGAACTTAGACTTAGACTTAGACATAGAACTTAGACATAGACTTAGACTTTGAACTAAGAAATTAAGAATTATAAATAAAATTATAGTATTATGAAGAAAACATTACTTTTTTGTGTGTGCGCGGTGGCCTTTGTGTTCGCCAATGCGCAAGTGGATGAGAAGACTGCCGCGGACGAGGCCTTGAAGACCAAGGTGAAGTCTGTGGAGGTGGACAGCGCGAAGAACTGGAAGTGCACCGGTGTGGTGGGCCTGAACGCCTCCCAGACGGCGCTCTTCAACTGGGCTGCCGGCGGTGACGACAATGTGACTGGCTTCGTCTATGCCAACGTCACCCTCTCTTACAAAAAGAATAAGTGGACGTGGGACAGCAACCTCGACACGGAATTAGGTGAGATGTACTCCTCCGATCTGAACCCGAAGTGGAGGAAAGCCAACGACAAAATCAACTTCACTACGAAAGGCGGTTACCAAATGCACCCGCAGTGGTATCTGACCCTCCTGGGAAGTTTCCGTACGCAGTACAGAACCGGTTACAAGTATCTGAACAATGAAGCTGGGGACAAGGAACTGATTTCCAAGGGTATGTCGCCTTCCTACACCGACCTCGCCTTGGGTGTCGAGTATCGTCCGAACGACATCTTCACCATCGGTGTCTATCCTGTCGCCGGCCGTATGACCACCTGTCTGGAAGAGTCGCTCCGTCCCAATTACGGCCTTCCGTTGAAGGAAGACGGCACGTACAAGCCGGTGGGCGTGAACATGGGTCTTCGCATCAACGGCGGCATCAACTACACGTTGGTGAAAAACCTGAAGATCATCTCCACCGTCACGCTGTTCACGCCTTATACGGCCAAGATTCACGACAAGGAGAACGGTCAGCCGTTCGGCAATTTCGATGTTGACTGGGACGTGGCCATCACCTATAATTTCCTCAAGGTGTTCAGCGTCAGCCTGATGACTTCGCTGAAGTATTACGACAAAGTGATGATCGCTGGCAAGAACTGGGATGGCATAGAGGGTCACCCCGGATACCCTGCCGCCCGCGTCCAGTTCAAGGAAGTGATCGGCTTGGGCATCGGCTACAGTTTCTAATCTTTCGGGAAGTCACTTTTGTTGAATCAAATTATTCGTAATGAGACAATTAAGAATTACAAAGCAGGTTACCAATCGTAGCGAGACACCGTCGTTGGACAAATACCTGCACGATATAGGCAAGGTTCCCCTGTTGACCGCCGATGAAGAGGCGGAACTGGCGCGCCGCATCAAGAACGGCGACGATGACGCCCTGGAGAAATTGACGAACGCCAACTTGCGCTTCGTGGTTTCCGTGGCGAAACAGTACCAGAACCAGGGTATCACCTTGTCGGACCTGATCAATGAAGGCAACCTGGGTCTCATCAAGGCGGCGCACCGCTTCGATGAGACCAAAGGCTTCAAATTCATCTCGTTCGCCGTGTGGTGGATTCGGCAGGCCATCCTGCAGGCCATCGCGGAGCAGTCGCGCATCGTGCGCCTGCCCATGAACAAGGTAGGCGTCATCAACAAAATTTACAAGACGATGGGGATTCTGGAGCAGGAGTTGCAGCGCGAACCGAAAGTCTCGGAAATTGCCGAGCGCATGGGCATGACCGAGGACGAGGTCAAAGATTCGCTGAAGAACTCCCCCAAGCACCTCTCCATGGATGCCAGCCTCACCTCCGACGACGATACCAACATGTACGACGTGCTTCGCAACGAGGACACGGTGTCTCCCGACAAAGAGCTGATCTACGAGTCGTTGCAGCAGGAGCTCGGCACCGTCATCGACACGCTCCCGCAGCGTGAGGCGGACATCCTCAAGCTCTTCTACGGCCTCGGCAGCAAGCATCCCATGACCCTCGACGAGATCGGCGAGAAGTTCGACCTCTCCCGCGAGCGTGTCCGCCAGATCAAGGAGAAGGCCATCCGCCGCCTCCGCCACAACGCCAAGTGCAAGGCACTGCAAGCGTATTTGTAACGGTTAATAGTTAATAGTAATTGAACAATACTTCCAAAAAGGGCTGAAAGCCCGACCTATGTCAACCCAGGGTGAGCTTAGCGAGCCCTGGAAAAAAAAGAAAAAAACATGAACAAACTAAGATTAAAAGATATCATCAAGACCCCCGAAGTGGTGGGTATTGGCAACCCTGTGGATGTAAAGGGTTGGGTCCGCACCAAGCGCGGCAACAATTTCGTGCAATTCATAGCCCTCAACGACGGCTCCATCGTCACCAACCTGCAGGTGGTGGCCGACACGGACAAGTTCGACGAGGCTTTGCTGAAGCAAATCACCACCGGTTCGTGCATCCACGTGACCGGCAAGCTGGTGGAGTCGCAGGGCAAGGGCCAGAACGTGGAGGTCCAGGCCGAGACCATCGAGGTCTATGGCACCGCCGACCCCGAGCAGTATCCTTTGCAGAAGAAGGGCCACTCGATGGAGTTCCTGCGGGAAATCGCCCATTTGCGTCCCCGCACCAACTATTTCGGATGCGTGTTGCGCCTGCGCCACGCCATGGCTTTCGCCATCCATAAATACTTCAACGACAGAGGGTTCTTCTACCTTCACACCCCGCTGATCACCGCCTCCGACGCGGAGGGAGCCGGCGAGATGTTCAATGTCACCACGTTCGACCTCAATAACGTGCCCCGCACCGAAGATGGGGCGGTCGATTACAAGCAGGACTTCTTCGGCAAGCACACCAACCTGACCGTCTCTGGACAGTTGGAGGGCGAACTCGGCGCCCTGGCACTCGGCAATATCTACACCTTCGGACCCACGTTCCGCGCCGAGAACAGCAATACGCCGCGCCACTTGGCCGAATTCTGGATGATCGAGCCCGAGATGGCCTTCTACGACATCAAGGACAACATGGACCTCGCCGAGGATTTCATCAAGCACCTTGTGCAGTATGCCCTCGACAACAACATGGATGACCTTAAGTTCCTCAACGACATGTTCGACAAGGAGCTGATTGCCCGCTTAGAGTCGGTCACGAAGGTCGATTTCGTGCGCTTGGGCTACACCGAGGCCATTGATATCCTGCTGCAAGCCAAGAAAAAGTTCGAATATCCCGTGAAATGGGGCATCGATCTGCAGTCCGAACATGAGCGCTACCTTGTGGAGAACCACTTCAAGAAGCCGGTCATCCTGACGGACTACCCGAAGGAGATCAAGGCCTTCTACATGAAGCAGAACGAGGATGGCAAGACGGTGCGCGCCATGGACGTGCTTTTCCCGACCATCGGCGAGATCATCGGCGGTTCCGAGCGCGAGGCCGACTACCAGAAACTGCTCAACCGTGTCCACGAACTGGGCATGACCGAGGAACAGTACTGGTGGTACTTCGACACGCGCAAGTTCGGCTCTGCGCCGCACTCCGGCTTTGGACTCGGTTTTGAGCGCCTGCTGCTCTTCGTCACCGGCATGACCAACATCCGCGATGTGATTCCGTTCCCGCGTACTCCGCAAAATGCTGAATTCTAACGGATTGTATGCCATCCCAGAATAAAATTTCTTTGGAGCAGAAAAACGTTCAGCGGCAGGTCGGCCTGCCGCTGACGTTGCAGCTCATGCATTTGGTGGAACTGCCGTATGCTTCTCTCGAACAGGAAATCCGCAATGCGGTGGACGACAATCCCGCCTTGGAAATCTATGACGAAAACGAAGAGGAGATGGGTGCGGAATCCCGTGAGGATTTTACGCACGAGGAGTATGACTCGAACGGGGATCCGTTAGAACTTTCAAATTCAGAACTTCCTGAAGATGAGATTTTTAAGGAGGATTATTACCGCGACAGCGACGATTATGACGAGGGCTTCTCGGATATGGAGTTGGAGAACTACATCGCCAAGGTCAATGCCCCGGACGAATTGCCGAGAAATCCCAAGTCCGATGTCTATTACGAGTCGGTGCGCGAACAGTGGCAGAACCAGTTAGGGGAGATGGACATGACTGAAAAGGAGTCCAAAATCGCCACCTATCTGATGGGAACTTTGGATGATGCGGGCTACCTTCACGCTGATTTGCAAGCCATTGTGAACGAGTTGCTCTATACGGAGAACATTCAGACGGACAAGGCTGAGGTGGAGCGTGTGCTCACGCATTTTGTGCAGGAGTTGGACCCGCCGGGTACGGGTGCCCGCAACCTGCAGGAGTGCCTGCTGCTGCAGCTCGACCGTATCGCGGACCCCACGCCTGCGCACCAACTTGCACGCAGTTTGCTGACCCAGCAGTTCGACTTGCTGACCAAGCGGCACTACGACCGCATTCTTGCTGCCATGGGAATCACTGACGAAGAACTCAAGTCGGCCTTGGAGGTCATTCAGAAATTGGACCCTCGTCCTGTCGCATCAGACTCCCCGATGCTGAAAACCGCCGAGACCATCATCCCCGATTTCACTATCACCAACCGTGATGGCAAGCTGACGCTGACCCTGAACAACCAATATGTGCCTAAGGTGCGGATAAACAAGGAGTTCAGCAACGAATATCGCTTTCTTTCCAAAGAGGAATACAATCGGAGGAAAACCGAAGCCGAGCGTTTCATGAAAAAATATGTCGATGACGGGATGCAGTTCATCAAGACCCTGTCGTTGCGGGAAATGCTGCTTTACAATACAATGTACGCTATCATGCAACACCAGCGCGAGTACTTCCAGACGGGAGATAATAGGAGACTTAAACCAATGATCCTCAAAACGATAGCGCAGGAAGTCGGGGCTGATATTTCCACGATTTCCCGGGTGTCGAACAGTAAGTATGTGCAGACGGACTTCGGCATTGTCCCGCTCAAGCACCTCTTTTCCGAGGCCGTGAACGACGAGGATGTCTCCTCGAAGGAAATCAAGCAGATTCTGGGCGACTTGGTGGAGGCTGAAGACAAACGGAAGCCGCTTTCTGACGACAAGATCTGCGCCATGCTGCAGGAGAAGGGGTACAGTATCGCCCGTCGCACCGTCGCGAAATACCGTGAGCAATTGGGTATCCCTGTGGCGCGGCTGCGGAAGGAGCTGTAGTCAATGTTTCCATTTGATTTTTGATTATTAGAAATAGAGCTATGCAAGATTACCAAATCAGATTGATGACAATGGAAGATTACGACCAGGTTTATAACTTGTGGTCGATTACAGAAGGAATGGCCTTGCGCGGGTACGATGATTCTGCGGAGGGCATTGCCAAATTCCTGAAAAAGAATCCTACCTCGAATTTCGTGGCAGTGAAAGACGGTGAGATTGTCGGGGTGATAATGTGCGGTATGGACGGGCGGAGGGCCTACATATACCATACGGTGGTTCGGAAGGACCTCCGGCAGCAGGGTATCGGAAAGGCGTTGTTGCGCATGGTGTATCACGCCATCGAGTCCGAAGGCATCAAGAAAAACGGTCTTTTGGTGCTGAAAAACAACGAAATAGGCAACAAGTTCTGGCAGATGCAAGGCTGGACGGAGCGCGTTGACCTGAACTATTACAGCAAAAGCAACGTGGAACAATAGGTTTCACGTTGCTTTTTTTTCCCCTTTTTTAGCTTTTTTAGAACGCATACTTCACGTGCAGCAGAATCTGCCACGTGGAGGAGAGGTTGTTATATACCGACCATGAATTTGGGGTGAAGGTATAGACGTTGTCTCGGTATTGCAGCACTACATCGTTGTCGAGCACTTTGTAGGCTCCCCATTTGGAGGAGAGGAGGTTGCCGATGTTGCGGAAGTCCACTCCGATGTCAAGGGTTTGCTTATGGCCGCTGGTGTTGAAGTAAATCTCCTGTGAAATTTTGAAGTTGATGCGGTTGACCCACGGGGCTTTGCCGCCGTTGCGCTTGGAGTATTCGCCGCGGTGCTTGCTCAGATAGGGATCGTTGGTGATGAAGGTTTCGAAAGCGGCGCGGTTCTCTTCGGATGTGAACGGCATGGCGGCCAGTTCCTCAGCCGTGGGGATGTACATCAGCTGCGGACTGGTCAGGCCGCTGACATTGCTGATGAGGTAGGAGTAGCGGGTTCTGTAATAGCCGTCATATACGCCCATGTTGAGGCCTTCGTAGAAGAGTCCGAGCTTGGTGGCGGTGCGGTCGCCCTCCTTGATGTTGTATCCGATGGAGCCAATCACGCGGTGGGGTGCCACGTAGGCGGAATATCCCAGTTCCGGGCTGTTGCAGTCGTTCACGTTGGCGGTGTTGGCGAACGACGACACCTGGTCGCCTGCGCCGTCGGAGAGGTTGTTTGCGTAGCTGTAGGTGTAGGCGGCCATCAGATTGAGACCGAAGTGAAACTCCTTGAACAGTTGCGCAGTGAGGGCGAGATACTGGCCGTGGAGGCCTTTCTCGTTATGCAGGTAGTAGCCTCCCATGGTGGCACCGGCCTTGTTGGTGATGCCCTCGCTCACATAGTGCGTGCGAGCGTCGGGTTCGCCGGGCAGCCGGATGGTGCCGTCTTCCTTATAACCTAACAATGTGGCATATATCTCGTTGATATTGAAGGAATAGACCCCTTCAAACGTGACTTTGATGTCGCCTGGGATTATTAGGTCGAGGGCTAAGGACGACTTCCAGTGTGTGGGCATGCGCAGGTTTTTGGCGAGTACGGTGGCGCTGGTGGGCGCGGGCAGTCCGTAGTTCAGGTAGGCCTGGCCGTGGTGGATGCTGTTGATGATTTCCTCTTGGTCGGTGCTGAATCCGGGTACGTCGAGGCCGGTTGTGGTGTTGGCTATGTATTGGTATTGCAGGCAGTTGGAGTTCCCGGCGGCACTCACTAACCAAACGTTGGGAATGCGGCCCGTGAAGAGGCCCGTGCCGCCGCGGAGAACGACTTTGCGCTTGTGGGTGATGTCCCAGTTAAAACCGATGCGGGGCGAGATGTGGAAGTCGGACTGCGGGATGTCGGCAGTGCTGAGGCCCGCGAACGAGCTGTTCGGGTTCGCGGCGACGATGGCGTCGAACTCGGCGTTGCGGTTGTCGTGGCGGAAGCGGGTGAAAGGCATCTCCAACCGCAGTCCGGCGGTCAGCTTGAAGAATTTGTTGAACTCTATTTCATCTTGTGCGTAGATGGAGACTTGGGTCTGGTTGAAAGTCGGGAACACCTGCTTGGTGGGCGTTTCGGTGTTGGCATGGGTAATCATGAATAGCGACGGACCGGCTCCTTCCACGTCGTTGACATCATCGAGGAACGACTGCCAGGAGTCATAGACGTACCAGCCTGCGCCGCCTTGCAGGAAGCCGTTCTCCACGCGGTTGAACTCGATCTGCGCACCGGCCAAGATGGTGTGTATGTTGATCTTGTAGGTGAACTCGTCGGTGGCGGTGAGGGTGTTCACACGGCGCAGGTTGCCGTAGGAGAACGGGTCGGGACCGAAAGTGGTGAACAAGGCCAACTGTTGGACTCCGTTGGCATCAATGTAGGGCTCTAAAATATCGACGGTCGGGAAAAGCCCGCCCTCGAAAGAGCGCGGCTCGTTCTGCAGCGACCAGGTGAGGCGGGCCATGTTGCTGGCCTTGTCGTTCATCAGGCGGCTGTTCAGCTCGGCGGCCACCGAAGTGAAGTCCATATCCTGGTAGTAGCGTGCCGACTCGAACGGCATGGCGTATTGGGAGGTCCGGCCTGCATTGTAGCGGTTCACCACGTAGGGAATCCCGTCGGAAACGACCGTCGTGTTGGATCCGCCTAACGGGCTCATGGAGAGCGACGGGGGATTGGAATTGGAGACATGCGTGTGGCTCACCCGGATGAGGAACTGGTTGTAGTCGTCAATGTTCCAGTCCAAACGGCCGAAAATCTTGTAGTCGGGGGTGCTGAGGGAGTAGTTCTGGAAGCGGCCGGGGTCGTAGCCGAAGCGGTCGCCCAAGAACTGGTGGATGGTCTCCATCTGCGCCACCGTCGGGCGGTTGTAGCCGGTACTGCCGCCGTATGCGTAGTTCTCGTCGGGACGCGCCTGGATGGAGGAACCTGCCTCGTGGTCGGTCGTGTATTCGCCGTTGAGGAAGAAGAAGAGCTTGTTCTTGACAATGGGGCCGCTGAGGGTGAAGCCAACGGTGTTGTTCTGCGTACGGGAGGAGGTCAGCGCGTTGTCGCCTACCTTCTGCCCTTGCAGCGCGCTGCCTGTGAAGTAGTCATAGACCGACCCGTGCCATGTGTTGCCTCCGTGCTTGGTGACCATGTTGATGGAACTGCCGGTGAATCCGCTGTGCCGCACGTTGAAAGGGGTGATGTTGATGTCAAGTTGGTCGATGGCCTCTATGGAAATGGGGGTGCCGCCGGCCGGCAGGCTCGACCCGATGCCGAATGCGTTGTTGAAGCCGGCACCGTCCACAGAGACTGCCGAGGAACGGTAGTTGCCGCCTCCGATCGACATGCCGATGTCGGACCCGATGCTCTGCGGAGTGAGCTTCAGCACGTCATTCAAGTTGCGCCCCACGTTGGGCACCGCCTCTATGGTCTCCGAGCCGAGGAACAGGCTGGTGCCCGACCGGTGGATGTTCATCGAGGAGTTCTCGCCATCGCCGAACACCATCACCTCCTCCAGTCGCGTCGTGGAGGGCGTGAGCACAGCATCCACCACGACCGTCTCGCCTAACGGGGCATCCACCTCCGTGATCAGCATCGTATTGAAGTTGAGCCGTTCTACCCGCACGGTGTACGGGCCTCCCGCCATGATATTGGTGACCACGTAGATGCCGCGGCTGTTGCTGATGGCGTAGTATGCCGTCCCGGTCGGGTCGTGGACGACCGTCACAACGGCGTTCTCGATGGGGTCCTTGCCGTCGCTGATGTGGCCGGTGATGGCCGACGTGGTGGTCTGCGCGAACGAGGTCGCGGCTGATAGCACGCTGAACAAGATGGCCAGCAACAGACCCGAAAAGGCCGTAAAGGTGACTTCTCTCCTATAAGACAAGGGTGCACTTTGAATCATATTTCGCTTACTTTATTATTCTAAAATATTGAAAACAAATAAGTTGTCGGCAATAGTCACAAATTGCCAAAGCATACTTTTTTATGCTGCAAAATTACAAAAAAAAACTATTTTTGCACCTGTTTTTTTGACTTCGACTTAGAGTCCTGAATCTTAAATCAACGAAAATGATAACATTCTGCATCTCTTTAGTGTTATTGGTGTTGGGATACTTGTTCTACGGCAAAGTGGTGGAGCGAGTGTTTGGAATTGACGAGAACCGGCCGACGCCGGCGCAAACGATGGCCGACGGGGTCGATTACGTCCCGATGAAGCCGTGGAAGCTTTTCCTTATCCAGTTTTTGAACATTGCGGGTGTGGGCCCGATTTGCGGTGCCATCATGGGGGCGCAGTTCGGCACGGCCGCCTACTTGTGGATTGTCCTCGGCTGTATTTTCGGCGGCGCGGTCCACGACTACTTTTCCGGCATGATTTCGCTGCGTGAGAATGGTTGCAGTTTGCCTGAAACGCACGGCAAGTACCTCGGTAACGGTGTCAAGCAGTTCATGCGCGGCTTCATGGTGCTGCTGATGGTGCTGGTCGGGGTGGTCTTCGTGAACACGCCCGCCCAGTTGCTGCAGACGCAGTTCACCCCCAACATGAGCGTTTATGTCTGGGTTGTGATTATATTGGCTTACTATTTGATAGCTACGCTGTTGCCTATCGACAAGGTGATAGGTCGCATCTATCCGGTCTTCGGTTTCTTGCTGATGGGCATGGCCGTGGCCATTTTGGTGGCATTCATCCTCTACCGTCCGGAAATTCCCGAATTGTGGAGCGGCTTGCAGAATCGTCATCCGCAGGCGGCTGCCAACCCGATTTTCCCGATGATGTTCATTTCCATCGCGTGCGGTGCAGTCTCCGGCTTCCATGCCACGCAATCGACCTTGGTGGCGCGCTGCATGACCAATGAGCGCCAGGGACGTCACATCTTCTACGGGGCCATGATCGTGGAGGGCATCGTGGCGCTAATCTGGGCTGCTGCTGCTGCCTATTTCTACCATTCCGACGCGGCGCTGCAGACCAAGAGCGGCCCCGCCATGGTGAGCCATATCGCCAACACGTGGTTCCCGACGGCTGTCGCGGTCGTCACCATCCTCGGTGTCATCAGCGCGGCGGTCACCTCCGGCGATACGGCGTTGCGCTCTGCTCGCCTCATTATCGCCGACTTCATGCATCTGGAACAGAAGAGTATCTCAAAACGGCTCTGGATTGCCATTCCGCTGTTTGCGGTTACGGGCGGATTTTTGGTCTTCAGTCTCGCTGCCCCTGGCGGATTCCAGGTGATTTGGCAGTATTTTTCCTGGGCCAACCAACTGCTCGCCGCCTTCACGCTGTGGGCGGTCACAGTGTATCTGCGCCGTGAAAAAACGCAGCCCTACTACTGGATGTCGCTTATCCCCGCCATCTTCATGACGATGGTCACTGTGAGTTTCATCTTCGTCTCCGGCACCTGTCTCGGTGCCTTTGTGCCGCGTACACTTGGCTATGCCCTCGCCGCTGTCATTACGGCAGGTGTCGCTGGGCTTTTCTTTGTCAAGGAGAAAGGGGCGATGGTGCTGGGCGAACGTTAGGCCTTCACGAACATGGCGCGAGCCACGGATTTCCCTTTTTGATATAAAACGACTACATAGTGGCCGGCAGGAAGCCCGCCTATGTGGATTTCTTGGGTGTCATTGCTGATTTTGGCACTCTTCACGCGGTGCCCGACGGAATCGTAAATCACGGCTTTGTCGGCTTGGGACGCATCGGTTCGAAGCGTGATGGAACTGCTGGCCGGGTTCGGGTAGAGATTCAGCCGGACGAAGACGGGCGATGTCAGCAAAACGCCCTCGTCGGCCGTGGCGAAGCAGTATTGCCCCGGGAGCAGCTCGGTGGTGATGTAAGCGTTGTAGGGTGAGCCTGTGCGGGTGTAGGAGACGGGCATCCAAGTGCCTGTGCCGTTTGGGCGGTACATGAGTCGGAGGTTGTCGAAACTTTCGCCGTTGTCAAACAGGTCGTAATCTAACTGTCCGTTTCCGCGTATGAGGCGGAATCGACAGGAGCCTTCGGGAGTTCCGCCGGTATAATGTATTGTCCAATAGTGTGTTTGCGAAAATTTGTGGAAGCCGTCGGGTAGGGGAGACGGCGCGGTGGGGGCTACGAGATGGTGCTCCACCCGGAAAAGTGTCGTGTCGTCAATTTGGCTGATTTGTGCGCTGCAGGAGGTGTTGGTGAACGTGATACTGCCCGTTGCCGCCACTTTCCGGGTGTCGTCGATGGTGGCATCGGCCAGTTTGCCGTGGTAGTCGAGGATGGCGAAAGCCGGGTAGAACTCGGAATAGACCATCAGGTCGGTGAATTCGTCCGTCACGAACAGACTTTCCGTAGTGCTCATCTCCATGTTGTCGGAGACCAGCGTGACATCCACGGGGACGTTGGTGCCGAGGTGGTGGGTGCCGTAGCCTTTCTGTCGTACGGTGACGGAGTAGATGCCGCACCCGTGCGACTGGATTTCATCGACGTCGAAGTCTAAGAACCCGGGCTGGTGAATCCAGTCTTCGTAGAAGTCCATCAGGTTCATGCCGGAAATTTGGGTGAGGTAGGTGAAAAACTGTTCGGAATTGACGTTTTGGAAAGCGAAATGATCTAAAAGTTGACGTAAACTGCTGAAAAACAAGGAATCACCCATATAGTTCCGCAGAGTGTGGATGACCAAGCCGCCCTTTTGGTAAGAGTGCATACCGTAGGTGTAGTCTTGGGGGACGTTGTCTAAGGCGTAGAGACCGCCGTCGGTGCGGGCGAGGTTTTGCAGGGTAGTGGCGTGCAGATCGTTGATGTGTTCGGCATAGGCGTCATGGGTGCCGGTGTTGTAGAGCCATTCCTGAATCAAAGCCTCGGAATAATCGGCGAAACCTTCGTTGATCCACATCTCCTCCGGGCGTTCGCAGGTGATGAGGTTGCCGAACCAATGGTGGAAAAGCTCGTGCATGATGGTGCCCTCGTAGTTCAATGTCCCGTTGACGGCTGCGTTAGGCAGGGCAATGTTGGTGGCGTGCTCCATCGCGCCGCCAGTCATGTCCACGCACACGTAACCCACTCGCTGCCACCGGTACGGCCCGAAGAGTTCTTCGTATTTGCGCAGTACTGGCTTCAGGTGGACGAACGAGGCCGGGATGTTTGGATAGAGGGATGGCGCGGCGTAGATTTCGATGGGGATGACCCGCTCCATGCCTTGGAAGGTGTCGGCATAGCAGCGGTAGTCGCCCACTGCCACGTTGACCAAGTAAGTCGGCACGGGCTGGTCAAGGTGCCACGACCACATTTTTGTGCTGTCGGAGAGCGTCAGCGAGTCGGTGAGCAGTCCGTTGCAGATGGCCATCTTCCCGTTCTCTGTGCGGATGTGGAAACTGTAGGTCGATTTGTCGGTGAACTCGTCCATGCAGGGGAACCAGCAGCGTCCGTAGGCGTGAGGTTGGTCATGGAGCGCGACTCCCACGCTGTAGGCGTATTGGCCGCTGAAGTAGAAACCGCCGAACGAACCGTCGTGTTGCGGCACCCCGTGGTAGAAGACCCGTATGGCTGCGGTGTCGCCGGATTGCATCATGGGTACGGTCACGAACAGGGACTGCCCGACATGGGTGAAGGCTGCCGGGGTGCCGTTGACGTGCACCGAATCGCAGGTCAACGCCATCAAGTCGAGCCGCACTTGGCTTAGCCCGTTGACCTTCGACACTGCATAAAGCACCGTTTGGCCGTCAATCACGCGGTTGCTGAAGTCAGTTATCGAAAAAGTGAGATCATAATGCGCAACGTGAACCGAGTCAGTGCGCAGCTGACCAAACACCGTAGAAAAGCAAATTAAAAAGCAACCGAGAAGGAAAGAGTGTTTCATTATGGGTTAGTGGGTTATTGGGTTATTGGGTTATTGGGTTAGTAGTTTAAGTCTATGTTATAGTTATTAGTCATAGTCATAGCCCCTTCATTGTACATTGTACATTGTACATTGTCAAAGGTCTTCGCGTCGTAGCAGGGGGCTGGTGATGATGCGGTTGTCTTCCATCGGGAATTTCAGATGGCCGTAGTTGGCTTCGGCCACCGACATCTTGTGGTTCAATTTCGCGAATAGTTTCTGGCGGCGGTGTTCCTTGGCGGCGGCCTCTGCTTCATAGAACAGGTATTGGATGAAGTCGAGGACCTCCGTGCTTCTTTTCTGACTTTTGGCGATGTTTTGCGGGGTGTCTTGGCACACGATGCGGATGCCGGGTATGTTGGGGAGTAGCGCCACGTAGTCCTCCATGTCGGTCTGCTTGTCGGCGGAAAGCATCAGGATGTAGTCCGTCTGCGGGTGGGAAAACGGGATTTTGGCGAGCCCTTCGTTGTTGAAGAGGTAGTAGTCGTCCTCGAACAGGAGGCCGCCCAACAGCGGGTTCTGCCGGCTCAGCGACATCTCCATGGGGGCAGTGCAGTGGTTGGCTAACAGCACCAAGTCGATGTCATATTCCAAGTTGAACGACATCAGGTACATGGGGAACGTCAATCCCGGATGTTCCTCTTCCGGCCGGATGCTTCCGATGAAGGAACAGGGCTGTTTAAGGTTGGTTTGCATCCGATGGGCCAAAAAGAACTGCGACAGCGACGACCTAATCCAACAGATCCAATAATTCTTGGCGCTGCCGAATGCGTCTAACGAGATTACCCGTTTTGGATCGGACTTCTTTTTGGCCATCGGAAGGGTCGTTTATCTTCTTCCACGGGCCTTCATGGCACGCATCATGCCTTTGGTCTTGCCGGAACCGTTGTTCACGGCCTTCATCACCTTGCGAATGTCGTCGAACTGCTTGATGAGCCGGTTCACGTCCTGGATATCACGGCCGGAGCCGCGTGCGATGCGCTTGCGGCGGGAACCGTTGATGATGTCGGGGTTGGCGCGTTCTTCGGGGGTCATCGACTGGATCATCACTTCAACGCTTTTGAAGACGTTGTCGTCGATGTCCATGTTGCGGATCAGCTTGCCCATGCCAGGGATCATGCTCATGAGGTCCTTCACGTTGCCCATCTTCTTGATCTGCTGGATCTGCTGGTTGAAGTCGTTGAAGTCGAACTGGTTTTTGGCTAACTTTTTGGAAAGTTTGGCTGCTTCCTCGTCGTCGAACTGCTCCTGGGCGCGTTCCACGAAGGAGCGGATGTCGCCCATGCCGAGGATACGTTCGGCCATGCGGTCGGGGTGGAACACGTCGAGTGCTTCCATCTTCTCGCCCATGCCGACGAACTTGATGGGCTTTTCGGTGACCTTGCGGATGGTGAGCGCGGCACCGCCTCGGGTGTCGCCGTCGAGCTTGGTGAGAATGACACCGTCGAAATTGAGGCGGTCGTTGAAGGCCTTGGCGGTGTTCACGGCATCCTGGCCGGTCATGGCATCCACCACGAAGAGGATTTCCTGCGGATTGACGGCCTCCTTGATGTTGGAGATCTCGCGCATCATATCCTCATCCACGGCGAGACGGCCGGCCGTGTCGATGATGACTACGTCGTAGCCGTAGTCCTTGGCGTGCCGGATGGCGTTCTTGGCAATCTCCACGGGCTTCTTGTTGTCGGGCTCAGCATAAACCTCCACGCCGATTTGTTCGCCGAGAACCTTGAGCTGGTCGATAGCGGCGGGGCGATAAACGTCGCAAGCGGCGAGCATGGGCTTCTTGCCGCGCTTGGTTTTCAGGAGATTGGCGAGTTTTGCACTGTGGGTGGTCTTACCGGAACCTTGCAGACCGGCCATCAGGATGATGGCGGGTGAGCCCTTGAGGTTGATATCGACCGCCTGGCTGCCCATGAGGGCGATGAGCTCGTCGTAGGTGATCTTCACCATGAGCTGGTTGGGCGACACGGCGTTGATCACGTTCATGCCGATGGCTTTCTCCTTCACACTGTTGGTGAATTCCTTGGCGATGGCGTAGCTCACGTCGGCATCGATGAGCGCCTTGCGGATCTCCTTGGTGGTTTCGGCCACGTTGATCTCGGTGATCTTGCCCTGGCCTTTCAATATCTTAAATGACCGTTCTAATCTGTCGGATAAACTTTCAAACATACCTTTTTTTAAGAATTCCTTATTTTAAAATGCGGCTGCAAAAATAATCATTTCTCGGACA
Organism: uncultured Bacteroidales bacterium; assembly: GCA_947165685.1. GTDB lineage: Bacteria > Bacteroidota > Bacteroidia > Bacteroidales > WCHB1-69 > F23-D06. The sequence goes on along the minus strand of CAMVBK010000020.1, from coordinate 6,770 downwards.
CGACAAGCCGGTTGTGCAAAATGATTTTCGTTTGAGTGAACGCTTTTTCAATGAATTTGCGAAAAAAGCCTGCCGTAGGGATTTTCGACGGGAAATTCTTGTATTTTTGCCGCCAGATTTTTTACGCTGAATTTTAAATGTAAGTAATTATAAAACAGTATTTTATGGAAAATGTATTGAAGTTGCTAAAGACAAAAAAATTCTGGATTGAGCTCCTGATTATGACTGTCGGAATGCTCATCACGGCCATTGCGGTCTATTATTTCCTCGTGCCGAGCAAGCTGATCATCGGCACCATCTCGGGTCTCTCCATCGTCATCAGTGGAATTTCCGAGCAACTTTTCGGCTATGCGTTGCCGGTCTCGACAGTGGTCTTCGTGGTGAACGCTATCCTTTTGGTGTTGGCTTACTTCCTCATTGGCAAGGAGTTCGGCATCAAGACGGTCTATACGGCCCTGATCCTTGGTCCGTTGATGGGTTTGCTCGACAAGGTGCTGCCCTACACGATGTTTGTGGCGGAAGGCTCCACTTCCGTGATGGGCGATATTTGGTTCGATCTCTGCTGCTTTGTGCTGTTGCTCAGTGCCTCGCAAGCGGTGCTCTTCTCCATCAACGCCTCCACCGGCGGGTTGGACATCCTGGCTAAGATTGTGAACAAGTACCTGCACTTCGATATCGGCAAGTCGGTTTCCATTGCTGGAGCCATCATTTGCTGCACGGCCTTTGCCATCAATCCTTTCCGTATGGTCGTCATCGGTCTTATCGGCACGTGGATCAATGGCTTGGTGGTCGATTATTTCACTGCCAATCTCAACAACCGCAAACGTGTCTGTATCGTTTCCAAGGACTACGACAGGATTCGCCGTTTCATCATCGACGACTTGGTGCGCGGATGCACGCTGTACGAGGTTATCGGTGGTTACACCAATGAAAAGTCCATTGAGTTGGAGGCGTTGCTGACGAAAGACGAGTTTTCCAAGCTGATGGAATATATCAACCAAAACGATGTCAAGGCGTTTATCACGGCCGGCAATGTAAGCGAGGTTTACGGACTTTGGTTCAAGGACAAGAAGCGTACGAAGCAGCACGCCGAGCAGCGGTAAGCTGTTGATGGAAAGTTATGAGGCGGGATGAGGAATTTCCTTGTCCCGCTTTTTGTGTTGGGGTGTGATGGGGTAAACGAAAAAGAGGAACTCATTTGAGTTCCCCTTCGGTGTCTTAGAGAGATTTTCAACAACCGTTATTTCGGGTCCTTTTGGATGCGGGCGTTGATTTTGTCGTTCAGTTCTTGCGGAACGGGGATTTGCAACAACGCCTTCATTTCGCGAAGGATACGGTTGTTTTCGAGGTTGTCGGAGTCCACTTGGTAAGCTTTTTCGCACCATTCGTGGGCTTTCTCCATGGCGGTTTTGCGCTCTGCGCTTTGGAACAGGCGGGTGGCCTCTTCATACTGGCGCGTGTTCATGGCCGTTTGGCGGCGATCCATGATGTCGTAGTACTCCACGGCGTAGCGGTAGCCCATGCCCTTGAGGAGCTTGAAGTTGTTGGGATTCTTGGCCAAGGCATCGAGCAGGGTCTGTTCTGCTTTTGCGTAGTTCTTGGCGTTGGTGAGGTAGGTGGCGCAGTCGGAGATCATGTCGAGGTCGCCGGTGGCGATGGCCTTGTCAACGAGGTTGAGCAGCTTCTCGTTGTCGCCGATCATGGCATAGTAGTTCATCATTGGGGAGTAGAGCTTGGCCATGTTGGCCTCGTCGTTGGCATAGACTTTCTGGGCTTTTGCCAGGATGTCGCCGCATTTCACCGTGTCGTTGCTGGCCTGGTAGTCGTAGAACAGCTCCACATAGACACCCGGGGTCAGGTCGGGTTTGGAAGCGATGCTCTTTTCCAGCATCTTCACGAAGTTGTCCTTGTCGTTCAGGCTACGATAAACAAGGGCGGTGTTGTAGTACGTGACGGCGGCATTGCCTTTGGCGCCTCCCAGCTCGTAGCATTTAGCGGCGAGGTTGTAGTATTTCAGCGCCTCGTCGTTTTTGTTGCGCTTAGCGGCTTTTTCAGCCAATTCCGTGAACGGATCGCCCAAAAGCTTCTGTCCCTCTTGAGCACCCAGCATACCGGTCTTGGGCTCCACTTTCGGATCGAGCTCCAGTGCCTTCACGAAGGCAGCGTAGGCGTCTTCCAGGGCGCTGGGGTAGCGCGGGGTGGCGGAGGGGTCTTTTTTCGAGCGCTCCAAGTCGTAGTCGTAGAGCCGCACGCAGACGTTTGCCTGCATCAGCCAAACGGCTGCATTGTCGGGGTTGGAAGCCATGCAGGACTCCATAAACTTCTTGGCTTTAGGCACTTGATTGCTTCTCAAGCATTGCCATACGTCATCCAAGCAAGATTGCGAGAAAGCGCTGACACTCACGAAGAGCGCGACTAAAACAAGCATCCATTTTTTCATTTTTCTCGATTTTAAGTGATTTATTAATTTGACTGATTATTTTTCCAGTTGTTTAATGAGGGCGTCGATTTCGTCAGCCTTCGGGGATTGCTGGCGCACGTAGATGGCGCGGAGCGTGTTCAGCAGGTTCACGTCGTTGGGCTGCAGCTTCCGAGCCTGTTCGAAGTGGTTGGCGGCATCGCGCAGGTATTCGTCCGACAGTGTCTTGGCGGCGTCAATGTCCGCTTGGCTGCCGCCTTGCACGGCCAGCTGGTTCTGCCGGTTGAAGTAGTATTCGGAGAAGTTGTAGGTGCAGACGCCGAGGTTGTAGAGGATGACGAAGTTGTTGGGCGACATGGCGTTGGCGCGGCTCAGCAGCCTTTCGGCGGCGTCGTACCGTTTCTCCTTGATGTAGAAGTTCGCGACGTTCACCATCTCGTCTTCCGTTTTCAGTGAGCGGTCGTCGATCTGGTCGAGGAGGCGCGTGGCCTTCACGCTGTCGCCGGTCCAGTAGGCATAGTCAATCTCCAGCAGCCGTATGCTCATGTCGTCGGGGTTCTGCTGCTTTGCCGAGGCCAGGGTTTTCTCCGCTTCGGCGCGATTGTTGGTCTGCTTGTAGTGGTCGATGAGCTTGGCGAAGACGTAGGCGTTCTTCGAGCCGTCGTCGAGGGCTTTCCGGTAGTATTTCGTCATCTCTCCGGTCTCCCCGAGGTTTTCGAGCGTGTAGGCGTAGTAGTAGTAGAGGTCGCCGTTCATGGGGTATTGCGGCTTGTCCATCTCGTAACTTTGGATGCCTTTGGCGAGGGTCTTCTTCGCGCCGGTAAAGTCTTTGGCGATGAGCTGGTCCACGCCGCGTACCAGCAGGTACGGGTAGAGTTGCTTCAGGGCATCGGAGGCGTTCATCATGTCGAGGGCCTCTACCTTCGGGTTGAGGGCGAGGGCTTTCTCGAAAGCGTCGTAGGCCTCCTCGGGGGCGTCGGGGTAGCGGATCTGGTAGCTTTCGTTCTTCTGCTTTTCGCTGTATTCGCGGTTGGCGAGCAGGAACTCGATGTTGCCTTTGTAGAGCCAGGTCTGTGCTTTGGTGGCGAGCTTCTCGTCAGCGGTGCAGAGGTCGATCTGCACTTTGGCCTTGTCGTAGTCCTTGTCGTAGAAGGCATTGTAGGCCTTGGTCAGGGAAGGCTTCTGGGCGAGAAGGCTTGCCAGAATCAATATGTTAGCGGTTAGCAGCAGAATTTTTTTCATCGTTTCTCGATTATTGGGTGGTTACTGTTCGACGTTCTCAGACTCGCTTTCAGGGGTGTCGTTTAAGCTTTGTTCGGGTTGTTCGGAATTTTCAGTGTTTTCGGGAACTGTCGGATTGCCGTTTTCGTCGAGTTCCTCTTCGTCTTCCTGGCGCGGCACTTCGCAGACGGCGGCGATTTGGTCTTTTCCGCGCAGGTCGATCAGTTTGACGCCCTGCGTGTTGCGGCCGAGGATGCGCAGCGAATCGACATGCAGTCGGATAGCGATGCCGGAGCGGTTGATGATCATGAGGTCGTCGTCGTCGGTCACGGACTTGATGGCGATGAGCTTGCCGGTCTTCTCGGTGATCTTGATGGTGCTGACGCCCTTGCCGCCGCGGTGGGTGATGCGGTAGTCCTCCAGGAGGGAGCGTTTCCCGTAGCCGTTTTCAGAGACGATGAGGATGTTGCTGCGGTCGTTGTCGATGGCGAGCATGCCCACCACGCGGTCGTTGTCGTCCTCTAAGCTGATGCCGCGGACGCCGGCAGCGGTGCGGCCGATGGCGCGGAGTTCCTCGTTCTCGTGGAAGCGGATGGCGCGTCCGGAGTGCAGGGCCATCATGATGTCGCTGTTGCCGTCGGTGAAGCGGGCGGCCAGCAGGCGGTCGCCCTCGCGCACGTTGATGGCGATGATGCCTTTCTTGCGCGGGCGCGAGTAGGCCTCAATGGACGTCTTCTTGATGACGCCTTTTTCGGTGCATAATATAATATAGTGGTTGTTGACGAAGTCGGGCTCGTCGATGCTCTTCAGGTTGATGATGGAGGTGATCTTGTCGCCCTCCTCAATCTGCAGGAGGTTCTGGATGGCGCGGCCCTTGGAGGTCTTCATGCCTTCCGGAATCTCGAACACTCTCATCCAGAAGCACTTGCCGCGTTCAGTGAAGAAGAGCAGGTAGTTGTGGTTGGTGGCCATGTAGAGGTGCTCGATGAAGTCCTCGTCGCGGGAGCTGCTGCCCCGGGACCCCTTGCCGCCGCGGTTCTGGACCTTGTACTCGGCCAACGGCGTGCGTTTGATGTAGCCGAGGTGCGAGATGGTGATGACCACCTCCTCGTCGGCGATGGTGTCCTCCACGCGGAATTCGGATGAGCTGTATTCGATGGGGGAGCGGCGTTCGTCGCCGAAGCGCTTCTTGATGTCCTGCAGTTCATCTTTGATGATGCCCATTCGCAGGTTCACGTCGTTGAGCACGTCGTTGAGGTAGGCGATGAGTTTCATGAGTTCGTCGTATTCGTCCTGCAGTTTTTGGCGTTCCATGCCGGTGAGTTGGCGCAGGCGCATCTCGACGATGGCCTTGGCTTGGATCTCGGTGAATCCCCACTTCTCGACGAGTCCCTGCTGGGCTTCCTGCACGGTCTGCGAGGCGCGGATGAGGGCGATGATTTCGTCGATGATGTCGAGGGCCTTGAGGAAGCCTTCGAGGATGTGGGCGCGCTCCTGGGCCTTCTTGAGGTCGTAGCGGGTGCGGCGGATGACCACTTCGTGGCGGTGCTTCACATACTCGGAGATCATGTCCTTGAGGTTCAGCGTCATCGGGCGGCCGTTGACGAGGGCCACGTTGTTGACGCTGAAGGACGACTGCAGGGCGGTCATCTGGTAGAGCTTGTTGAGCACCACCTCGGGCACGACGTCTTTCTTGAGCTCGTAGATGATGCGGGTGCCGTTGCGCTTGTTGGTGAGGTTCTGCACGTCGGTGATGCCCACGATTTTGCCCTCCTTGACTAAATCGACGGTGTGGCTGATCATGTCGGAGGGGTTGACCATGTAGGGCAGGGTGGTGACGACGATGCAGTTATGGTTCTTTTCGGACTCGATTTCGGCGTGCCCGCGCATGACGATGCGGCCGCGGCCGGTGAGGAAGGCATCCTGTACGCCCTTGTATCCGTAGATGATGCATCCGGAGGGGAAGTCGGGGGCCTTGATGGTGTGCATCAGTTCCTCGATGGTGATGTCGTTGTTGTCGATGTAGGCGCAGATGCCGTCGCACACTTCGCTGAGGTTGTGTGGGGCCATGTTGGTGGCCATGCCGACGGCGATGCCGGAGGAGCCGTTGACGATCAGGTTGGGGATTTTGGCAGGCAGCACGGTGGGTTCGGGGATGGAGTCGTCGAAGTTGAGCGCCATGTCAACCGTGTCCTTCTCGATATCGGCCACCATCTCCTCGGAGGAGCGGCGGAGGCGGGCTTCGGTGTAACGCATGGCGGCGGGGCTGTCGCCATCGACGGAACCGAAGTTACCCTGTCCATCGACGAAAGGATAGCGGAGGGTCCAGGGCTGGGCCATGCGCACCAGGGCGTCATAGACGGCCGTGTCGCCGTGCGGGTGGTACTTGCCGAGCACCTCGCCGACGATACGGGCGCACTTTCTGTAGGGACCGCTCTCGGTGATGTTCATGTCCCACATGGCGTAGATGATGCGGCGTTGCACGGGCTTGAGGCCGTCGCGTACGTCGGGCAGGGCTCTGGACACGATGACCGACATCGAATAGTCGATGTAGGCCGTCTTCATCAAATTCTCAATGTTGTATTGTACAACCTTCTCGTCTAAAATCTCGTTTTCTTCCATTATCTTTCTACTTCTTGAATCTCTAACTGTCTTAAAATGAAAAACTTGTTTTTTGCCAAAAGAAAGGCCGAAAATACGTTTTTTTTCGATTCGCGAAGCAGAAAACTGTTATATTTTATGAACAATGAAAATCGCTGAAATGCGAAAAAAAGGCGTTTACGCGCGTCCTCGTCCCGCGTTGCCTGTCATTCGAGCAATCTCTTGATGTCACTTTCGTTAAGCCCGGTCGCTTTTGCAACGGCTGAGAGGTCGAAGCCGGCCGCATAGAGGTTTCGGACAAGGTTGCGCCGTTCTTCTTCACGCCCTTGCTGCAGGCCTTTTTGCAGCCCTTCATCGCGTCCTTTTTGCAGGCCTTGTTCCAAACCTTGCTGCAGCCCTTCTTCACGCCCTTGTTGCAAACCTTGCTGCAGGCCTTTTTGCAGTCCTTCTTCACGCCCTTGCAGCAGCCCTTCTTCGCGTCCTTGCTGCAAACCTTTTTGCAGCCCCTCGTCCCGGCCGATGCCCTTCC
>CAMVBK010000019.1:0-52298 GCA_947165685.1 uncultured Bacteroidales bacterium | reverse complement strand
CTTTGTTTGATAATTTTGATTAATAACACGTCCCAATTTTAACGGGACACTAGTGCCATACGAGGTAAAGGACTGGGAAAAGTTGTTCTGGTTCCTGCGTTTCTTGATACCCAATTTAGTGGTCAACGGTCCTGACAGCGACAGTTTGAAAGATCTGCTCGAATCGGTCGATTTGAACACGTACGGTCTTCGCCGCACGGCCTTGAACGAACCTATCGCTTTGGATGCCGGTGAGGCGACCATTGACCCATTGAAACCGGTCATGGTAAATGCCGGGGGTGGTTCTGAAGAGCCAAAAGACCCATTGGATGAGATTTTGAAAGAGTTCAATGAGCGTTGGTTCAAGGGTTGGAATGCCACTCCAGAGGATCAGAAGACCAAGCTGATCAGTGTAGCCAAAGCCGTCTCCGAAGATGACGACTACAAAACTTTGGTTGTCGGGAATCCCGACCAGCAAGCGGTGGATGCCCTGATGGTAGAAATCATCGATCGTATTATCCGTCAAAAGCGCAAGGGCGACATGTCGTTGTACAAGGAGTATCAGCAAAATGAGGTTTTCAAGGACGGTTTTAGGAGTGTAGTGGTGAGGATGCTTGGTAATCTGGATTATTTGTAAGTCACACACACCTTTATCGTTTTATCTCATGGGGACGATTCATAATTCGTCTCCATGACATCCATCCCTTAACGAAAAATTTGGCGTGAAACGTATCTTCTGCGGATTATGAGATAGACGATCAACACGCACACAACCAGCGCCGAAGAAATCAAAACAACGGGTATCCCATAGGAGATTTTGACGATTTCGCACACGGCATCGCCCACCTTGACGACATACACGCCCGAACGTCTCCCCAAGTTAATCCGCTCCTGGTTTTCGCCGGCATGGAGGAAAAGGTATTGTTGGTGGATGGTTTTTCCCTTCGGGTCGATAATTTCCATCAAGGCGGCGCATTCGTCTTTCGCCACCACCGTCATTTTTAGGTTTTCTCTTGCGATTGTTCGGTGTTGCCGGAAGGCCGCAGAGCGGACGTTGTCGTCGCGCAGGCGGAATTTCTCTTCCGTCTGTCTCCAGAACAGGCTTTCGCGCACCGAAAGGAAATGTTCGAGTTTCCGGCAGCTTTCCTCCCATTGCGACACGCTTTGCGGGATGCCGAAGCGTTGCACCTGCATGGGAATCTCGTCTTCCAGCAACCGGCAGACCTTGTCCAAGTAGGGTTTCGTGTTCCGATAGCGGAAGACGGTCTCGTTGAGTTCTCTCAGCCTTAAGAGGTACTGGTTCTTGAAGGCATTGCTTTCGAGCAGTTTCCGGAAAAGAAGCGTGGATTCCGGACGAGCGCTCCAGTAGTCGCCCGTGAAGCAAGCCATCGTATAGGTGATGTATTCGGGGTCGTCGAGACAGCAGTCCCCGTCGTAGAAGACCCAGTGCCACGGACCGCCCGGGTTCTGCCAGCATTTTGCGTTGTTGCTTGGCCAATCCCAGTTGGCGGCGAAGAGTTCGAAGATGTAGTAGTCGATGATGTTGGGAATGTCGATTTTCCGGGACAGATAGTTGTACTGGACGGTGTCGGACAGATCCGCGGTCTCTAACCAGCGGGTCAGGGCCAGGAAATCATCGGCCGATCCGCAGTCCGCTGTCTCCCAGGAAGTCACGATGTTGACGTTGTTGCAATCCACGACATAATGGCTCTCCAAGTAACGCTCATCGACCTTCTCTTCTATAAAATAGATGCCCCAGTATTCCCCGTTGAGGAAGAGGATGACCGGTCGGGAGGCCGTTGTGCCCATGTTGAGCGGGGCGGCGATCTGGTTCGCCAACCAGTCGTTCACTCCCGAGGGTGTGGCTGCATTTCTGAAAGGCCTGAGCACCAGACGCTTGTATTTTTCGAGTTCGGATTCTTCAAAAATCCTGTATCGGAACTTATTCTCACCATATTCCTGCCGGGCATAGATTTTGAGGCCTTTCTGCTGGGCGCGGCGGGAGCGGATGCCGCCATGGGTGCGCAGTCCCGCCATCTGGTTGAAACCGCAGTTCCCGCCGGCATAGAACTCCACGTTCACCTCTCGTTCCCATTCACGGCCGTGCTGGGCGTAGTTGCCGGTGTTCTCAGGGTCTTTGGGGTCGCAGAATTTTCCCGGCACCAGAATGCCCGTGTCGTGGGCGAAGAGCGACAGGGAGTCGGCGCAGATGGAAACCACCGGGAGGCCATGCAGGTCGCAGCCCAACGAACCGATGAAGTAGGACTGCGTCACCACCGGACTGACACGGTTGCCGTCGCGGTCGAAAGCGGCGGCACGGATCGCGATGCCCTTCTTCACGGATGACGGGAGGAAGAATTCCTCTTTCGGGGATATAGGGATTTTGTAAATGTCAGAGCGGGATTCTAAACGTTTGCTCAGGACGAGGGGCGACGAATAGAGTTTGGATTTTGCGGTCGGGCGGTTTCCGTTCAGGGTGTAGCGTATAGTGAGGTCGGGGTTGTCGCAGGAGAGCGTCACCAGGAAGGTGTCGGCATAGACCCCGCCCTCGGGCAAGATTTGCACGCTATGGTTTTGCGCCGCCAACCAAGATGGAAGCAATGCAAAGAGCATCAGAAGCGTGGAGACAGGACTTTTCATGTACGAGTCAGTGTTCGTGCCAGTATCAGGATTGGCTTCAGACATCAGGGAAGGGGAGAGGCAATCGTTCGGGCGATGACCTCGGCCGCGTGGCCGTCGCCGTAGAGCTCAATGGGGAACACCGGCGGCACGTCGATGAGGTTCTGCACGGTTTGCAGGATGTGCATCGGTTCGGTGCCGACGACGTGGTTGTAGCCGCAGCCGACCAATTCCGTCCATTCCGTCTCGTTGCGCATCGTCACGCAATATTTGTGCATGTAGTAGGCCTCCTTTTGCAGTCCGCCGCTGTCGGTGATTACCAATGTGCTGTGGCTTAGCAAGTAGAGCATTTCCAGATAGCCCACGGGCTCGATGAACCGTATCGGCGACTTTTCCGTGGGATAGCCGATAGCCTCCATATTTTTGTGGGTGTGCGGGTGCAGCGGGCAAACCACGGGAAGCGTGTTGCAGGTGAGTTCCAGGGCATAAAGCAACTGTTTCAGTGTCTGGGGATTGTCCACGTTTTCGGCACGGTGGAACGTGCACAGGATGAAACGGTCGGGCAGGGGCGCGGCGGGGGCTTTCATCAGCGGTGCGAAGCGGGCGGCGGCGTCCTTCATCACGTCGCCGGACATCACGATGCGCGCGCCGTGGGCCAATCGTCCTTCGTTGCGCAGCTGGTTGACCGCTGTTTCCGACGGGCAGAAGAGCAGGTCGCTGATGCGGTCGGTGAGGATGCGGTTGATCTCCTCGGGCATGGCCTCGTTGTAGGAGCGCAGGCCGGCCTCCACGTGCGCCACGCGGATGTGCTGCTTTTTGGCGGCCAAGGCACCGGCGAGGGTGGAGTCGGTGTCACCATAGACCAGCACCCAGTCGGGCTTTTCGGCCAGCAGCACCTCTTCGACTTGTTCCATCATGCGGCCGGTGAGCGCACCGTGCGGGAGGCCGTGGATGCCGAACTGGTAGTCGGGCTGGCGGATCTGCATCTGGTCGAAGAAAAGCTGCGACATGTTATGGTCGAAATGCTGCCCAGTGTGTATGATTATCTCCTGAATATCAGGATTTTGAGACAATGCATACGAGACCACGGCGGCCTTGATGAACTGCGGCCTCGCGCCGAGGACGGTGACGATTTTCAGTGTGTGGGGATTCAATTCTTTCGTTATTTAAGTCGGGCAAAAGTACAACTTTTTCGGTTATAGGGCTCGGGCGCTTATCGTTTTTGGCCCGACGGCAGGAAACCTTGCCGTTCCAGTGTCCCGGCAAGCACTTTCGCGAAATGTTCGTTGTCGGGTCTGGTGTAGCGGTGTTTCGTGAAGACCTGCGCGAGGTTCTCGCAGTCGGGGTTTTCGGCAAGAATGCGTCGGGTCTCTTCGGAATTTTCCTTTTCGCGATAGATTTCGTTGATGCGCTGTTCGTCGTAGTCGTGATAGACCTCGTGGTGAATGAAAGACTCCACGGGCAGTTTTTGGGTGAGGGCGGGCTTTTTCACGGGATGGCCCATGGGGATGCAGGCCACGGGGATGACGTGTTCGGGCAGCTGGAGGGCTTCCACGAATTTGTCAACGTTGTAGGTGATGGTGCCGAGCCAGCAGAATCCGAGTCCGAGGGCTTCAGCGGCCACGCAGGCGTTCTGGGCGGCGATGAGTGCGTCGGCGACGGCCCAGTGGTAGGACTGCAGGTTGCTGTAGGCCTCCGTGTCGGCGTTGCGGAAGCGGCAGTACTGGTTGAAGCGTCGGAAGTCGGCGCAGAAGGTGAGGATCACCGGCGCCGAGGTCGCCATCGGCTGGTTGAAGTGGAACGGCGCGAGCTTGGCTTTCATGGCCTCGTCGCGGGTTACGATTATGCTGAAAAGCTGCATGTTACCTGTAGTGGAGCCGCTGCACGCCGCCTTCAGGATGAGGTCGAGGGTCTCGTCATCGACCGCTTGGTTGGTGTATTCGCGCACGCTCACGTGCTGCAAAAGGGTCTCTAATGTTGGATTTGAATTCATATTCCTTTCAAATTTGGCGCAAACCTTAGATTTGCAGCCGCAAAAATAAACAAAAAACAGACATGAAGAATGCCCATCTAAAAATACAATTTTTATTCTTGTGACCATAACGCATTGAGATGTTAAATGTAGTTCAGATAAAAAAAATATATATATTTGCCGCTTAAATATTGTTTACTATGGATAACTTTTATCTTTCTGGTATTCAACAAATTGGAATCGGAACGGTGGACATGCCGGCCTCTTGGAAATGGTATGCCGACATGTTCCAGATGAACATCCGCATGCTGGAGGATGACACGGTGGCGGAGCGTATGCTGCCCTACACGAACAACAAGCCGGAGAAGCGTCACGCTTGCATCGCCGCGAATCTGCAAGGCGGCGGCGGCTTCGAGATCTGGCAATATTCGGAACGCCAGCCCATCCCGTTGGATTTTGAGGTCCAGCTCGGCGACCTTGGCGTGTTCGCGGCCAAAATCAAGACCCACGACATCGCCTCCTACCATGCTGAACTGGCAGCCAAGTACAAAAACATCTCCCCGATTGGCGTAGAACCTAACGGAATACCCACCTTTTATATTCACGATCCAGCCGGCAACCTCTTCCAGGTGGTGGAGGACAAGTACATCTTCATCGACGAGAATCGCTACTCCGGCGGTGTGGTGGGGGCCATGATCGGGGTGACCGACATCGACAGGTCGTTGGCGGTCTATCGCGATATTCTCGGCTACGACACGGTGATCTACGACCGGACCGGCACGTTCAGCGACTGGCAGACCCTGCGCGGCGGCACCCAACGCTACCGCCGTCTCCTGCTTTCCCGCTCCCAGCCGTTCCAAGGGCCGTTCGTGAACCTGTATGGCACCAGCACCATCGAACTGGTTCAGGCCGTTGAGCGTGAGCCTCGGCGGATTTATGAGAAACCGCGCCAGTGGGGCGACCCGGGCTTCATCCAGATCTGTTTCGACGTGGTCAACATGCGCGCCTTGGAGAAACATTGCGTGCAACACGGCTGCCCGTTCACGGTCGATAGCTGCCCGGGCGACGGCGACTTCGACATGGGCCTCGCCTCCGGCCACTTCACCTACATCGAGGATCCCGACGGCACGCTCATCGAATTTGTGGAGGTGCACAAAATCCCTGTCAGCAATCGCTTCAACATCTGCATAAACTTGATGAAGCGCGACCGGTCTAAACCTCTGCCGACGTTCTTGTTCCATCTGATGAAACTGAACCGAGTCAAATTCAAATAGTTATGGGAAACCTTATTGATTTGATAAAGAAGGATTTGCGCTACGAGGAGGCCCTGCACGCCTGTATGAACTGCGGGATGTGCACGGCGGTGTGCCCGGCGGCGGAGTTCTACGACTACGACCCCCGCCGCATCTGCGACCTTGTGCAGCGCAACGACGAGGCGGTGATCGAGGGGCTCCTTCGCTCCGAAACCATCTGGTATTGCGGACAGTGCATGTCGTGCAAACCCCGATGCCCGCGCGGAAACGCCCCCGGCGAGGTCATCAACGTGCTGCGCAAGGTATCCCAGGAGACCGGCTATTTCCGCGACAGCGAGATGGGACGGCAGCAGATCCAGCTGATGAACACCATCGAGCAAAACATTCTCGACATCGGCTATTGCGTGCATCCTGACCGCGTTGACCCCGACTACCACGTGGAGCAGGGTCCCGTGTGGAGGTGGTACGTTGAGAATATCGAGGAGGTCGCTCCGAAGTTGGGCGCCAATTACCACGGCGACGGTTCGGGAGCCCTCCGCAACATCCCCCATGAAGACATGGCGGAAGTGCACAAGATCTTCGAGGTCACCGGCGGCTTCGACCTCCGCGAAAAAGTTCGGGAGGATAGAACTTAGACTATGACTTAGAACTTAGACTATAACTTAGACTATAACAAAGAACATGAAACGCATACTGATATTGATAGCTTTGTGCCTGCCTGTCGTGTTGTTTGCGCAGGAGAAGGTGAATGTCACCGACAAAAACGGCAAGAAACAGGGTGTGTGGCGGAAATACGAACAGGGGAAATTGGTCTATGAAGGCCAGTTCAAGGACGATGTGCCTTACGGAACGTTCAAGTATTACCACACCAACGGGAAACTGAAAAGCTCCACCGATTTTTTGCAGGGTGTCCACAAGGTGAAGACTGTCATCTACCACGAGAACGGGAAGAAGGCCTCTGAGGGTGCGTACATTGACCAGCAGAAGGACGGCGAGTGGCGTTATTACTCCGAGCGCGATACTCTCATCAAGATTGAGAACTATAAGGTCGGCCAGCGCAACGGGCTGTGGAAGACCTACTCCCCGTCGGGAGTGTTGTTGGAGGAGAGTTCCTACCTGAACGGCAAGCGCGACGGTCTTTGCAAAACCTATTACCTGAATGGAGTGGTCAGTCTCGAACAGAATTATGTGGCCGGGAAGACCAATGGGAAAAGCACCGCCTATTATCCGAATGCAAAAGTCTCGATGACAGGCGATTACCATAACGGATGGCGCGAGGGCGAATGGAATGCGTATGATGTGAACGGCAAACTCCGCTCCACGACGGTCTATAAAAACCAGATTCTCGTGACTACATATATATATATGTATCAGAAAGGGGTGGGGCAGAAGCTGAACCAGGACAAGGTTGCCTATTTTGTGAAAAACCGTGACAAAATGACTGTGGTGCTGAAAAACGGCAACAAGATTCTCATAGACGAAAGCATGGAGGAGGTGGAGCAGTGGATCGACTACATGGTGTTTGTGAAGGTGAACCCGCGCTACATCGTGGCCATGGACGCCATCGTGAGTTACCGGCCGGTGGAAGGTTCCGACGATGCCATCACCATCAAGATGAGGCCCGCCCCCGACGAGGAGATCTATTCCGAAGGCAATGACGCCAAAATGCTGAAAGCGCTGCTTAACCCCGAGAAGCCCAAAGAATAGCCCATACCCTTTAATTTCATGAACCGGGAAATCCTCCGAATTGCGGTGCCCAGCATCGTCACGAACATCACGGTGCCGTTGTTGGGCATGGTGGATGTGGCGGTGGTGGGGCATATCGGCAATGCGGGCTACATTGCGGCCATCGCCTTGGCGACGATGGTATTCAACTTGATTTACTGGAACTTCGGTTTTCTTCGCGCTGGCACTTCCGGACTCACGGCGCAGGCTTACGGCGCGGGCGACACGGCGGAGTGTCTCAATGTGCTGGTGCGCGGAGTGGCCATCGCGATTGCGTCAGCGTTGCTCGTCATCCTCTGCCAGCGTCCTGTCGGTTGGCTTTGCAAGCGGCTGATAGACACATCCCCGGAGACTCTCGGTCTGATGCTGACCTATTTCTACATCCGCGTGTGGGCGGCACCGGCCACCATCAGTCTGTTTGTGCTGAAAGGGTGGTTTCTCGGTATGCAGAACGCCAGCGCCCCGATGTGGATCGCCACCCTGCTCAATGTGGTCAACATCATCTGCAGCATATTGTTCGTCTTTGTGTTCCATGCTGGCATCGCAGGGGTGGCGTGGGGCACCGTGGTGGCGCAGTACAGCGGCCTGTTGCTCGCCGTCGCCATCTGGATTCATCGTTACGGGCACCTGTGGAAGGAGATTCCGTGGCGGACCGCCCTCCATCTGCGTAAGATGGTGCGCTTTTTCAAGGTGAACGCCGACATTTTCCTCCGTTCGCTCTGCTTCATCGCCGTTTTCACCTTTATGCCGTACATTTCCGCTCGTTTCGGGGAGGAAATTCTGGCCGCCAACACGCTTCTCCTGCAGTTGTTCACGCTGACTTCCTACATGATGGACGGCTTCGCATACGCCGGTGAGTCGCTCGTGGGCAAGTATGTGGGGGCCGGCGAACGCGAAAGCCAGCGCAAGGTGGTGCGGTATCTGCTGCTCTGGGGCATCGGTCTGGCGGTATTCTTCACCTTACTGTTCGTCTTCGGCGGCGAGTGGATTCTGCGTGTTTTGTCCAGTGATGAGGAGGTCATTTCGACATCGATGCGGTTCATGTTCTGGACCTACCTGCTGCCGTTCTGCGGCTTTGCGGCGTTCATCTACGACGGGATCTATATTGGCGCGACCGCTTCCGCCGCCATGCGCAACGTGATGTTTGCGGCCACGGCGGTCTTTTTCGCCGTCTATTTCGCGTTTGTGGGAAGATGGGGCAATCACGCCCTGTGGCTCGCGTTCATCTTCTTTCTGGCAGCCAGGGGCTTGCTGATGGGGCTGGGCGCCGAGAAGCGGGTGTTCGCGTCATAAATGGAATTTTCGTATCTTTGCCGCGCATTGAAACAGGTCCTATCACTGTGAAAGAAAAAAAGATAAGTATCCGGGGCGCGAAAGTCAATAATTTGAAAAACATTGACTTGGATATTCCGCGCAATAAGTTTGTGGTGATTACCGGCTTGTCGGGCTCCGGCAAGTCGTCATTGGCTTTCGACACGCTTTACGCCGAGGGGCAGCGGCGCTATGTGGAGAGCCTTAGTTCGTATGCCCGCCAGTTCATGGGCCGGATGAAGAAGCCTGATGTGAAGTCCATCACAGGCATCCCGCCGGCCATCGCCATTGAGCAGCAGATTCTCTCCCGAAACCCGCGCTCCACGGTGGGCACCGTGACCGAGATTTACGAGTACCTGAAACTGCTCTTCGCCCGCATCGGGCACACCTTTTCGCCCGTCAGCGGGGTCGAGGTGCGCCGCCACGATGTCAAGGATGTGCTCCGCTATATCATGGAGGCCGCTTCCGGCACGAAAGTCTATGTGCTCGCCCCGGTGGTGATC
This sequence comes from uncultured Bacteroidales bacterium, assembly GCA_947165685.1. Taxonomy (GTDB): domain Bacteria; phylum Bacteroidota; class Bacteroidia; order Bacteroidales; family WCHB1-69; genus F23-D06. Next base: position 42,936 of record CAMVBK010000019.1, on the reverse strand, counting down.
GCCGAAGGCCGCAGCTTGGATGACCAACTCCAGGTGTTGCGGCAGCAGGGCTTCAACCGCATGATGCACAAACAGCAGCTGATGGAAATCGACGACGCCATCAAATCCTGCGGCAAACTGGACCATTCGCAGCTCTTCATCATGATCGACCGGTTCAAGTCGGACAGCTTGTCCGCGCAGCAGACCCGCGTGACGGATGCCGTGAATGTCGCCTTTTCGGAAGGGAAGGGCACCTGTGTGGTGCAGATTGAAGGCAAGGAGACTGTCCAACGGCCGTTCAGCAACTTTTTCGAGGCCGATGGCATGACCTTCGAAGAGCCGACCGTCAACATGTTCAGCTTCAACAATCCTTACGGTGCGTGCAAGACCTGCTCCGGCACGGGCATGGTGGAGGGCGTGAACCCCGACCTGGTTTTCCCCGACCGTTCGCTGTCGGTGGCCGAGGACGCGGTGGCCTGTTGGCACGGCGAGGTGATGAGCGAGTGGAAACGTCACTTCATACGTTTCGCCTCCAAGCTCGATTTTCCTGTCTATCGCGCCATCGACGATCTGACCGAGGAGGAGTACAACCTGCTCTGGTACGGCGACAAGAAGCACGATGTCTATGGCATCACCCAGTTCTTCGAATTCGTGGCGGCCAACACCTACAAGATTCAGTTCCGTGTGATGCAGGCGCGCTACCGTGGGCGCGAAGTGTGCCCCGACTGCCACGGCACACGGCTCAGAAAGGACGCGCAGTATGTGAAAGTGAACGGGAAATCCATCGCCGAACTGCAGAATATGCCGGTCTCGGAATTGAAGACTTTCTTTGAAAATTTTGAATATCAGAATGATAGCGAAAAAGAGATTGCCAAAATCCTGATGCGTGAGCTCACCACCCGCATCGGGCTGTTAGATGAGGTGGGGCTCGGCTACCTGACCCTCGACCGCAACTGCTCGACCCTGTCGGGCGGCGAGTCGCAGCGCATCAACTTGGCCACCTCCCTGGGTAGCAGCCTCGTGGGGTCGCTCTATATCCTCGATGAACCGAGCATCGGGCTGCACCCGCGCGACACTCAGAACCTGATCAACGTGCTGAAACGCCTGCGCGACATCGGCAACACGGTGGTCGTGGTGGAGCACGACGAGGCCATCATCAAGGCTGCCGACTATATCGTTGATATTGGCCCCAAGGCTGGGCAGTTCGGCGGTGAGGTGGTCTTTTCCGGCACGTTCGATAAACTGCTTGGACAAAAGAAAAACTTGACAGCCAGCTATTTGCGCGGGATGATGCCTGGCGAAGCCGGTAAGGACGTGATGCGGATTCCGTTGCCGCAGTACCGCCGCAAGTGGCGCAACTACATCGAGGTGAAAGGTGCCCGCGAGCACAATCTCAAGAACCTGGATGTGAAGATTCCGTTGGAGTGCCTCGCCATGGTGACGGGCGTGAGCGGTTCGGGCAAGAGTACGCTGGTCACGGACATCCTGTACCCGGCCGTGGCGCGTCTGCTCGGCGACAGCAGTGTGCCGAAACCGGGACGCAACAGCGGCGTGAGCGGCGACTTGAGCAAGGTGTCTGGCGTGGTCATGGTCGATCAAGATGCCATCGGGCGTTCCACGCGCTCCAACCCGGCCACCTATCTGAAGATTTTCGACTATATCCGCGACCTCTACGCCGCCCAGCCGCTGGCCAAACAGCGCAACTACAAGTCCGGATTCTTCTCCTTCAACGTGGCCGGCGGTCGTTGCGAGGAGTGCGAGGGCGAGGGCATCATCCACATCAACATGCAGTTCATGGCGGATGTGGAGATGGTCTGCCCTTCGTGCCAGGGTAAGCGTTTCCGCGACGATGCCTTGGATGTCAAGGTCTCCGGAAAGGATATCAACGAGGTGCTGAATATGACCGTGAACGAGGCGATAGACTTTTTTAACAGTTTGACACCCAATGATATAACGAAAAATATAATGTGTAGGCTTCAGCCGCTTCAGGATGTTGGCTTGGAGTATTTGGTGCTGGGGCAACCCTCCTCGACCTTGTCGGGCGGCGAGGCGCAGCGCGTGAAACTGGCCCTTTTCCTGGCCCAGGACGACGACAAGCAGCATAAACTCTTCATCTTCGACGAACCTACCACGGGACTGCATTTTCACGACATCCACAAGCTCTACGATGCACTCAACCGCCTCATCGAGCATGGCAACAGCGTGCTGGTGATTGAGCATAATACGGAGCTGATCAAGTGCGCCGACTGGATTATAGACCTCGGGCCCGAAGGCGGCGATGCCGGTGGAAACCTTGTCTTTGAAGGTACTCCCGAGGATCTGGTGAAGTGCGAAGCCTCCTACACGGCGCAGTGGTTGAAGGATAAATTGGACGCGTGATGACGAGATTTTGTTTTTTTGAAAAAAAATGTGGTACAACCTACTAAAAAAAAAATTACTTTTGCCCATTCAAAATCTAAATCTGATGTGATAATCCTGTCCTTCCTCCATCTGCACAGCCTAAATCTTGTCTAACCCCTAACCCAATAACCCTTAACCCAATAACCCAATAACCCTTAACCCAATAACCCAATAACCCAGTAACCTAATTAATTATTCACCAAAATAAAAGCATTATGACAAAAAAATTATTCGCTGAAATGATCGGAACGTTCGTTCTCACCCTGTTGGGTTGCGGAACGGCCATGTTCTTGGGTTGTGCCACCCCTGCAGGTGTTGTGGGCACGGCCATCGCATTCGGTCTCACCGTGGTTGCCATGGCCTACACCATCGGCGGCATCACGGGCTGCCACATCAACCCGGCCATCACGTTTGCCGTGGCCCTTTCCGGCCGCATGACCTGGAAAGAGGCTTGTGCCTACTGGGTTGGCCAGTTCATCGGCGGCATTCTTGCTGGTGCTTGCCTGTTAGCGCTTGTCAACATTGTGACGCCCAGCGCTGAGGGTATCGCAGAAGGCATGATGGGTCTCGGCTGCAACGGCGTGGCCAACGCCGGCGGCGTCTGGGGCGCTTGCCTCGTGGAGATCATCGCCACCTTCATTTTCGTGCTCGTGGTTCTCGGCACCACCGACAGCAAGCTCGGCGCGGGCAACCTCGCCGGTCTCGCCATCGGTCTGACCCTGATCCTCGTGCACCTCGTCTGCATCAACCTCACCGGCACCTCCGTCAACCCGGCCCGTTCCTTCGGACCTGCGATTTTTGCTGGCGGCCAGGCTCTCGCCGACGTGTGGGTGTTCATCGTGGCTCCCATGATCGGTGCCGCCCTCTCCGCCCTCGTGTGGAAAGGCCTCGCCTGCAACAAGGAGTAATCCCGACATCTGTCGGTTTTTCCCATCGGTAGAGACGCAAAATTTTGCGTCTCTACTGTTTTATAAGGAATTTTGGTTTAGACTATGACGGTCTGCGTTAATTTTCTATTTTTGCGGTCTGTTTTCAAATATCGGAAGTCATGGGAAAAGAGAAGCGACAATTAAGTTGGGAAGAACTTGAAACCAAATACCGGAAGCGGATCAAGCGGCTGCACAGGACGAACAGCGTGATTTTCTGGGTGACGCTGGCCTTGGCCGTGATCAATGTGGGGATGCTGCTCGTCCGGGGCAACAGCACTTGGGAGGAAATCGTCTTCCGGGGCGGCCAGTATTTGGCCATGCTGTTGATACTGAAGGCGCCGAGTTTTTTGCGGAAGCGGTTCAAGGTGGATGTGCCCGCCGCCCTGTCAGTGGTCATCCTGCTCTTCGCCTTCTCCGCCTTAGTGCTCGGCGACGGCCTCGACTTCTACGGCCGGTTCACCTGGTGGGACTCCGTGCTGCACGGCTTCTCAGGCGTTATCCTGTCGTTTGTGGCGTTGTGGCTGATTCACGTCATCATGGCGGGTAACGACAAGTATATCTATTTCAACAAATACTTTCTCGTCCTCTTCTTGGTGATGTTCTCCCTCGGCATGGGAGCCTGCTGGGAAATCGTGGAATACACCTACGACAGTCTCAGCGGCACGAACACCCAGCAGTTCATGGCCTCGACCACCGGCTCCATCTTCACTGCGGAGGATATCCCTTTGTGCGGACACGACGCGCTGCGCGACACGATGACGGACCTGGTCCTCGACCTGGTCGGGGCCTTTGCGGTGGCCGTTTACGGCTTTTTCCAGCACAACCGGCTGAAAGAGCGCTATGCCTTCGCGGTCAGGTTGATGGAGATTGACCGGGAGGAAATGGGGGAAGTGAAGGATTAGGAACTATTTCCTATTTTTGCACCTTGATTTTGAATTTGCAAATAGTATAACGATAATGATTAAATACAGCCAAGACATCCACGTTGAAACCGTGGAAAACAGCGGCAATATTGAAGGCCGTATCAGCAAGAAAATTGTCCTCACGCCGGTGGAAATGATGGAGCGTGCGTCGATGTTCAACATCATCACCCTGCCGCCCGGAAGCTGGATCAAGGAGCATCCGCACATCGAGGACGCGGAGATCTACTACATCTTGGAGGGCGAGGCCGAGGTCACCGACAACGACAAGACCGCCGTCATGCGCGCCGGCGACGTGATGTTCACCGGGGACGGCGGCCGCCACAGCATCGCCAACCACAGCGGCAAGGACGTGAAGTTCTTAGCGTGCATTTTGAGAATGTAGAATGCAGAATGTAGAATTATGAATGCCAATAGGATACGAAGAGTGTTGGTAATCGCAGTGACCGTTTGGATCAGTGTGGTCGCGCAAGCGCAGATACGGGAGAGTGATACGCGCGATTATCGGGCCGCCCTCAATATCGTCGGGCTATTCACGGAAATTTCGGTTGCGCCCGACGAGCAAATATGGCTGACTACTTACATGGGGGGGATCTATTACACAAACAGCATTGACTCCAACTGGCATTATGGCCGTTTGGACCCTTCAGCCGAAGATGGCGAGGAGGATTATTTGGACTTAAACAAACCTAATCTTAACCGAATCTCTTTTTTCAATGCCGACACCGCCATTATGACGGGTTTTATGCAGTTCTCTGACGATTGGAAAAGTCCATACGATGGATACTATCGGACTACGGACGGCGGTCGCACATGGGAGCTTCGAAGCTTTGGCGGCGATGGCTGGATTTATGAAGCCTGCGTAAACAGTCGTGGAGACGCTTGGATCGGGACTGATGGCAAAACCATTCACTATTCCGACGACTTTGGAGAGCATTTCAAAGCGTTGAAGATTCCGTTTAAGAAGTCGGACAGAATTTATGGACTCTACATGGCGGATGCGTTTCGCGGCATAGTCGGTTCGGAAGCCAACGAAATTCTCATCACGGAAGACAATTGGCACACAGCCCGAAACATACCCACGCCATTGGATCAGAAAAAAGTGGAAGCAAGCGAACGCGAGGATCAACCGCGCGTTGACAAAGTGCTCATTTGGGGTCCTTACCTGATTGCAAAGCAATGTGGAAAGTCCTTTTATACGCTGACAACGAATAAGATTGACTGGCAACCGTTTCCTGTCCGAATCATAGATCTCTCGTTGGATAAGGGTTGCAACCTGTTGTGTGCGATTGACGACAGTCTCAGGGTGTTGTGGTTTGCTTCACCCACGGAATATGGATCGCCCTTAAACGAGCGTCTTCCTGCATATCCAATTGACATCAAAGCGGTTAACGGATCATTGTATATGATTCTGGCTAATAAGATGGTAGGGCGCGCCAACCATGAGGAACTGACTTTCCATATTCCCTACACCACTGATCATCCCATAAAGGAACCTTGGTTGAAGGAAAGTGGTGAGCATCTGATTTGGGGTGAGGAAGACGGTCAGCTCTATATCGCGGACAAAATAGATAGCTGCTGGTATCGTGAGGCAGTACTGGATTTCCCGACCTGTGGCATCAAGTTGCTGAGCGACAGTGTGGCCATTCTTTGGGACGGTCTCCGGAACCATCTTTATTCTTTGCAAGACCACACCCTGAAAGATTACTCGTACAAGGAGCCATTGCACGATTTTCTCGCCGCCCCCATTAAGAGATTCACCATTTCGTCAGGCAGTCGGGGTTGTTTTCATTATAACGGCAATCAAATTGAGTTTAATGCGGAAGATAATTCGCTTTTCAATGCGGCTGTGATGTCGAAAGTGGGAGGTTATCAAGATAGGACGGATTCGCTGGTCGACATCACCGTGAATGGCGCTCAACTGGCTCGATTGCTGGAACATATCAATGCAAATCCTGATGAAACACTTGAAATTCAGGATTTTAAAGTCACGGAAGTGGATAAAAAGCATTATATGGAAAGATTGCAAAAGCGGCTGGACGTGGGATGGTATGACTTCAACAAGATCCAGAATAAGGACAAAGGTCTCTATGATTCGGTTCCTGTTATGCTGGACGGCATTGACAAGGCTACATTATACGACATCCTCAACATGGGTGAAGGTTTTACAAGCACCACAAGCAATTGGTTTGAAGTTGAATTTGTCAACCAAAACAACGACACCTGCAGGATAAGGAGTTCCTATTATGAGGATGGAGATCCGTGGTTCCTCCCATGGCGTTTTGAATATAACGACCAACATTTCAATTGTTATAGTATTGCCCTTTCTCATTTTATAAACAACTGTCTTACAGCAGATTTTTATGGTCGAGAGGCCTTCGACAACGCCGTTCTGCTCATGAAAATCGGCGACTACTTTTGCCAGAAACGTAACTACTAACTGCTAACTACTAACTTCTAACCTTTAAAACCCCAACATGAAACACCTCCTCACCACCATCATCCTCTTAGCCGCAGCCCTCTTTCCGGCCGCGGCCTGCACCAACCTGATCGTCGGCAAGAAAGCCTCGAAGGACGGCAGCGTGATGTGTACCTACAACTGCGACGGCTTCGGATTCTCCGGGTCGCTGTTCCACAGTCCGGCCGGACGCCACGCCCCGGGCGAACAAATCGCCATCCACGGCTGGGGACCCGCGCACGAAGGGCAGTTCGTGAAGCAAGTCGAGTACACCTACAACGTCGTCGGCTTGATGAACGAGAAGCAGCTGACCATCGTGGAGACCACCTTCGACGGACGGTTGGAACTCCAGAACCGTGAGGGGCTGCTCGATTATTTCTCGCTGATGCGGCTCACCCTGCAACGTGCCGCCAACGCCCGCGAGGCCATCAAGTGCATGGCCGAGTTGGTGGAGGAGTACGGCTACAACAGCAGCGGCGAAAGCATCACCATCTGTGACCCCAACGAGGCGTGGATCATGGAGATTATCGGCAAGGGGCAGGGGAGGAAAGGCGCTGTCTGGGTAGCCCTGCGCATCCCCGACGACTGCATCTGCGCCCACGCCAACCTCAGCCGCATCCGCCAGTTCCCACAGGAACCCGTAGGGAAGAAAAATTTTTCGCCCAAAATAGCCCACAAATCTCTTAGCAGCAAGCACCTCCAATACATCACCCGTCCCGAAGTCGAGTGCGTCTATGCCGCCGATGTCATCGATTTCGCCCGCGAAAAGGGCTTCTTCAATGGCAAAGACAACGAGTTCTCCTTCCGCGATGCCTATTGTCCCATCGATTTCGAGAACGTGCGCTACGCCGATGCCCGCGTGTGGAGCTTCTTCCGCCATCATTACGACGAGGCCGAGATGGACAAGTACCTGCCGTATCTCAACGGCGAGTTCGACAAGTGCGACCATCTGCCGCTGTGGATCAAGCCCGACAAACCACTTTCTCTCAGAGATTTGCAGGAAGATATGCGCGACCATTTCGAGAACACCCCGTTGGATATGACCGCCGACATGACCGCCGGTCCGTGGGGGATGCCGATCCGTCCGCTGCCGATGCATTTCCGCGACACGGCCGGCGTGAGCTACTTCCGTGAGCGGCCCATCGCCACGCAGCAGAGCGGCTTCACGATGACCTGCCAGATGCGCTCGTGGCTGCCCGACGACGTGGGCGGCGTCACCTGGTTCAACTGCGACGATGCCGACATGGTGGCCTATGTGCCGCTCTACTGCTGCATCACGCAGGTGCCTGACTGTTTCCGTCCCGAGAACAACCCGCGCACGGAGTTCAGTTTCGAGTCGGCTTTCTGGATGAACAACTGGGTCGCCAATATGATCTACCCGCGCTATTCGATGATGGTCGGCGACCTGCGGAAGGCGCAGCGCGAGCTGGAAGACTACTACTTCGCTGACCAGGACAGCGTGGAGGCGGCGGTGGCTAAGATGACCCCCGCCGATCGCCGCGACTATCTCAACAAGAAGAGCATCGACTATGCCGACAGGATGATGAAACGGTGGGATAAGTTAGCCAAATACTTGATTGTCAAGTATAATGACCAAGTGGTGCGCAAGGTCGATGAGAACGGGAATTTCCAGCGTTGGGGCTACGAAACGCCCGGCTACGACCTCCAGTTCATCAATTCCATCGGCACGGCGACGGGCGACCGGTACAAGTTGAAAGAGGTGATTGAACGGCGGGAACGGTAATGTTTTAACTGCTTACCGATACCGTATTATTTCTCCAGCTCGGCTTCGATTTTCGCTTCCACGTTGCTCATGTTGTTGGGCTCGAAGCGTTCCACCACTTCACCGTTGCGGTTGAGGAGGAATTTGGTGAAATTCCACTGGATTTTACCGGGTTTCTTGCTTTTGAGCCAGGTGTAGAGCGGCGATTCGTTGGCTCCGTTGACGTTGATTTTCGCGAACTGCGGGAAGGTGATGTTGTAATGGTCGGTGCAGTAGTTGTGGATGTCGTCGTAGTCGCCGGGTGCCTGTCCGCCGAACTGGTTGCAGGGAAAGTCGAGAATGACGAAGCCGCGGTCCTTATAGTCCTGGTACCATTGTTCTAACTGGGTGTATTGCGGGGTGTAGCCGCATTGCGTGGCAGAGTTGACCACGAGGATGACCATGTCCTTGTATTGGGCCAGCGACACGCTGTCGCCGTTGCCGGCCAGCACCTTGAACTGGTAGATTTTGTCCGTGAAATCCTCTTCCGGAACGGTGGAGGTGTCGTTGGCGACAGGCTCTTCCGGAACGGGCGGAGTGGGCTCGATGGGGTCGGGTTTGGTGCAGGCGTAGAACGCTGTCAGGACCATCAGCGCGATGGCGAGGATTCGAATCTTTTTCATTTTTTGCAGGTTTTAAGGCCGCGAAAATACATTTTTTTTGATACGGCTATGCGTAAAAAGCCGAAAAAAGTCGGAATACGCCTATGGTTCGATGTTGAATGTTTCTTCGTTCTCCCAATAGGCGCGGATGCTGATGTTCTGCGGGAAGGCGAACATTTTCTCGGGCTGCCGTTTGCTGCGGTAGTCGCCGGGGTCCCAGCGACCGTTGCGGTTCTCGTCGCGGAAGACGCTGACGCGGTACGTCTCCGGGTTCAGGAACCGGTAGCTGATGGCCTTCGAGGAGGTCAGGATGTCTTCTTGGATGATGTTGTCCTTCAGCCAGAGGGTGGCGACATACTGCCTGCCGTCGTCGGGCAGCGCGTAGTTCATGGTGAGGGTGCCGTAGTCTTTTTCGGACTTGGTGGAGAACTGGGTGCGCAAGGTGTCGTTGGTGAGGTCGTTGTAGCCGAAGAACACGGAGTCACGGATTATCACGGAATAGGTTTTCTTCTCCGTAACGTTCATTGGCATAGGAAGTTCTGTGAGAAAAGTGTCGGGCACGGCATAGCGATAGACGGCGGTGTCTTTCCGGTTTTGCTGTTGGGAATAGACCCAAACCTCGAAGGAGTCTGCCGGGCGGATGGGGTAGGGGAACTGCAGGGTGAGCGGGCGGTGGTATTCGCCGGCGTGGAGGAACTTGGCGGTGAGAACGGGCTTCGCCTGTGTGCGTCCGCGCCCGGAGGCCGCTTTCTCCCGGAAAGGGGAGAGCCTGACAGTGTCCGTGTGCCCGTCGGCGGAGAGAATGAAAGCCGTCGTGTCGGTCAGCGGGGTCTTGAAGTACCAGGTGACGGTGTCGCGTGTGGGGTTGATTTGCTCGAAATAGTCGGGGGAAGGGGAGAGCGCGTGGGCGGAGAACAGGCCGACGCGCACTTTGTAGGGGAATTTGTAGATTCCGGCGGCGGGGTTCTCGTAGTGGGCGAGCTGCTGTGCCGTGTCGGTGGCGGCGAAAGTGAGGAGGAGGAGGGTCGGCAGCCCGGCTTTCAGGGAGTCGGCGGCGCTGTCGGGCAGGGCACGGAACGCCGTGACGGACTCGTCGAGGAAGGCGATTTCCTCGTTGGGCAGATCATAGCGGAGGTTGTTGTTGATGTCCTTGAGGGCGAAAATGCGGTAGTCGCCTGCAGCGATGTGCTTCAGGGTGAAGCTGCCGTCGGAAAGCGACTTGGAGACGTAGTCGGGGAGGGCGGTGAGCGGCAGGGAGTCGGCGGTGCCTTTGTAGAGCATCACGAAAAAGTCCTTGACGGGCGCAAGTGTCTTGGCATCGAGGAGGTTGCCCCGGACCATGAAGTCGTCGAGGCTGTCGCCGGTGCTGAAGCTGTAGTGGAGGTAGCCCAGCGGGTTGCCTTCGTGGAAGTCCTTGATGGCGTCGGAGAAGACTATGTTGTAGGTGGTGTTCGCCCGCAGCGTGTCCTTGAACTTGACGACGACCGATTTGCCCCTCAAGGTGTATTCGGGGGCGGTGGCCAGCGGCGGGGAGAAGAGGACGTTGTTCGTGGGGTTGTTGAGGGTGACGTATTCGTCGAAATGGATGCGGATCTGTTTCTCGCCGAACTGGACAGTGCCGTCCTCGGGCTCGGTTTTCAGCACTTTCGGCGGGGTGCTGTCCTTGGGCCCTCCCTGCGGGGTGGAGATTTTCGCGCAGCCGGCAAGGGCGGCGAGTGCTGTCGCGATAAGGAGAATGGCACAGATTTTGTTCCGTATTCGCATATCCAAAGGGTTGATACAATTTAGGACGGCAAAGATACATTTTTTTGGAATTTCCGAAAAAGAGGCTCCGTTCGGCGAAAGGAAAAAAGTGCTATTTTTGCCGCCGTTTTTGAGCCTTGGTAAAGGCGAGGGGTAGCCCTATAATATTCCACTGATTATTAACAAATTATAGGACTGCTTTATGGAAAAGACAAAACTCCGTTCCTACATCTACAACGCCGTGATCATCCTGCTTCTGATAGCGGGAATCGTCTATGTGGTGCTTCAGTTCACCCATTTCGGGCACGTGGAATACACCGACAACGCCCGTGTGTGCCAGTACATCGCCCCGCAGAACACCCGCGTGCAGGGCTTCATCCGCGAAATCCGCTTCGAGGCCTACCAGCACGTGGATGAGGGCGACACGCTCGTCATCTTGGAAGACAGCGAATACCGGCTGCGGTTGGCGCAGGCCCGCAGCGACCTGGCCCGCGCCGAGCAACAGAGCAAGCAGGCCGGCTCCTCAGTGCTAAGTGCCGCAAGCAACATCAACGCCACGCAGTCGCTGCGCGAGGAGGCCCGCGTGAACATGGAGAACCTCCAGCGTGACGACCGCCGCTTTGAACAGCTTCTCGCAACGGGCGGGGTTTCGCAGCAACAGTACGACCAGACCCACACCGCCTACCTCGCCGCCAAGGCCCGCTACGAGCAGATCTGCCACACCATAGACATGCAGCAGAATGTGGCCGACGAGCAGGGCTACGGCCGCTCCGCTTCCGAGGCGGCGGTGAAATTAGCGCAGGCCGCCGTCGAGCTGGCCGAACTCAACCTGTCGTACTGCTACATCATCGCCACGCACTCCGGCATCGTCGGCTCCCGCGACATCAACATCGGCGAGCTGGTCAACCCCGGGCAGACGCTCGTCAGCATCGTCGATGAGAACCAGAAGTGGGTGGAGGCCAACTACCGTGAGAGCCAGTTGCCGCACATCAAGCCTGGCGCGGAGGTGCGCATCAACGTGGATGCCGTGCCCGACGTGAAGTATATCGGCCGCGTGGAAAGCCTTTCCGACGCCACCGGCAGCGCCTTCTCGCTGCTGCCCATCGACAACGCCACCGGCAACTTCGTCAAGGTGGAGCAGCGGCTCACCGTGCGCGTCGCCCTCGACGGGAACAGCGCCGAGGAGCTGAAACGGCTCAAGGCGGGCTACAGTGTGGAGTGCGAGGTGAAATACTAACGTTATGCAGACCAACCATCCTTTTATGATGCCCATGTTCCGGGCGTTCGTGCCGCGACGCATCCAACCGTGGATTTACCTCGCGCAGGTGATGTGCATCCAGTTCTCCGGCGGGGTCTATCTCGGTGCATTGGAGGCGGTGCGCGGCACCACCAACCTGATGATCGAGGACCTGCTAATGCTGCTCTACACCGGCTTGGCGGGTATGGCGGTCTGGTTCCCGATGCTCTTCCGGATGAAGTTCCGCTTCACCAACCAGCAGCTGCTCTGCGGCGCGGCGGCGGTGATCGGCATCTGCAATTTCATCACGATGAGCACCTCCAATATGGCCATTCTCCTGCCCGTCTGTTTCATTGCGGGCATCGCAAAGATACAGGGTACTTTCGAGTGTATGAGCAACATCCAGCTGTGGATCACGCCGCCGCGCGACTTCGGGGTCTTCTTCCCCGTGCTGCACATCGTCCTGCTCACCGCCATCACGGGCAGCGCGTGGGTGGCCTCCGTGGTCGCCTTCCACCTCCCGTGGCAGATGATGCACGTGCTCACCATCGGCACAATGTGCTTTGTCATCCTCGTGCAGCTCACCCTCTGCAAGCCCTTCTGCCCTATGCCGCAGCGGATGCCGCTCAGGGGTATCGACATTACCACCGGGCTGTTGCTGAGCGTGTTGATGCTGATGGTCAGCTATATCCTCGTCTATGGCGACTACCTGATGTGGTTCCGGTCACCGCGCCTGCGCTGGATCGGCGCCGTCGCGCTCATCCTGCTGGCGTTCATCCTCTACCGCCTCAAAACGGTGGAGAAACCGTACATCTCGTTGGCGATTTTTCGTTACAAGAACGTGGTAGCCATCTTGTTGGTCACCGTGGTGGCGGAACTGCTGCTCGGCGCGGAGCATTCGTTGGAGGAGATTTACTGGAGCGAGGTGCGTGGGTTGGAGGAGCACACCAAGACGGGCCTGTGCCTGTGGTCGCTGCCGGGCGTGTATGCCGGCGTCGTCGTCACGCTGTTCTGGCTCGGGCACAAGAAGTGGAAGGTGTGGAAGCTGTTCGCCATCGGGTTCGGCTGCATCATGGCCTATGCGATGAACATGTACTTCCTGATGGATGTCAACGTCCCGATCACGGCCTATCGGTGGGCGTTGATGTTCCGGGGGTGCGCATACGCGGTGCTTGCGGTGTCGCTGATGTGGTCGCTCCACGAGTCGGTGCACGAGCTCGAACACTTCTTCATGGCGCTGTTCATCTTCAACGTTATCCACATGTACCTCGCGGGTGCCTCCGGTTACGGGCTCTACACCACGCTGTTCCAGCACTTTATGGCCGACAATATGTCACGGTACGGCTCCTACCTGACGCTCACGGGCGTGGACATGCGGCAGTTCGACATGAACGGTTTCATGAACGGCTACTACCTGCACTCGATGATGTCGGTGACGCTGAAGCAGATTTTCGGGCAGATCATCTGGGCGGCGGGCTTCATGGCGATGGCGTTCCTGCTGTTGGACATCCCGCGGGTGCGCACGGGCATCGAGAAGGTGCCCTACTGGCCGGTTTATGGCATCAAGATGCTGGCACGGATGAAGAATCCTCGCTGAGAATCGGCTCAAATCATTGCGAAAAACAGGGATTATCGGTGCAAAATGAGCCGATAATTTGCGAAAAATTACTATTTTTGCACCGATTTTTCTAAAGACAAGGTTATGGATACTTCTCGTAACATATTGGAATTTCTGCATTATCATCCGAACGTTTCCCGCCAGGAGATTGCGGATGGAATTTCCTTTTCCGAAAGCGATGCAACGCTTAAACGTCTGATTGCCAAGGAAGTGGAGAATGGTAATATTTTGGTGGAGGGCAGGGCTCGCGCCACCCGTTATTCTCTTTCGCCGCAGGCTCATCTCACTATGCCGCTGAACATCGACACCTATTTTCTGAAAGAAGCTGACGAACGTTTGGTGCAGACATCCTTCAATTTCGAACTGATCACCACTCAAATACCGCAAGTCAAAATCTTTTCTGAGGATGAATTGCAGCGTCTCAATGCCTCTCAAGCGCTATTTCAGAAACACCTTGCCGAAATTTCGGAATCGCAATACCGTAAGGAAATGGAACGATTGGGCATAGACTTGAGCTGGAAATCTTCGCAAATTGAGGGCAACACCTACTCTCTTTTGGAGACGGAACGCTTGCTGCGGGAAAGCAAAACCGCAGACGGAAAGACAAAAGAGGAGGCTGTGATGTTGCTCAACCACAAGGATGCCTTGCGTTTTATTCTTGACAACCAAGATTACATGAAACAATTGAGCATCAGAAACATAGAGGACATACATACAATTCTGACGAAAGAACTGTCGGTGGACAAAGGGTTGAGACACAGGCGTGTGGGTATTACTGGGACCAATTACCGTCCTTTGGACAACGAATTCCAGATTCGGGAGGCCATGCGGGCAAGTTGCGATGCGATTAACGCAAGGGAGAACGTTTTTGAGAAGGCCATCCTCGCTTTGTTGTTGTTCAGTTATATCCAGCCCTTTATGGATGGCAACAAACGCACGGCCCGTCTGACGAGCAACGGCATACTGATTGCTTTTGGCTATTGCCCGCTGTCGTTCCGCACGGTCGATTCCATCGACTACAAAAAGGCGATGTTGATGTTTTACGAACAGAATAACCTGCATGCTTTCAAGCAGATATTCATTTCGCAGACCGAATTTGCCACGGAAGAGTATTTTTAACGGAGTATAGATATTGATTTCAACATCAAAATCGCCGTCGCGCCCATCCTGCTGGCGTTCCTGCTGTTAGACATCCCGCACGTGCGCACAGGCATCGAGAAAGTTCCCTACTGGCCGGTATATGGCATCAAGATGCTGGCGCGGGTGACGAATCCTCGCTGAGAATCGGCTCAAATCATTGCGAAAAACAGGGATTATCGGCGAGAACATCTGCATCGACGGAGGAATGACCCGCCAGATGATCTACCACGGGGAAAACGGTTGGAGGTTGCAATAAACGGCTAATTGGGCCAGATCGATGACTCGTCCCGTTTCATGATGTAGCGGAAGTCCCTGTCGACTCCACTGGAGAACGGTGCCAGCACCAGCTCGTCGTTGGTGAGCTTTTCCACTATAAACACCCTTCCATTATAGCAACCTCCTTGAATCTCCAGCAACCATTTGCCGGATTCTTTCGAGAGAGTATAACTATGCCACGCTGGGAGACAGTCCGTTCGTGAGAGGCCACCCCTGCCGCCAACACGCTTGTGGTCACGGGCACCGCAAGCGAGAACGACATCCGCAAGGCCGTGGAGCAAGCGGGCTTCGAGTTCAAAGGGATGAAATAAGAAGGTGGAAATACAGCGGCAGGCACCCCAATCCTGATTGCCGCTAATGTGCAAACACGAATCCGAAGTAAATGCGCACTCCTTTGGGCACGGCTTCGCCTTTGAAGGGGAAGAGGTGGTCGGCCTTGAGCGTGAGGTGGACCGCTTCGGTGAGCGCGAATTCCACTCCGAGGTATGGGTTGACGAAGAAAAAGCGCTCTTTGTGTACCACCGCGTTTGTCTCGGCTTCCCAGTCGCTGTCGGAACCGTCGAGAACGAGCAATGTTGACGCTTTGCCGCCCCCTATGCATACCCCGGCATACGGACTCCACCGTTTTACTGGCCAGTAGAAATCGGCCACAACTCCGCCCCAGCCCATGCGGACATAGCTGCCGTTGCGCTTCTGGGGGAGCGTGGAGACATAGCCTTCGCCACCTAAGCGCACGTGGTTGCCGACGTGGAAGCGCAGCACGCCGCCAAGTCCGAAAGACATCCCGCTGGCTTTGTAATCCAGTGCCGGAATATTGTCGATGAGGTAGCCCGTATGGACCATCATTCCCCCGTCGAGCAGCTGCTTTTTCTGTGCTTTGAGGCCGACGGCAAATATCAGTAACAGGAGTAATAAGGCTGCTTTTTTCATATCCTTACTCTTTCAAGCCGCAAAAATGCACATTTTCTGCCAGATGGGAATCCCTATAAATGGTTATTTTTGCGGGGGAATCTCCACGGATCGCGCGGATCTGCGCGGATTTGCAATGGATGACTTTTGCCTTATATCTTGCTTTCATTGTTTCACGCAAACGCACGCTTCGGCCAATGGATGGGGTGGCCTGCGGCTAGAAATCTGTGAAAATCTGGTTGGAAAATCTGAGAAAATAGTTATAGCTTAGTAATGTTTTCGCATTGTTTTCGCAATATAATCGATTTTTGGATTGCGAAAAGACGCGGAAGGGGCGAAAAGGACGAAAATTTGCTCGCTGCGCGAGCTTTGGTTTTTGTATTAGATAATGTGTATTTTGCGGCGTAAAAACAAAAAGGTACTTATATACTTGATGGCACAAAATAGTGTTTGAAAATTTTGTATTATTGCAGAAATATTTGTATATTAATAGAAAACGAACTATTTATGAGAAAAAAGAATATAATGAAGAAAAGTACGGTAACCGACATTAACGGGACAAAGGTATTCATTGAGAACGGAGAAGTGAAGACCGTTTTATCCGAACAAATTCAACAAAGCGGATATATGGATATTGAATCCGCATTCCAAATAATACACGAAGCCGTTGACAAACAATATGAAATATGTAATAGGGAATAATGCGTATGCTAAGATTTATACCTTTTAGTATTAGATAATGTGTATTTTTGCGGTGTAAAAACTTTAAAGGAGTTGCAAATCCATAAACTAATAATCACGAAAAAGCAGAAAAAACAAAAGCGGGCGAAGCCATCACAGCCGCGCCCGCTCCAATCAAGAATTTTTCCGCCTCTCGTAGTCAGTGACGAGAAACCGCAAGAAATCCGATACGCTCATTTTTTCATTTTGCGCCAAATCTTTCAATTTTACGCGAAAATCGGGAGTTGTGCGAATGTTCAGATTCACGGCCTTTTTCCCGTCGGGGGCTTTGCGCCCCGCGTTTTCGCGGCGACCGCCGCGGGAGGCTTTTTTCTCGGAAACTTTTTTTTCGTCCATTGCTGTTTATTTGAGGCGGCAAAGATAAGATTTTTTGATTATGTATTGACATTTTCGACTAAAAAAGATAAAAATATTTTTGATTATGTATTGACAGTATCAATAATTTTTGTATATTTGTGCATTGTTAAAGGGTTGAGGCACTGGTATTAGATAATGTGTATTTTTGCGGTGTAAAAACCCTACAGATGCACAGATGAAAGAGGCTGTTAAAAATGTAAAGAACGTTATTATGGAAGGAATGGAGATAAAGCCTAATTCTAATCAGCAAAAAGGAAAAGGCGTTGGTTTAATTGATCCATAATCACACACTATGGGAAAGGCAATAATACAGTTGCAAAATTTACATTAATCATAATATTAAATCAAAAACATAAACTATGCAAAAGACACTAATATTCTTGCTGTTTATCACAATATCCGTGCTGACTATCGGTTGTTACTCCAAAGAGAAGCTTCAGAGTCCTAATCCGACAAGCTATGTTTTTGATGCTGGCATTGAGGATGTAAGAAAAGCTATAACCAGAGTAGAAGATTCTCTAGATGGGAACATAGTATATGCCAAAGAAGATTATGAGAATGATATATTTAGCAAGAATATTAAAAATGATGCTTTATTGGTGAATATTTGTGATGTTAAATCAAAAATGTTTTTTAGGTTTGGCAAGCCATTACCCTATTTCCCTGAATTTATCATTCATTTAGATTCCATATTCGAAAAAAAGACAAATGTTGTGGTTTATACATCCGACACAACCATAGTAGTAGGTGGAATTGGAGTGCCGCATTTTGGTTATACGTGGGAAAAGAAAGTATCACCAAGTACGATTGAAGAATATGAGATTTTGTTGCTTATAGGTCAGCAATTGGGTCAAGAGGGTATGCCAGAATGCCATTATACAAAAAAATGGTTAAAGTATTGTGCAAAAGAACAGAAAAAAATAAAAAAACGAAAAGAAAAACACGAAAAATCACGCTATAACTAATGCCAGCTATATAATAATTGTTTTTGTATTAGATAATGCGTGTTTTTGCGGTGTAAAAACCTGTATTACGTATCTTGTTAATATACAAACTGATACAACAAATTTCCTTCTGAAAAAATCAATTGATTTAGCCATTTTCAGTATTCCTTCAGCATTTTTTTGCCCGAACCCCAACTGGTGAAAATGCTGACGCAGGTGAGGAGCCCTCGCTAAGAATCGGCTCAAATCATTGCAAAAATACAGATTATCGGCGCAGGTCGAGCCGATAATTTGCGAAAAATTATTGTTTTCGCACCGATACGGAATAGAACAATCTGCACGCTTTCAAGCAGATATTCATTTCGCAGTACGAATTTGCCACGGAAGAGTGTTTTTAACGGGGACAATGGGTGGAGGTTGTCGCCAATGGAATGACGATGGCTGAAATGCGACAATGCCGGATTATGTGCGGCACCGAAACAAAGTGCTCAAACCTGACGTGAAAATATTTTTTCGGGCAACTATTGCATAATCAAAATTTATTGTATTTTTGCAGCGTCGTTGCGGATATTCTTGAAAAATCCGCAACGACGCTGCGGAAATTTTGTTCGTTATGTACCATAGAATATTCGATATTGAGAACCGTTTGGACGAGGCCATGTTCTTGTTCGGAGGCCGTCAGGTGGGAAAGTCAACGCTGTTGAAAGAGCGTTTCCCGAAGGCTGTTTACTTCGACCTCCTGAACTCTGAGTTGAGAAATCGATTCCGTCAACACCCTGAAGTTTTTCGGGAATCGTTGCTGCGTTATCCGCCCGAGACGTTAGTCATCGTGGATGAAATCCAAAAAGTACCCGACTTGTTGGATGAAGTCCATTGGCTGATGGTGAACAGGGGGCTTTTCTTTATTCTTAGCGGCTCCAGTGCCCGAAAGTTGAAAAAGAGCGGTGCCAACAATCTCGGCGGGCGGGCTATTCCTGAAAAGCTATTCCCTTTGGTCAGTGCGGAGATTCCGGATTACGATCTCGAAAGAGCTGTACAAAACAGTATGATTCCACGGCACTATATGGTCGCGAATGCCCGCAACCGCCTTAAATCCTATATTGAACTCTACCTGAAGGAGGAAATCATCGAAGAAGCCGTTGTTCAAAACGTGGATGACTTTGTCCGTTTTCTGGAGGTGGCTGCCATTTCGGACGGTGAGATGCTCAATTATGAGAATGTGGCAGCGGATTGTGGCGTTTCTGCCAATACGGTCAAAGCTTATTACAAGATACTTTGCGACACCTTGTTAGGATTCGAGGTGCCCGCTTACTCGAAAGTCATCAAACGGAAGCTGGCCAAGGCTTCGCGGTTCTATTTCTTTGACGTGGGCATCGCCAATTATCTGACCGGCCGTCATCATCTCGCCCAAAAGACACCAGAATACGGTCATGCTTTCGAACATCTTGTGATGCAGGAAATTGTGGCGTATCTCGGCTACAGCGATAGCGAGGAAAAGTTGGCGTATTGGCATACGTACGACAATCTGGAGGTGGACGCTGTCATCGGGGATGCGCGGGTGGCCATCGAAATCAAATCGACCGATTCGGTTCAAGCAAGTCACAAGAAAGGTCTTGCCGAATTTGCCAAGGAGCATCCCAACGTCAGGCAGATTATAGTTTCCCGTGACCGCGTCACCCGACGGAGCGGGGATGTCGATTTGTATTATGTGACGGACTTTTTCAAAGAATTGTGGGAGGGAAAGATTATTTGAAAAACCGACAAACTGTAACCATTCGGATTTTTTGCATCTTATAGGTGAAAGATAAACATCAGAAACAATGAAGAAAACAGCAATGCTATGTGTAGTGGTGTTCGCCTTCGTCGCCACGACCACCTGTAAGAGCCAAGTTGTAATTGAAGATACTCCACATTTCCTCGATAGAGAAATTGTTAAATCTTCAGATGCACCTGAAGAAGACGAAGAATTTCTGTTTGACACAATTAATGGCTGGTTAACTGTCGGTGTGACCGATACAGTTGTTCTCAACAAACTCGGCAAACCAGATTCTATTGTTTATGAGGGATTTATGGAATTTTCAGGTTATTTCTATACGGAGTGGATATATGACGGCATAGTGCTGGATATGGAGTCGGACACTGCGGGTGCTCCTTCGTCTGTTTTTTCGATCATGGTTACTTCCGGTAACCGATACAAAACAAGCAGAGGCGTTAAGGTGGGTGATACCAAAGACAGGGTTTATGACCGTTACAAGGATATCTTGAATGAGGAATTGACAGATAACGACCGTGTGTTTCTCGGAAGCATCTATGGAGGCACGGAATTCTGGTGTCCGAATGGCAAGTTGAAATGGATTCACATTGGTTCGTTTGCCGAATAAATTAATTATTTTTGGCTATAACGGATGTTTTTTATATTTGAATAGCCAAAAATAAACAGACGTTTTTTTCAAAAAGCAAGAAAAAAGGGTAAGTCACCTATAGACCCGCTTCGTCACTATGGCATGAAACCCGCTGAGATAGATGAATTTACCGCCAGCGTGCTCAAAACCCAACAGCGGCTGTTGGCCAACAATTATGTTTCCCTGGACGAGGAGGAGATGAGGAGAATTTATCAGGCATTGTATTAGCATCAGGATCATAAAGAAAACGATGAAAAAATGTGTATCTTTGCCGAAAATTTGATACTCTAATGACAAATGAGAACAGGGACATACTGTTGCAACTGCTTGACCGACATCGCGAGTTAGGCATCTCCTCGCAGATAGACTACGACAAATTCTACATGGAGTCTATCATTTCCAATTCAGTCGCTCTTTCCGACCCATTTCCCGATAATATAGTTTTCGATGAAACCGAGAAAATGGTCGATAAAACCACCTTGAAGCAGAAAATGGTTGATAAATGGTCGATAAAACCCTCTTTGGCCGAGAAACTGGCCGATATTATGTTCTTTGTGGCCGATAAGGAGGTGTTTACTACCGAAGCGATTGTGCAACATTTCGGTTTCACCCCAACTACCGCCAAACGCTATCTGCGCCAACTTACCGGATTCGGCTATTTAGAGGCCCATGGCGGGAACAGAAACCGGAGCTATAAAATGATAGGCGTATAAGACAGATCCTTTACTAATGGAAAACGACAAACAGAAGAATCGGAAAAATGCGATATGCCACAAAGCGTGTTGTAAACACGCCATCTCAGTAACCCCACACTCGTAGTGTGGGGTGATGGGCGCGATGCAACAGCTGCGTGCGGAAGGCACGCTACTACTCAATCGATTATAGTGGCGTATCTTCGATACGCTTGTCTCGCAGGCGGCCGCTTTACCCCACACTGCACTCCCTCCGGTCGCTTATGTGGGGTTACTAAAATATCGTGCCTCTGGCACGCTGTGGGAAACGGCACATACTGCCGCAAGGGTTTCGCATCTTTGTGGCGGTGTTTATTACAGCATACAAAAAATGAGTATTTTTGCAAACTTAAACATCAGAAATTATGAAGAAAACAGTAATGCTATGTGCAGTGGTGCTCGCCCTCGTAATGCTGACTGCCTGCAAGAGCGGAACGCAGAACAACGTCACCGTTTTTGAAAACGAATTCAACGACAGTATGGCTTGCGGTGGGGGCTTTGAATACGATTGGCAGTTAATGCTCATCGGCGAATGGAAAGCCGTCCGACTGAATAGAACAAAGACCGTTTCTGGTAAAGAAGTAACCGAGACTCTTGTCCCTGCTTTCTTATGGCGTTTCGAGGATAACAGGGTTTATTACGAAACCGGATACGCTGATGGTGATTCGATCACAATGCAATACAGCTATTTCCTGAAAAACGACAGCCTTATGTTAAGAGAGGACAACGAGCCTGGAATTAGTCCTTGGTTTGTAATTGATTCCCTTTCGCAAGACAAACTTGTACTCACATCTGTCGATTCAATCAAAGACGGCACAACGGTAAACACATTGACATTAAAGAGGGTTAAATAGTAAACTTTTATGACCGAATCCGAACTATACAAAAACCTCAGCACCCTAACAAAAAGCAAAGACCAATGGGAGAAAAACATCCCATACGTAGCGTCATTGTTGTCATCGGAATCCACCAAAATCAAGGCGAAAGCACTGTGGTTGTTAGGTGAGATGGGGCTGAAGTTCCCGCTTGCCATCAAGGACGGCGTTCCCGCGATTGCCGCTTTTTGCGACAGTGCGGAACCGTTTCTGCGGGTGCGCGCCGTGAATGCCCTCGGCAGAATCGGGCGGGGTTGTTATGCCTCCATCGAACCGTATTGGACTGGCCTTTTCCGTTTCGCCCACGACGAAGGGGCGAGCGTACGGCTGGCCTTCATCTGGGCTTCGGAGAATGTCGCCACAAACACCCCTGATCCGTACAAAGACTACCTGCCGCTGTTTGCGGAACTGTTGCACGATCCCGATGACAAAGTAAGGATGGAAGCTCCCGAAATGTTCCGCGTCCTCGGCAAGCGCAGACCGGAGTTCGTGGCTCACTACCTCGAACTTCTGCGCCACATCGCGGAAACCGACCCCAACCACGTGGTCAGGATTCATTGTTTGGGGGCAGTGAGGGCGGCGGGCCGAAACGGTTGATCATTTCCTCGCCGTCGCGCACAGCCACCGCTTCCCCTCGTTCACCGTGATGTTGAGGTCGCGGAAGCCGACATTCGTCAGATGGTGCCTGATTTCTTCCGGCGTGTAGGTGTGCATGCCCTCTGGCTTTCTGGCGTTGCTTAAAAATTTGCTCAAAAGTCCCATAATTTGTGTGTTTATTTCTTTCCTTTTAAGATGGCCGATCCAATTAAGGTCATCCATTTGGCTTCCCACGGGGACATGAACATGCCGTGGGTGGTGTCAATAAGATCCACCTCCTCATAGCCCATCTCTTTCAATCGTTGCACAAAGGCACGCATATCGCCGTACTTCATGCGCGAGAAGATGTCGTGGATGGCGAAGGTGCCACCTTTCTTCAGCACGCGCAGTGTCTCCAGCAAAATGGCCTGTCGGTCGCGACTGGGGATGTTGTGATAGACATAGTTGCTGGTCACCGCGTCGAAAGTCTCGTCCGGGAAATCTAGTTTCAGCGCATTGCCTTTGGCGAAAGAAGTGCGGTCGTCCACCCCTTCGGCCTTTGCGTTTTCCTCGCAAAGCGTCTGGTTGTAGGAGGCGTATTCCACGCCCCATCTGTCGATGCCGACTATTCTGGCTTGCGGGTTGCGCTTGGCGACGGCGATAGTCAACGCACCGCTGCCGCAACCCACATCGAGACCTTTGCCGCTCTCGGGAAGGATGACATACTGCGAAAGACCTTCGATGATCTGTTTCGACATCTGTCGTTTTCCGTCGTATGAGAAAGCCCTGTGCAACAGCCACATCCACAATGCAATCAATGCCAATGCGATGGCGAGCACGAGGAAGACGATTTTCAGGATGGTTTTCAAAGTGCCGGCGGCAAGCAGGCCGCTCACGCCAATGACGAGGAACAAAACAAGGCTGGCCACGGCCCCGCCCAAAGTTCCTAAAATCATACCTTTCGGAATCCAGTTTTTGTAATTCGGTTTCATAATCTGTCCATTTGATATTTCCGACGGCAAAAATCCGATTTCCCGAGCATGGCAATATCCCAACAAGTGGGTATTTTCAGGAGAGGGATTCATCAAAGCGCATTATCTGTTTTTGAGTTATCTTAAATCTATTGTCAAAGATGATTAACAAAACATCTCATCAAGGTACAGTATACGACATTTCGGACATAGCCAAAAGTGAGTAACATTTCTTCGGAACTCCTATAAACAGGGGTGTTTGAGCGGGTGGACAAATAGTACTTTTGCCGTGCAAAAATGAAATAATAAACACGAACGAATGGTGCGTGATATGAGAAAAAATGTTTTGATAATCTTTGCCTTGATAATGCTTACAGCATGTCGTGGCAGGCAAACGCAGGCAGAAAAGGATATGGCGCGGATGGGCGGCGTAGGCGTGCTGCAGACGCGGTCGAGTAATCTGGCGTGAGGGGAGATCTCCACGAATCACGCGGATTTGCGCGGATTTGCAATGGATGACTTATGCCTTGGTCATGTATCTTGCTTTCATTGCTTCACGCAAACGCACGCTGCGGCCGGTAAAATTATAAGATTTCAACGTAAAGAAACCATAAGTATTAGATAATGTGTATTTTTGCGGCACAAAAACAGAAATATCGGAAGAGCTTTCCTGATGTGAAATTTATATTTCTTAAACAGTCAGTTGCATTCTTCCTTTTTGGGGCGGACTACCCCAGCACCACGTCCATCACCATCATCAGGACGAAGCCGACGGCAAAGCCGATCGTGGAGAGGTTGGTGTGGGCGCCTTGAGCGGTCTCGGGGATGAGTTCCTCCACGACCACATACATCATGGCACCGGCGGCGAAAGCCAGCAGGTAAGGAAGCGCCACGCCGAGAACGCCGGCCAGTAGCAGAATGGCCACCGCCCCGATGGGTTCCACCACGCCGCTCAGGGTGCCGATGAGGAACGACTTCATACGGGAGTTGCCCTCCGCGTGCATGGGCATGGAGATGATGGCGCCTTCGGGGATGTTCTGTATGGCGATACCGATGCTCACCGCGAGGGCGGCGCTGAGGGTCAGTCCTTGCGTTTCGCCGGCGAAGACCACCCCCACGGCCATGCCTTCGGGCAGGTTGTGGATGGTGACAGCCAGCGCCAACATCGCCGTGCGCGAGAGCTTTGATTTCGGTCCCTCGGCTTTCAGGGCGCCGTTGTGCAGGTGCGGCGTCAGCTCGTCAATCAGCAGGAGGAACGCGATACCGGCCAGGAATCCTATGGCGGCCGGCAGCACACGCTCGCCCGCCATCTCGATCGACGGTATCAGCAGCGACCACACGCTGGCGGCCACCATCACCCCGCTGGCGAAGCCCAGCAGCGTCTTCTGCATCCTGTCGGGGATCTCCTTTTTCATGAAGAAGACGAAAGCCGAGCCCAGCATCGTGCCGAGCAGCGGCAGCAGTATTCCGATGATTATGGCATTCATAACATTAATCTTTCACGCCGCAAAAATGCACATTTTCTGTCAGAAAGGAATCCCTATAAATGGCTATTTTGCGGGGGAATTGTCACTCTACGGTTAAACGGGCACAATTGTATAAAGTCTCACATCAGAATATCTCACCATCCCAAAGCATCTTCAGGAAGTCCAGGACATAGACGAGCTCCGTGTCGCCGGACCTGCGAATCTTTCCATCAAACCTTATGATTTTGTGGAGTGTACTCCCGATTTTTCCATGAAATTCGGGAGTATAGTCACGAATTTATCGAATTTTTCCGTCTTTAATATTCACATATCTATCTTTGTGTCAATTAATTTCAAAACAACAACATAATATTTGGCTACAAAAATAAGAATTTTTCATATATCAAAGCAAAACCAACGAAAAAATTCGGGCATAATGGCCTTGGTCATACATCTTGCTTTCATTGCTTCACGCAAACGCACGCTGCAGCCGATACAATTATAATATTTTAACGTAAAGAAGCCATAAGTATTAGATAATGTGTTTTTTTGCAGCGGAAAACCTACAGGAAGTTTGGAATGGGTATTTGCTTTCTTCCATAGATTATTACTCAGAAACAATCGCAATGAATCTGACCTGGTCTGGCGACAACATTACGGAATATCAGGGTCTAAAGACTTGTTTCTACGTCTTCAAAAGCCAAGGCTCCCGCTCCACTATCCTTGACAAAGCAGATTCCAATCGATCGACATCCTCTCCCGTCCATCCGAGCCCACCCTCACAAATCACTATTCGGTTTCCTTGCTTGGGGAAAATCCGAAGTCTGTCGAGACTGTATCCGCCTGGAAGCACAGACCAACTCATCCCTTCGAATGGAACCACCACTTTATGCTGACGGTTCAAAAGCGTGAAATGTACGACTCTGATTTCCTGTCTCAAATAATCAACACTTACAGATTCCACTAAGCTCCCCTTGTTGATAAGGGAATAGTACAAGGCAATTCCCAAAGATATGAAATAAACGAGCGGCCCTTTAAAAAAAAAGAAGACATCAAACCCTTTTCAAACAAAGAGACCAAGAAGAAGCCTACAAGAATAAAGAAAGTAATAATGGCAAGACGGAGATACCATCTTGACACTATGGATAATTTGCGTTTGCTTCGGCGGATAGTCCGAACATAACGGGGATATTGTCTGGGCTGGACTTCTTCCATTTTCCTGTTTTTCAGTCCGCAAAAATAAGCATTTTTTGTTGTATTAGATAATACAAAATTCTTCAGCCTTTCTTGCCCGAACCCCACCTAGTGGAAATACAGGCGCGAATGAAGAGCCTCCGCAGAGAATCGGCTCAAATCATTGCGAAAAACAGGGATTATCGGCGCGGGGTGAACCGATGATGTGCGAAAAATTACTATTTTTGCGCCGATGCGGAATAGGACAACCTGCACGCTATCAGATACATATATAAATGTCCCTTGAAAAAGTGTGTTGTATTAACAAAAAGTCCCTTGAAAAAGTGTATCTTTGCCGTCGAAACTCGTTTGAAAAAATGTCATGTTAAGAAGAAAGATTGAATCCTATTTGGAAGAATGGAAAAGGAATAGCAATCATAAACCTTTGGTAATCAAAGGTGTAAGGCAATGCGGGAAAACCTACTCCGTTCAACAGTTCGTGAAGACGCACTACAACCATTTTGTATATGTGGATTTTGTGGAGAATCCTGATTTCAAGGAGGCCTTTTATGGTGCCAAAACAGTGGACACCATCATTATGAACTTGTCTGCCATAATTGAAAATGCGAAGTTTATCCCTAACGAGACTTGCCTGATTTTTGATGAACTTCAGGATTGTCCGGAAGCGAGGACTTCATTGAAATATTTCAAAATGGACGGACGCTATGATGTCATTTGTACAGGGTCGTTATTGGGAGTTAAAGGTTATGGGAGCAAAAACAAGAACAAAGAAAAGGACAAGGGTTCGTCTGTTCCTGTCGGTTATGAGACCATCGTGGAGATGTTTCCTCTTGATTTCGAGGAATTTTTATGGGCAAACGGGATAAATGAAGAAATTATCGCCTTATTGAAGAAACATTTGAAGACAGAAACACCGGTGACAGCGGCCATACATAAAAGGATGAACGATCTGCTCAGGCAATATGCGGTCGTGGGAGGAATGCCCGAGGCGGTAAACACGTTCATTTCCACGCACGACATATCACAAGTGGTTGATGTTCAACGCGGTATTATTGACGAATATAAGGATGATATGGTCAAGTATGCGGATGATTCTTTCAAAAACCGTATTCGGGAGTGTTTCGAATCCATCCCCAAACAACTGAGCAAGGAAAACAAGAAATTTCAATATTCGGTGATCAAGAAGGGTGGCCGGGCAACCCAATACTATGAAAGTTTGCAATGGATTGAGGATGCCGGAATTGCAAAACGCTGCTATAATCTGTCTGTTACAGAACTCCCCTTGAATGGAAATGCCAAGGAGGATGTCTTTAAGGTGTATATGCAGGACACCGGTTTGTTTTTGTCTATGCTAGAATATGGAACCCAAGCAGATGTGCTGAAAGGGAACTTGTTGGGTTACAAAGGGGCCATCTATGAGAATCTCATGGCAGACATTTTGTCCAAAATGGGCAGAAAACTCTACTATTTTCATAAAGATTCTGGTCTGGAAGTGGATTTTGTCATCCGGTATAAAGGGAAATGCACATTGCTGGAAGTGAAAGCGTCGTCGGGAAATGTGAAAAGTACCAAAACCATATTGAAGCATCCGGAAGTCTATCACGTCACGGATGCTATCAAATTGGGCGATTACAACATTGGACGTGATGGGCAGATACTCACACTCCCCATCTATATGGGATTTCTGCTCAAAGAAGTATAAGTCGCCGATTGCGCTGCACGTACCGAGGCATTCACAGGCATCGAGAAGGTGCCCTACTGGCCGGTTTACGGCATCAAGATGCTGGCGCGGATGGGCGGCGTAGGCGTGCTGCAGATGCGGTCGAGTAATCTGGCGTGAGGGGGGGATTTCCACGGATCACGCGGATCGCGCGGATTTGCAAAGGATGGCTTATGCCTTGGTCATATATCTTGCTTCCATTGTTTCACGCAAACGCACGCTGCAGTTGATACAATTATAATATTTCAACGCAAAGAAGCCATGAGTATTAGATAATGTGTATTTTTGCGGCATAAAAACAGAAAGACGAAATGCTTGGAGGTTTATTCAGCAACCCCAAAAAATGATTAAAATGACAAAAGTATCGAAAATTATTTGTTTAATTGCTCTTGCAATAGTTGGTTGTGGTATTTTTGAATTGCTTCAATATGGAAAAGCCATTCAAGAAGAAACGCGAATGAGATTGCAAAAAGAGAAAGATTATTTTTTAGGGCTTGAATTTGAAGGGGTTGTTGTTGAAAAAAATAATGTTTTTGTCAAAAAAAAACATGAAGATGAATATTCAGTAACACTATTATTGCATCAAATAGAACCAAAACCATCATTTCCTTATAATAGTAATATTTATTTTGATTATACTTGTGATAGTTTACTAACAATTCATATTCCTCAAAATGTTTATAATCAGATTAAAGAAGGGGATACTGTTAAAAAAGAGGTTGATGATTGTAATGTAGTGATAGGTTGTAAATAACCAAAACACAAACCAATATGGTATTAGATAATGTGTATTTTTGCGGCACAAAAACAGAAATATCGGAAGGGCTTTCCTGACGTGAAATTTATATTTCTTAAACAGTCAGTTGCATTCTTCCTTTTTGGGGCAGGCTATCCCAGCACCACGTCCATCACCATCATCAAGACGAAGCCGATGGCAAAGCCGATCGTGGAGAGGTTGGTGTGTGCGCCTTGGGCGGTCTCGGGAATGAGTTCCTCCACCACCACGTACATCATGGCGCCGGCGGCGAAGGCCAGCAGGTAGGGAAGCGCCACGCCGAGCACGCCGGCCAGCAGCAGGAACGCGATGCCGGCCAGGAAACCCACGGCAGCCGGCAGCATGCGCTCGCCCGCCATGTCGATCGACGGTATCAGCAGCGACCACACGCTGGCGGCCACCATCACGCCGCTGGCGAAGCCCAACAGCGTCTTCTGCATCCTGTTTTGATATTTTTCGGGGCACCTGCGACAATTTAAGGAATTTTATACCTTTGCGCCTCGATGGAAGGAGACGCCGGGACAGTCCTGCAGCCCTCAAAATCAATGTTTTGTCATGAGTTGGATTATTTTGATATTAGCGGGATTCTGTGAAATGGGCTTCACCTTCTGCCTCGGCCAGGCCAAACTGGCGGACGGCCCGGCGTGGTGGGCGTGGATCGGGGGCTTCCTCCTCTTCTCGGTGCTGAGCATGGCGCTGCTCGCCAAGGCCACCCAAAGCCTCCCCATCGGCACCGCCTATCCCGTGTGGACCGGCATCGGGGCTGTGGGCACCGTCCTGTTGGGCATCTTCGTCTTCCACGAGCCCGCCACCTTCTGGCGGCTGTTCTTCATCACCACGCTCATCATCTCCATTGTAGGGCTGAAGATGCTCTCGTAGCGTTTCTTGCGAAGCCTGGAATTGTCGCCACGCTGTTGGCATCGGCTCAAATTTTGCCGATAATGTGCGAAAAAAGAGTGTTTTTGCGCCGAAATTTTTCTCATCGTGAAGAGAACGTTCTCCATAGTGATGTTGCTGATAGCCAATATAATACTGTTGGCCCATTCCGCCATTCCCCACCATCATCACGACAAGGTGGCGGTGGCGATTGTGCTTTTTGGGGAGGAAGAGACAGGGCATCATCACGCACACAACGGGGAAAGTCATTATCACCATGGGCATGACAGCGACGGACATCATCACAACAGCCCTGAAAGCTGCTTTCTGACCGAGGCCCTGGAAGAGGCGGTCGTTCCAGACACTCACACGGAAATCGCGGCTCCGCTTAACTCCTCCCATCTTTTGCAGCATCTGCTTCCTGCCTGGGAGGCTGTCATCATTGAAGCCGCATCCGCCGTCGATGCCTTGCAATATTTGCGTCACCCGTTCCGGGAAAGACCTTATTTCACAAGTGTTTACCTTGCTTTTGTCGAAAGCCGTTCCGGCTTCCGTGCGCCTCCTTTTTGCTGAATTTTGAAGTAATCCTGTTCCTCGGGGCAGTTTTCCGCTGTGTAGTCACCACAGCGGCTAAATCATTGTTTTTACAACTTTAAAATTCAGAAAATGAGAAAAATAGCGATATTTTTTGTCATCGCGGCCGGTGTAATGGCCACGATGATGGCAGGTTGCGGACACGCGCACAAGCATGAAGCGCACGAACACGATGAAAACATGCAACTTACAGCCTACAACGACCTCTTCGAAGTGTATGCGGAGGTCAGTCCGTTGGTGGCCAATGAAGCCGCGGAGGTGGTCGCGCACTTCACCTGGCTTCGCAACTTCAAGCCGCTTGAAACGGGAACAGTAACGGTCACGCTCACCGTCGGCGGGAAAACCGTCTCCCAAACCATGGAAAAGCCCGCACGGGAGGGCATCTACAAGTTCAGCATCACGCCTTCCGCCACTGGCATAGGGCAGCTGTCTTTCGAGATTGTCAGCAACGACACCCAGTCCGTCATCACCGTTCCGAACGTCACTGTTTATTCCGATGCGCACGAGGCGCAACACGCTGCCGCCGATGCCAAGGCCGCCAGCAGCAACGGCGATTTTGTCCGCGCGGGGCAGACCATGGCTGTGGTGATGCAGAACCGCGACCTCTTTGTGAAGGCCGAGATCCAGCCCAAGTATTACCCGATGCTTTCGGAAATCGCCTCCGCCATCTTCCGCAATCCCGTCACAGGCGTTTCCTATTCGTTGGAAGAGTTGGGCGGACAATTAGTTTCATACGGCAAATTTGTTGATTTACAGCGTCCTTTGCTTCCTGTCCTGTTCCGGATAGACAATACGAAAGACTGGATTCCCGGCTCGTTTGTGGAGTTGTTCATTCGCACGCAAGGCAGCCAGCCCGTCATTACCGTCCCCTGCAAGGCGGTTCTCGAAGAGATGGGCAACCATTTTGTGTATGTGCAACTTACACCCGAATATTTTGAAAAGCGGCAGGTGAACATCGGGAGGACCGACGGCATCAACACCGAAATCACTTCGGGCTTGAGTGGCTCGGAGCGTGTGGTGGTGAACGGTGCCGTTTTGGTGAAAATCGCGCAATCGGCCGGTGGTTTGGATGCCGAATCGGGTCACCAGCATTAAGGAAGGAGGCGCAATATGGAACTTATCAACAAAATCATACGTTTTTCGCTGAAAAACAAATTGGCTGTGTTGCTCGGCGCCGCGCTGATAGTGCTGGTCGGCATCTGGTCGTGGTCGCGGATGGACATCGATGTGTTCCCCGATCTCACCGCCCCGACAGTTGTAGTGATGACCGACGCCCACGGCATGGCCGCCGAGGAGGTGGAGCGTTTAGTCACGTTCCCCATCGAGACGGCCGTCAATGGGGCTACCAATGTCCGCCGCGTGCGTTCCGCCTCGATGTTCGGTTTCTCGTTCGTCTGGGCTGAGTTCAATTGGGGCATGGACGTGTTCAAGGCGCGCCAGATCATAAGTGAAAAGATGGTTGCCTTGAGCGGGACGTTGCCGGAAGGCATCACTCCGCAGTTGGCGCCGCAGTCGAGCATCATGGGCGAGATCCTGCTCATCGGTATGCAGGCGGACTCCACCTCAATGATGGACCTCCGCACCTTGGCCGACTGGACCATCAAGCCGGCCATCCTCGCCACGGGCGGCGTGTCGCAGGTGACCATCATCGGCGGCGACTACAAGCAGTACCAGATTTTAGCCGACCCACAAAAGATGGATGCTTACGGCGTTACGATGGCCGATTTGGAGCAAGTCGGCAAGACGTTCAGCAGCAATGCGGAAGGCGGTGTCATCCGCGACTTCGGCAACGAATACGCCCTGCGCGGCATGGCCCGCACCACCGACTTGGGCGAACCCATCGGCTGGATTTTCATCCTTGCCACGATTATTATGGCGACGGGGTGCGGGTTGGCGAGAAGGTGAGGGATGGATCTCATGTTGCCCATTGTCTTTCTATCAGACGTGCGCTGCGGGGTCGGGCATGCCCATGTAGGCGTACTCGTAGATCATGTCGCCCTTGGCTTCGCGGGTCTCGCCGCCGGCGGGGGTGAAGCGGACGCCGCCTTTGGCGTAGTAGCGGCAGTATTGCATGTGCATGCCGATGGCGTCGTATCGGCGCTTCAGCTCCTCGCTGGCCATCTCGTACATATCCCAAAACTCAAGCTGGTCCTCCCACTCAACGTCGAACTCGGCGCGCGAGCCGTCGGCGTTGGTGAAGACGTAGTGGCTCTCCTTGGGGAACTCGCGGCCTTGGTGCGCTTCGGGTTCCAGACGGGTCTTGAGATCGAAGTGGCCGTCGGTCATGAAGACCACCTTGCCGGTCTTGTTGTCCATCAGGCCGAACATGGGCAGCTGCTTGTAGCCGTACTGGCGGGCGGCGACGAAGTCGTAGATGTAGATGGTGTAGAGGTCGGTGTACATGCGTCCCCACAGCCAGTGGTGGTAGAGGGCAAAGTGCATCGTGTTCATCCACTGGTGGTCGTGGTAGCCGAGGCCCTTCACCTCGTGCCACTCGCCGTCGTAGAAGAGGCGGCCGCTGACCTGGTTCTTGGGCACGGCGAGGTCGGTGTGGTAGAATTCGTCGTTGTCACCGAAGGCCAGCAGCGAAGTGCCCTGGCGGAAAGGCTCGGTGAGCGCATCGTAGTGCAGGTCGAGACCCACGCCGTGGACGGGTTCGAAGTGCAGATCGTAGTGTTTGAAGTCGCCGCGGCACCAGTGGGGACCTACCTTGGTGTCGCATTGCTCGCGGCTGAAGCTGCCCTCCTCGGCGGGATATACGATGTCGTCGCGGAACTCCTTGCCATCAGGACTCTTGATGTAGATGTTCACGTGGGGCGAATCAACGGTCTTGGTCATGCCATTCATCGATTTGGGACGGTAGCCGACCATGAACTTGGTGCCGTCGTCCATGGTGCCGTCGAAGTACCACACCTCGCTGCCCACCTCCTCGGTGCGCGTGCGGCGTCCGTCTTCCCAAGTCTCCACCTTTTCGGGGTTGATGCCGAGGCGTTTAAAATCTTCGGGTTGATCCATCAGTCGTGCGCGGAGCACTTTTGCATTTGCTGTGTTTTCCATAACTTGTTGTATTTTAATATTAAACTTTGTTTTGAGTCTTTCTTGTTTTTACAATGCAAAAGTACCACTGTAATACCATCTAAAATACCATAATTTAATGTAAAAATATCCATTTTCTACGAAGTTCATATACTAACTACAGAAATATTGCGTTATTTATGACATAATACATTTGTATGGAGATACGCAACCTCGACACCAAAGTGGCATTGAACAATCTTGTTCGTCATGGATACCGACATTCTGGCGATTACGGCATTATTCTGAATGCCAACATGATAGATGAGGATCTGTTTAAGCTTGGGCGACCCTATCGAACCCTTGACGGACGTATTATCATGGTGCAGCGCGGGACGATGGATGTGGAAATCGACTTGGTGCGGTATATGCTGCACGAGGGCGACATAGCTGTTGTTCTGCCCGAGGCACTTTTGCTCGTCGAGGATGTCAGTAGCGACTGCGCAGCCAGTGCCGTGGTGTTCCGCCAAATGCCACAGATACAGAGCACTGTGGAAAGTTTTGTGGTGAGCGGCGACAGCAAGGCTTTCGCACGGGTCAACCAATATCTGACAATGATTTTCGACCAGTTCGACCGCAACCCTGTGTTTACCGACATAATAGTCCATTTCTACGATGCGCTGATACTCGACATGTTCAGCTTGCGGCACGAGGAGCCGCTTTCGCGCAGCGGCGCGTTCATGCAACGCTTCCTGAAGCTGCTCGCGAAAGAGGGGCGCACCAAGCACTCCGTCAACTTCTATGCCGACCGCCTATGCGTTTCGCCCAACCACATGAGCACCCTTGTGCGTGGCGAGAGTGGGCTGACAGTGCTGCAATGGATAAACCGTGCTCTTTTGCGCGAAGCCAAGGTGTTGCTGCATCATACCTCGTTGCCCATCTCCGAAGTGGCCGACACCCTCGGCTTCGCCACCCCTTCGTTCTTCATCCGTTTCTTCCGCCAGCAGACGGGTTGCACACCGTTTCAGTACCGAAAGCAACTACATGGTAATGATTGATAAAGTATCTGGTTTCACTTTTCTTTGATAGCGCATTGCTTTGGCACCGTTCATCGGGGCATTCCTCTCGGTGGTCGTCTTGGGCGAACCCATCGGCTGGATTTTCATCGTTGCCACGATTATTATGGCGGGGGGATGCTGGCTGGCGGGGAAGTGATTTCAGGATTTTTCAAGCCCGACGCAAATTTTGAAGATTCTTTTCTGAGGGTGGTATCGGGAAAAAGATTACTTTTGCGGTTTGGAAAAACGCTCCTTTATGGCGACAGAGACAGAAATAAACAAGATTGGCGATAACGCTTTGGTTTCGCAGGTGGCACTCTTATTTTGTGACACACTGCGTCCCGAATTGAGCTGGTCGCATTATCGCAGACTGTTAAGTGTTGAAACGAACTGAAAGAAGC
The DNA here is from genome assembly GCA_947165685.1 of uncultured Bacteroidales bacterium. Taxonomy (GTDB): domain Bacteria; phylum Bacteroidota; class Bacteroidia; order Bacteroidales; family WCHB1-69; genus F23-D06. The sequence goes on along the minus strand of CAMVBK010000019.1, from coordinate 8,267 downwards.
GCGGAAGACTTTGGAAGAATAGTTATATGTAAATAATTGAATGTCAAACAAATAAAATAGACAAGTTATAGAAAAAGAAGTAAACTAACATATTATTAATCATAGCGTTTGCTACTATTCAGCACAGCCTTAGAACCTGAGAAATTTTAAGAATGAATTGTTGCGAATAGGTCTGCGAACGTCTGCGCATCGCGCGGACGGCGGCTTATCAACAATTTGGGCAATTCTCAGGGCCTTAAGGCGTGGATAAGACAAAGTCCGCGCTTTTTTAGTGCCTTGAAGATGCCCGTAAGCTGGATGATAAGTGAACGCGCAAAAAATGCGCAATAGTTATGCAAGAAAGACACAAAAACAGAAGAATGTACTATGATGAATTAGCCAACACTTCAAAGAAGTATTTCATTGACTACGTGGAGTCTTCCCTGTATTTGTCTCCAGAGACCAATGTGCTTGAAATCGGATGCGGTGAAGGAGGCAATCTTGTACCTTTTGCTGAACGTGGTTGTCACGTGACAGGAATTGACGTAGATGGTGTCAAAATAGAGAATGCCCGATCATTTTTTTTAGAAGATGATCTTGTCGGTTATTTTATTCATTCTGATTTTCTTAAGATTCCAGTTCCTCGTAAAGATGAAGACAAATTTGATCTGATTTTGATTCACGATGTTATCGAACATATAGAAAAACCTTACAAACATGATTTCATTGAACATCTAAAACTGTTTATGAAGCCGACGACTATAGTGTTTTTTCGTTTCCCCGCATGGCAGATGCCTTTTGGAGGACACCAGCAAATATGCAAAGGAAAAATATCGAAAATACTATTTATACATCTCCTGCCAGAAAAAATTTACCACCGAATACTTGTAAAAGCGAATGAACCAAGCAGCACAATTGAAGAACTGCATAGTATAAGAAGGTCTAAAATGCCAATTGAAGGGTTTGAAAAGATAATATGTCAGGCGGGAATGAAAGTGGCAAAAAAAACATTTTGGGTAATCAATCCGCACTATGAACAGAAATTCAAACTTAAGCCATTAAAAGAGTTTTGGCCGTTTTCTGCCATACCTTATTTTAGAAATTTCTATACTACATCCGCTTGGTATTTGGTTAAACAATGAACAGGTCCTAAAACATAGTGATCAGCCATCCCTTTTCCAAATCGTCGGAAACCCGGACGCGGCCGTTGAAAGCCGTCTTCGTCATGGCGGCAGGGCGGCGGGTTAGCGGGAAGGTGAGGGAAGGATCTCATGTTGCCCATTGTCTTTCTATCAGACGTGCGCGGCCGGGTCGGGCATGCCCATGTAGGCGTACTCGTAGATCATGTCGCCTTTGGCTTCGTGGGTCTCGCCGCCGGCGGGGGTGAAGCGGACGCCGCCTTTGGCGTAGTAGCGGCAGTATTGCATGCGCATCCCGATGGCGTCGTAGCGGCGCTTCAGCTCTTCGCTGGCCATCTCGTACATGTCCCAGAACTCCAGCTGGTCCTCCCATTCGACGTCGAACTCGGCACGCGAGCCGTCGGCGTTTGTGAAGACGTAGTGGCTCTCCTTGGGGAACTCGCGGCCTTGGTGCGCTTCGGGTTCCAGACGGGTCTTGAGATCGAAGTGGCCGTCGGTCATGAAGACCACCTTGCCGGTCTTGTTGTCCATCAGGCCGAACATGGGCAGCTGCTTGTAGCCGTACTGGCGGGCGGCGACGAAGTCGTAGATGTAGATGGTGTAGAGGTCGGTGTACATGCGTCCCCACAGCCAGTGGTGGTAGAGGGCAAAGTGCATCGTGTTCATCCACTGGTGGTCGTGGTAGCCGAGGCCCTTCACCTCGTGCCACTCGCCGTCGTAGAAGAGGCGGCCGCTGACCTGGTTCTTGGGCACGGCGAGGTCGGTGTGGTAGAATTCGTCGTTGTCACCGAAGGCCAGCAGCGAAGTGCCCTGGCGGAAAGGCTCGGTGAGCGCATCGTAGTGCAGGTCGAGACCCACGCCGTGGACGGGTTCGAAGTGCAGATCGTAGTGTTTGAAGTCGCCGCGGCACCAGTGGGGACCTACCTTGGTGTCGCATTGCTCGCGGCTGAAGCTGCCCTCCTCGGCGGGATATACGATGTCGTCGCGGAACTCCTTGCCATCAGGACTCTTGATGTAGATGTTCACGTGGGGCGAATCAACGGTCTTGGTCATGCCATTCATCGATTTGGGACGGTAGCCGACCATGAACTTGGTGCCGTCGTCCATGGTGCCGTCGAAGTACCACACCTCGCTGCCCACCTCCTCGGTGCGCGTGCGGCGTCCGTCTTCCCAAGTCTCCACCTTTTCGGGGTTGATGCCGAGGCGTTTAAAATCTTCGGGTTGATCCATCAGTCGTGCGCGGAGCACTTTTGCATTTGCTGTGTTTTCCATAACTTGTTGTATTTTAATATTAAACTTTGTTTTGAGTCTTTCTTGTTTTTACAATGCAAAAGTACCACTGTAATACCATCTAAAATACCATAATTTAATGTAAAAATATCCATTTTCTACGAAGTTTATATACTAACTTCAGAAATGTTACGTTATACATGATTATATTGATATAATACATTTGTATGGAGATACGCAACCTCGACACCAAAGTGGCATTGAACGATCTTGTCCGTCATGGATACCGTCATTCTGGCGATTACGGCATTATTCTGAATGCCAACATGATAGATGAAGACCTGTTTAAGCTTGGGCGACCCTATCGAACCCTTGACGGACGTATTTTCATGGTGCAGCGCGGGACGATGGATGTGGAAATCGACTTGGTACGGTATATGCTGCACGAGGGCGACATAGCTGTTGTTCTGCCCGAGGCACTTTTGCTCGTCGAGGATGTCAGTAGCGACTGCGCAGCCAGTGCCGTGGTGTTCCGCCAAATGCCACAGATACAGAGCACTGTGGAAAGTTTTGTGGTGAGCGGCGACAGCAAGGCTTTCGCACGGGTCAACCAATATCTGACAATGATTTTCGACCAGTTCGACCGCAACCCTGTGTTTACCGACATAATAGTCCATTTCTACGATGCGCTGATACTCGACATGTTCAGCTTGCGGCACGAGGAGCCGCTTTCGCGCAGCGGCGCGTTCATGCAACGCTTCCTGAAGCTGCTCGCGAAAGAGGGGCGCACCAAGCACTCCGTCAACTTCTATGCCGACCGCCTATGCGTTTCGCCCAACCACATGAGCACCCTTGTGCGTGGCGAGAGTGGGCTGACAGTGCTGCAATGGATAAACCGTGCTCTTTTGCGCGAAGCCAAGGTGTTGCTGCATCATACCTCGTTGCCCATCTCCGAAGTGGCCGACACCCTCGGCTTCGCCACCCCTTCGTTCTTCATCCGTTTCTTCCGCCAGCAGACGGGTTGCACACCGTTTCAGTACCGAAAGCAACTACATGGTAATGATTGATAAAGTATCTGGTTTCACTTTTCTTTGATAGCGCATTGCCTTGGCGCCCTTCATCGGGGCGTTCCTCTCTGTGATTATCTTGGGCGAACCCGTCGGCTGGATTTTCATCCTTGCCACGATTATTATGGCGGCGGGCTGCCGGTTAGCGACGAGATGATTTCAGGATTTTTCAAGCCCGACGCAAATTTTGAAGATTCTTTTTTGAGGGTGGTATCGGGAAAAAGATTATCTTTGCGGTTTGGAAATGTGACGGAAAAGAATGCTTACAGAAACCAACCGCATAGAATTCAAGCGCGAACTTACACGCGAACTCGACATCGAGCGCGAAGTAGTGGCGTTCCTCAATTACCACGAGGGCGGTGTGGTTTATATTGGCATTGACGACAGCGGGAATGCGGTTGGCGTAAAGGATATTGACGGCGATATGCTGAAAATCAAGGACCGCATCCGCATGGGCATCTCTCCTTCTCCGATGGGACTGTTTGATGTTACGATTGAGCGTATCGATGAAGTTCCTGTCATCAAGATCTTTGTCGCCAGCGGAAGCGAGAAACCCTACTACAAGACCAAATACGGCTTGTCGGAGAGGGGGTGTTTCCTGCGTGTCGGGACGGCTTCGGAACCGATGCCCGTAAACATGATTGAGGACTTGTATGCCCATCGTGTCCGCAATTCCCTACGTAACATCCGTTCTCCACGCAAAAAACTGACCTTCCGCCAGTTACATATATATTACGAAAGCAAAGGGCTGGCACTTAATGAGCATTTCCTTGAAAATCTCGATTTGCTTACCGATGGTGGAGAACTGAATTATGTGGCTTATTTGCTTGCAGATGAAAACAGCACATCTATCAAAGTGGCTAAATATGCTGGAACAGACAGAGACATTCTTATTTCCAATAATGAATTCGGGTTCTGCTCGTTGCTCAAGGCAACAGACCAAGTGCTTGACAAGTTGAAAGTGGAAAACAACGTAAGTAGCGTAATTACCTATAAACATCGGATAGACACGCCACTTTGGGACGAACGAGCCATGCATGAAATAGTGATTAATGCCATCGTTCACAATGATTACTATACCAACGAAGTTCCGCCGAAATTCGAGATATTTTCAGACCATATTGAGATAACTTCGGCTGGCAGGTTGCCCATTGGGATGACCCAAGAAGAATTCTTTGGAGGCATAAGTTCGCCACGCAACAAGGAGCTGATGCGAGTGTTCCGTGATGTGGATTTTGTGGAATCCCTTGGCTCTGGCATGAGGCGCATTCAGAAAGTGTATCCCCGTGAAATCTTTTTGTTCCTGCCTAACTTTATTCGTGTCAGCATTCCTTTTTATTCACAGAAAAGAACGGATAGCGACAATGACAATGCTTTGATTGGCAGTGTAACCGATGATTTTGGCAATGTAAATGGCAGTGTAAACCTGTCGGAACCAACTAAAAGACAGCTAGATATAATTGCTATCATCTCCGATTGTGCCAAAAGGGCTGGCAGTGTAAATGGCAGTGTAAAAAAGGGCGCGACCACGAAGGAAATCATTTCAAAGCTCAATCTTTCTGTAAGGACCATCTATCGTGAATTGGCGACCCTCAAACAAATGGGGCTTATCCGTCGAGTCGGCTCAGACAAGACCGGCCATTGGGAAGTGATTGAAGCTGATTTGAAATAAAAATTAAATATCAAAAGAATAATAATTTAAACAAGAATGGAATAAAGAAGTTAAACTAACATATTATAAATCATAGCGTTTGCTATCGTTCGGATTCATCTGAAATGTGAGAAGTTTCTAAGTGAGTTAATACCGAAGGAGGTTAGCAGATGTCGCGTTCAGGCGCGAGTCTGACTTTCGGTATTATGGCACTTCTCACAGCCACAGATGAAAAAGTTTAGGCTTGCGTCTTTCTTTATTCTCTTTTCGAACAATAGCTTACAGATAGATGAATTATTGTTTAATCATTATAAAACTGAAGAGCCGACAGGATAAAACGGGCAAAAAAAAATGAATAAAAATATTTTTTTGATAGCAATTCTGCTGTCCACAATGTCAATTAATGCTCAAGAGTATAACCTCGGGAATTATGTCTATCCATTCGGTTTCCGCACGTACGTTTCACCAGACAGTGATGGAAACCTATCATCTGTAACTCAGTATAGTTTTGAATCTCAGACTTATGACAATTATCTTGTAGAAGAAGTTTATATTGGTTATGGGATGATATCGTCCAAAACAACTTATAGATATTACACAGATGGGAATGCAGTAATTTCAGATGTTCAACTTCGGCAAAATAGATTGACGGGGAGCACGAAATATCAAGACAGACTAATTCTTTTTGCTTTTCCTGAAAAGGACAAGCCTTTTAAGTGGACAGAAACGGATAGAGGAGATAAGTATCAATGTACATCTGAATATGTGTATGTAAATGCTTCTATAGATCATAAAATGTTATTTATGAAAGCTATAAAAATAACAAGAGATAATAGTTATATTGTTGGAAATGAAAAGCATAGAATCATAGAGACAAGTTATTGGGTAAGTGATTATGGTCGTATTATTACTTTTGGGGATTGGGATGGCACAAAAAGGACATCCTCTAAGTTGGATGTTTTAGATTATGTTCAGGAAATATCTAAAGAAGAATACGATTCACATATAAACAAATAGCCGTATGAGTACAGAGTTTATCATTGGAACAATTATTGGATTAATTGGTATCATTCCTGTAATTATCCAAGTTGTTAAATGGGTCAAGAAGCCCAAACTTAGTGATTTGATGAAAAAATTGGTTGATAATGGTTTATCGACGAAGGCTCAAAGGAAAGTCCTTAAGAAGATGAATATGATACTCCTGCGTTCTGGGAAGCATATATCATCCGAATACATCAACAACTTCGTTTTGGATAAGCGTGGCAAGGAAGCGGTCTTTACGGACTTATGCCTGCAAAATGACTGGGAACCCACCAAGGATTTGTGTGAGATGTTTATGAATGGCGATTATCCGTCAATCCGAAAGAAATATTGGGATATGAAAAATACACAGCGGAAAAGAGAAGTGCCAACGGCTGATGCTATTGTGAAAGTTGAAGTCGTTCTTGCACAGCCAAAAGGCAGGGAGATTGTTTATTTGTCGGAACTGCTTAAAGAGCGTTTTCCAGATTGCTTTTATCGGTTGACTTCAATACTGGAAAAGCACAATGTGGAATATCGTCTGCTGAAAGGCACGAAGGATATTTGGTGCAGAGACTATATGCCAATACAAACTGAATCCGGCAAGCTGATACAGTTTCGCTATGACCCATCATATTTGAAAGGGAAAAAGGAATGGGAAGATTCACGCTCTGACGTGAGGGAGGTGTGTCGGCAAAATGGATTTGAACCTGTTTTCTCTACGATTAATCTTGATGGTGGTAATGTGTTGCTTTGCTCGGGTCGCGCAATCGTTTCAGACAGGATTTTTTCAGAAAATCCCGAGTATAACGACAAAGAACAACTAATCAGGGAATTATCTGAATTGCTTGAGGCTGAAATAATCGTCATTCCCGCTCAAAAAGGTGATTATACAGGTCATGCCGATGGGATGGTTCGATTCGTAAACCACGATACAATATTAGGGAACAATCGTTCGGAAGAATACAAAAATTGGTCAAATGGAATAGAAAAAGTTCTGAAGGATAAGAACATCAAATATATTGATGTGCCATTCTTCTACGGATATAAGGATTCAAAACATCCCGAAAACGCTATTGGAATTTATGTCAACTATCTTGAGGTTGGCAACCTTATAGTTCTGCCTGTATTTGAGGTTGAGGGCAACAGAGATGCCGAAGCCATAGAAACCTTCAAGCGTGTGTTCCCCAATAAGATTATTGAAACTATCAACTACAACGAAATAGCGCTTGAAGGTGGTGTGCTTAATTGCTCAACCTGGAATTATCGAGCTACAAGAAACGAGCGAAGAGTTTTTGACAGATAAGGATTCCCCTTCTATCCTCCGAATCCGCGAAATGATCACTCCCTTTCGCGGATTTTTCGTCGCATATATCAAACCTATGGTCAATATATTGACTCTGTGCCCGTCTTCGGCGAGCCTATCGGCTGGGTGTTCATTGTTGACGCAGTTATCATGGCGGGGGGATGCTGGTTAGCGGCGAGGTGATTTCTCTTCCTGTTCTAACTTGTTGTTTTTCAGTATTACTTACAAAAAGGTGTGTGTGTTGACAAAAGTCAAACGGCTGAAATATCAAATTTTGTGTATATTCGCGGCATCTTTTTAGATTATGGAAATAGAAAAACTACGAAAAGCATTACAATCCGCCGACGCCATCGTCGTGGGTGCCGGTGCGGGGCTCTCCACCTCGGCGGGCTTCACCTATTCCGGTGAGCGCTTCCAGCGGCACTTTGCCGACTTCATCCGCCAATACGGCTTCACCGATATGTACTCGGCGGGCTTCTATCCGTTTCCCTCCGAGGAGGAACATTGGGCCTATTGGAGCCGCCACATCTATTACAACCGCTACGTGCCCGCCCCGAAGCCCGTCTATGACAACCTGCTCAAACTGCTGCAGGAGAAGGACTATTTCGTCATCACCACCAATGTCGATCACCAGTTCCAGAAGGCAGGATTTGACAAACAGCGGTTGTTCTACACGCAGGGCGACTACGGTCTGTTCCAATGCGCAAAGCCTTGTCACCAAAAAACTTACGACAACGAGGAAATGGTGAAACGGATGATTGCCGAACAGCAGGATATGCGCATTCCGACGGAATTGATTCCGCATTGTCCTGTCTGCGGCGGTCCGATGAAGGTCAACCTGCGCGCCGACGAGACCTTTGTGGAGGACGAGGGCT
>CAMVBK010000018.1:0-53220 GCA_947165685.1 uncultured Bacteroidales bacterium | reverse complement strand
GCCATCGGCGAGTACTTCCGCGACACTGGGCGCAACGCCCTCATCATCTACGACGACCTGTCGAAGCAGGCCGTGGCTTACCGTGAGGTCTCCCTGCTGCTTCGTCGTCCGCCTGGACGCGAGGCCTACCCTGGCGATGTCTTCTACCTCCACTCCAGACTGTTGGAGCGCGCTGCCAAGATTATCGAATCCGACGAGATTGCCGCCAAGATGAACGACCTGCCGGAGACGCTGAAACCCGTCGTGAAGGGTGGCGGTTCCCTGACCGCCCTGCCGATTATCGAAACTCAGGCCGGCGACGTGTCCGCCTACATTCCCACGAATGTGATTTCCATCACCGACGGCCAAATTTTCTTGGAGACATCCCTCTTCAACGCCGGTGTGCGTCCCGCCATCAACGTGGGTATTTCCGTGTCCCGTGTGGGCGGTAACGCGCAGATCAAGTCCATGAAGAAGGTGGCCGGCACCCTGAAGCTCGACCAGGCGCAGTACCGCGAGATGGAGTCCTTCGCCAAGTTCGGCTCCGATGTGGATGCCGCCACGCAGTTCATTCTTGACAAGGGTGTCCGCAACGTGGAAATCCTGAAACAGCCGCAATATATGCCGTACAAGGTGGAAGAGCAGATTGCCATCATTTTCTGCGGATCGCGCGGCCTGTTGCAGAAAGTTCCGGTGAACAACATCCGCAATTTCGAGACCGAATTCATCTCTTATATGCACACCAACCACCAGGATGTTCTCGACACGCTGGCAAAGGGTGTCATTGACGACGGTATCATGCAGCAGCTGACTGACGCTTGTGCCGAAGTGGCTAAAAAATACGAATAGTCATGGGCAATCTGAAAGAAATACGCACCCGTATCTCCTCGATTGAATCGACGCAGAAAATCACTAGTTCCATGAAGCTGGTTTCGGCTGCGAAGCTTCGTCGTGCGCAGACCGCCATCCAGCATCTCCGTCCCTATTCGCAGAAATTGAGCGAGATTCTGAACAACTTAGCGGGTTCCAACACGGGCACGGAGCAGTTGCCGCTGTTCGAAGTGCGGGAGCCCGAAAAGGTGGTCATCGTGGTCATCACCTCCAACAAGGGGCTTTGTGGAGCGTTCAATTCCAATATTGTCAAAGCGGTGAACCATTTGGTGGATGAGAAATATGCCGCACAAAACCGCGCCGGCAATATCCGGCTGATCTGTTTCGGCAAGAAGGGTAACGAGCAGCTTTCCAAACACTACCCTGTGTTGCAATATGACGAGAAACTGCTTGACAATCCGGACTTTACGGAACTTTCCGCCGTGGCTGACCATCTAATGCAGATGTTCGTGAACCACGAGGTAGATAAAGTGGATATTGTCTATAACCAGTTCCTGAACGCCGCCACGCAGCGCGTGACCGTAGAGGACTACCTGCCGGTTTCCTCGCTTCAGGAAGGAAAAGAGAAAAAGGTGACCAGCGACTATATTATCGAACCTTCCGCCGATGGTCTTCTTATAGAACTGATTCCCAAAATTTTAAGAACGCAGTTGTATAAGACGTTGTCCGATTCCATCGCTTCCGAGCATGGAGCGCGGATGATTTCCATGACCAAGGCTACTGATAATGCCACGGAGATTTTACGTGATTTGCGCCTGAAGTACAACAATGCCCGCCAGTCGTCCATCACGAATGAGCTGATTGAGATTGTGAGTGGTGCGAATGCGTTGAACGGGTAGTTTCGGCAGCGAACAACTTATAAATACTGGCAGTCAAGGGTTTCCGAGAAAAGTCATCCCCTTGCTGCCATTTTTTTTCAAAATTATGGCAATACCTTTTTCACGAATCATACTTTCCAACGGATTGCATGTGTTGGTGCACGAAGACCACACCACGCCTTTGGCAGCTTGCACTGTCGTATATCGTGTCGGTGCTCGCGATGAAAACCCTGCATGCACGGGACTTGCGCACCTGATGGAGCATTTTATGTTCAGTGGTTCCGAGCATGCGCCTGATTTCGACTTAGCCTTGCAGAAGGTGGGAGCCATTAACAACGCTTATACTTCACAGGATCTTACCAATTATTATATTGTGTTGCCTGCCAACAACATCGAGACGGCTCTTTGGTTAGAATCGGACCGGATGGCCGCGCTTTCCTTCAGCCAACAGGGACTGGATGTTCAGAAACAGGTGGTGATGGAAGAGTTCAAGGAGACCTGTCTCAATGTCCCATACGGCGACCTGATGATGCAGGTTTACGGACTGAGCTATCAGCGCCATCCTTACCAGTGGTTGCCCATAGGTAAGGAACTGTCGCATATAGAGCAGGTCGATATGGGCATTATTCGTCGCTTCCACGACCGCTTCTATTGTCCTGCAAATGCCATTCTTGTGGTGGCGGGCAACGTGCACGCGGAGCTTGTCTTTGAGCTGGCAGACAAGTGGTTTGGCGATATTCCGGCAGGCAGTCGGAATCCCCATGAGTATCCGCAGGAGTTGCCCCTGACAGAATTCCGGTATCGGACAGTGGAGAAGAATGTGCCCGACGACATGCTTTTCAAGAGCTGGCAGATGCCCGCGCGCACAGCTCCTGACTATTGCGCCTACGACCTGCTTTCCGACATTCTCGGCACGGGGCAGAGCTCCTATCTTTACCGCAAATTCGTGGTGGAAGACAGGCTGTTCACGGACCTTTCCGCCTCAGTAGCCGGCACCGCTGACCAAGGGCTGTTTTTTATAGGGGGGAGACCTTCGGAAAATGTCCCAATCGAAAAAGCCGATGAAATATTGTCTCAGTATCTGCATGATTTCCAGTTTGATGAACGACTTTCTTACGATTTGCAGAAAGTGAAGAACAATGCTGAATCCATCATTTTGGAACGGAACTTAAAAGTTGAAGACCGTGCCAACACCCTCGCAACAGGAGAGTTTTATAGTTGTGCCGAGGATTTTGCCGATGAACGTAATGGCTATCTTGCTGTAACAGAGGAAGATATTCGGCGGATTGTAGAAAAAATGTTCCGAAAATCATTTGGGAGCACGCTGTGGTATAAAAGTTCAAGATCAAACGTTTGAGCACTCCTGACATGAAGTCGTGCCACATCCTGACAGCTTAATCTTCCATCCCAAAAAAATCGTATCTTTGCAGCCTGAAAAAGAAAAGTAGAAAGGCTTATATATGAACGATTTATTGGAAAAATTAGAGCTCATTTACCAACGTTGGCTGCAAATCGGCGAGGAGATAACGAAGCCGGATGTAATGTCCGACATGAAGAACTATGTCAAACTGAGCAAGGACTACAAGGATTTGCAAGCTGTGGTGGATGCTTACAAGAAATACAAAGATGTGATTGACAACATCGCCAGTGCCAAAGATATTTTGGCTAACGAGAAGGATGAGGAGTTTCGGGATATGGCAAAGGTTGAGTTGGATGCGTATCAATCTGAAAAGGAGACACTTGAAGAGGATATACGGTTGCTGTTACTGCCTTCCGACCCGCAGGACAGCAAGAATGCGCAGATGGAGATTCGTGCGGGCACGGGCGGTGACGAAGCCAGCATATTTGCCGGTGACCTATTCCGCATGTACCAGCATTTCTGTGACAAGAAGGGCTGGAAAATCGAGGTCCTTTCCATGACCGAGGGCACCGTGGGCGGCTACAAGGAGATTGACTTTTCCGTGACGGGCAACGGGGTTTATGGCATCATGAAGTATGAGTCGGGCGTGCATCGCGTACAGCGCGTGCCGCAGACCGAGTCGCAAGGCCGCGTGCACACCTCCGCTGCCTCTGTGGTGGTGTTGCCCGAAGCCGATGAATTTGATGTGGAACTAAAGCAGAGTGACATCAAGAAGGAAACCTTCTGTGCTTCCGGTCCTGGCGGACAGTGCGTGAACACCACCTACTCCGCCGTGCGCCTCACGCACATTCCCACGGGCATTGTGGTCTCCATCCAGGACGAGAAATCGCAGATTAAGAACCTCGAAAAGGCCATGCGCGTGCTGCGCACCCGTCTGTTCGAGCGTGAGTACCAGAAATATTTGGACGAAATCGCTTCCAAGCGTCGCACGATGGTCTCCACCGGCGACCGTTCCGCGAAAATCCGCACCTACAACTATCCGCAGAACCGCGTCACCGACCACCGCATCAACTATACGATGTACAACCTCGCCAATTTCATGAACGGCGACATCGAGGAAGTGATGCAGGCACTACAGGTGGCCGAGAATGCGGAGAGATTGAAGGAGGCGGTGGAATAATTGATTTTGGCTATTGGCTATTGGCTGTTGGCTGTTGGCTGTTGGCTGTTGGCTAATTGCGGGTTTCTGTGTTTTCGCAGATTCCTGCGATGTAATCCACCGCATTCATGTTGCGAAGGGAGACGACATCAATCCAGCCGCTTTCGATACCATAGACGCGGCCCTGTTTCACTGCATCCAATAGAGTGTAAGGGTAGCGCGACACAAAGGCGTCTTTGTCTTCGTTGCGCACCACGATGATGTCGGGGTTGACTTTGAAGAGGTATTCGCGGCTGATGTTCCAGCCGGAGAGCGAGTCGCCGGCGTTGCGTGCCCCGGCCAGTTCGATAATTTCTTGGATATGCGTGTTCTTCGGGGCCGTGAAGTCGCCGCCATCACCGAAGCCGACTACATAATAGACACATTTTCGGTCGGCGGGATTGGGGGCGTTGGCTTTGAGCTCCGCAATCTTATCCCGCCACTTTCGGGCCTCTGCGCCCCCTTTTTCCTCGCATTGCGTGATTTTGCCGATTACCTCCATCATCTCCGACATGCCGTCCAATGAACGTTCCTCCACGATACAAATCACAGGAATCCCCATTTTCTCGATGGCATCGACATCCTTCTGCGAGACCATGGATCCGATGAGTACCACATCGGGATGCAGCGAAAGCAGTTGTTCGAAATTGATGTTGTGCATTCCACCGATTTTTGTAATATTCTCAGTTTCAGGAGGATATTTGCAAAAATCGGAGATTCCGACCAGCTTTTCCTGCGCTCCCACAAGGAACATCACCTCGGTGATGGCGGGCGAGATGGAGACAATGCGTTCGGGCGCTTTTTCCAGTGTCACATGGCGGTGGTAGGAGTCCTCCCAAGTGAAGAAAGCCTCTTTCGGAGCTGTTTTGGGCGAATGACACGCAGCGAAAAGCAGTGACACTATGAAGATAAGAACAAAAGGAAATCGTTTCTCGCTCATAATCTTATATTTACAAAACAATTCAATAGAATGCAAAGGTACATTTTTTCCTGGTTGACCGTTCTTTTCCGGCCTATCCCAATTCGATTCCTTGCTTTTCTGCAGGAAAATTGAGTGAAAACATATTCAATTCGTACGAAATTGTTATCTTTGCGCTTCATTTTCTAAAAGGAAATTCTTATTTATAATTTGCTAATTTACAATAGATTATAGAAAATATGGCTACAGAGATCAACACCAAGTATGACCCGATTGCGGTAGAGGACAAATGGTATCAGTTTTGGATGGAGAACCGTTTCTTCCACTCTGAACCTGATGAAAGACCGGCATATTCCATCGTGATTCCGCCGCCGAACGTGACCGGCGTGCTGCACATGGGCCACATGCTCAACAATACCATTCAGGACGTGATGATCCGTCGTGCGCGCATGAAGGGTTTCAATGCCGTGTGGGTGCCTGGCACCGACCATGCCTCCATCGCCACGGAAGCCAAAGTGGTGAACTATCTCAAAGAGCAGGGCATTGACAAAAAAGACCTTACCCGCGAGGAGTTCCTGAAACATGCCTGGGAGTGGAAGGAAAAATATGGCGGCATTATCCTCAAACAGCTCCGCAAGCTCGGTGCCTCCTGCGACTGGGATCGTACTAAATTCACCATGGATCCCGAAATGTCGGAAGCTGTCATCGATGTGTTTGTGGATCTCTACAACAAAGGCAAGATTTATCGAGGCGTGCGCATGGTCAATTGGGATCCGAAGGCGCTTACCGCTGTCTCCGATGAGGAAGTGATTTACAAGGAACTGCAGTCCAAACTCTATTATGTCCGCTATCAGATTGAAGGTGAGGAGAATGAGTATATTACCATCGCTACTACCCGTCCTGAGACCATTCTCGGCGATACGGCCATCTGTATGCACCCCGACGATGAGCGTTATGCCAAATACAAAGGCAAACGCGCCATTGTTCCGATTGTAAACCGTTCTATTCCACTGATTTATGATGAGTATGTGGAGCGTGAGTTTGGTACCGGTGCCTTGAAAATCACTCCAGCGCACGACATCAATGACTACAACCTTGGTATCAAGCACCATCTGGAGACCATCAACATCTTCAACGACAATGGCACGCTGAACGAGAACGCGCAATTCCTCGTGGGCATGGACCGTTTCGAAGCGAGAAAGGCTATCGTTCCGATGCTGGAAGAGGCCGGAAACCTCGTGAAAATCGAGGATTATACCAACAAAGTAGGCTTCTCAGAGCGCACCAATGAGGTCATTGAACCGAAACTTTCCCTGCAGTGGTTCTGTAAGATGGGTGATCTCGCCAAACCCGCCCTCGATGCGGTCATGAACGGCGATATTACTTTCCATCCCGAGAAATTCAAGAACACATACGCCCATTGGATGGAGAATATCAAGGACTGGTGCATCAGTCGCCAGCTTTGGTGGGGACACCGCATCCCGGCTTGGTATCTGCCGAACCACGAATTTGTGGTGGCGCACAATGTCGATGAAGCCTTAAATATCGCTCGTCAGAAATTCCCCGAGCTAAATCTCTCTGTCAACGACTTGAAGCAGGACGAGGACGTGATGGACACTTGGTTCTCCTCTTGGCTGTGGCCGTTGTCGGTGTTCGACGGTATCCGTCACCCCGACAATCCCGAAATTAATTACTACTATCCGACCGCCGTGTTGATTACGGCCCCCGACATTATCTTCTTCTGGGTTGCGCGCATGATTATGGCCGGTCTGGAGTGGCGCGGCACCATTCCGTTCAAGGATGTCTATTTCACGGGCACGGTGCGCGACAAGCTGCACCGCAAGATGTCGAAACAGCTCGGCAACTCCCCCGACCCCATCATGTTGATGGAGAAATACGGTGCCGATGGCGTGCGTTTCGGTATGCTGCTCAGTTCGCCTGCCGGCAATGACCTGCTGTTCGACGAGTCGTTGTGCGAACAGGGTCGCAACTTCAGCAACAAGTTGTGGAATGCCTTCCGCTTGGTGAGAGGGTGGGAGATTGATGACAAGCTCCCGCAGCCGCTGCATACGGAAACCGCTGTGAAGTGGATCCGCGAGCGCATGACCGAGGTGCTGACCTTGGTGCAGTCGAACGTGAAGCGCTACCGCATTTCCGAAGCGCTGATGGACATCTACAAGCTTGTGTGGGACGATTTCTGCTCTTGTTTCCTCGAAGTAGTGAAGCCCGGCTACCAGCAACCCGTCGATGGGAAGACTTACCGCGAAATTATCGACATCTTTGAGACGCTGATGCAGATTCTGCACCCGTTCATGCCGTTCATCACCGAAGAACTTTGGCACACGATGCGCGAACGTGGCGAGAAGGAGTCCATCATGATGACTCGGATGCCGGAAGTGGCTGCCGATGTGGACCAGAAAGTGTTGGACGATTTCGCCATCGCACGCAAAGTGATTGAACAGGTGCGCCGCATCCGTACTGAGAAGAACATCGCACAGAAGCACGCGCTCAAGCTCAGGGTCTATGCGGACGCATCCATTGCCAACCCCGCTACCGATGCGGTCGTTGCAAAGCTTTGCAACCTGGAAAGCATTGATTATGTGGCTGGCGAGGAGGTTGACGGTGCCACGTTCATCGAGAACAACGTCAAGTACTCGATGCCGCTGACCGGTTTGGTGGATGCTGCCGAAGAGATCAAGAAGCTGGAGGCCGACCTGAAATATGCCGAAGGTTTCCTGCAAGGCGTGATGAAGAAGCTGTCGAATGCCAGTTTCGTGAACAACGCCCCGCAGAAAGTGGTGGATATAGAGCGCAAAAAGCAGGCTGATGCAGAGGAAAAAATCCGTATTATTAAGGAACAATTGGCCAAATTAAAGTAGGATGAAAGCTGTTTTGCGTTATTTCATACTCTTGGCTGCACTGCTGATACCCTTCACGTTCTCCAGTGTGAAGCAGCGATTTCCCATTTTGGTGGGCATCACGCTCGGCGTGACACTCGCCTATTGGGGGATGTATTTCTGGATGAAGAGGAAGGGAAAGAGCAATTAGACAAGGTTTTACCGATTATACCACCTTATCAGCCGCAAAAACAAAACCGTCTTTGCGGCTGATATTATTTTAACGCACCGGTAAATTAAACTTCCGGCAAACATTCGGCTCTAACCGTCCGAAATGTATGAACAAAAACCTTTTAATAAAATTATTCACCGAGTGCGCAACTATTCATAAAATGTGTATTTTTGCCGCTCAATCAACAACAATTAAAAAGTATTATGGCTTACAAAATTAGTGAAGATCTTTGCGCTGCTTGCGGAACCTGCATCGGCGAATGCCCTCAAGAGGCCATCTCTGAAGGCGCTGTTTACTCCATCAATCCTGATCTCTGCATCGAATGCGGAGCTTGCGCTGACGTTTGTCCGTGCGAGGCCATCAGCCTGGAGTAGTCTGAAATCTTTTGTCTAACAAAAACGAAGAGGCGCGGAATCCCGTGCCTCTTTCGTTTTTTCGGATGTCATTCATCTTCCTGCAGTCGTTACAGCAAGAACTGCGCCGCCAGAAAGACAATTGCCCAGACAAAGGTGGCGATGAGAATGCCCCGCCCCGATTTGTCGTATTTCAACTTCAACAGATAGTGGCGCAGAATGAAAATGTTGGGAATCATCGCTAACAAAATCAGTTTCGGGATCAGAATCTTGGTGAGATTCGGGCTGTTGACGAGCATTTGTGGATTGAAGTGGAGAACCAACGCGTAAATCCCGTAAAGAATGCCGAAAAGCACGGCCGTCACTACAATTCCTAAGACTACTCCCACCGCATAGGAGTCTCTTCTGAGTTTTTCCATCATATTTCCATGTATTTAAGGGTTTCCATATATTGATACGCCGTCAGGTCGAACTGCACGGGTTGCACCGACACGTAGTTGCGCGTCAAGGCTCCTTCGCAAGAATCTTCGTCCAGCTCGAAGCGTTCCAGATAGCCTGTCAGCCAATAATATTGCCGTCCGTAAGGGTCGGTGCGCGTTTCCAAATCCTCATGCCAAGTGGCACTGCATTGGCGCGTGATCCGAATGCCCTTGATTTCCTCCAAAGGCACTTTAGGGACGTTGACATTCAGGCAGATATGTGGCGGAAGACCGTTTTTTAACACATTTTCCACAATGATTCGTCCGTAGTGCATCGAAGCGGTGAAGTCGGCATCGGGGCGGTAGTCTTGAAGTGAGAGCCCCACTGCCGGGATATTGTCGAAGGCGGCTTCAATGGCGGCGGCCATCGTGCCGGAATAGATCAGACTTACTGAGGAGTTGGAGCCGTGGTTAATGCCGGAGAGCACCAAATCTATTTTGCGGTCGCGCAGCACCACTTTCTCGCCCAGTTTCACGCAATCGACTGGAGTGCCGTTGGTTTTGTAATAGACCACGCCATCCTCGCATTTGTACTTGGAAAGGCGCAGAGGTTCGCCCATAGTGATGGCGTGACCCATGCCGGAGCGTGTCCGGTCTGGCACCACCACCACCACTTCGCCTAACGGCTTGGCTATCGACACCATTGCTTCTAAGCCCTTGGCTTCGTAGCCGTCGTCATTCACAACCAATATCAAAGGTCTTTTCGGTTCCATGCTATTTCTTGATAATTTTAGCCGATTGCGTCTGATGGAGATTGTCTTCTATTTCTAAAATATAAACACCTGAATTATAGTTGTTTATATTGATTTCGCAATTGCTGTCCGTCAGATGTCCGCCTTGCAGCAATTTACCGTCCATGCTGAACAGGCGGTAAACGCAGGAAGTTCCTTCGATGTTGCCATCCATGCGTACATGAATGTAGTCTGTCGTGGGGTTTGGCCAGATCTGGAACGAAGCCGTGTTTTCCGTTTCGTGGATTCCCACAGGATTGTTCACCACGCCGCTTGGGAACGAGATGGCATCGATATAGGCACAATCATGTCCTTGGTTTCCCCAATAGTCCTTGGAGTAGGTCCAAGTGTAGGTATGCGTACCCGCTTCCACGGGGAAGGACGCGCGGGTCCAGCCAGTGGATCCGCTCCATTCTTCCTTGGTTTGGCCATCGATTTTGAAGCTTAATTTGTCGTAGTTTTCTTCGCTCGACACTTTATAGAAGAAGGAGATACTGTCGGCGACTGTGGAGACGGCGGAGATGCGCAACATGGTGGAGCTGCTGCCACCGATGGCTCCGGATTTTGCACAATAAGTTCCTTCATAGGGAGCTGTTGTGACGATGGTCCAGGGCTTGGAGGAGCTGTTTTGCCATTCCATGTTGGTGAAACCGGCCGTTTCCCAGTCTTCTACCACCGCTCCGATTTTCACAGGGAAGTTGTTGGCCGCAAAATAGTAGTTAACCCAAAGACTCGATTTGATAAATGCGATGGTCGGCTCTTGAATAGTGCTATTGGCCGTGACTTGGAAGCTCACCGTTGCGGTACTGTTGGCGTCTATTGTAGAGAATTGGATAGGATTTGCAGGCAAGGCCAATTCGTCGCCCGGCGTTTCGATGAAAAGGTTTCCGCCGGAAATCGGCATGTTGCCGGAGTTGGCAATGGTCAGCACACAGTTGAACGTTTCGCCGAAGTCGGCACGATGGTTCCCGTTGCCTTGTTCCGTGTCGTCAATGGTCATGGACGTAATGGCCAGCTGGGGCGCATACAGTTGCACTGGCTTGTTTTGGCGCACCGTATCATTGCCGAAGACCGTTTCCAGCTTGATGACAGAATTGTGGTTGGCTGGTGCGAGGTTGCTCACTTTAAAGAAGAAAATGGGCGGATTGGACACCGTGTCTTGGGCAGCGATGGAGGGGACAGTCAACAAGAGTTCCGTGACCGTGCCGGTGCTTCCAATCAGCGACACATACTCGTCGTTCGTGGAGATGCGTATTTTGACGTTCGAGGCGGTGGCGTTTCCGATATTGACGATTTGCGGAGTCACTTTCATCACTTTCCCGTATTCGGGGAGATTGTTGGGCCGGTTGCTGTCGAACCAGAGATGTTCGTCACTCATAGTTAAGTCGCTGGCAATCACGTAGGGACCTTCGTTGGGGATGAAGTTGACCAAGCCCTCGTAGGGCAGGTAGTTCGTAGCGGTGGCCAGCACATGCAAGGTGTCGGTGGGCAGGTAAGTGTCGCTGAATTCGAGTGTCCAAGTGCCGTTCGCGATACGGCCAGTACCCACGATTTCTCCGTTCTGTGTGACGGAAACCTTAGCGTTCTCCACAGGGGAAGAGAAGGTTAAAGAAGGCAGGCCGACGGGCAGGATTTCATTGTAGGAAAGGTCGAGTTGTTCGGGTACGGCAGTGCGCAGCAAAAGTGTCGGGTCGCCGAAAAGAATCCAGGTGCGGAATACTTCCACATCGTTATAGACATCCAGCATGTGAATCATTCCATTGAAGACGATGCCGCCATACGTGTAATTCTGGTTATCGGGAGTGGTGCCGACCAGCAGGTCAATCATTCTGTCTTGGGCGCACATCGGGGAGTTCCACGGCTGGTTGATGGTGGAGCCGATCATGCTGGCAGCGCCGGTGGGCTGGCCGTCGTGGGTGGCGCGCAGCCAGGCTTCCGCGAAGCAGGTGCCCGTGTGGTACTCACCGTTCACGCAGGCCACCGAAAGGATGAACGGCAGCTTTCCGACATTCGTCAACGCGTTGACATTGTTGTTGTTGAAACCTGTCGTGACCCACTCCTGCACGTCGCCGTGGCCACAATAGCTGATGATGCCCACACCGGCATTCACGGCCGTGGTGACCATTGCCGCTGTTGGGTTGCCGGAGGCGTCCAAACCGCCTTGGCTGCCTTCAAAGAGTTCATAGCCAGACGTGTAGGTGTAACCCAACAACTTGTTGTCTATGTTGCGAATATGTTGGTAGTCGTACTCATTGTTGTCGCCAGGCCCTTGGCTGGAGGCAATGCCGAGGAAGGAGGTGAAGTGGGAAGTCTCCCGAGGGTTTTGTTCATATTCGATGAAGCGCTGGACCTGCGTCTCGATTTGCGACACATTTTCGGCGGAAATCTTGCCCAAGATGATGTCCGGGTAGGAGTCGTTGCCTACCAATTCGGTGAAAAAGTTGTCGGCCTTGTTTCCGCTGACCGATGGCGTGGGGAACTGGGCATTGTCGCCCACAATAATCACGTAGGCCAGATTATGGGCATTGTAATAGTCTAATATGTAGCTTTTTATCTGCGTGGCATTACTGCCAGCCACCGACAAGGCCACCATTTCCGTTTTAAATCCATTGCGAATCTTCCAATCCACGTAGGGTTGCATGGCGGCCATGAAATCTTCGGGGCAGATGACCAGAATATCACCCTCTTCCACAACGGGAGTGCTGCGCAAGTTTCTATAATTCAAGAAACTGTTTGCGTAAATGGCATCAAAAGTGCGGTTGTTCTTCGTCGCTGCGGCAAAAGAGCGGCCACTGTTGAAACGCACCTTCACCGTCACGGAGGAATAGACCTTCAGCGTTTGGGAGGAAGGGTTGTAGTCAAACGGGAAGACTTTCACGCTGACACCGTTGTAGTCGCGCAACCGATAGGTTTCACCGATCGCCACCGGGCTGCCCAGCAGGTAGTTCGTGGACTGGTAGTCCGCGTTTTTCGAATAGGGCACGTTGTCCGGATTCACGTTGCGGTAAAGCTTGCCCTTCGAGGGGGCAAGGGCGAAGTTGGCGGTTTCCGCGTATTGAGCGTCCAAAAGCTCCGTTTCCGGGTTGCTGCCTTCAGGCACCATCAGGGAGAAGGCCGCCTGCAGCAGTTCGGGACTGCCCTTCTTGAGAGTCGGGTAGGCCTCCGCCATGTGCAGCGTCTGCATCACGATGCCGTCAACGGTCACCGTTTCCGTATGGTAGCTGCCGAAGTCGATGCGGACCACCGCTTCGTTTTGACTGGAACTTACCAGCGTGTAGCTGATGTTTTGGGCTTGGACGAGTGTGAGTCCGAGCAGGAGGATGAGGAAGGTGGTGATTTTTTTCATTTCATTTTGTTTTAGAACCCCACACTGCGGCTTGCGCCTTGTGTGGGGTTATTAGCACTTCGTGCGTCTTGCCTCTTCGAGGCTGTTTAAGGAATCATTTTTAATTTAATTTATTTCATAGCTTCCACAGCTGCCTTGATGCGGCGGCAGGCCTCGATGAGGTTTTCCTCGGATGTGGCGTAGGAGAGGCGGATGCAGTCGTCGTCGCCGAAGGCGGTGCCTTGCACGGTGGAGACGCTGCCGTCGAGCAGGAAGTAGAAGGCGAGGTCTGTGGAGTTCTCGATGACCGTCTTGTTGTACTGGGCGGCGAACTTGGAATCGGCGGGAACATGCTTGCCAAAGAGGCTGCTCACCTTCGGGAAGAAGTAGAAGGCACCCTGCGGCAGGCTCACTTCAAAGCCGGGGATTTCCTTCAGCAAGCCATAGACCAAGTCGCGGCGCTTCAGGAAAGTGTTGCGCATGTTGATGATGTCATCGGAGGTTTTGGGATCCATTTCCATGGCCCGCAAAGCAGCGCGCTGCGAGATGGAACCGGTGGCGGAAGTAATCTGGCCCTGCAGCTTGTTGCAGGCCTTGGCCACCTCCACAGGGGCACCGATGAAGCCGATGCGCCAGCCCGTCATGGCGAAACCCTTCGCCACGCCGTTCACTGTGACCACCTGATCCTTGATGAAGTCGAACTGGGCGATGCTTTCGTGGCCGCCCACAAAGTTGATGTGCTCGTAGATCTCGTCCGACAGGATCATCATCTGCGGGTGCTTGGCGACCACCTCGGCGATGGCGCGGAGCTCCTCTTTCGAGTAAATCATGCCCGTGGGGTTCGAGGGGCTGCTGAACATCATCAGTTTGGTTTTCGGCGTGATGGCGGCCTCCAGCTGCGACGGCGTGATTTTGAAGTTGTTCTCAATCTTGCAGGGGACATATTTGATGTCCGCCTCCGCCATTTGGGCGATGGCACGATAGGAAACCCAATAAGGGGTGGGGATGATGACCTCGTCGCCGGGGTTCACCAACGCCATGACAGCCTGGTAGATGGACTGTTTGCCGCCCGTGGAGACCACAATTTGCTGCGGGGTGTAGTCCAGTCCGTTGTCTCTCTTGAACTTGTTGCTGATGGCTTTCAGCAGGTCCGCATAACCGGGGACCGGCGGATAATGGGTGAAATTGTCGTCGATTGCCTGTTTGGCATATTCCTTCACCGTCTCCGGCGTGTTGAAATCGGGCTCGCCGATACTCAAGCTGATCACATCCTGACCCTTTTCCTTTAATTCACGTGCCAATGCAGTCATGGCCAACGTCTCTGAAGCCGGCATTCCCAGCACTCTCTTTGAAATTCTTTCCATTATCAATCTTTTTTTCTGAAAATTAAGGCGGCAAAGATACATTTTTTTGCGATAGGTGAATTGTGAATTGTGACGGTTGAATTGTGAATTGTAACAGGGTTGTCACCGTTCACGGATTATTCAAAAAAAGTGTATCTTCGCAACCGAAATGAAAAGCAGAATGCATTTAAGCAAGGTAACTAACAGTCAACGGATTACATCCTCGGTAGCCGTCTTGGCCGTGATGCTTTTGCTTTCCCTTGTCTCCTTCGATGCCTGGCAAGATACCCGAAATATCGCGCATTCTTTCGACATGGAGAATTGCCAAATCGTGGAATCGGATGTTGACCTGACCGAAGAGGAGGATGAATTCGATTGCTATGGGGACGAGTCAGGCAGTTTCGGCATATCGGTGCGAATGCCTGTGTCAGCTTTGTCCAAGTCTAATCCATCCATGCGAACTTCCATGGCAAAAATTTCGGACGACCAGCGGCTTGGACAAGTGCGTCGGCATAATCCAGAAGGATATTCCTGTGGATTTATGATGTGCAACCCCTATAAAAATGGTGCGTATTCCTGTGAATATGCACCATTTTTTATTTTGCAAAGACAGGGTGGAAAGGATGACAAGATTTGTGACATTTATGTGATTTTAAGACAACAAATAATACCAAAATGGAATTAGAAAGTATCATTATTGCGATTTTGACTTTGACGTCGGGTATCGGCGTCTTTTTGGTGGCTTGCCAGATGATGAGCGACCACTTGGAGTCGGCCGGGAGCCGACGGTTGAAACAGATGTTTGCCAAGACCGGCAGCAGCAAGTGGATGGGCGTGGGGATCGGCCTTGCCTCGACCGCCATCATCCAGAGCAGCAGTGCCGTGACGGTGATGGTCGTCGGTTTTGTGAACGTGGGTGTCATGAACTTGGCGCAGGCGGCCACCATCATCTATGGTTCCAACATCGGTACCACGGTGACGGCGCAGTTAGTGGCTCTCGGCATGTCGGGTAACAGCAGCATCTCCACGACGCTTCTTTTCATGGCCCTCGCCGGTATCGGCGCTTTCGTGTCGCTTTTCTCCAAAACCGAGAAGGGGAAGCAGATAGGTGGTATCCTCACTGGGTTCGGTATCTTGTTCGTGGGACTGGACATGATGTCGGCTGCCATGAAGGGGTTCGCCACCCAGCCGGAAGTGAGGACCGTCATAGCCACTTTCCAAAACCCGTTGCTGTTGGTGGTCATCGGCGCCATCTTGACGGCCATCATCCAATCGTCGTCGGTGATGACTTCCATTGCCATCACCATGTTGGTGACCGGGTTGATCAATCTTGAGCAAGGCATCTATCTGACCATGGGCTCTAACATTGGTTCCTGCGTGAGTGCGATTCTCGCGGGCATGGCCAGCGGTACCAACGCCAAGCGGGCGGCTCTCCTGCACTTGCTCTTCAACGTGATGGGTGTCTCCGTCTTTTTGGTTTTGGCCTTGCTCCTGCACCTCTTTTCCGGCGGATCGGCGAGCTTTGGCACACTCCTTGGCCGTTTGTTCCCCAGTGCGCCGCAACTCCAGCTCGCCATGTTCCACTCTTTCTTCAACGTAAGTACTACCCTGATAGCCCTCCCGCTGACCAGCTTTTTGGTGAATACGGTGAAGCGGATTATTCCAGAACAGGTTGTCGTAGCTCCGAGGCCTCGTCTCAAATACCTTGACCCCACCATGCTCAGCACTCCTGCAGTGGCCATACGCCAGCTGAAGGCCGAAACCGAGAACATGGCTGAGATGGCCATGGACAATTTTCACCGTGCCATCCACATCATCACCACCTTTGATTATTCCGAAATCGAGCAATTCCGAAAAATCGAGAACGACCTCAACTTTTTGAACAAAGAGCTGCTGGGCTATTCCGTGAAGCTCTCGTCGAATAACCTCAGTGCCTTCGACCAACGTTACCTGAGCAGCGTGATTCGTACCACCAGCGACTTGGAACGGGTGGGTGACTATGCGGAAAACATTGTGGAATACGCCGACTCGCTGAAAGAGCAGGAATCCGCATTCTCGAAGGAGGCGGTCGAGGAAGTCTTTAAAATGGAGCAATTGGTGGGCCTCCTTTATCGCGAAGTGATGGATGCCTATCACAAAATGGACAAGGAAGCGTTGAAACGTGCCGAAGACATTGAGGAAAAGATTGACCGTTTCACTGAACAGATGGAACAGAGTCATATTCGCCGGCTGACCGAGGGCACGTGCAGTCCGGCTGTCGGGGCGGAGTACCTCTCCTTGGCGCAGAACAGCGAACGGGTTGCCGACCATCTCATCAATGTCGCCCACACCATCCTGCAGTTACCGGATAATTCTGAAAGAAAATAGTCCACTTCGCCATTTTTGGCAAATTTTTTGCTGTAAGAATCCTGCGGGTTGAATCAACCATTCAGCACCGCAGTTTTATTGTGTTTGTAAGTAATTGAAAATAAGTATAATATGGAAGAAAATCAAGAAAAGAACATTCAGGAGGAACCGGTGCAAGAACCTGAAGTGAAAGAGGCAGAACAGGAAAATACTGACAATTTGTCGGAAAAAGAAGAGAATACTGACACCAAGAAAAAGGGTTTTTTCTCCAAAAAGAGGGACAAGGAAAAAGAACGGGTTCAGGAGTTGGAGGCGGAGATTGAGCAGTTGAAGACGGAGAAGGCCGAATTGAACGACCGTTTCCTGCGTCTCTTCTCCGAATTTGACAACTACAAGAAACGGGTCAGCAAGGAGAAACTGGACCTGATTGCCACCGCTTCCGAAAAGGTGATTGTGAGCCTTCTGCCCATCATCGATGACTTCGAGCGTGCCATCGCGGCCAACGAAAAGGTGGAGGACATTACGGCTATAAAAGAGGGTTTCAATCTGATTTACAATAAGTTGATTCAAATGATGAAGCGTTTTGACGTGGAGGAAATCCAGGCCAAGGGCGAGGAATTCAACACCGACTTCCATGAGGCAGTGACCCATTTCCCGACTCAAAACGAGGAGGAGAAGGGCAAGGTGATTGACGTAACGGAGAAAGGCTACAAACTGAAAGACAAGGTCATCCGCTACGCCAAAGTGGTGGTTGGACAGTAAGAAAGGAGACCATTATGGAAAAAAGAGACTATTACGAAGTGCTTGGCGTCTCGAAAGAGGCTTCAGCAGACGAGATAAAGAAGGCCTACCGCAAGATGGCCATGAAGTACCATCCTGACCGCAATCCGGGCGACAAGGAGGCGGAAGAGAAGTTCAAGGAGGCGGCCGAGGCGTATGACGTGCTCAGCAACCCTGACAAGAAGGCTCGCTATGACCAGTTCGGCCATGCCGGTATGGGCAACGACGCCAGCGATTTCTCGCACATGGACTTCAGCGACATTTTCAGCCACTTCGCCGACGTGTTCGGAGGCGGTTTCGGTGGGGGCTTCAGCGGTTTCAGCGGCTTTGGAGGCTTTGGCGGGCAAGGTCAGCAGCGTCGGGTGCGCCGGGGTGGCGACATCCGCATCAAGGTGAAATTGACCTTGGAGGAGGTGGCCGCACCCGTGGAGAAAAAGGTGAAGATTAACAAGCAGGTGGTGTGCCCGCACTGCAACGGCACGGGTGCCAAGGACCCGGCCAGTGTGACCACGTGCCCGACCTGCCATGGCAGCGGCCAGGTGGTGCGCCAGCAGCGCAGCATGTTCGGCATCATCCAGCAGGCCAGCGTCTGCACCCAGTGCGGCGGCACGGGTGAAATCATCAAGGATCCCTGTCCGCATTGCCACGGCAACGGCACGGTGTCGGGCGAGGAGATCATCACCATCAACATCCCTGCCGGTGTCGATAACGGCATGCAGATGACCGTGCCCCAGAAGGGCCATGCGGCGCAGCGCGGCGGCGTGAACGGTGACCTGCTCGTCGTCTTCGAGGTTCGCGACCACGAGGTTTTCGAGCGCGACGGCAACAATCTCTACCTCAACTACTACATCAGCATCCCGCAAGCCGCTCTTGGTGCATCTGTGGAAATTCCCACGCTGACGGGCAAGGCCAAAATCAAGATAGCTCCCGGTACTCAAAGCGGGCAAATCCTCCGGTTGCAGGGCAAGGGGCTGCCGCAGGTCAACTCCCGCATCGTGGGTGACCTCATCGTCAATGTAAACGTTTGGACCCCGAAGAGCCTCACCAAGGAGGAGAAGAACATGCTGGAACAGCTCAGCACGCATGACAACTTCGTGCCAAAACCTGGTAAAAACGACAAAAGCGTCTTTAACCGGGTTCGGCAGTTTTTCAGCTAAAATGGATTTGTGACATGGGATGGAATTTTGCAAACAGAGCCTCTGGTTAAGATATCAGTGAGCAGATGATGAAACAGAGGCTGGCGGATTGCAGGATATTGCGTGCTAAGAACCAGCGGATGGCAAACCATTCCAGATGTCTCTCACAGATGGCATCCCAGTGCTCGATGGGGCCGTACCACCATTTCCGCTTGAATTCACGCTCGGGATGGTAGCAGAATTGCCATAGTAGGTAGAAAAGAGCGATGGATCTTGGCAACACAAGGAAGATAGCGGCGAATGTAATATGTAAATGATTGGAAATGAGTGCGATCAGTAAGATAATGTAAGGTGTGAAGTTAAAGAGGGCTGATGCGGTTATCTGCCGAGGATGCGTCTTAAGGACTTCCGCCAATGTTTTCTTGCCCACTTTTTTGTCCGCTGAGGTTTCCATAACGGAATGTGTAAAGAGGATATTGACCACCCAAAGGCCCACAGTGGTGGACACCACCCAAACACCTGCGGTAAGGGTGCCGCATGCCGCATAATGCACACCTGCCATCAGCAGCGGGCCGAAAATGAGGCCCGTGACCAGCTCGCCGAGACCGCGGTAGCAGAACCGAATGGGCTTTCCGGAGTAAAAGAAGCCGAGGAAACCTGCAGCGAGGGCGATGTAAAGAGGGATGAGGCCACGTTTTGCGAACACGATGCATCCCAGCAGGATGGCAATTAGTCCGAACAGGGAAGCGACAACGAAGAGTTGTCGCGGAGTGACCTCGCCGGAGGTCAGGTAGGGGCTTTTGGCAATACGGACGCGCTCCCCTTCCGCCGCCATCTGTTCCCGGACCTCGTCACTTTTGAACTGAAAATCGAAATAATCGTCGAAAAGGTTCACGGACAGATGGGCCAGCATCACGCCCAGCACCGCGACAATGCTCAACCCGATGGAGAAATGATCTTTCCCGGCTGCCATGAATACGGCTACCAAGGCGGGAAGGGCACTTTGTGGCAATGCGTAAGGCCGCGCATTCTGGATCCAATAGAGAATTTTCTTCATTCTTGTTTGTAGATTGCAAAAGTATGCGATACGGTTAATAAAAAAACCATCTGTTTGCGACAGATGGCCTTGCTTTTGTACTGCGTACGAGAATCGAACTCGTATTGCAAGATTGAGAATCTTGATTCCTAACCGTTAGAAGAACGCAGCAATTGAAATCGGCGGCAAAAATACATTTTTTTTTGATATGGCGGTGTATTTTTGAAAAATTATTTTTTGCCGCCCATATTGTTGATTTATGCATTATTCATGAATATTAACTGAAACAAAAACACTATCTGATTTTTCGATTTTTTTGTTAGTATAAAAAGCGGCAATCCAAGGGCCTCCCGATGGAAGAATTTGCGCCTCCGTTATATCCACATCGAATTGGTATGCATTGTCATTTACTTTTATGAATGATATTTCTTTATTATACACTTCCCCAAAACTGTAACCCCAAAGCAAAAACATCGATTGCTTAGAAAAGTCCAATTGAGGAAGGGGGTATTCGTAACTCTCAAAAAACGTATCCATATCATTTTGATCATGAATACGATACAAAACATCTTCCGTTAATTGTCTGATACAAAACGGTCCGTCAATGGGAAATTCTGTTATGATGAATTCGTCATCTGGTTCAACAACAGGTCTCTCACAGGAGAAAAAAACAGCTGTTCCTACTATAATCATTAACAAAAGCCATAATGATACGCGATTTTATTTTCATTTTTTGATTGGGGACTTCTATTTTTCACTTCTTCGCGTTGCCGCCGACCTTAGTGCGAAGTCCGTTAAACATCAAGATAAGCTAACAACGCTGCAAATATATCTTTTTCGCTTACCGCTTCACCACCTTCCCCTCATATTCCTTTCCCTCCCCGTCCGTCACGCGCAGGAGATAGACGCCAGTGGGAACGTGCCGCATGTTAATGGTCGCTGCTCCGCCCCGTTGGGGCGCACCTGCGTGTGCGCCCGCCACCGTCCGCCCCTGCAAATCGTACAGTGTTGCGTTGGCAATGCACGCGCCGCCGGCCAGCTCGATGTGCAGGAGGTCGTTGGTGGGGTTGGGATAGACGGTCAAGGCGTTGTCTTCGGTAATGTCCGTCGTCACGCGTTTCGCGCGTTTGCCCGCCATCTCCCCGTCACCCGTGTTGTCCCAGTTGTCCATGTTGTCGTTCACCAACAAATCGTCCTCGTAACAGTTTCCGTGGAAGAAGCAGAGCACGCCTTTGGCCATCACCGAGGCGCGGCCGGTGTTGCGTTCGGCAATCGCCTGCAGCTGCGCAATCTGCGCGGGTGTCAAGGCATACCAGTTGACAAACGGTGTGCCACTGTTGTCTTGGTTGTCCACGTTGTCGTTATTGTCTCCCCGCAACGCCACCTTCATCGCATGAAATTCCGCGTAATTGGCCAATTCCGCATCGTCCATATCCGTCGCGAACGCTTCCGCATAACCTTCCACAAACCGCGTCTCCGTCAGAGAGTACGGATCGGCGAGGGGCTGCGCGGCAGTGTGCCACTGCTCCAGCGCGGCGAGGTCCAGGAGGCTGTCGGCCATGAGACTGCGGACGGCGGTGTGGTAGGTGGCGGAAAGGGATTGGCGCAAGTCGGTCAACACCTGCGCATTAGGTTGAGGTTGCGTTGTTCCTGCTGAGTGCGTGTTTGTTTGAGGTTCCGTCGCGCCTGACGGCGCGGTGGAATGGTGGGCCGTGGCGTAGGCGTTCACTTGCGAGGTGAAGCCGGACAGCAGGAACGGCGTGGGTCCGGGCAGGGTGCTGCAGAGTGTGGACGGACAGCTGTTGGCGGAGCTGCTCTCGCCCACATACACGATGCCCGAGGTCAGCGACGGATTGGCATAGCCGTTGCTCGCGGTGTTCTTGTAATAATAGTAGATGTCCTGCGAGCCGCCGTTGCGAATGTCGAACCCGAAGGTCTGCTGGAACTTGTTCCCCGCACTTGTCCGGGTGCTGCCCTGCGACGAGGCGATGGAAGACCTCGTCGAAACGTAGATGTTGGTGCCGCAGCTGTCGAACTCGTTGCATTGTATCTGGAGGCCGCTGTTGCCCCCTGCGGCATACACGCCGTAGGTGAGGTTGTCGAACTGGTTTCTGTAGAGAGTGTTGGCCGCGCTGCCGGAGCCGCCGACATAGATGCCGACGGTGGAGCCGCCAGGAAGTTGCGCGACGCCGTTGAAGCGGTTGGCCTCCACCTTGAAACCGGAGCAGCCGTCTAATCGGAGACCGTAGAGATACCATGCCGTCTGCGTGCCGGAGGGCAGCGCGAAGTCGCAGCGGGTGACCGTGGCAAACGGGTTGCCGTTGATGCGCACGCCGGTGGTGTTGCCCGTGAACGCCGCCCGGTCGATGGTGACGGCGTAGGGAGTGCCGGAGGTGACAACCTCCACGGCGGTGGCGAATCCCGTAAACAAGCAGGAATCCGACAGCGCAGGCGGACAGCCGCAGTATCCGGGCAACACCACATTGTCGTCCGCGCACATTACGTCGATTTTGACACCCGCGTCATCGGCATAGATGCCCCTGCCGCCGGAGGTGGCGCCGTGCGTCCGGTTCTCGAAGGTGCAGCCCTTGAACTTCACCGCTTTCACGTCCCAAAGCCTCACGTGTTCGGCAAAGGAGGTGTTGTTGGCGGCGAAGAGGTTGGCGGAATCGATGGTGAAAGTGCAGTTTTCGAAGGCGCAGAGGTTGTCGGCGACGGTGCCCGCCGGGGCGGTGCCCGCGTAGGAGTTGATTTCGACGGCGCGGGCGTTGTTGCGGAAAACGGCATTAGAGGCGGAGACGATGCCGCCGGTGGTGGCGAATTCCGTGTCCCCGCGCAGGCCCGTGTAGATGCCGCAGAGAGCGCTCTCGATGACCGCGCCGTTTCGCAGCTCCACGGTGCCTTGGAAAGCGGCGGTCTGGTTCTTCGTGCGGTCGCCCGCGACCTCGATGCCCTGCCACATTTCGCCCGCGCAGGCGGAGGTGATCGTTCCGCCGTCAACGATGAGCTTGCCGCCGGGGCGGACGATGATGCGGGCGGAACTATCCATTTTGGCCGTGTCGTAAAGAGTGAGAACCCCGCCAGAGTCAACCTCCACAATGCCTTTCAATTGGATTTCAGCACCCGGTTGCACAGCAAGTAAACACCCTGCGTGTATCTCCACACGAGCCTCCTTGGACAAGTCATAGTGACTGCCATTCTCAAATAGGAGACTGCTGTTTTCTGTGAGAATGAGTGCCGAAGCGGAGTCCTGCCGGAAATAGGAGCCGCTTTCGCACGTCCAGCGAGTTTTCCCGGCGAACAGCCCTGTCTCTGGATTGCGGGTGGGTTGCGCAACCGTTCTGTTCTGAGCCAGCGTGATGGTGTTGCCCGCCATGAGAATGGCCGTGTCTTTCAAGGCTATTTCCCCCGTCCAGCGGGTGTCGTTGGTGATGTCGTAATCGTTCCAGCGAATGCTCACCAAAATGTTCCCTGTCCCGGGAACGGGTGTCATCTCGATGCCCAGTCCTGTCAGATAAGTGTTTTGCACATTTTTTCCCGTGTTTTGGGCCTTGATAACCGTTCCTCCATTGTTATTGCTGTGATATGTCTTGGTGTTATTGGTGCTCGGGTTCGTGCCCATATTGATTTTCGTATGGGAGCTGAAAGCGTCCCGGTTGTCGCCGATAAAGGGAAGCTGGTCGTCGTTCTGTCCGTTAATGACGATACGGAACGGACCGATTTCACGTGTGACGAATAGGACAGTGTCTTCTTCCAAGGGGAAGAGGTGGAATTCTTGGTCCTGGTTGCCACACAGCGGGTTTGCCGTTCTTCGGTGCAGGATATGGGTGTGCTCCACATAGGAGACGCAGTTCACGTGGTAGGGCGTGTCAACCAGCGTGTAGTCGTAATAGCCCTCGGCCGGGATGATTCTCAGGTTGTCGCGGTCATAGGTGTCCCAAACCTGATTGCTTGTTCCTTCCAGTATGTCCCGACCCACCTGGTAGTAGGCATAGACACCCGCCGCGCCCGAAGGGCGGCAGTAGGCGTAGTAGTCGATGTTGGAGTATTGCAGGAAGTCCAGCTTGCCGTTGCTCCCCACCTGGTGGTTCTCTAACCAAATGTACTGGTTGGACGAGGTCTCGCTGTCCTTGTAAGGTAGTCTGATGCGCACCGCATCCCCATAGGTCACGAAGTCGCGCAGAAGGAAGGTCTTGTTGCCGTCCTCGCGCGAGATGTCGGAGACCACGGATTGGGTGTTGGTGGCATTGCGGGCTGCGATGTAATCAACCGACTGCGGGTGCTTCCAATGCATGCGCCACCTCTCATAGCCATTGCAGCCCACCAATCCCGAGTTGGCCGCCCCCATCAGCCCGTAGCCCCCTTGGATGTTGAGAAAAGACATGGAACATCCCCACCCCCTGTGATTTCCTCCGGAAGTGTGGAAGTCGTTGTTACCGAATAAACTGTGAGAAATCTCATGGGTAACAATATTAGTAGGATTGATATAAAGATTTCCGTCTCCAACACACTGTTGTGTCCCATTTTTCGCTTTGAGAAACACACCTTCAATGTTGATAGAATAAGAAGGAGGGATCCCGTACCCACTTCCTGGATTAATGTCAGCGTGTTGCCTGTTTATATTTCGGATTAGCAGATTCAAAAAATCTATCTGACCATCATGATCGTTATCATAATCAGAAATTTTATTGTGTCCATAAATTGTCTGAAGGCCATTCACATTAATCAAATTCAATGCTGCTTGACTTATCTTGTTGCAAGTCAAAGTGTCCGTATTCGTCACGGAACGGGCTGTGCTTTCACGCAAATTCACGACCACAAAATCACCAATAATTTGAAGGCTGTCGAAAGAGGACTCTCCATATAAACGAGTACAGTAGCCATGTGTCTGACCAAGTACATACAGCGTATCCATCCAGTCTAATAGATATATTGGAATTGCGGTATTGTTGACACCTTCCAATGAAGGGTCATACACGGGTGGCCAATAGGTGCTGTCGGCAAACGAGTTATTGTAATCGGGATGCTCGTCATAGATAATGTTTACAAAAATGTTCAGACAACGGACTTTGTCATTGGATTTTAAACCTTTTCCATCCCAGCTGCGGCTTTGGCCAAGAACAAGAAACGGAACATAAAGCATCATTATCAATATACTGTTTCTCATTGTTTCACAATTTTTTTTGTGATTTTACGATTTTGTCGGTCTGTAAAAGTCAGCATATAGACACCTTGTGGCAAAGCAGCCATATCCAATACGGTCTTCTTATCATTTACAGAAAATTGCCGACACACTCTGCCTACCATATCGCGGATCATCATTGTCCCAGAAACCTCTTCTTCGGTGACGAATTCCAACGTGAGCAGTCCAACGACAGGATTTGGGTAAGCCTGTAGGTAAGACTGTGGGTATTGGGGAATATCCGCTCCGTATTGTGCACACCCTAACGTCTCATGAGTCATGTAGCATAGGGTGTCGTCCTTGTGCATACATAACAGCAACCCAAAAACATTCTCTAATGAAACCGCCGAGGTTGGACATATCCCATATATGGGGCCAATGCCTTCCATGAAACGCAAAGAAATGTTATATGTGCTCAAAAATTGGATTTCATCTGGGGAATAAAAAAATTCATAGAGACAATTAATAAGGGATAAATATATCACTTTTTTGTCGTATGTATAACCCACGCTGTCAACAATCATCTTGTAGTCAAACCAATTCCAATGGGCGGTACCGTCCGGTAGAATAAAGGTGTCCCCTACGGAGAGCGACAAATCGCACAACAAGTATTCATCGTCTGTCTCGTTTGTGTCATACCGCGCGTACAGACGGCCTGCCACCGTGTCTTCTCTCAGAAACACAGATGGATATTGGTGGTAATAATAGGTGTTTCCTCCTATCTTCACTGTGTCATCACGGTGAAAATCAAATGAAAAAGTGCTACAACATGTATTGAAAACATTTGGGTCATATTCATCTGTATAACAAGTCATCAGGTAATCTATGGCATATTCCCACGACTCCCTTCCAAAGAACGACTCGTACTGGGCGAAGGCTGACGAAACCGTACAAAAAACTGCGATAAAAGTAATCATTTTTTTCATGACCGTGATTTTTAATCCGATGTTTTTTCACTTGCAAAATTACATTTTTCACGAACGCCGTCCGCTATTTCTTCACCACCTTCCGCCCATATTCCTTCCCCTCCGCATCCCTCACGCGCAGCATGTACACGCCGGCGGGGACGTCCCGCATGTTAATGGTCGCTGCTCCGCCCCGTTGGGGCGCACCTGCGTGTGCGCCCGCCACCATCCGCCCCTGCAAATCGTACAGGGTCGCGCTGGCGATGCCCGCGCCGCTGGCCAGCTCGATGTGCAGGAGGTTGTCGGTGGGGTTGGGATAGACGGTTAGCGTGTGGGCGTTTGTTTGGGGTTCCGCGCTTCGCGCGGAATGACGGGTGCGCAATCCCCCTTGCACGGAGTCGTCGGCGGACGAGGCGGAGGCAAACGGGTCTTCCGACCGGCTGTCGCAGGACGGGCACGGCACGATGTGCGCGTAGAAGTTGCAGCCCGGCTCCGCGAGGAAGCCGTCCTGAAGCACGATTTCCTCGTGCGCGGCGTATTCCGAGGTCGCTCCGGAAGGTATCGTCCGCCAGGAGGAGGGGAGCTGCGGGTCGTTCGGCACGCTGGTCAGACGGGTGAAGGTGAGGGGGACGTTCAACCAAGGGGTGGGGGTTGTGTTGCCATACATGTTGTAATATTGTGCATAATGTAAAAACAGGGGCATCTCGAAGACGCAGTAGTCCTGAGGTGTGCCGGGGTGGATGTTGAAGACGGCTCGTTCAAAGTGATTCCAGTTGTTTAGCCCTTCAATAATGCTGTCAACAGAGCACCATATAGCATTATTGTGTCCATAATTTCCCCAGTTAAAATGAAACTTATCCGTATTTTCATTATAACCGTCACATACGAAAGCATGCCCGCCCCATTGATAACCTTGCGACTTCCATGAAACGCCTCCATACAACACAGGCCTTCCTGCGGTGATGTCCTCTATTAACATTTCTTTCCACTTTTTTGTTGTATGGCTTGACCGCAATCTTCGAGTCGCATCTGAATGGTATCCGAAAGTGTCCACCAAACCGTCTCTTGCATCTATGGGCCACGCAAACGATTGGCAATCAAACTTACAATATTTCATTTTTGCAGCTTTGCCACAATCTGCCATCAATCTGGCTACTGCATCTCTTTCTACTATATAGTTGGGATTGTTCTGGTATAGCAATTCATCGGGCATGTTGCACCAATCGTATTGTTCAGTTTTGTTTGGCTTATAAACAGGATAATTCCAATATTTCATAATTTGAGCCATCGCTGTGGCTACGCATCCTGTGGGACATGTGTCGCAAGGATATGTGATAGTAGGGCATGTGGTACTGGTAGTGTCAACAAAATGATTATAGGCACTGCAATCTATTCCGTCATTTGATCTTTCTTGTCCCCAAGCAGTTGTCAATAAAGGACCATAGATTAGCCCAGAGCGGGTTACATCCTCTGACAACTCAGCGTCTAAAAGCAGCGTCCAATCTGGGTGTTCATTAAGACTACGCTTGCCCTCGGCGGCATAGGCTATTGCCCCTGCATAATTATGAATGAAATCCTGTAGCCCGTCTGGAATATTCTCAATATCAGATAAAACAGGAGCAATGTCTGTGGAATACAGTAGCACTGGCAGACAGGATTTGTATGACGACAGCATGACGGATAATCCATTGTCGAAATGCACCTCACGCATCAGCGTGATGGAATTTTCCTCAAACGAATCGATGGCCACAATGTTTGAGAGGGAAAGATTTTTATACTGCAGGAATAATTGGGCATAGCGCACGGCAGCGGCCTTGGTTTCTGCTTCCGTAACCGGATTTTGTGCGCATAATTTGCAAAACAGGCACAAATTTATGACAAAAATGAGAGAGAGAGTTCTTTTCATAAAGTTAGAATTTGAGAGTGAAACCTATTCCTGACGGACTGACGGACGGGGTTAGCGATACCTTACGTTGATTATAGCCCTCAGCGATATGGGCGAGTTTGTTGTGGCTGTCTATGGTGAGAACAAGGGCAGGAATGAAAGGGAGTAGGGTTACACCCGCAAGGATACCTGCAGTGACATATAAAAAAGGTCCTGGACTTGTAACAGGAGAATCGGGGTCGTAGTGATACAAGTCCGCATCTATACCAAAACCGACAAAGGTGGATGCCGCGGCCAGACCGGCGCCGCTCAGTACCCACAGTGGGATTGCCGCTATGTATTCTCGTCGTGCCAGCTTGTACTGTGCGAATGCATTTTCGTCCAAGAGCAGGGAGAGTTCTTGTTTCTCAATATTAGAGGATGTCCCTTCGTAACGAAGATGGCCGCCGTGGCGCACCATCGTCGAGGAATTTTGTTGCGCGATTGAGGAGCATACAAAACCAAACAAAAGAACACTGATAAACACCATCTTTTTCATACCCTACTCCTTTCCTTTCTTCAGTTCGTCAATCTGGTTCTGCAAGTCGATGACATAGCGGGTGAGTTCCTCCACCTTCTCCAGGAGGAGGGCGTTCATCGCGCCGAGATCCAATAATAATGTCTTTTTCATTGCTTTGGCGTTTTGATGAATAAAAAATGATGTACGATAATTCCTAAAGGGGACCTCTATTTTTTACTTCTTCGCGCTGCCGCCGACCTTGGTGCGAAGTCCGTTAAACACCAAAACAGGCAAACAACGCAGCAAATATACGTTTTTCGCTTACCGCTTCACCACTTTCCTCCCATATTCCTTCCCCTCCCCGTCCGTCACGCGCAGCATGTACACGCCGGCGGGGACGCCACGCACGTCCACCGTCGCGGTTTGGCTGCTCGCGGACGCGATGAATCGCGTCCGTACCGCCCGCCCCTGCAAATCGAACAGGGCCGCGCTGGCGATGCCCGCGCCGCCGGCCAGCTCGATGTGCAGGAGGTCGTTGGTGGGGTTGGGATAGACGGTCAAGGCGTTGTCTTCGGTAATGTCCGTCGTCACGCGTTTCGCGCGTTTGCCCGCCATCTCCCCGTCACCCGTGTTGTCCCAGTTGTCCATGTTGTCGTTCACCAACAAATCGTCCTCGTAACAGTTTCCGTGGAAGAAGCAGAGCACGCCTTTGGCCATCACCGAGGCGCGGCCGGTGTTGCGTTCGGCAATCGCCTGCAGCTGCGCGATCTGCGCGGGTGTCAAGGCATACCAATTGACAACCGGTGTGCCACTGTTATCCTGGTTGTCCACGTTGTCGTTATTGTCTCCGCGCAACGCCATTTTCATCGCATGAAACTCCGCGTAATTGGCCAATTCCGCATCGTCCATATCCGCGGCGAACGCTTCCGCATAACCTTCCACAAACCGCGTCTCCGTCAGGGAGTACGGATCGGCGAGGGGCTGCGCGGCAGTGTGCCACTGCTCCAGTTCGTTGAGGTCCAGCAGGGAGTCGGCCATGAGACTGCGGACGGCGGCGTGGTAGGTGGCGGAGAGGGATTGCGCCGTTTCCGGCAGGTTTTCCGTTCCAGCCTGTTGTAGAGACGCAAAATTTTGCGTCTCTACCCCCGCGCCGTCCGCATTGTCCAACCCATCCGTATCGTTATTGCCTGCCAATGCCGCAGTGTAGGCGTTCATGCCGGACTGGAAGCCGGCCAGCAGGAACGGCGTGGGTCCGGGCAGGGTGCTGCAGAGTGTGGACGGACAGCTGTTGGCGGAGCTGCTCTCGCCCACATACACGATGCCCGAGGTCAGCGACGGATTGGCATAGCCGTTGCTCGCGGTGTTCTTGTAATAATAGTAGATGTCCTGCGAGCCGCCGTTGCGAATGTCGAACCCGAAGGTCTGCTGGAACTTGTTCCCCGCACTTGTCCGGGTGCTGCCCTGCGACGAGGCGATGGAAGACCTCGTCGAAACGTAGATGTTGGTGCCGCAGCTGTCGAACTCGTTGCATTGTATCTGGAGGCCGCTGTTGCCCCCTGCGGCATACACGCCGTAGGTGAGGTTGTCGAACTGGTTTCTGTAGAGAGTGTTGGCCGCGCTGCCGGAGCCGCCGACATAGATGCCGACGGTGGAGCCGCCAGGAAGTTGCGCGACGCCGTTGAAGCGGTTGGCCTCCACCTTGAAACCGGAGCAGCCGTCTAATCGGAGACCGTAGAGATACCATGCCGTCTGCGTGCCGGAGGGCAGCGCGAAGTCGCAGCGGGTGACCGTGGCAAACGGGTTGCCGTTGATGCGCACGCCGGTGGTGTTGCCCGTGAACGCCGCCCGGTCGATGGTGACGGCGTAGGGAGTGCCGGAGGTGACAACCTCCACGGCGGTGGCGAATCCCGTAAACAAGCAGGAATCCGACAGCGCAGGCGGACAGCCGCAGTATCCGGGCAACACCACATTGTCGTCCGCGCACATTACGTCGATTTTGACACCCGCGTCATCGGCATAGATGCCCCTGCCGCCGGAGGTGGCGCCGTGCGTCCGGTTCTCGAAGGTGCAGCCCTTGAACTTCACCGCTTTCACGTCCCAAAGCCTCACGTGTTCGGCAAAGGAGGTGTTGTTGGCGGCGAAGAGGTTGGCGGAATCGATGGTGAAAGTGCAGTTTTCGAAGGCGCAGAGGTTGTCGGCGACGGTGCCTGCCGGGGCGGTTCCCGCGTAGGAGTTGATTTCGACGGCGCGGGCGTTGTTGCGGAAAACGGCGTCGGAGGCGGAGACGATGCCGCCGGTGGTGGCGAAGTCCGTGTCCCCGCGCAGACCGGTGTAGATGCCGCAAAGGGCGTTCTCGATGGTCGCGCCGTTGCGCAGCTCCACAACACCCTGGTTGGCGGCGGTCTGGTTCTTCGTGCGGTCGCCCACGACCTCTATGCCTGGCCACATCTCGCCGTCGCATGCGCTCGTGATCGTTCCGCCGTCAACGATGAGCTTGCCACCGGGACGGACGATGAAGCGGGCGGCAGAAGACATGTAAATAGTGTCTTCCACGGTGAGTGCCGCCAAGGAATCGACAACAAGGCTGTCGTGAATCATCTTGTTGCCTGTCCAGGTGATATTCCCTGAAACAATGGTGTCCTTTATGTAAGTGTAGCCGCCCATCTGCTGTGCCTTCTGAACGGCTGCGTAAGCGTTCACCAACCCATAGCCGACCTCAATATTCCATGTTCCGTTTGGATGGTCGGGATTTGTTGTATAGTTGTAAAGGTCTGGCCTTATTTTGGTACAGGTGGATTCTATGACATATTTCACTTCCTCCCTTGTCAAGCAAGGGTTTACAGACAACACTAACGCAGCTACTCCAGCCACATGAGGGGCGGCTGCGGAGGTGCCACCGAAAGCACGAGTATATTCCCCATTTATCATGGTTGACGGAACATGGATTCCAGGAGCCACAACATCAAGACTGTCTCCATAACAACTGTTATACCCGGAGTCAATATCACAGTAATGACCGTATCTCATCCTTTCACCACATTCATTTATTCCTCCAACGGAAATCACACATGATTGGTTAGAAAATGGTCCCATTGCGTCGGTTAATGGGTTTGGGAATGTGTGTTCCTGGTTTCCTGAACTTACAACAACAACACATCCTTTTCCGTTGCGACCGTTTTGACATACTTCTGAGATTTTGTTTAGGAGGGGATCCTCGGCTTTTGTTGTAAACGAACAACTGATAACATCAGCCTTGTCCTCATAGCAAGCATGATCAAAAGCATCTATTTTCCAAGATCTCTCCCCCACCAATATTAGGTGAAAAGTTGGGGTTCCTGGAGTTATGTCTCTAAAATATTCAATAACTCTATGAAAAATGCGTATGGGAATGACTTTCGATGTGTGGGCTACGCCAACCAATCCTTCTTCGTTGTTGGAGGCTCCTATTACACCTATACAAAGTGTCCCGTGAAAATCATAATCAGATTCATTTTCACCACAACAACAATTCGGAGACGGATGATTGGGGTCGTCGACAGCATCGTATCCTTCTAATAGATTGTCTGTCAGGTCAGGATGATTGATGTCCACACCATCATCTAAGATTGCGACTTTTATCTGAGGATGTCCTGAAGTAAAACTCCATGCAGGCAGCAAATTCATATTTACGTTATTATGCACAGCCCACTGGTATTGGTATTCTGGGTTGTCCTGATATCCAGTATTATATTCTTGTTCGTTGAAATTTGGTTGTGCATATTCAAACGCCCCCGTTTCATACAATAAAGCTGCAAATTGCAATGCCACATCTGAAGAAAGTGCGATTTTGTACTCCTGGCTATTGTATTTGCTCTGAATCACTTTGTCGTATGGCACTTTCATGTTGTTAAGAATAGGCAACAAGGAAATTGATGGTTTCACTTTCACCAATATTGTTCTTGTTGGGTACAACATTAAGGTGTCGTCAGACGCATAATTCGGAGAGTTAAGGCATATTAATGAGTCGTTACTGTGAACCACTGCATCGAATTGCTCGATTTTATCCTCCGATATGAAATATTTTGCAAAAAATGGTGTATGCTCGTAAATCATTGTACAACAACTGCTTAAGTTATCCCGGATACTTTTGGCCTGATTACCTGAAAGCGTGTTTTTAAATCCGACATATCTTACTCGTTCATTTTTAGGAAGAAACACTTTTTTCCCTTGGCAATAATAATAGGATTCCTGTGCCATTAATGAGCAAAGTCCCCAAAGTACCAAAAACAAAACAGAAATAAGCCTTTTCATAACCTCAATTATTATTTTACGACCACTTTCACAGCGAAGTTGTCCACTCGCACAATGTAAACACCGCTTTTCAGGGGCATGTACGTTTCCGTACCGTCCGATAGGGTTCGACAAACCACTTGTCCGAGCATGTTGACGACTTCCACATACGAATGCTCTTCGATGTTGTGCAACCGTATGCCCCCGTCCACACCCCATGCTTTCCACCCGGCGTTCGAATGTTCGGGATTCCCCACCGTACCCGGACGGATTTCCAGATAGTCGCGGACAGGTCCATTCGTTGTTACCAATGTCTTGTTTTCGGAATCATAATAGGCCTCAGCCGGTGAAACGATACGGCTGCCGTTCAGTTGAAAGCCGACAATGCGGCGAATGCAATAGTCGGCGTCTATAATCAGAGTACTCGAATCGACGACCAGCACTGTTTGGCCGTAATCCTGATATTGCGCCGACCCCTCGAAACCGTCTGCGGGATGGTAGGGGACATCTATCACCACACTCGCCCCCCGTCTGATTCGGAAAGTGTCAACTCCCAGTCCACATTCTATTCCCCTAGCTATACCATTTATAACTAAAGTTCCATTTCCTATAATGTTGAAACTTCCCCCATCGATAGTAAGAGGTTTTATCCCATAAATAGTGTTTTGCCCTATCAACTCGATATTCAGAGTCTGGCCTCCATGCGCTTCTAAGGAAACCGTTCTTCCCCGAGAGTCATCATCATACGTGTCTGACGGGTCATCACAGCGGTAGATAGTGGCATCCAGCAGAATGAGCGTTCGGGAAGCGGAGTCATAGCGGACTGTCCCTTCAATATAGTCGCTAACAATACTGTCTTGATTTTCGGGCGTGACATACACATCCGCAATCCACAAACTCGGATACTGTCCGTGTGCAATCTCCAATGCGCAGCAAAAGGCAATAAAAGTAATCAATTTTTTCATAACCATGTGGGGACCTCTATTTTTTACTTCTTCGCGCTGCCGCCGACCTTGGTGCGAAGTCCGTTAAACACCAAAACAGGCAAACAACGCAGCAAATATACGTTTTTCGCTTACCGCTTCACCACTTTCCTCCCATATTCCTTCCCCTCCCCGTCCGTCAAGCGCAGCATATAGACGCCTGCGGGAACGTGCCGCATGTTAATGGTCGCTGCTCCGCCCCGTTGGGGCGCACCTGCGTGTGCGCCCGCCACCGTCCGCCCCTGCAAATCGTACAGTGTTGCGTTGGCAATGCACGCGCCGCCGGCCAGCTCGATGTGCAGGAGGTCGTTGGTGGGGTTGGGATAGACGGTCAACGTGTGCGCATTTGTTTGGGGTTCCGCGCGAAGCGCGGAATGACGGGTGCGCAATCCCCCTTGCACGGAGTCGTCGGCGGACGAGGCGGAGGCAAACGGGTCTTCCGACCGGCTGTCGCAGGACGGGCACGGCACGATGTGCGCGTAGAAGTTGCAGCCCGGCTCCGCGAGGAAGCCGTCCTGAAGCACGATTTCCTCGTGCGCGGCGTATTCCGAGGTCGCTCCGGAAGGTATCGTCCGCCAGGAGGAGGGGAGCTGCGGGTCGTTCGGCACGCTGGTCAGACGGGTGAAGGTGAGGGGGACGTTCAACCAAGGGGCGGGGGTTGTGTTGCCATACATGTTGTAATACTGCAAGTAATGTAAAAACAGAGGCATCTCGAAGTCGCAGTAGTCCTGAGGTGTGCCGGGGTGGATGTTGAAAACGGCACGCTCGAGATGATTCCAGTTGTAGTTTCCCTCTATGATGCTGTCAACTGCACACCACGTGTTGTTATCCCCTCCGTGCCCCCAGTTGAAATGAAATTTATCCGTGCTTTCATTATAACCGTCACATACGAAAGCATGACCACCCAATTGATAATCTTGAGTTTTCCAGGAAATTCCGCCGTATAATATGGGTTTGCCTGCCCGCAAATCATCAATCAACATTCTTTTCCAAGTTTTGGTAGAATAACTTGATCTTAATTGTCTATTGGCATCTGGATGATACCCAAACGTGTCCACTAAACCGTTTCTTGCATCTATGGGCCACGCAAATGATTGACAATCATACATACAATAGTGCATATTTGCCGCCCTGCCGCAATCTGCCATCAACCTCGCTATTGCATTTCTCTCCATTACATAGTTAGCATTAGTGTCATAGTTCCCATTATCAAGGTTTAATGTCCTATAATACAAACAGTCTGGCATATTACACCAATCGTATTGTTCAACTTTGTTAGGCACATATACGGGATAGTTCCAGTATTTCATGATTTGAGCCATAGCCGTAGCAACACATCCTGTCGGACAGGTGTCATGGGAACAAGTGCTACCTGTTGACTCAACAAAATAATTATATGCATTATAAATTCCACCATTATACATTACACCACCGTTAGGATTATCCTGTCCCCACTGGGTTGTTAATAACGGCCCGTAAATATGACCTGAACGATCTACTACCTCTGACAAGTCTGCATTTAAAAGCAAGGACCAATCAGAGTGTACATTTAGGTTACGGTCATCTTTAGCGGCAACAGTAATAGCGGCAGCATAGTTTTGCATAAAGTCAAGTAATCCTGCGGGAAGACTCTCAATATCAGCCAACACGGAAGAATAATTAGTTGTATAGAGCAATACTGGCAAACAGGATTTG
This sequence comes from uncultured Bacteroidales bacterium, assembly GCA_947165685.1. Taxonomy (GTDB): domain Bacteria; phylum Bacteroidota; class Bacteroidia; order Bacteroidales; family WCHB1-69; genus F23-D06. Next base: position 18,039 of record CAMVBK010000018.1, on the reverse strand, counting down.
TATGCAGAGAACAAGATAGACAATCCATTGTCAAACAAAACTTCCCGCATTAAAGTATAGGATTCTTCTTCATACGAATACACAGTTTTGATGTTTGACGAAGAAAGGTTATTATATTGCAGGAACGATTGGGCATAGTGCACGGCTGCTGTTCTGGTTTCAGCTTCAGTAACCATATTTTGGGCACCTAATCCGCATGACAGACACAAATGTATGATAACCGTTAATGAAAGTGCTTTTTTCATGTTATTCCGACATTTATTCAAAAGTTACATCATAAACACCATTGATACAGGGCACAATGGGGTAATTCCCAAAACTGAGGTGCAGTATGTTGAAGAACAAGTGCCCTTTAATGTAACATTTTTTGGATATGTCGATTTCCTCTGGCAGTTTTGGCGAAGCATCGAATACACTTACGCAAAATGTAGTTTCATTCGCATTGTCTGGACTGTCAAAAAGAATAAAATTGTTTCGATTCCCATCCCAATCTTTGGGAAAGTAACCACATACCATTATAGTGTCCCCATCGTTTGCCCAATAGGGGTAATCAACCTCACTATAACCGCGACACACCAAGTAGTAGTAGTTTCTGTATATTGCCTCACAAGAGTTGTAGTCGTTTTGTTTCAATGCAGGGGTGTCATTCGACATATAAGGGAACCCACAATCTTTCTTGCATCCTATCAAAAAACAAGAAAGCACTATAATTGCAAAAAATAACTTTCTCATACCCTACTCCTTTCCGTTCTTCAGTTCGTCAATCTGGTTCTGCAAGTCGATGACATAGCGGGTGAGTTCCTCCACCTTCTCCAGGAGGAGGGCGTTCATCGCGCCGAGATCGACGTCGCCTTTCGCTTCCACTTCCTGTGCGGAAGGCACGCCCGGCAGATGTTTGTGGGCGTTCACGTACTGCTCCAGCGCCCTCAGGCTCATCAGGTTGTAGCTGTCTTCAAAAACGTAGTCCGGCCAATAGGTGGCGTTGGTGTTCACCCGCACGCTCTTGGCCAGAATCTCCCCGTTCACCGCCAATTTCGCCTGCGGGTTGTTGGTGCCGATGCCCACGTTGCCGTCGTCCTTCAGGAACAGGCAATAGTTCATACTCACATGTGAGGTGGTGAAAGGTTTCCAGAAATTCAGCCCAGGGATTTCATTAGCAGCATTCACGTATTCGATACCCCATTCTCCGAACGGGTTCAAGGTGGTGGTTGTATCCCCGAAGAGCAACGACCCGTTGGCGGATCCAGGCGCACGGTTGGAGGATGTTCTCGAAATGAGAATGTTACCGCCAACGATATGTAGCATTTGCTGTGGAATGTTGGTTCCGATACCAACATTACCTGCCGTGCTGATGTACATGCGGTCCTGGTTGTTCGTCCTGATTAGCAGTGGATAGTTGTTGGTGGAGCCGAGGAAATAGGTCTCCGTACTTATCCAGGGGAAAGCATTGCCTGTCAGGTTCCAGGCGGTTGCATTCTGTGCCTTCAGTCCTGAAAGCACCATAAATCCAACAAAAGTCAATAATAATGTCTTTTTCATTGTACTGTAGTTTTGATGAATAATATAATGCACGACAATTCCTAAAGGTTGCTGTACGCCGCCGTGTTGCTGAAGAACAGCCCCGTGAATGTGAACTGCTGCGTGACGCTGTCCCGATAGACCTGCTGCGCCGGAATGTTCAGGAAGATGCGGTTGTTGTTCTCGTCCGTGTAGTTCAACGAACGATCCGGCATCACGAAGAAGTCCTCCGAGGTCAAACCGAACGTGTCCGTGGTGGTGGCCGTGAGGTCGAAGCCGTTTGTCTGTAAAGTTATGTTCGACGACTTCCGGCAGACTGACCCATGACTGTGGCATGGAACGTGCACCAGTTTTCCCCCCACTTGAGTGCACCCTGGACATCCTTTAGCATCATGCCCCACGAGAACAAAGAGGACATAAGAGTTCGATGTTTTCCCGTCTGTTTTCTCTGCTATCAAACGGTTTCTTTCAAAAGTTATGGGGAACTCTTCCTTTTGTTGGCACCCTATTATCAGCGCCGCCAATGCTACACATAATGTGATTCCTATCTTTTTCATAATGATTTGGTATTTATATCGGCGCAAAAGTAACAAAATGTCCATTTGCTTTCTCACTGTTTCATGCCAAAGGGTGTCTCATCCTTCAAATAATAACAAAATCAGCCTTTTTGAGATTATATTTGATAAAATATTGGGAGAATATATGATAAATTAAAAATAACACGAACATATTGTTGTTCAATGAGTTCAAGTGAATGTCAATTCTAAACTAATTGAAAAACGCATAATTTCGTCATTATTTTCAAGTGTTGGTCGTGTGGTTCGTTATAATTGTTACTTTTGCCGCCAGAACGAATCACTATGAACTTTAAATCGTCAACCTTTGTCACCGTTTGCGCGAATCTCCTCTTCTGTTTCGTGGTCATTGACTCTTTTGGAAGGAATACTATGTTAAGATTACCTGCGGTGGGCGCATTGTATAAGGAATATCTGTCAGGATGCATAGTATTGCTCCTGTTCTACTTTCAGAAGATGGTGATCTACCCCAAAATTCGATTTGGTATCATAACCCGATATCTATTGATTGGCCTGTTTGCTGCTATGATAGCCGCTACCTTGGAGATGTTGCTGGTTTTTCCACAAGTAATGGAGATCTTGATGTCCAATTACTCTAAGAAAGAATCCTTCCGCGTTCTACTTAGTTTCAGCCTTTTCATTTTCCTCAGAAATGTTGCAATTTTGGTCGTTTCATACTTTGTGTCTGAATTTAAGAATCAAAAACAATTATGCAATACTTATGAGATTAGGATTAGAGAAAATTCCAAGGAGATACCTGTCGTGCCTGTTGAAGAGAAAATACGAAAAGAATTGATTGCCTTTCCTTCTTCATCCAAGGAACAGACCACCTTTGTTACAGAAGAGACCTCCGAAGAAAGCGGACAATCCCCGTGTGACACAAACTCCGCCACCGCCGATTATTTGGACGAACTGCGTTATTTGCCTATCGCGAAGATATGGTATTGTATTCAAATGAAAAACACCCTGTTTGTTTATTCCTTAGACAATCGATTGTATTTTCGATCCCACTCTTTGAAAAAATTCAAAAATCTTATTGGAGAACATTTTTTCTTCCAAGTCTCCAAAGACACTCTTGTAATGCGTAAATACATTTCAAATGTTAGCGACCGTTTTGTTGAAACGACGAATCCTATTACGAAAGAAAAAAGGACATTTGACATTTCTGACGCATATCTTACCGATGAATTAATTTTCTGGGAACCCGAAAAGAATATCGTAAATCACGAACAGCATGATGATTCCCATATCACGAAAGAAAGCAAACCGACAGAGTATGCGAATCGACCAAACCCTTTAAAAGAGAAAAGAATAAAAACCATATACTCGTACATATCCAAACACCCTTACTGTAAAAATCCGGCCATTAGTGAAAAAACGAAAATACCTGTCGGAACCGTCAACCGCATCCTCGCCGACCTCAAGGACGACGGCCTCATCGAATACGTCGGCTCCAAGAAGACCGGCGGGTACCATGTGGTGGCAGAGGAAGGATAAGGGGACGGCATGGGAGTCGCTGCATGTTTGCATGTTTATTCGATAGAGCGTTTTCCGCTCCTATTATGCCAGTTGCCGCAGCAAAGTGATTTCCTCGGCCCAGCGTGTCTCGTCCGGAGTCTCGAGGATGAGCGGCATGTCGTCGAAGCGCGGGTCGCGCATGAATCGCTCGAAAAATTCCATGCCCAACAGCCCTTTGCCAATGCTGTCGTGGCGGTCAACGCGGCTGGCGAACGCCTTCTTGGTATCGTTGAGGTGCACCGCCCGCAGGTAGTGCGCGCCCACGGTGTCGTCAAATTCCCGCCAGGTTTGCCGGTAGCCGTCCTCCGTCTTCAGGTCGTAGCCGGCGGAGTAGGTGTGGCACGTGTCGATGCAGACCCCCACGCGATGCTTGTCCTCCACCTTTTCGATGATGTAGGCCAGATGCTGGAAGCTGAACCCCACGTTGGTACCCTGTCCGGCCGTGTTCTCGATCACGGCGGTCACCCCCTGCGTCTTGTCCAATGCGATGTTGATGCTTTCGGCCACACGGGCAAGGCACTCCTCCAACGAGATCTGTTTGAGGTGGCTGCCCGGGTGGAAATTAAGCATTTTTAACCCTAATTGCTCACATCGGCGCATCTCCTCCACAAAGGAGTTGCGCGACTTCTCCAACCCTTCGGGGTCGGGACTGCCGAGGTTGATAAGGTAGCTGTCGTGCGGGAGCACATAGTCAGCGGAAATGCCTGATTTCTCGAGGTTTTCCTTGAATAAGGCGATGGATTTTTCGCTCAGGGGTGCGGAAAACCATTGCCGCTGGTTCTTGGTGAAGAGGGCGAAGGCACTCGCCCCCACCTGCATGGCGTTCAGCGGGGCGTTTTCCACCCCGCCGGATGCGCTGACGTGCGGACCGATGTATTTCATGTTGTTCGAATTGTTTATTGTTGTCCGTTTCTCCCTCCCCCACACTTCGGCCTTCGGCCTTGTATGGGGTTATTAGCACTTCGTGCGTTTTACCCCTTCGGGGTTGCTTAAGGAAAAAGTTTTAACGATTGCCTATTGCTTCAATCTGATATCAACCACCCCTTCCTTGTTTGTGACATTACCGATGACGTATGCCTTCTCGCCCAGCTCATTGAACATCTTGACGGTTTTGTCGGTGTCTTTGGGATCCACCATCAGCACCATGCCGATGCCCATGTTGAAGACGTTGAACATTTCGCGGTGATCGACGTTGCCGTATTTTTCGAGGAACGGGAAGATGGCGGGCATTTCCCAGTTGTGCTCATCGACGAAGATGCCTTGTCCGGGGCGCAAGGCGCGCGGGATGTTTTCGTCGAAACCGCCGCCGGTGATGTGGCAGATGGCGTGGATGTCCACACTTTTCAACACTTCCAAGACGGGTTTCACGTAGATGCGGGTGGGGGTGAGGAGCACGTTGCCGAGCGTGTCGGGCAGCGTTTCGTATTGTTTGTTGAGGTCGAGCTGGTTGTCTTTGAAGACAATCTTGCGCACGAGCGAGAAGCCGTTGGAGTGCACGCCGGAGGAGGCGAGGCCGATGAGCGTATCGCCGACGTTGACCTTGGAGCCGTCAATGAGCTTGGATTTCTCGACCGCGCCGACGGTGAAGCCGGCGATGTCGTATTCGTATTCGTCGTACATGTCGGGCATCTCCGCCGTTTCGCCGCCGATGAGGGCGCAGTTGGAGAGGACGCATCCGTCGGCGACGCCTTTCACGATGGCCTCGATCTTGGCGGGGTGGTTCTTGCCCACGGCGATGTAGTCGAGGAAGAAGAGGGGTGCAGCACCCTGGGCGAGCACGTCGTTGACGCACATGGCGACGGCGTCCTGCCCGATGGTGTCGTGGCGGTCCATCATGAAGGCGAGTTTGAGCTTGGTGCCCACGCCGTCGGTGCCGCTGACCAGGACGGGCTCCTTGTAGCCGAGGGAGGCAAGGTCGAACATGCCGCCGAAACTGCCGATGTTGCCCATCATACCGGGGCGGTTGGTGCGGGAAATGTGCTTCTTGATGAGGCGCACCGACTCATAGCCTGCTTCTAACTGTACGCCTGCTTCTTGATATGCTTTGGACATAGTTTATCGTATTAAAAAATGTTAAATAATCAACATGGCATCGCCGTAGGTAAGGAAGCGGTATTTCTCTGCCACAGCCTCCTTATAGGCTTTCATCACAAAGTCATAGCCGCCGAACGCCGCCACCATCATGAGCATGGAGCTCTGCGGGGCATGGAAGTTGGTTACCATGGCGTTGGCCACTTTGAAGCGATAGGGCGGATAGATGAACTTGTTGGTCCACATGTCCTCCCGCCCGTTCATCTCGGTGGTTTTCACCAGGCCGCTGTCATAGACGGACGATTCGAGGGCTTTCATCGTGGTGGTGCCGACGACCACAATCTTATGGCCGTCCTGCTTGGCTTGGTTGATTTTGTCGGCCACTTCCGTGCGGATAATCATGCGTTCGGAATCGGGCTTGTGTTTGGAAAGATCCTCCACGTCAATATCGTTAAAATTGCTTAATCCGGCGTGCAGGGTGATATAGGTGCGCTCAATGCCTTTGATTTCCATCTTGGAAAGCAGGAATCGGCTGAAATGGAAGCCGGCAGCAGGGGCCACCACGGCGCCTTCCTCGGTAGCGTAGATGGTCTGGTAGTCTTCTTCGTCGCTCGGCTCGATGTCTCGCAGGCGCTGGATGTCGTTGGGAAGCGGGGTGGTGCCGATTTCCATCAGTTTCTTCTTGAAGGCGTCATGGTCGCCGTCGAAGAGAAAGCGCAGCGTGCGGCCGCGGGAGGTCGTGTTGTCGATGACCTCGGCCACGAGGCTGTCATCCTCGGTGAAAGAGAGCTTGTTGCCAATGCGGATCTTGCGCGCGGGATCCACCAGCACGTCCCACAGACGGCTCTCCTCGTCGAGTTCGCGAAGCAGGAAAACGCGGATTTGGGCGCGAGTTTGCTCCTTTTCGCCGAACATCAGCGCCGGAAAAACCCGAGTGTTGTTCATGACGAACAAATCCCCTTCGTCAAAATAGTCAATAATATCCTTAAATAACTTATGCTCAATAGTTTTCGTCTTCCTGTTGAGCACCATCATACGCGCCTCGTCACGCTCTTCCACGGGATGGAGGGCAATTAGTTCTTGAGGCAAATAATACTTAAATTCAGATAATTTCATCAAATATAATTTTGGCGCGCAAAGATACAATATTTATAGGCTTTTGTCAAGTGTTTTTTTTAGAAAAATTTCTTAATAAAATGTGTACCTTTGCTTATTCGTTTGAGATGAAAATTATCGTTATAAAAATTTAATAATCAAATAATTACAGTTATGAAAGATATTTTGTTGCAACGTTTTTCCAAGTATATTTCCTACGCGACCACTGCCAACCCGGATTCCGAAACGTATCCAAGTACGCAGGCTTTGCTCGATTTTGCCGACGTGATGGTGGAGGAACTGAAACAAATAGGAATGCAGCAAGTCACCAAAGATCAGCATGGCTATGTGACGGCTCTGTTGCCCTCCAATACCGAAGAAAAACGGCCCGTGATTGGCTTTATGGCGCACCTTGACACCGCCCCCGATATGCCCGGTATCGCTGCTCCGGTCATTGTGCCGGACTACGACGGCGGCACTATCGTGCTCGATAGGGAGTCCAACGTCGTGCTTTCGCCCGAAGAGTTTCCGGAACTTCTGGACTACAAGGGGTTGACCATTCTCACTACCGATGGGAAGCATCTTCTCGGTGCCGACGACAAAGCGGGCGTGGCGGAGATTGTCTGTGCAATGGAGTATCTCATCCAACACCCGGAAATCAAGCATGGCGACATCAAGGTGGCCTTCTCGCACGATGAGGAGATTGGCAACGGCGTGAAATTCTTTGACGTGGAAGCATTCGGCTGCGACTTCGCCTACACGATGGACGGCGGGGCTATCGGCGAGCTGGAGTTCGAGAACTTCAACGCAGCCTCCGCCAATATCCGCATTCAGGGCAAGAATATTCATCCGGGCTATGCCAAAAACAAGATGGTGAACTCGCAGCTTATCGCCATGGAACTCAACGGAATGCTGCCTGCCGCGCAACGCCCGGAACACACGCAAGACTACGAAGGTTTCTACCTGCTTACCCATATCGAAGGCACTGTGGAGGAGTCGAAGATGTCGTATATCATCCGCAACCACGACCGCGATGCCTTTGAAGCGCAGAAAAAGTTTATGCAGGAAATCGTCAACTTCTTGAATGTCAAATATAACAATTGCATTACTTGTGAAATAAAGGATCAGTATTACAATATGCGCGAGAAAGTAGAGCCGGTCTATTATGTGGTGGAACGTGCCGTGAAAGCGATGAAGGAGGCGGATGTGGAGCCGGTCATCGTGCCCATCCGCGGTGGCACTGACGGCGCGAACCTTTCGTTCCGTAACTTGCCTTGTCCCAATATTTTCGCGGGCGGCCACAACTTCCACGGCAAGTATGAGTATGTTCCGTTGGAGTCGATGGTGAAAGCCACGGAAGTGATTGTGAACATTGCGAAAGGGTGAGTTATTAGTCATAGTTATAGTCATTAGTCATAGTTATAGTCATAGTTATTATCGAAAGGCGTGGCACGTGTTGCTGCGCCTTTTTGCACATAATCAAAAATGAGTATAATTTGATTCAAACTCCCATAAACGGGGGAGTTCGAATGGGTAGCCAAATGGTATTTTTGCCGTGTGAAATTATATGTACAACTTAAAATAAAAAGGTATGGCAAAATTATCCATTAGAAAAATTCTTCTCTTGGCGGCATTGATGCTGCCGCTTTTCGCAATGCATGCGCAAATCACGACATCCGACACAATAGGTAATGGCGTGAACACGTCTATCCATTCGGCGTTGCCCGGCGCATACGGCTACCATTTGTCGGCCGCGCTCTATCTTGGCAATGAAATCAACCATTCGGCGGGTGACATCCAGTCCCTTTCTTATCACCTAACATACGGCAACTATCCCATTGATGACGGGGACAAGCGGGTTAAAATCTATCTGATAGAAACGTCCGATCCTGCCATCGATTTGTCCGCAACGTGGGGCGATCTGATTGCCTCTGCCACATTGGTGTATGACTCGCTCGGTTGTGACATCCAGTGGGATGACTATTGGAAAGAGTTTGTCTTTACGCAACCTTTCTTTTATGGCGGAGGCAACTTGCTGGTATTGGTGGAAGGAGAAGCCTGCGACCCGAATCCGGGCATGGGTGACTGTGAAACAGAGATTTACGTCAATAATGGCACGGTCAACAACTGCTGGAACCGTGTGCAAGACGGTACACCTTTCTCTTTGGCCGACACGCTTGCCAATATTCCTGAAGGCACGCACGGCAACCATTACGACCGTCCGGACATCGTGTTCGCGTTCAGTACCGGCGACCCTGTCACGCCAGACACCAACTGTGTGTTGACCATCCCCGCTTTCGAGGACTTCGAAAACTACCCGGGCGACTTTTCCACCATTCCCGCCTGCTGGACCCGGATTTCGCAGGAATATAACCAGGCATGGAACAGCTATTACCCGGTCATCAGTGGCGGAAGTATGAGTGATCCCAACCAAACGGTGATGTTCACGCAGATGAATTCTTATTCGTCTTACCTCGTTCTTCCCGCTTTGGACAGTGTTTGGTCTATGCAGGATGTTTCCATGTCGTTTAATTTCAAATCCGCTCAGCAGACCATCACGAAGATGGTGGTGGGTGTGATGTCCGATCCCGCCGACAGTCTGACATTTGTGCCGGTGGACACGGTGTGGCGTGAGGGAAGCACGAATGTATGGGAACTCAAGGAGATCAACTTCGCCACCTATTCCGACAGCGGACGTCACATCGCCTTCTGGTTCAGCAAGGCCAATTCCAGCCATATTTTCCCCAGCTGCTTCATTGATGACGTGGCGGTGTTTGAAACGCCCGATTGTACGCCGCCCGTGCAGATTTCCGCTACTCTTGACGGTCTTGATGCCACCATTTCCTGGACTTATACCAATAATGCCTACGGCGCACGGGTTTATTACAAAACATCCACAGACGCGGAGTACGATTCTGTTGAGGTTTATACCGACAACTTTTTTGCGCTGACGGCACTCCCTTACAACACGGTCTATCAATATTATATTGTGACTCTTTGTGATGATAACGGAGAGTCGGCCCCTTCTCAGGTCTATACGTTTTCCACGCCTTGCGAGACAGTCACGGCCTTCCCGTGGGCTGAGGATTTCGAGAATGGAGTAGGTTGCTGGGCCATGGATGCCTCTGCGCCAGGTCAGGATTGGCAGCTGGTATCCTCGGGAACTTACCCGGACTGCATTCCTTTTAATGGAAGTGGCATGATGAAATACAATTGTTGGAACTTTGCCGACGGAAGTTGGGGCACCATGACGTCGCCCGCGCTGGCACTGACGGATTCGATGCAACTCACTTTCAAATATTTCAAGCAGGATTCGTACGAAGCGCAGGACGTGATCGAAGTGTATGTCAACAACACGCCCAACCTCACGGATGCCACCCTTTTGACGACAGTTTACGGTTACGATCCGGTGATGAACGGTTGGGATTCCGCATCCGCCGTTGTTCCGGCGCAGAACGACGAGACCTACATCATTTTCAAAGCCACTTCGGACTATGGTTACAACCTCTTCATGGATGACATCAGAATTGACTATGTCCCTGAAACTCCGGACACGACAGTGGTGGTGGACACGGTGTATATGACGGTTGACACTGCGGTTTGTGAAGGCGGCAGCGTTGAGTTTGCCGGAGGGGTGTTCGCTTCGGCCGGCACGTATGTCATCGAGTCCAACGACACTGTCTATACCTTGACCCTGACGTTGAATCCGGTGTACAATATCACCATCACGGACAGCATCACAGCAGGCGAGACTTATACGCAGTATGGCTTCAACGCGAACACGGCCGGCACTTATACACAGAATCTGACCACAGTGAACGGCTGCGACAGCATCATTACGCTGAATCTGACGGTGTTGACCGGAGTTGAGGAGTTTGGCAGCGCGGAGATGACAATTGCGCCCAATCCGGCACACGACTATATGGTTGTGGCGGTCAAAAACGTCCATGCAGAGATGGTTTTGGACTTGTTGGACATGAGTGGCCGCGTTTTGCGCACGATGCGGATGCCTGCGGATGTGTCGGAAATGCGAATCGATCGCGGTAACCTGCCTAATGGCATCTACATGCTGCGGATGACTGTCAACGGGCAAGCACAGACGCGCAAAGTGATTTTCAGATAATGCATTATGTTTGGATTTTAGAAAGAAAGGGCGCGGAATTTCCGCGTCCTTTTTTATGAAATGGGAATGCGAAAAAATTATATTTTTGCACCCTCAAAATCAGGTCCTGTAGTTCAACGGATAGAACGAAAGTTTCCTAAACTTTAAATCCGGGTTCGATTCCCAGCGGGACTACATCATGGAGGCGCAATTTTTGTGCCTCTTTTTTTACCCCATTAAAAGTCGTATCCGACCATTTCTCCGTGCGGGTGGATAATAGTGTATTTGGTGAACCGTTCATCGGCCTCGAAGCCGTCACCGTAGTTCACGGAACCGTCGTTTTTGACTTGTTTCACTGATTTTGTCGAGTAGATGGAGCGTTTGCGCTGGTCCCAGATCACCTCGTCGGTAATGACGGAGTCGCCAGTGGAGAGGTCATAGATGACCACATTGTCGGTGGCCTTGAAGAGGTTGTTGTTGATTTGGCAGGCGTAATTTGCCGTGACGATGGCTTGCTTTTGGCCGTAGTCGTTGAAAGAGGTAATGGTGATGCCTTTCGGACAGTCGGTGTAGGTGGTGTCGGCGTTGTCATAACGGTTGAACATCGGGGTGTTGACGATGAAGGCGGTCTTTCCCGAGTCGCTGACAGTGATGGTCATGTTTTCGGCCGATTCATCGGGGAACTTGCCTTCGAACTCCAACAGCTGGGCATGGCTTTCCTTGTCCTTGCAGGCAGCAAAAAGCATCATAACGAGCGATGCCGTTATGATGCTTATGTACAAATATTTAGGGTTAAGAAGCATCGGAGATTATCTCACGGTCGTATTCTCTTGAATCCAGCAGCCCACGTGGTAGGAGGCACCGGAGGTCAGACCGCGTTTGAAGAGTTCGTCCTTGCTGGGGAATCTCAGTTTGGAGCGTTGTGAGTTGGCTTCGCTGGCGCAGGAAGGATCCACAGCTGCGGCTTTGGCGTATTTGTCGGCTGCGGCCCAGGCGTATGCGCCGGGAACTTGTTCGTCACCGCAGCGGTTGCCGGAGTTGGCATAGAGGTCGCCGATGAGGATGTAGGCCTTGCCCATGTTGGGTCTTGCCTTGAGGGCATCGTAGGCGGCGGAACGGGCTTCGGAGAAGGAGCCTTTCAGTCTGTAAGCCAGTGCCAGCATGTAATAGGCATCAGCCTCTTGCTCGTGGGTTTCACTCAATTTTGCCGCTTCTTTGAAGTATTCGATGGTGGTGCTGATTTCTTCTGCGCTTTGGCTCTTGATATAGTTCTGGAGCGTGAGGTTACCCATCATGTAGGCGGTATTGCGGCTCGGTTTGGCTTTGTGCAGGATGGCGAGGCCTTCTTGGAAGACCGGGCTGCTGGTGCAGTTGCCCTTGAACATGGTGTTCACCATCTTGCTCACGGACTGCAGGTCATTCTTGATTTCATCGAACTTCTTGGTGTAGAGCATGTCCATCACTTCGCAGGAAGCGTAGGGGGTCACGGATTTTTCAATTTTGGCGAGTGTCTTGCGATAGTTGGTGATGAGCTTCATTTGGCGGGTGGTGTCGGCAACCAGTTTCTTGGCTTGTTTGTCTAATGCGATGCGGTCGATGATGCCGTCGTCGAATTGTTTCTGAAGGGCTTCCAGGGCGTCTGAACTCGTTTCGTAGGATTTGGTGGCGTTCAGGATGGAAAGGTCGATGTAGTCGGTGGCGCGTTCGTAGGCCTCAATCACGATGGACGTGTCCTTGAGTGCTTTCGTCTTGTTTTCAGCCAATTGGAAATAAGCGTCCCAAATGGCGGGCTGTGTGTTCTCCTTTTCCATTTCCACGGATTGGATGAACCATGTGAAAGCCTGTTCGTACTGCTCTTTTCTATAGCGCAGGGTGTTGTAGGCTTTCAAGCCGAGACCGGAGCCGGGGGTGAATTTCTCAGGGAAGTAGGTGCTGCGCACATCGAAGGTGTAGAGCAGGGAGTCGATGAGAAGCTCGCGGCGGGCGGAGTCTTTTTCATCTTTGATCAGGTTTTGGAAAAGAGTCTGTGCATTCGTGTAGATGCCGTCCCAGGAGCAAGGGCTGTGCTGGATGACATACTGCCAGGGTCCGTAGGCGTCTTTGTAGCTCTTGGCGTTGTAAAAGGTTCTGAAGTTGGTGATTTCTTCAAGGCATTTCATGGAGTCAGCTTCGTTGGCCCCGTATTTGAAGGGGCAGGGGTTCTGCGCGAAAAGGAAACTTCCGCTGAAAACCAATGCGATGATTGCGACAATCTTTTTCATTTTTTGTTGTTTTTTATAGGGTTATTATTTTTTCTAATCTAATTTGACTCGTTGATACCAGCGTTCTTGCAGGGTGAAGCAGAGGGAGAATCTGAAGTAGTTTTGGCGAACGAGGCCGTTGGCGAGGGTTCCGTTTTTCCCATATTCGAGCATTAAGTTGATAGACGAGTGCGTATTGAACGTGGTGAGTGGAATTCCTACGCCTACACTGACTCCGAATTCGGAGATAGGTTTATTACGGATTAATAATTCTCCGGTGGAATAATGTCCGCCGACACGAAGCGCCAATTTTTTGAAGAATTTGTTGGACAGGGGATCCGGGATGTATTGGAATCCCAAAGCGGCACCGATGGAATTTCGCATCGTGTCTCGCGAAGGCTTTATGAAGGAAAACTTGTTCCAGTTGCGCCATGTCACGTCGGCGGCAAGGGTGATCTTGTCCTTGTAAGTGTAGCTTAGTCCGCCACCTACCGACTGCGGGATGTTCAGCCTTCCACGCAATCCATCCTTAAGGAGTATGGTATCGTAAACACTTGTGGATACGTAAGTTCCGGAATATGAATTGACCAAAAGTTTCTCGTTTGCCCAGATATAAGCGGTATTGCTATAAACTGCTCCTATCCCGATCCGGTGGTTTTCCCCGATGTTGAACAAATACTGGAGTCCCGCATCAAGATAAACGCCTTTTACATTGTAGGCATCGCTCACATAGGTGTTGAAGAAGTTGCTGCCATCAAATTCCGTGTTGCTATAGGCAAAGATGGACCCGAACATGTAGCTGACGTTCAAGCCTATGGACAGCCCCTTGCAGATTTTGAAGGCATTGCCCCAATAGAGTTGGTTGACCCCTCCTTTTCCACTGTACTCGTTTGTGACAACGCCGATGTTTTCAATCGTCTTGGAGGTTACAATGTCGTAGCCTATGTCGCTGAAAGGCATGATGCCGAGGCTGGTGCGCCAATGGCGGGTAACGGGCAGACCGATGGCTAAATAGCCAGGCTTCGCGTAGGAAGCCTTTTGGGTTTTGTCTCCTTGTGTCAGACGTGAGGAAAACACGGATGCGGCGGCATCTGCGACGAAGGACAATGAGTCGAATGCTGCGTAAGCCGCTGGATTCCGGAAATTAATGTAATAGGGGTTTTGCATGGCGTAGGAAGCCCCGCCCATGGCATCAAGAATTCCATTTGATGCGTGACTCACCAATCCGATTCCGTAGCTGGAATAGGGTGTGCTGATTTCGTTTTGCGCCTGTATGGTGAATATGAAAAGGCTGCAAACCAAAAATGTCAATATACGATGGTCAGTTTTCTGATGCATTCAGTTTTAATATTTTAAGCAATCCGAACAGTGTCGGATTTTGGGCGGCAAATATACGTTTTTTTATGAAATTTTGTAACAACGGGGAATCTCCGCCTGAAAAAAGCACTTCCAGCGAAGGGAATCGTTCGGCATATTGGGCAATCATGCCGTCGATTTCGTTTGCCATGCCGTGGATGACACCTGTGAGGATGGAGGATTTTGTGCTGTCGCCAATTATCTGGTATATGGGTTCGGGTTCCACGAGCGGCAGCCGGGCGGTGAATTGGGCGAGGGCTTGAAAGCGCATCCGCATGCCCGGGGCGATACGTCCACCCCAATATTGCCCGGTAGCATCCACGAAGTCTGCCACCAAACAGGTGCCCGCCATAATGGACAGAACGTTTTTTTCAGGATATAAAGCATTGGCACCCACGGCATTGGCAATCCGGTCAGTGCCCAATGTCTTTGGTGTTTCGTAACGAATGACGATGGGTAGCCGACAATCGTGCGTGAACCGGACAAGTTTGACGCGTTTTCCCAACCATAGCAACAATTCCTCATCGTCTTTGCCAACAGAGGAAACGATGGCACTTTCGATGGATTGGTCTTTGGAAGAGAGCACGGCATCCAGCATTGGGATGGTCAGCCTGTCCTTTTGCATCCAATGAACCATTTTTTCGTTTTCATTGAAAACGGCCAGTTTCTGCAGAGTGTTGCCGATGTCGATGATTAGGTGCATTTGAGAGTTTAGGAAGTTTAGGAAGTTTAGGAAGATTAAAGGACTAGAGTGTTTGGTTCTTGCGGTTGCGGAGGATGTCGATGGCTAAATAGATGGCGTTGCGCATAGACTGGGCATCGGCGATGTTTTTGCCGGCGATGTCGTATGCAGTGCCGTGGGCAGGGGCAGTGCGCACGATGGGCAGGCCTGCCGTGAAGTTCACGCCGTCCTTCCCCAGAAGCTTGAACGGAATCATGCCTTGGTCGTAATACATGGCCAGGGTGGCGTCGAATTTGGTGTAGGCTCCGGATGCGAAGAAACCGTCTGCGGCGAAGGGACCGAAAGCATTGATGCCGTTGTGGAATGCTTGGTTCACAGCTGGTTGGATGATTTCCTTGTCTTCGGTGCCAAGCAGACCGTCATCCCCGTTGTGCGGATTGAGGGCAAGCACGGCGATGGTGGGGTTACTCAAGGCGAAATCCTGTTTCAGCGACTGATGCAATGTCTCTATTTTCTGCAAGATTTTCTCCTGCGTGATATTGGTTGCCACTTCGTTGATTGGCAAGTAGTTGGTGACAAAGCCGATGCGAAGGTTCTCAGCCACCATTATCGGCATGGCCGGATGCTCTTTTCCGCCGAAATAGTGCTCGAAAAAGGCGGTGTGGCCAGGAAATTTGAACTTTTCGGACTGGATATTGCTTTTATTGATGGGTGCGGTCACAATAGCGTCGATGAGCTTGTTCTTCAAATCGCGTCCGGCGGCATAGAGCGACCGCTCCGCCATTTGTCCTGCGATTTTTGTGGAAGTTCCGAGGTCCAGTTTCACTTCCTCCTCATACAAATTGATGAGGTTGGGGCGTTTTGTGGAGAGTTGCTCGGCCGTTTTGGTGAACTGGAACGAAAAATCGGGCAGCTCCATGTATTTCTTATGGTAAGAGGCCACTTTTGACAACCCGTACACTACGGGGGTGCATATTTCCATTATCCTATTGTCACTCAGAGACTTGATGATTACTTCATAGCCGATGCCGTTGATGTCGCCTTGCGTGATGCCGATGATAAAGTTCTTGTTTTCTGCCATGATACTGTTTTAAATTTTCGAAGTGCAAATGTACACAAATTTTGGACATAGACAAATGACTTAGACATAGACAAGTGACTTAGACTTGGGTCATCGGTCTAAGTTCTTAGTCTAAGTCTAAGTCTAAGTTCTAAGTTTAAGTTCTAAGTCTAAGTTCTAAGTCTAAGTCAAAAAGAAAGGGCGGATGTTTCAGTCCGCCCTTTGTTGAATCGATATAGTGATAGGCTATTTGTTCACTTGGAATTTCTTGTCGCCGTTGACGAAGAAGTTCACGATTTGGTTGGCGGCGGCGAGGCCGGCGTTGATGTTGGCCTCGGCGGTTTCGGCACCCTGTTTTTTCGGGGTGGCGAAGAAGCGTTTCTCAAATTTGCTGAACTCTTCCAAAGCCTCAGGGGCGATGTCGGTGCAGTATTTGAGGTCTTCGCGCTCGGCCATCAAAGCGACGAGCTCTTCCTCGTTGATGACTTCCTTGCGGGCGGTGTTGATCACGCAGCCGCCTTTGGGCATGAGTCCGACCAGGGCTTTGTTGATGGATTTCTTGGTTTGGTCGTTGGCGGGGATATGCAGGGAGATGTAGTTGCAGTTCTTGTACATGTCCTCGAGGGTGGCGGGAACGGTCACGCCTTCGGCTTCCATTTTCTCTTTCGGCACAAACGGGTCGAAAGCCCAGACTTCCATGCCGAGGGCTTTGGCTTTTTCGGCCACAAGGCGGCCGACGTTGCCGTAGGCCTGGATGCCGACTTTTTTGCCCTTCAGTTCGGAGCCGGTGCCGGGTTTGAAGGTGTTGCGGGCCATGTAGATCATCATGCCGAGGGCAAGTTCGGCCACCGCGTTGGAGTTTTGGCCGGGGGTGTTCATGGCCACGATGTTGTTGGCGGTGCAGGCGGCGAGGTCGAGGTTGTCGAAGCCGGCGCCGGCACGGACGACCACCTTGAGGTTCTTGGCGGCATCAATTACTTGGGCGGTCACTTTGTCGGAACGCACAATCATGGCATCCACGTCCGCAACGGCGGCGTAGAGCTCTTCAGGGGTTTCATATTTTTCCAGCAGAACCAATTCATATCCTGCTTTTTCTACAATTGCGCGAATGCCATCCACAGCGGCTTTCGCGAAAGGCTTTTGCGTTGCAACTAATACTTTCATTACTATACTTTATTTTAATTAGGTGAAAGTGAAGTAGTGAGTGGGGCAGGACCTGGACTGCTCGCCACCCACTGTTCACTGTTCACTAAAAATTATTTGTTTGCTTTTTCGAAATCCTGCATGCAGGCGACGAGGGCTTCGACATCCTCGACGGTACAGGCGTTGTAGAGGGAGGCGCGGAAGCCGCCGACGGAGCGGTGGCCCTTGATGCCGACCATGCCGCGTTCTTTGGCGAAAGCCATGAAGGCATCCTGTTTGTCCTCGTAGCCGGGGGCCATCACCCAGCAGTGGTTCATGATGGAGCGGTCGGCCTTGTCGGCAACGGTGCCCACGAACATGCTGTTGCGGTCGATTTCGTCGTAAAGCAGAGTGGACTTCTTCATGTTGATTTTATTCATTTCAGCAACACCGCCGATGGTGTTCTTGAGCCAAAGAAGGGTTTCGTGCATCACGAAGATGGGGAGCACGGGAGGAGTGTTGAACATGGAGATGTTCTTGGCTTCCTCGGCGGCATGGGTGCGGTAATCCACCATGGTGGGCAGCGGGTTCATGTAGGCGCGGTCGCCAATCTGGCCGAGGATGTCCTTGCGCACGATGACGAAGGTGACACCGGCGGGGCCGACGTTCTTCTGCGCACCGCCGTAGATGAGGCCGTATTTCGTCACATCGACGGGACGGCTCATGATGTCGGAGCTCAT
>CAMVBK010000017.1:0-61401 GCA_947165685.1 uncultured Bacteroidales bacterium | reverse complement strand
AACTATATATCAATCGTTTCAAAGAACATTTTTAAATTTTAACGGGACAGCAGTGCGCTATATCCATTACCGATCAACTCGGTGAGTCGGCTTATATTCGTTTTAATCGTTTTCATATTCAACTAATTAAAAATCATTAATATCTGAATCGTTTTGTTCGTTCATATCCCTTAATCCAGGGAGATTCTTTAGAGAGCGGCACAAATTTTCCGTCTGAATCACATATAGTTCTCCACAGGTCCTTGTCAAACTCAAGTATATCAGTTTGTTTTTGTCACCAAACATATCATATTCGTTGTATTGATACAACACTACCGTGTCGAATTCCATTCCCTTTGCGCTATGAGCCGTGATAAGCAATGGACGTTTGGAATCATAGTCATAATCTCTCAAATCTTTGTTGTTCGCTCCAGAATAGAAGTGATCGATATGCTTTGCGCTTAACCTTTGGGAAAGATTAAACAGTTGCTCTCTACGGGGCGCCAAAATAGCCATCGTTCCGTCCGCAATGGTTTTGTTTTTGATGATTTGGCAAACCACATCCAACTCTTTTGATGAAGTTGTTACCACTTTGTACGCCGGAGTGTTGCCGGTTCTAGTGACTTTTCGCTCCAAATTGTTGCCGGAAGAGGAAAAACGTTGGGCGATATTTGCAATTTCTTTCCCGAACCGATAGATGGTTTTCAGTTCGCGATGAGGCAGATTCGAGAAACAAGAAGCGTCAACCGTTCTGTCATAGACTTGCTGGTCAAAATCAGCCAAAACAACCATTTTGTCGCACATTTTTTTCAAAAGCTGCAATTCCATTCTCGAAAAGTCCTGACTTTCGTCCAATACCAATAACTTGTATTTTGGAAGTCTGTACTCATTGACCTCGTCAATGTTTTGAAGGATTTGGGCGTATTTGTCCTCGTAAGGGGCGAATCTGTCTGGAGATGGACAGCCCAACCTATAGCTAAGGTGCCAAAAGAAAATGTCTTTGGTCTCGATGTTCACATTCTGACGAATGTTCATCTTGGTGAATATCTTCTTTAAATACCCGTACAGGGAATGGTTGTAGAGGAGAAATAGGATATTGGTGACGCCGTTGTCAATCAGCATTCTGGTTCTCAGAATGGCTACACTGGTTTTGCCAGATCCTGGAGGTCCGCTCACAAACATTGGACTGTTAAATGGTTGCATCTCCACAACTTCCCGCTGTGTTGAATCTAAGTCGTTTATGGTGACTAATTTTATAGGCATATTGTTGAATATTGGTTTATTGCTTGATAATGCTTCCTTTGACTGCTAACAGTGAATCCGTATCCACGGTGAGAATATGTTGTTTTCCATGTTCATCTGGAATGGTGATGTAGTCGTTTCCTGCATTGACCATGTTCAACACTCGCTTGAGTAATTTCGAGTCAAAATGCGAAGTGGGTTGCAATGAACCGGAGCTGAACCGCTGCTGAATCTTGTGGGCGTATGACATGTCACCCAGCTCTCCGCTCAGAAGGGCAATTCGGAGGCCGATTGAGTCAACACCGTAGCTGTTGTTGTTCTTGAGATACTCAAGAGCATCCTTTTTACCCTGATTTCGCTCGACGCAATTGGAATTGTTGAATACAAGTGTTGGATTCTTCGGCGAAAGGGCAAGGGCTTTGTCCAAACAGCTTTCAGCTTGCTTGCGTTGTCCCAAATCCAAGTAGGCACAATACATGATATTCATTACATAAATGTCGGTGTTGTCGCATTCTTTCAGGTAGGTTTCGGCTGATTGGATGCATCTTTTGTAATTGCCCAAGTAATAGTATTCCCAAATCAGCTCGCGAAGAGTGTTTTTCGTGTCGGACCGGTATCCGAATTGCTGTGCTTTTCTGACTTTCTCCTCCATGACAAAGATACGCCGTTCTTCCTCTGTCATGCCGCTTTGAGCAACGGGATTGTCGATACTCATCACCATCATTCTCTTGCCTCGTGCGGCCAATCCGACCCGAAGGATCTTGTCTTCTGACATTTCCATCTCTACCTCTAATGTGTCGGACTTGAAAATACTCTCCTTTACCTCTCCTTTAAGGATGGCGATTACATTGGATTCGTTGTTTAAACAGCATGGGATTTCAATGCTGGATTGGAAATCGCTTTGCAACTGGAAGGCGGGCAGCGACACTTTTGCCGGCAGTTTCTGTCCGGCTGGGATTAGCGGGTAGAAGCCGGAGTTGACTGTCACAACCCCAAGGGTGTCGCTGCAGATAGGATGAAACAGTTCAACTCCTAACGCGTATTTGTAGAAACTTTTTATGGCAGCGCCAACGGCTACCAAGGTGTCAGGGGTCTGGGGCCTCCAAACGGTAGCCGAAGGGAGCAGTTCTTGCAGAAATTTGACAAAGATGGGGTTTCGGACACTGCCGCCGGCCAACAGCACGTACTGCACATCCGACAGGAACCATTTGGATTTCTCCACTACATCGTGAATCACTTTCGGGACACTTTGAACCACTTTGTCTGTTGTGCAAAGTTCATACTCATCTAATTGGAAAATGAAAGAGGTGACCTGGTATAGCTCTTCGGCAGTGAGCTTCACAGAGGGGATGTTGAACTCTTTGTCGTCAATGGTGATTTTCTGGTTCTCCAACGTGGATACCATTGATGAATTGACTCGGATTTTGGCGGGGTCGTCGTAGAGCGCACCTATTGTGCAGCAAAGATCCTTCTTCAGTTTTTCGGCCATCACCGCCAATTGGGGCATTAGCTGCCGCAAAGTATCCGAATCGCCAGCTTCAATTCCGTATTTTTCGGTGATTTGACCGAGCAGATACTTTTCGGCAATGATCATGTCCAGATCCTGTCCTCCGAGGTTGTTGTATCTTGATATGGCTACGTTATCAATGCCGATGGATAGCGCATTTTCTCTTTTTATGGCGATGGTGGACAAATCGATGGTCCCGCCTCCAAAATCCACCACCAATATCTTGCAGGTGCCATCTTGAAGGATACGTTGTTTTTCCTCAATCGAAAGCTGATTGAAATAACCCAGAAAGGCTGAGGTCGGCTCATCGAAAAGCATTCCGTCGTGTACGTCTATGTGTGCGTATTGTGCTGCATGAAGCACATCCTGTCGTTGGGCGTATTGGAACGAGGCGGGCACGGTTATGACCACATTTTCCCAAGCTGTGTCGCCGATGAGGCTTTTGCGGCAATAGTTCAGAATCTTGCCAGCCACCTTGGATGCATCGTCGAGATCTTCACGCACGGCATCCTCATACAAAGGTTTTTTGCTGATGCCTAAATCCAATTTCCAGTGATAGAAAATGTTGGTGTCTTTGGTGTATTGCAAATCCGCTTTGAGCGGGTAGAGTTTATTGCCCACATACATCTTGTTATTATCATCAACGGCGACAATGGAGGCGACCATTTCGGAATACTCCGCTCCGTCGAACGCCTTGGGAGAGGATTGTTTGATGTTGCACAGCTTTACGGGCAGGTTACCGTTCTCGGAAACGCTCAACGCATCCGTGTCCACTTCGGCTACCACCGTGTAACTCGTGCCCAAGTCAATCCCATGGAACTTTCCTGACCGGGCTTTCGCCAATTGCTGCTGTGACAATATTATATCGTACATGCTGTCTCTTTCTGTTTGATTTTGACGCTGCAAAACAAGTAAAGATCTGTGCATTCAATGTGCACAGATGAAAAAAAATAAAATATTTTTTTGTCTGTTTCTTTGTTTGAGAATTTTTGTATTTTTGCAAACTTTTATTTGAAAACAGTTTATGGTTAAATTCGTCAAGTATATTATAGACTTGTTGTCATCCGCGAAGGGTAGAAATGACATCGCTGTACTTAATATAGATGACACATTGGTGGCAGCAGGAGACCCTGCAAGTTCGTTTTCTTCTGTGGTTCCTGATACGACGTTGTCGTTGGATATTCAAGAGAAGGTGCGCGGTTTGAAGCGATTCAAGGTTTGTGGCAGTTCCATGTCACCTTTTGGTATCGCTCATGGAGATATCGTTTATGTGGGTGATCTTGAATCTGGGTTGAACCGGGATGATATTGTTGTTGTTAAAGTTGATCCCGCAGTGTATGACCGGCCTATCCAGTTTAACCACAAAATGCGTCGATACCTTATGGATGTTCCTAAAGACGAAAGCCTTGAGAGTGTCCGGGATCGGCTTGCGAAATTTCATAAGGATATTTTGCTTCCCGAATTCCAACAGAGACTCAAGAAGAAGTTTGACAAGACAAAAGGATACTATCCTGATAAAGACTTATGTCTGTCCATAACTTTCCGCAATGGTGATCTTCGTTACTCTTTTCATCCTCGTGAATTGGTGGAGTATAAGGTTAAATTCATCGTCTCTATGGAAACCAACTCCCTTGTGGATGCCGATACAATACCTGCTTACTAATATTTACTTTGAACCATGGAACTTTCATCATCACATTACATCGCCTTCACGGCGTTTGTTCAATTGGCCGTTGCGCTTAACTTCGGTCTGGTTTACTTGGATCGTCGTTCTGGGTTGATCCAGCTGAAACGCAAACTCTTTCGCACATATAGGGCGAGTAACAATGTTGTGGTACAAGAGGCGGCAGATACCTTAAAACGATATAGAAGAAACCGAAGCTATTCCGACGAAATAGAACACGCGCATACAAAAGCCAAGCAATACCACACGATTGTCACTTCAGATTGGGATGACGAGCATGAACTCTCATTTTTCCCTACACTTGGCGTAATATATGGTTTCTATGGCCTTGCCGTGTTATATTTGGTTGGCTTTTTCGAAGTGACACCAGACAAGGTGCTTTTCTACGAGAACGAATTCCTTGTTATGTCTCAAGTGACATTGTTATTCTCCATTTTCTTGATTTTGCGTTCCAAGAACAAAACTAAAATTACAAGGATTGTGCCTTCTTGTATTCTCTATTTCGTGGTGGTGGCTCTGGGCTGGTGGTTCTGTAGTAAGGGATGGATATTCGAATGCGATATGGTCTTTTCCCACCATTTCCATTGGTGTGTGTTGTTGGCTTATTTGCCGATCATCTATTACATATTGAGAATATTCATTATTTTCCTTCGTAAGACAATCTGTTTGATTGGTCCCTTGCTCTGGTGGACTTTTATGCTTAAAACCGCACTTGACCAGATCAAGAAGTGATTTTGACATCTGCCCCTTCCCCAAAAAATCTATCCTGACCTGTGCACATTGAATGCACAGGTCGGCTGTTTTTTTGCAGTCCGAAAGCAAAGGGAAAATTTCCTACTTTTGCGGAATCAAAATTAAGACAAAAACAGACTGAATATGAAATACACGGTTAAAAATTTCAAGATCTTTGACGAGAAGGGCGTGACCTTCGACATCGCCCCCATCACCATGCTCACCGGCTGCAACAGCTCGGGCAAGAGCTCTTTGGTAAAATCGATGATGGTGCTGGGCGAGTACTTGAAAAAGGTGAAATCTTATCTGAACACGGTTTCTCGGGAGGACAAACTCGACGCATTGGCGCAACCATTAGACTTCGCAGCAGGCGTAAAGGACACGGGCGGCTTCGACAACGTGTTGAACGAGCACAACACGAATGGGCTGATCACTTTTCAATATACGGTGGATTCTAAACTGTTGATGGAGGAGGTGACTGTGACATTGTCCTTTGAAAAAGATCCTAATGACACTTTAGGTAGGAATGGAAAACTTCACGAAGTCGTCTTCCAGCGTGCGGATGGTACAACCTTCTATAAAACAGGGCATAACCTTGATTTTAATTATTTTCACAGAAACATTGATCTGTCGGTCATTAAGGATACGTATATGGATGTTGCTTTAAAATCCATTTTGATTAATTTTGAAGACAGAATTAGTGAGGCTGAAGAATACCTGAATGACCCACAATGGTTTACGAGTATGTCCAATAATGACTATGCTAAAGAACAAGCGCTCCTTGATGAATATACTTCTAGATTAAAGCATATAAAAGAATCATTGCCAGCGGATTTTGATTATCATGATTGTGTTTTTCCAGAAGAAACAAAAAAAATATTCAAGAAAATACTTGATCATCAAACATTTGGAGATGACGATATTATTGCCTTATACAAGTATAAGACGGTGCTGTATCTTCCTTGGCTGAAAATTTTGGATGGGGTCAAAAAAGAGGATGTCCGAAAGGTTGTTAAAGACTCACTAAACGGTATTGAATTATCTGAGGAATTAATTGTAGATTTGGATTATTGCTTGGATTCTTTCGATGATTCTGAATACAATAATTTTTGTGACTACTTTCTGTCCATAGAGAATGGTAGTTGTTTGCAGCATAATATCAATCTTGATTTTCATGGAGGCCATGGAAAATTGCTTTCTTCTATTCTTGAAATTGAGGCTCTTTTCAAAGGAAAAGGAATTAAATCAGCAACAAGCCTCGGTAGCGGAAATAACTGTCTTCCCCATGAACTTGAAGAAGGGGATAGAAATCAGATTAATCAATCTTTGGTGTATCTGATAATGGCTAATGCCTATGGCAAATTGGATGCTGTTTATGCACATGACAATATTAGTGAGGCACTTGAGAACTATCGCATAAATATCACAAATCACATACATAAAACTATGCAGGATTATATGGAGGCTTTATGGGATGAATTGCTTGTCGAAAAAGTTCCAGATCACATTTCACATCTAGGCTATGTGGGTTCAAACAGAGCCATTGCTCAAAGATTATATTCTTTTGACAAACAAGATTCCGAATTAAATCAGCTTATTAAAGCAAATATAGAGTTACAACATATATATGACCCCGTGACGGCAGAATGGAAAGAGAAGGCATTGCACGATGCCAAATTTCATAAGAGAAAAACAGACAAGGAACTAGAAGACTATACGAAAGAGTTAGATCAAATGTTAGTAGGACCGAAAGAGTTTGTCGGTAAGTGGCTCCGAAGATTTGAAATCTGCGATACCTACTCTATTGACACAGTGGTTGCTAATGGCGTAACTATCGGATGTTCTATTTCCCTTGAGAAAAATGGAAAAAAACATTCTATTGCTGATGAAGGGTATGGTTGTATCCAGATTTTCACAGTGCTATTGGCAATACAAAATATGGCATATAAGCTCTTCATTGATGTTCTTGAACACGATAAACTTGAAAAGTCTGCTTTTGCTGTAGAGGAGCCAGAAAACCATTTGCATCCCAAACTACAGTCTTTGTTGGCGGATATGTTCCAAGACGCTTCTGAAAAGTTTGGTATGACCTTTATTGTCGAGACCCACAGCGAATATCTGATTCGGAAGAGCCAAGTGCTGGTGAAAAAGTGGTACGAGGAAAACAAGGATACGGACAAGCCTTGCCCGTTCCAAGCTTATTACATTCCCGTCGATGATGTACCTTACTCTTTAGGGTACCGCAAGGACGGGAAATTCTCCGAGAGTTTCGGTCCGGGCTTCTATGACGAATCCGCAAATCTCACCTTTGAAATCATGTAGTCATGGAAGTATATATTGACAAGGAAAATCTGCGGTCGTTCATCCGTGCGCGAAACGATTCGCGGTACAGAGACTGCTACGACGACTGCTACCGGATGCTGAAACGCCAGTTGCATATCAACTACAACTTTTCTAAATCAAGAGAGTTGCTGGAAGATGAGGAATTGAAGAACTATTTCATGCTGTCAGGACAAGGGAATGGGGATAGTGAGGCGGATACATACATAGAAGAGATGTTCCCTAATCGTCCAGTAAAAGCAAATATCGCGAATGAATTTGACAAACGTCAACGTTCCGCTGTGTATCTTATTGATGACGAAAAGACAAAACTTGTAATAGAGAAAGGGGCCTTGCTCATCGGTGAGTCAGGAACTGAGTTGGCAACATTAAATCGTCTTTTTTGTGGATCAGATTATGATTTTCATAAATTGTACAACATTCAAAATCCTAAAAGTTTTGCGAGCTGGGGACAACTCAAGGAGGATAAACTGAATCTGCCTCTTTCAGACATCATACTGATGGATCGCTATCTCGGTACAGATTTGGATCTTGCACCATACAATCTTTTCAAACTTTTGGATGTCTTAGTTGATGGAGTGCGGGATAAAGTAAATGTGGTTCTTCTTTGTTCAAAGGAATATTACAACAAGAACGACAAAAGGACATATTCTCCGGATTGGGAAAAATTCAGAAAAGAGATTAAGGATCTATTGAAAAAGAAAACCGGATTTGGCTGCTATGTCACGTTCGTTTTCTACACCCAAGACAAGAACCCTCACGACAGAACCATCCTTACCAATTATATGTTATTCCGTTCTGGAGACTCCTTCTGTTACTACAATAGTCGGGGTGATGTGATTTCCAAGGGTAACAGCTTAGATGTTGACAGTTTGGCGAAAAAATCAAATTTCGATTACGCGATGAGTTTCATAGAGATGGTTCAGAATCTCTGTGACAAGATTTATGGGTTGAATCCGGACAATATTTTAGGAGATAAGAAGTCGAATTATATACGGTTTTCTGAACAATTATAATAGTGTTCTAAACTAATGGATGACAATACATATGACAAACCACGAACTGATAATTAATAGTACTGGAATTAGTGCATTTGATTCTTTTAATGGAGAATATAGTTCAAAAGCTATAGAGATTTGTGATTTGTTGATGCAATTTCAAATCAAAATAGTACATGATTATGATTCACTTTTTGCAGAGGATGTGATGAGGGAAAATGATGCTTTTGGATATTATCTGGATAAAGGGTCTTATAATGCATCGGGCACATACGCGGAAATAATTGTTAATGTATCAATGTGCAAAAGACTCTGCCTTACCGATGCGGAGATGTTAGCCGCTGTTGCACACGAAGTGGGTCACATAATACTATTCTTTCATGAAAAGAAAGCTTGGTTTCATGGAGATGAGGAAGAAATGCAGTGTGATGATTACGCATGTAAAATGGGGTTGAAAGAAGAAATGGTGTCTTTGTTAAACAAGATGATAGATTCGGGTGAATACGAACAAGAAAAAACAGAATGTTTTCGAAGAAGAATTGAGTATATACTTCTTGTTTAAGAAAGATTCTATTAATGATGGTCATGATTATGACAGTTTTCTAGTTCTGTTTTTGCAAATGTCATTAACCATTCATCTTATGGAAAAATATCTGAAAAACCAACAATACGGCAATGTTAGGGTCGTGAACAGTGGAAAAGGTATGTGGGCTGTCCTGGACGATGCAGGAAACGAAATAGTGCCTTTCGGCAAATACAGTTGGATTGATGGCTTCGATCACGGATTGGCTCGCATGAAAGTGTTCGACAAAGAATGTCGCAAGTTCAAGTGGGGTATCATTGACATGCAAGGAGAGGAAGTGCTGTCACCTGAGTTCGATGCCATTTGGAACTTTCTCGGTAGGGGGCGTTCCGACACTCGCGTGGTGAAAGACGGGATATCCCATCAGTTTTATCTAAATGATAGAACCTTTGGTGGTAATACTACCAGTTTCGAACAAGCACAAGAGTATGAAGAACACCCCGGTTGGGATGAAGCGGATGTTTATTCCGACTATTGCGATGCAATCGAAGGACTCTGCTATGATCCCTATTGCGATTATGACGATGAAGAGATGGAGGTGATGTATTGGAATCTGGATTAGATTTTAATTCTTCCTGTCACAACAAATAAGTGTTTGTTCATAAATATTAATTCCCATACCCCTATGAAAAAAGAAAACCTCTACAAGGTTGCCGGCATCATCTATATCGCCCTGATGGCCGCCATTACAGAAACGATGGGTGACTTCTCCTTCGGATTTATGATTGCACTGTTAGTACTGTGTTTTGGAATTGCTTACCTTTTCGACCTGTTTGTGCTCAGCATCCGCACTGTTGCGGACCTGGAGAAAAAGGTGATGATCAAGATGAACGAGGAAGGATTCCAGTGCAAAAAGAACGAGGGCGTTTTGGAATACACCATGAATGACCGGGTCTATAGATCCTATTTTTGGAAAATAGATGAGAATTTTTTCCGGACTATGATTGTTGACTGCGCCAACATTGACGACGATTGGGATAAAATCAGTTTAGAGGGAAAGGCAGTGCTGGCCAACTATGTCAATAATGAATGTTACCACACCACATTTATTGCGAAGGGAAACGGATGCGTTTGCACGCATATTACATACGTCCGGACACCTTCCGATTTTCTGAACGAATCAAAAAAAGCATACGATGTGATAGGAGGAACCCTTAATACGGCTCTCGAGATTCTGCCGCAGATTAAGGAGCGTTATCTTGTTGATGAGCCAGGGGGTGGTATCGGGTTTGTGAACAGAGAGCGGATGCACCCCGTCAACCTGGATCAGTCGCAAGACGTAAAAGCGACAACCTGAATCAGTGAACACTATGAAAACTACGCCAAACATACAATACAGTAGAGAATAGAGTTGCACAAAATTAAAGAAGAGGTATAATTCGAATAGGGTTTGCATAGAGTTGCTATAGAGTTACCATAGAGTTACCATAGAGTTAGACCAGAGTTGGACAGTCGGCGGCACATATTGAAAGATTTGATTTAAAGAGAGACGCATCCGAAAAAGAAGTATTTTTGCGCCCTGTTATCATTAAGAACCACTCATTATGAACAATCTCGCCATTGGCATTGACATCGGCGGCACCAACACGGACATCGGGCTTGTGAACCCCGATGGCAAGGTGCTGCAACACAAGATTTTGAAGACAGCCGAGTATGAAGACCACCATCCCTATATCTTGGATATGGCGGAGGCCGTCACTGCGCTGCTGCGGGAGAACGGCCTCGCGGAGGTCGCCGGTATTGGCATCGGTGCCCCTAATGCCCATTTCGACACCGGCTGCATCGGGGCGGCGACTGCCAACCTGCGCATGAAGGAGGAGATTCCGATCTGCCACATGCTTCAGGACCTCCTCGGTCTGCCGGTCACGCTCTCCAACGACGCGGACGCAGCCGCCCTCGGCGAGCATATCTACGGCGGCGCGAAGGTGCTCCAGCACTTTGTGACCATCACCCTCGGTACCGGCGTGGGCAGCGGCATCTTCGTCGATGGCCGTCTCATCCATGGCCATGGCTGCATGGCTGGCGAGCTCGGCCACGCCATTGTCAATCCGCTCAGCGACAGGCTCTGTAGTTGCGGGCGGAAAGGATGTTTGGAAATGTATGCCTCGGCACGCGGCATCGTACAGACTTATAAGGAGTTGGCTGCGGAAAAGGAGTGGACGGACAACTTCAAGGGCAGCGACCTCACGTGCAAGGATGTGGGCGAGATGGCTGTGGCGGGCGACCCGCTGGCGCTCAAAACCTACGAGGTGACGGCCTACTGGCTCGCCATCGGCATGGCCAACGCCGCGTCGTTCTGTTCCCCGGAGGCCTTCTTCCTCATGGGCGGTCCTACCCGCGCCGGCGAAGCCCTGCTGAAGCCGTTGCGCCGCTATTTCGCCGAGAACCTACTCTATATCTACAAAGACAAAATCTCCATCCAATTGTCTGAATTACAGGCAAATGATGCGGCTGTGTTGGGCGCAGCGGCACTGATACATCTGAAATAGAATGGTTAGGGGTTAGCCCTCTGTCTTTTGCCGCGTCTCCGCATCCAGCGCGATATACTCCTCGATGCTTTTCGGCTTGACGTTGGGGGCCGTGGCTAAGGCGTGCTCGATAATGCGCGGGATGTCTGTGAACTTGATTTTTTCCTGCATGAACATCTTGACGGCCACCTCGTTGGCGGCGTTCATCACGCAGGGCATGCCACCACCGGCTGCCGAGGCTTTGTAGGCCATGTCCAAGCATGTAAACACTTCACGATCAGGTTGTTCGAATGTCAACTGGCTGTATTTGGTGAAGTCGAGCCGCTCGTAGGGCAGCGGCAGTCTGAGCGGGTAGGAGAGGGCGTATTGGATGGGCAGCCGCATGTCGGGGACGCCGAGTTGCGCCTTCACCGAGCCGTCCTCGAACTGCACCATGGAGTGGATGACCGACTGCGGGTGCACCACCACATCGATTTTCTCCAGCGGCATGTTGAAGAGCCATTTGGCTTCGATGACTTCCAGTCCTTTGTTCATCAGGCTTGCACTGTCGATGGTCACCTTCGGGCCCATGCTCCAGTTGGGGTGCTTGAGGGCGTCCTTGAGGGTGACCTTCTCCAATTGTTCCTTGGAAAAACCGCGGAACGCGCCGCCGGAAGCGGTGATAATCAGCTTCTCCACGGGGTTGTAGTGTTCGCCCGCAAGGCACTGGAAAATGGCCGAATGCTCCGAATCTACGGGCAATACGGGTGCATTGTGCTCACGCGCGGTGCGCATGATGAGTTCGCCAGCCACCACGAGGGTCTCCTTGTTGGCGATGGCCAACGGGGTGCCGCAGCTCACGGTCCGGAACGCCGGCTTGAGCCCCGCGACACCCACGATGCACGACAGCACCATATCCACGCAGTCCATCTCGCACACGTCGCACAGCGACTCCTCGCCGCAGAAGACCTTCACGTCCTCGTCGGCAAGCGCCTCTTTCACCTTTCGGTAGGCCTCCTCCTGCACCACCACCACGATGTTGGGCTGGTATTTCTTCGCCTGCTCGATCAGCAGGTCCGCGCTGGAGTTGGCGGCAATGACTTCCAATTGCAGCATGTCGGGATGGAGGGCGATGACCTCCAATGCCTGCGTGCCCATAGACCCCGTCGAGCCGAGCACGGCGATACGGCGGGGCTGGTGTTCGTTTTGGTTGCTCATAGGTGATGTCCTTTTGCAATTGGATTATCCTGCGATAATCCTTGTTCCGCAGTTCGGGTCCTGCAACTTGCCGGCTTCGGTGATGATGCAGGTCTTGCCGCTCTGCTCCACGTAGTAGATGGCGGCGCGCACCTTCGGGGCCATGGACCCTTCGGTGAAGTGCTTCTCTTCGAGGTATCTTTTGGCTTCGGAGACCGTGATGGTGTCCAAGGCCTTCTCATCGGGTTTGCGGAAGTTGATATAGACCTTAGGCACGTCGGTGAGGATGTAGAACTCGTCGGCGCCGATCTGCACGGCGGTGAGTGCGGAGGCCAAGTCCTTGTCGATGACCGCTTCCACCCCCTTCAGGTAGCCGTCCTTCATGGCCACGGGGATGCCGCCGCCTCCGACGGTCACCACGATGATGCCCTGCTCGGCCAACTGCTTCACCAGCTTGACATTCTGGATGCGGATGGGCTTCGGGGAGGCCACCACTTTGCGCCAACCGTTGCCCTTGGGATCCTCGCGGTAGATGTCGCCGGTCTCCTCATGGTACTGCTCGGCCTCTTCCTTGGTGACGTACGGTCCCACGGGCTTGGTCGGGTTCTGGAAAAGCGGGTCGTTGGCATCCACCTGCACGTGCGTGAGCAGCGTCACGGTGTCTTTGTCCCAGCCTTTCTCGGCGAAAATGTGGCGCAGGCCCTCTTCGATGAGGGCACCGATGGAGCCCTGGGTCTCCGCCACGCAGAAGTTCAAGGGCATGTCCTCCACTTGGAAGGTCTCCTTGCCGGCCTTGTGCTGCAGCATAACATTGCCCACCTGCGGGCCGTTGCCGTGGCCGATGACGATGTCGTATCCGTTCTCGATCAGGGGAATCAGGTTGCGGCAGGTCTCCGTGACGTTGTCGATTTGCTCCTGATAGGTGCCTTTCTGTTTGCTTTTCAGTAATGCGTTGCCGCCGAATGCGATGACGGCGAGTTTCTTGTTGTTTGTCATATATTTCTTTTTGATGATCCCAGGGCTCGCTGTGCTCACCCTGGGTTGACATAGGTCGGGCTTTCAGCCCTTTTGGGATTGTTGTTCTGTATAGTATCTTGTTGATAGTTCACACTAACACAAACCAATAATAATGCTTACCAGATGTGGGAGCGTTTTTCGGGGGCCATCCACATGGGGTCGCCGGGTTGGATGTTGAAGGCCTCGTAGAAGGGGTCGATGTGGCGCAGGGTGGCGTTCACGCGCCAGCGGCCGAGGGCGTGCGGGTCGCTCTTGGTGCGGCGCAGGATCTCCGCCTCGCGGATGTTGGCGGCCCAGACCGCAGCGTATGCCAGGAAGAAGCGCTGCTCGGGGGTGAACTCGTCCATCACGCCCTTGATCTGGCCGTCCTTCTTGGCCTTCTGGAAGGCCGTGTAGGAGACGTTCAGGCCGCCGTTGTCGGCGATGTTCTCGCCGAGGGTGAACTCGCCGTTGCCATAAACGCCGGGAGCCACTTCGATGCTGTTGAAGTGATCGACGATGAGCTGCGCCTTCTCCTTGAAGGTGGCGGCGTCTTTCTCGGTCCACCAGTCGGCGAGGTTGCCGTCCTTGTCGTAGTTGCGGCCCTGGTCGTCGAAACCGTGGGTCATCTCGTGGCCGATCACCACGCCGATGGCACCGTAGTTGGCCGCGTCGTCAGCGTTCATGTCGAAGAACGGGGGCTGCAGGATGCCGGCCGGGAAGCAGATCTCGTTGGTGGTGGGATCGTAGTAGGCGTTCACCGTCTGCGGGGTCATCTGCCACTCGGTGGGGTCCACGGGCTTGCCGATCTTGCTCAGGTTGTAGGCCATGTCGAAGCGGCGGGAGTTCTGCACGTTCTCGTAATAGCTGCTTGTGCCGATGGCCAGGCCGCTGTAGTCGCGCCATTTGTCGGGGTAGCCGATCTTCACCTTGAAGGCCGCCAGCTTGTCGAGGGCGTTCTTCTTGGTCTGGTCGGTCATCCAGGTGGAGGCCTTGATGCGCTCGCCGAGCGCCCACTGCAGGTTCTTCACCAACTGCTCCATGCGCACCTTCGCCTCGGCGGGGAAGTAGTTCTTCACGTACATCTGGCCGACGGCCTCGCCGAGACAGTCGTCGATGTTGTCGATGACGCGTTTCCAGCGCGGACGGTTCTCCTTGCGGCCGGAGAGGGTCTTGCCGTAGAAGTCGAAGCTGGCGTTCACGAACTCGTCGCTCAGGTAGGAGGACGCACTGCGGATGACGTTCCAGGCGAGGTAGGCCTTCACCACGTCGAAATCGACCACTTTGATCACGTTGTTGATGCCCTTGATGTAGTCGGGCTGGCTCACGTTCAGCGTGTCAACCTTCAGGTTCAGCGTCCGGAGGTATTCGTTGATGTCAAGGGCGGGAATCATCTTCTGGAAGTCCGCCGGGGTGCATTTGTGGATGGTCTGGTAGGGGTCGCGCAGCACGGTCTTGTCGATGGCGTTCTGGGCGAGGAGGGTCTCCAGGGCCAGGATGCGTCCGGCCATTTCCGTCTCGCCGCCCTTGAAGCCGGCCATGGTGCTGTAGCCCGACATGCCCAGCATCTTGGCCACCAGTTTCACGTACTCGTCGCGGATGTTCTGCTGGTCCTTGTCTAAATAGTAGTCGCGGTCGCCGATGCCGAGGCCTGACTGCCAGATGTGGGCGATGGTCATGGTGCTGTTGTCGGGGTCGGCGGAGCCGAACAGGGCGAAGAACGGGCTGGTGCCGCTGAGCTGCATCTGGGCGATTTGTCTGCTCAAATCGCTGCGTTTCAGATTGTTGATGGTGTTGAGCTCGGGCTGAATCGGGTTGGCGCCGTTGCGTTCGAGGTCGCCGGTGGCCATGGCGGTGTTGTAGAAGTCGGCGATTTTCTGCTCAATGGAGCCGGGCGTGTTCTTCTGCGCCGCGATCTTGGTCACGAGCTCCTTGAGCTGCGCCTGGTTGTTCTCGGCCAGCACGTCGAAGCTGCCGTAGCGGGCATATTCGTCGCCTAACGGGTTGTTGGCCATCCAGCCGCCGCAGGCGTACTGGTAGAAGTCGGCAGTGGGCTTCACGGTCTTGTCCAAGTTGGAGGCCGTCACGCCGGAGGTCTGCTTTTTGGGCTTTTTGGGTTTCGCAGGGACCGCCGCATTCGCGGAAGCGGTCAAAAAAGTAAAGCCGAGTGCCGCGACACTCGCAATCATGAAGCTTTTTTTCATTTCTAAATCGTTAATAATCAATGTTATAAAATAAAAAACGCCCCTTGTTCAGGGGAGCGGCAAATATATAAAAATATTTGAAACAACAAGGCCTGCCGTGCGACTTGTCAGGGATTGGCCTCCTCTGCAAATCGCCTTGCGCCAATATGGACAATTTTTATACCTTTGCATCGGATTTTTTTTGTTTGGAAAAGTCTTGGAAAATATTGTGTATTAGATGGTTGTATTGAAAGAAAATGTTTGACTATGACTATGAACTATGACTATGAACTATGACTATGACTATGAACTATGACTATGAACTTTGAACTTAGAACTTTGAAACCTGAAACCTGAAACCTGAAACCTGAAACTTGAAACCTGAAACTTGAAACTCGAATATGGAACATAAAGTTGTTATCACCGGAGTAGGTGTATGGTCGTGCATCGGCACGTCGCAGGAAGAGGTTGTGGAGTCGTTGCGCACAGGGCGCTGCGGCATCGGCAACGACCCGGCCCGTTTGGCATACGGCTATCAGTCCGATTTGACGGGCATTGTGCCGGAACCTGAACTTAAGCCGTTATTGCACAGACGTTTGCGTGCAGGGTTGTCGCAAGAAGCTGCCTATTCGTACATGGCTTCGCGAGAGGCGTTTGCGCAGGCGGGCATCGATGAGGAGTATCTCCTTGCCAACGAGGTGGGCGTGATTTTCGGCAACGACTCGTCGGCGAAGCCCGTGATCGAGACCGATCGCCAGCTGGTGCAGCGGCCCGACACGGCGCTGTTGGGCTCCGGGCTGATTTTCCAGTCGATGAACTCCACGGTGAACATGAACCTGAGCAGCATCTTCCATTTGCGCGGCGTGAACTTCACGGTGAGCGCGGCGTGCGCCAGCGGCAGCCATTCGGTGGGACTGGGCTACTTGCTGATCAGGCAGGGGCTGCAGGAGATGGTGCTGTGTGGCGGGGCGCAGGAGGTGAACCCGTATGCGATGGCCTCTTTCGATGCGTTGGGCACCTTTTCCAAGAGGGTGGGGGAGCCGCTGAAGGCCTCCCGTCCGTTCGACCGCGACCGTGACGGCCTGGTGCCGAGCGGTGGCGCGGCGGCACTTGTGCTGGAAAGCTATGAGAGTGCGGTGCGGCGCGGCGCGACCATTCTTGCGGAGGTGGCCGGTTACGGTTTCTCCTCCAACGGCGGCGGCATCTCCCAGCCCTCCGACGATGGCAGCTATACGGCCATGACCCGCGCCCTGCGGATGGCGGGTGTCACCCCGGCCGACATCGACTATGTGAACGCCCACGCCACGGGCACGCCCCAGGGCGACAGCTTCGAGGCCATTGCGCTGGATCGGATCTTCCGCGGGCAACCTGCGCTCATCAGTTCCACCAAAGGCATGACGGGTCACGAATGCTGGATGGCCGGCGCAAGCGAGCTGGTCTATTGCACGCTGATGATGCGCCATGGTTTCGTGGCCCCGAACGTCAATTTCGAGAACCCTGACGAACACTCTGCTCCGCTGAACATTGCGACTGCGACGGTGGAGAAACCGTTGCGCACGGTGCTGAGCAACAGCTTCGGCTTCGGCGGCACCAACTCGGCCGTTGTGCTTAGAGCGTAGAATTTAGAGCTTAGAGCTTAGAGCTTAGAAACTTGAAACCTGAAACTTGAAACTTGAAACCCGTTCACAGTTTTCGGGAGATTTTCGGCAGGATTTCGTCTTTCCAGGTGGCGAAGGTTCCGTTGAGGATTTTCTGCCGGGCGGTGGTCACCAGGTCGAGGTAGAAGTGCAGGTTGTGGATGCTGCCGATCATCGGGCCGAGGATTTCATCGGAGACGTAGAGGTGGCGCAGGTAGGCGCGGGTATATTCCCGGTCGGCGAAGAGGTCGCTGGCCGCATCCAACGGGGTGAAATCGTGTTTCCATTTCTCGTTGCGCATGTTCATCATGCCCTCCCAAGTGAATATCATGCCATTGCGCCCGTTGCGGGTGGGCATCACGCAGTCGAACATATCGACCCCGAGGGCGATGCATTCGATGATGTTGGCGGGTGTCCCCACGCCCATGAGGTAGCGGGGCTTGTCTTTGGGGAGCACCTGGCAGCACACATCCGTGATTTCGTACATCAGTTCCGTCGGTTCGCCCACGGAGACGCCGCCGATGGCGTTGCCGTCGCAGTTCACCGAAGCCACATACTCTGCCGACTTCACGCGCAGGTCCTTGTAGGTGCTGCCCTGCACAATCGGGAACAGGGTCTGCTCGTAGCCGTAGAGCGGCTCCGTCTCTTCCAAGCGGGCGATGCAGCGTTTCAGCCACAGGAAGGTGGTCTCCATGGAGTTTTTGGCGTAGTTGTAGTCGGCCGGATAGGGGGTGCACTCGTCGAAGGCCATGATGATGTCGGCACCGATGGTGCGTTCCAAGTCCATCACCTTTTCCGGGCTGAAAAGGTGCCGTGACCCGTCGATGTGCGACTGGAACCATACCCCTTCCTGCGGGTCTATCTTGCGCCGGTGGCTGAGCGAGAAGACCTGGAAGCCGCCGCTGTCGGTCAGGATCGGGCGGTCCCAGCCGTTGAACTTGTGCAGTCCGCCGGCCTCGCGCAGCACTTCCATGCCGGGCCGCATATAAAGGTGATAGGTGTTCCCCAGAATGATCTGGGCCTTCACATCCTCTTTCAAATCTCTGATATGTAATGATTTGACAGCACCCAAGGTGCCTACAGGCATGAATATTGGGGTTTCGATTTTGCCGTGCGCGGTCTCGACCAACCCAGCGCGTGCGCGGCTTTTGCCGTCTTCTTTTTGGAGCGTGAACTTCATAAAGTTATGTTCGTAAAGTTGTTTATATTTTATTTGGCAAAAATACATCTTTTATCGAAATAAAACATACTTTTGCAGCCAAACTATTAACCTAAATCAAATTGTAAAATGCAAATTACCAAAGTAGCATTGGCTATTTTAATTGTATTTGGCGTTATAACTCTCGTTCAATTAGTCTATTACTACGTCATCTATGGTCGTTTTGCCTTTCATCGGAAAAAGACGACCATCGGTTTCCGCGACGTTCCCGTCTCCGTGGTGGTGGTGGTGCGCGACGACGCGGCCCAGCTGCTGCAGACGCTCCCTAACCTGCTGGAGCAGCAATACCCCTCCTTTGAAATCGTGATTGTGAACGACCGTTCCCGCGACGAGCACTCGCTGCAGGCGCTCCGGGAGTACAAGGAGCGTTACCCGAACATCAAGATTGTCGATCTGAGCACGGCGGTCTCCACCAGCCGGGGCAAAAAGATGGCCATCTCCATGGGCATCAAGTGCGCCAGCCACGACCACATCCTGCTCACTTCGCCCAACTGCAAGCCCGCCTCCCCGCAGTGGCTGTCGATGATGGCCGAGAACTTCCAGTTCCAGCATAAGATTGTGCTGGGCTACAACACGTTCGCCAAGAAGAAAGGTCCCTACAGCCATTTCCTGCACTACGACAACCTCGTCGGCGCCGTGCAGTATTTCTCCCACGCCCTGCTGCACACCACCTACAGGGGCGACCTGAACAACGTGGGCTTTGTGCGGCCGCTCTTCTACCGCCAAAGAGGCTTCATCTCCTACAACCATCTCCTCTACGGCGAGGAGGACATCTTCATCCATCGCGCCTCCACCCGCGACAACACCGCCATCGAGTATGCCGCCGAGGCAGCCACGGTGCGTCAGCATATCCCGCAGTATAGCCACTGGCGCTTGCATAAGGTGAGCCTGTTCTTTACCAGAAAGTACAACTCTTTGAAAAACAGGATTATGCTTGGCCTTTATGAACTCTCCAACCTGCTATTCTATGTATTCCTCGTCCTTTCGATTCTCGCCGCCCTGCACATTCCGTTGCTTCTCTACATTACGGCCGGGATCGCCGTGGTGCGCATCGCCAGCATGTATGTGGTCATGGGGCTGTCGGCCAAGAAATTGAGCGAGAAGACGGTCATCCCGCATCTGCTGTTCTACGACCTGCTGTTTTCCCTGCTGAATCCGCTGTACTGGCTTTCGGCTAAATTGCAACACAACAAAATCGCGAAACGATGAGTAACGAGACCTGTCAAACCGAAAAGGCGAAGCGAGACTATCTGTTGCTGCGACGGGCGTTGGACCACAACGACCAGCAGGCTTACGCCGAACTGATGAGCCTCTACCGCGACAGCATCTTCTATATGCTGGTGCGTATGGTCAAGAACAAGGACGATGCCGAGGACCTGACCCTCATGACTTTCGGCAAGGCGTTCCGCTACTTGGACAAATACACCCCGAAATATGCCTTCTCCACTTGGCTTTACCGTATCGCGCTGAATAATAGCATCGACTTTTTGCGCGTGAAGAACAACATGCCGCAATATTTCGAGGAAGACCTTTATACTGACAACGCCACCTCCATCATCGACCAGAGCGAGGACAACATGCAACGCACCCCGGAGGAGGAGATTATCGACAAGCAACGCCTGCAGATGTTACGTGCCGCTGTGTCGGAATTACCCGACAAGTATCGGAAAGTCATTGAGTTACGCTATTACGAAGACCTTGCGTACGATGAAATTGCGGAACGGCTCGGACTCACCCTGTCGAACGTGAAAATCCAAATCATGCGTGCCAAGAACATGCTCTCGGAGCTGATGCAGCCGATGCGAAGCTCTATTTGAGTTTAGTAAGTTTAGTAAGTTTAGTAAGTTTATTGTCCTGACATTTTGTTCACGCGTTTGACGGCGAAGCGCCAAACGAAGAAGAAGAAAACGAGGAACACCGCATAGAGGATTCCGGTCAGCGGGTCGATTTCCTGCATGGCGTCGGATTCGTAGAGGTTGTTGCGGTACATCAGCAGGAAGTCGTAGGTGCCGTGCAGAACGACCGGGATGATGTAGGCGAGGAACAAGTATCTTCTCCGTTTCCCGTAGCGGAAGCGTGCCAAGGAGAAGAAGTAGCCCATGAAGATAGCGAAGAAGAAGTGCGCGGGCACGGCGAAGATGGCGCGCCCGACGGCCAGTCCTAATCCGCCCTGCAAGACGTACAGCAAGTTTTCAATGCCGGCGAAGCCTAACCCCACGAAGGCGGCGTATTCCAGTCCGTCGTAGTATTCGTCAAAGTTCGGGTTCTTCCAGATGCAGAGGTAGAGCATCAGCAGCTTGCAGAACTCCTCGGGGAAGGCGGCGCCGAAGAAGGCGGTGTGGAACGCGTCCCAACCCGGCGAGTTGAAAAGTTTCGGCACCAGAAACTGCGTGGCACTGGCCACCGGCATGTCGATGAGGGCGGCCAGCACACCGAAGCCGAACGCTTTCAGCAGCAGCGGCCACGGCTCCTGGTTGAAGGTGTCGCGTTTGTAGATGTACCCCATCAGCAGCACGACGGGGAAAAGGGAAGCGGCAAGGATAATCAGCATGAAGAATTGAAAATTGATAATTGAAAATTGATAATTGAAAATGGGACCTCGGAAACAGGGGCGGCCCCTTGCACAAATCACAAATCACTCATCACAAATCACTCATCGAAATAGTTTTCCTTGATGAAGTCGAGTTGGCGGCGTTCGCGCTTGGTGGGGCGACCGAGGCCGTGGGGACGGAATTCCTGGGTCTTGAGCGTTTTCATACGGTCGTACTCCTCCTGCGGGGTGAGGTCGGTGTAGTATTGCGGCACCAGCGGGGCGCCGACGCGGCTCTTCGGGGTGTCGATCACCTCCACCGTCTTGCGCAGCGAGCCGATGTGCACTTCATAGACCTCGCCCTTGCGCACGTCGCGGGAGGGCTTCACATTGTCGCCGTCGAGCTTCACCTTGCCGGCGTTGCAGGCTTCCGTGGCGATGGAGCGGGTCTTGAACAACCGCACCATCCACAGCCATTTGTCAATTCGGATGTTCAGTTTCTCCATTCTTCAGGTTTCAAGTTTCAAGTTTCAGGTTTCAGGTTTCAGGTTTCAAAGAGCTAAGAGCCAACAGCCAAGAGCCAAGAGCCAACAGCCAAAGTCGCTACAGCTTCTTCCAGGTCATGGTGCGGCCGAGGGCGGGGATGCCGATGTAGCCGCGCACGCGCAGGGTCTTGTCGTTCTCGAACCACATCTTGCACTTGTAGGTCTTGCCGTGCACGGGGTCGTAGATTTCGCCGTCCACCCACTGGTCTTTCTTCGCGTCGTACTTGAAATGGAAGACGAGCGGGATCTGGTCGCCGGGGGTGTTCCGCTTGGCCGGGTCGGGGTTCATGATGTCGCGCTTGGGCGTCCCGTCCTTGAACTTCGGGTTCTTCACCCAGATGATGCGGCCGCTGTAGGTCCCCGACTTGTCCTTGCTGATCTTGACCTTGCAGTCTTCGTCGGAGGTGTCGTCTGAAACGTAGTATGTACCTAAAATTTTGTCTGCAGCCTCCGTTTGAGAGACTGCAGACAAAACAGATATTATAAGTGCGAAAAAGATGATAATGCTTCTTGACATAAACTTAGACTATATCGTTGATGTTGATCATTTGAGTAGGTTCAAGGTCAGAAGTTTAAAGTTCAAAGTTCAAAGTTATAGTCCATAGTCATAGTCATAGTCATAGTTTATTGTGCGTCGGCGGCCGGATTCTCTTCGGCAGCGGCCTCGTCCTTTGCCTTGGGGTTGTTCATCATCTTGATTTTGTACTCCAGGTCGGCGACCTCTTTCTTGGCGGACTCGATTTTCTTGCGGAACTCGGCCGTCAGGATTTCGGCGTTCTTGGAGTTGGAGAAGAATCCCAGGTTGTTCTCCCACAGCACGATATCGTCTTTCAGGCGGGCAAGCTTGGTAGTGAGGAAGTTTTTCTCCTTGTCGATGAGCTTGTCGGCGTTGGGGTTGCGCATGATGTCGTCGATGCGGGACTGGTAGCGGTTGTGGCGCATGTCGTCGGCGCTCACTTTGAGTTCGGCGAAGCGCTTGTTGATGGCGTTGCGGTATTCGGTGTAGATGCGGTCCTTGTCGGCGCGCGGCACGAAGCCGATTTCCAGCCACTCTTTCTGGTAGGCCTTCATGGCGTCGAGGTTGGCGTTGCGGTCCTCGCCGAATTCATAGCCCAGGATTTTCTGGATGAGTTCCTCTTTCTTCTGCAGGTTCTCGTTCTCCTCACCTTGGACGGTGTTGAAGAACTTGGCTTTGGCCTCGAAGAACTTGTCGCAGGCGGCGCGGAAACGTTTCCACACCTGGTCGGAGTATTTGCGCGGGGTGGCGCCGATGCTCTTCCACTCGGTCTGCAGGGCCAGGATCTCGTCGGTGGCCTGTTTCCAGTCGGTGCGGTCGGCGATGCCCTCGGCCTGGATGGCGAGGTTCAGCTTCTGGTTGTAGTTCTGCATCTGCACGTCCTTGATTTGCTGGAAATGCTCCTTTTTCTGCTGGAAGAACTTGTCGAGCGTGGATTTGAAGCGCATCCAGATCTCGTCGTTGAGTTTGGCGGGGGCGGGGCCGAGGGTCTTCCAGAGGTTGAAGAGCTCGGTCAGCTTGTCGCCGACCTCATTGTATTCGGAGACCTGCTCGATGGGTTTGGCCACGAGTTCCTCGGCCTGTTCGCAGAGCACCACTTTGGCGTTGTAGTTGTTCTGCTCCTCGGCGAAGAGCTTGTCGTAGTGCTCGCGGCGGCGCTGGTTGATTTGGTCGGAAGCGGTTTTGAAGCGTTCCCAGATCTCCTCTTTCTTGTCGTCCGGCACGGGTCCGATTTCCTTCCACTGGCGGTGGAGTTCCTGCAGTTCGTTGAATGACTGGTTGATAGAGTCGTTCAGGAGCAGGGATTCCGCTTTTTCGCAGA
The DNA here is from genome assembly GCA_947165685.1 of uncultured Bacteroidales bacterium. Classification (GTDB taxonomy): domain Bacteria; phylum Bacteroidota; class Bacteroidia; order Bacteroidales; family WCHB1-69; genus F23-D06. Next base: position 37,744 of record CAMVBK010000017.1, on the reverse strand, counting down.
TTTGCAGCTTGCTTTCGAGGTTCTTCTTATAGTCGAGCATGCGCATTTCGCGGTTCATGCGGACGATGTCGAAGAATTTCTCGATGTAGAAGTGGTAGTTCTGCCAGAGGTTGGTGGATTCGGTTTGCGGCACGGGGCCGATGGCCTTCCACTGTTCCTGGAACTCCTTCACGTGGTCGTTGAGGACTTTCAGGTTGGTTTCGGTTTCGAGGAGGCGTTTCAGTCCCTCGATGATATTGTTTTTGAGTTCTAAGTTCTTGATTTTCTGTTGCTCCAATTCCTCAATGAAAGCGGCCTTGTTGTCCTTATAGGTTTGGAAGGCGGTGTTGAAGCGTTTTTCGAGTTCGTCGGGTTCGTTGTGGAACTCGGGCATGGCAGGGGCTTCCTGTCCTTCGGGGAGTTCAGCGGCGGCGGCTTCTGCGGCGGCCTTCTCGGCCTCGAACTTGGCCTGGCGCTCGCGTCTGCGCTCACGCAGGAACTCGAGGGCCTTGGCGCGGATCACGCCCACGCGCTGCTTGATGACGTTGAAGTCGCGCTCCTCGACCAGCTTCTCCAGTTCGGCGACGCATTTCTCAAGGTCGAAGCCGGCGTATTCGGCCTCCACCTGCTCCAGTGTCTCCTCGGGCTTTGCAGGCTCCTCGGCGGGTTTCTCGGCAGGAGCTTCAGCGGCTTCCGGCTGGGTTTCGGCAGGGCTCTCCTGGGGTGCTCCGGCGGAAGTCTCGGTTTGCGGTTCCGCTACGGGTTCCGCGATTTCAGGTTCCACTGCGGATGCGGGAGTTGCATTTTCATTGACGGCTTGGGTCTCTTCGGAGACCACGGGGCTCACCTCATTGTTCTGAATCTCAGAATTTTCCGGGTGAAGAAGTTCTTGTGATTCCATACTTTTTTGGAGTTTTTGTGATACAATAAAAACGGCCGCGAAAATACACTTTTTTTTTGTCCCTCTAAAATAATCCGCCAAAAATGCATCGGTGTTTTTTTTTTCGACATATCAAAGGATTTTTTATCTTTGCCGCCGTATTTTAAGAAAATTAGTGCATTATGAGAAAATACGTTTTACCCCTTTTGGTGGTGGCTTTCCTGACAACAGTCTTCGCTGGCTGCAAGCCCGACGAGGAACTCTACGACCCCACTTGCAAGATCAGCAAAATCTGGTATCGCAGCAACAGCGATTGGGACCATCCCAACGAACGCTATGTCTATGACAGCAAGGACAAACAGCTGCAGGAGATTGTAATCGACAGCGCCTACTCCTTCAAGTTCACCTACAACAAGGACAACACGGTGAGCAAGATCGAGCATGTCGGCGAGCTCTTCACCGAAAGTGTGACGCTCCAGTGGACCGACCGTTTGGTCGATAAAATGACCTACACGATTGACGGCCAAGTGCGTGCGGAGTATATCTTCCACCGCCATACGGACAAGAAGGATCCGGCGAAGGGCCGCATCGACTACATCGAGACCATGGCTGACCGCATGTTCTATGACAGCCTCTTTATTCGTCCAAAAAGCAAGAGTTTTCCTCTTTATTATAAAGTGTTCGGCGAAAACCGCGAGCTCGCCGAAGCTGTGGTCAACAGCGGTTCGAAGGATTTGCAGATCTATTCCGTCCGCCGTTTCACCTACGACCCGGGCAAGCACAAGAAATACGAAAACATCTCCTCATACGTGGAGGAAATCCCCACGGCCATGACGGTGGTGACCCATACCTTCCAGTACGACCCCAAGTCCTACAACCCGTTCTACGGCCTGCCGTTCGCATACGCCGGCGTAGATGGCTACACGCTGAACCTCAAGACCGCCGAGCATGTCGAGACGATGGTGGCCGGAAACCTTTCCAAGGTAGTGGACGTTGCCTACAGCTACGATGGGATGCACTACATGAACGACAAACATTATCCGCGCGAGTTCGTGACCCGCTCCTCCGAGACCGGAAATATTCCGACTCATACCTATATTCTTTATAAGAAATAAGCGGGGGTGATAGGCATGAAATTCCATCAAGCCGGGAAGCTGATCATATTTGTCAGCCTCGCCACCATATTGCTGACCTCCCTCTGCTATGTGCTTTTCTTGGCGCACCTCTGGTGGGTCAATGTCATCTTTTTTGCTGTGATGCTGACCCTCGGAGTGCTGATTTTGCGCTTTTTCCGGGTGCCTACGCGCGTGGTTAACAAGGTGGACGACGGGGTGCTTTCTCCCGCCGATGGCACCATTGTGTATGTGGGCAACGCCTTCGAGCATGAGTATTTCAAGGACGAACGGCTGAAAATATCGATTTTCATGTCCATCAACAATGTGCATGTGAACAGCTATCCCATCACGGGCGAAATCTCCTACACCGCCTACCATCCCGGCAAATATGCCCTCGCCAAGTTGCCGAAGTCGTCGGTTGACAACGAGCACAACACGGTGGTGGTGCGCAACGGCGAGGTGGAGGTGCTTTTCCGGCAGATCGCCGGTTTTGTGGCGCGCCGCATCATCAGCTATCCCGAAGTCGGCGACCATGTGGAGCAGGGCGAGGAGGTCGGCATGATCAAGTTCGGCTCCCGTGTGGATGTTTTTCTCCCCAAAACCGCCACCGTCGCCGTCAGCAAAGGCGAAAAAGTCGTCTCCAAAAAGACTGTGCTGGCGTATTTTTAATGTACAATGTATAATGTACAATGTATAATGTGTCCCAATAACCGACTAACCCAATAACCGACTAACCCACTAACCGTTGAAACTAAGCGTCGTCATAGTAAACTACAACGTCTCGGCGTTTTTGGAGCAGGCGCTGGCGGCGGCTTTGAAGGCCATGCGCGGCATTGAGGGGGAGATTTACGTGGTTGATAACCATTCGGTGGATAATTCCGTGAGAATGGTGAAGGATAAGTTTCCGCAGGTTAAACTTATTGAGAATCAGGAGAATGTCGGTTTTGCGAAAGCCAACAACCAGGCCATTCGCGTCTCCTCTGGCGAGTATGTCCTTTTGCTCAACCCCGACACGCTTGTGGAGGAGGACACGTTCGCGAAGTGTATTGCCTTCATGGATGCCACCCCCGATTGCGGCGGTCTCGGCGTGAAGATGGTGGACGGTCGCGGCCGTTTTCTGCCCGAGTCGAAGCGGGGCATCCCATATCCGAAATCATCGTTCTACAAACTCTTTGGCCTTTCGAAGCTGTTCCCAAAGTCCAAGAAGTTCGGGGCTTACCATGCCACCTACATCGGTGAGGACGAGACCCACGAGGTGGAGGTTCTCTCCGGCGCCTTCATGATGATGCGGCGCAAGGTGCTGGACCAGGTCGGCCTGCTTGACGAGGACTATTTCATGTACGGGGAGGACATTGACCTCTCGTACCGGATCCTGAAAGGCGGCTACAAGAATTACTATTTTCCGCAGACGCGCATCATTCATTACAAAGGGGAGAGCACCAAAAAGGGGAGCTTGAACTATGTGTATGTGTTTTACAAGGCCATGCAGATTTTTGCGCGGAAGCATTTCTCGGCGAACAACGCGAAGGTCTTCAATGTGGCCATTGATTTTGCGATATGGTTCCGGGCGTCGTTGGCGGCGCTGAAGCGACTCGTTGACCGCATTCTGCTTCCGCTGCTTGATTTTCTGCTTATATTCGCGGGACTTTTCGCCCTTTCCAAGTATTGGGACCACACGGTGCTGTATCAGCGCAACTCTGCATTCCCCGACTTTTACTTTTATCTCGTCCTGCCGAGCTATGCGTTGGCATGGCAGTTGACCGTGTGGCTGTGCGGCGGCTACCGCAAGCCGGTCAGCCGGAAATTCCTCAACCGTGGCGTTGTGCTGGGCACGGTGGCCATTCTGCTGGTTTACGCCCTGCTGCCGGAAACCATGCGCTTTTCCCGCGCTGTGGTCGTGATGGGTGCGGTGTGGACCTTGTTCGCCGTGAACGTGTTGCGGCTTCTGCTTGCCAAGGCAGGCTTCTTGGAGATTGACAGCCAGCGGCAAGGCCAGCGCGTGGCCATCGTGGGCAGCCCGCAGGAGTGCGAGCGAGTGCTCAACATGGTGCAGTCGATGAACCCCCTCTGGAAGTCGGTCTCGCTGGTTTCCACCGACAGCCGTGAGGGTGACGGTCCCCTTTACATCGGGCATGTTGCCGATTTGGAGGACTTGCTCACCATCTATCAAGTGAACGAGGTCATCTTCTGTTCCCGCGACATTCCCGCAGACCAGATCATCGGCTGGATGAATCGCCTTCAGGACAGGCAGTTGGAGTTCAAGATAGTTCCCGAGGACAGCCTTTCGCTCATCGGGAGCAATGACATATTCACGGCGGACGACCCCTACACGCTTCCGCTGCATTCGGTCTATCAACAGCGGTCACGCCGTCAAAAGCGTGCTTGGGATGTTGTGGCTTCGCTGGTCTTGCTGCTCTCCCTTCCCGTCAGTGTGTGGTTCGTGGAGAATCGGGCCGGCTTCGTGCGAAACATCTTCGCCGTGCTTCGTGGGGCGAAAAGTTGGGTAGGGGTGAAGGTTGAGTCAACGGATTCCGCGCACCTGCTCGCGCCCGGGGTACTCCATCCCGCTGATGCCTATCCCGGCAACGTCTTTTCTGATGAAATGATTCGACACATTGAGGAGATATACCTTCGGAGTTATAGCGTCCAGACCGATTTGACCATTATGGCGAAGGGATTCCGGAAAGCGGGGCGTTGGCAGTGAAAAAAATCGTATCTTTGCCGCCCTGTAAAAAACCAAGACCCTATTGTGAAAAAGGACATGAATGAACTGGCGGAGGACGCTCTGGTCGTGACCGGTGCGCGCGAGAACAACCTTAAAAACGTTTCCCTCACTATCCCGCAGCAGCAGCTGGTGGTCATCACCGGACTCAGCGGCAGCGGCAAGTCGTCGTTGGCCTTCGACACCATCTATGCCGAGGGGCAGCGCCGCTACATGGAAACCTATTCCGCCTACGCCCGTCACTTCATCGGCAACATGGAGCACCCCGACGTTGACAAGATTTCCGGCCTCAACCCAGTGATTTCCATCGAGCAGAAGACCGTCAACAAGAACCCGCGTTCTACCGTGGGCACGGTCACCGAGGTCTATGACTTCCTGCGCCTGCTCTACGCCCGCGTGGCCGACGCCTACTCCTACAACACCGAGGAAAAGATGGTCCACTACTCTGAAAAGGAGCTCATCGACCTCATCCTCACTCGCTACAAAGGCGCCTCCATCACCATCCTTGCTCCCGTGGTGAAACGGCGCAAAGGCCATTACCGCGAACTGTTCGAAAACATCCGCAAGCAGGGATTTACCCGCGTGCGCATCGACGGCGTGATGAAGCCCCTGATGATGGGCATGCAGGTCGATCGCTACAAAATCCACGACATCGAGCTCTCCGTTGACAACCTCACCGTGTCGGACTATTCGCAGAAGCGGTTAGCCAACAGCGTGCAAATTGCCATGAAATACGGCAAGGGCGCCATCATGATCCTCGACAACGAGTCGAAGGATGTGAAGAACTACAGCAAGTTCCTGATGTGCCCCACCACGGGTATCTCTTATCCTGAGCCGGAACCGAACACCTTCTCGTTCAACTCGCCCTACGGCGCGTGCGAGTACTGCAACGGCCTGGGCCTTATCACCGAAATCGACATTGACAAAGTGATTCCCGACAAGAACAAGTCCATCAAGGCGGGCGGCATCGCCATCCTCGGCGAATACAAGAACACGTTGCTGTTCAGGACGTTGGATGCCTTGGCGGAGAAATACGGGTTCTCCATGTCCGACCCCATCAAGAAGCTGACCGAGCAGCAACTCAACGCGGTGCTGTATGGCACCACCGAGATTTTGCATGTGAAGCGCGAAGTGGCGGGGCTTTCGCCTATGCGCAAGACCTTCGAGGGCGTGGTGAACTTCCTCGGCAACCTCAACGAGGAGAACATGCCGGCGTCGTTCAAGAAGTGGATTTCGCAGTTCGTGAACACCACGCCGTGCCCGCACTGCCACGGCGCACGTCTGCGCACCGAATCGCTGCACTTCCGCATCCTCGACAAGAACATCGCCGAGCTTTCCCACATGGACATGTCGGAGCTGTTGGAGTGGTGCCGCAAACTGCCGACGCACCTTGATCCGGCCAAGCGGCACATCGCGACGGAAATCCTCCGCGAGATTACCTTCCGGTTGGAGTTCCTCTGTGACGTGGGGGTGCAGTATCTCTCCCTGGATCGGTCCTCGGGCTCGCTCTCCGGCGGCGAGGCGCAACGCATACGGCTCGCCACCCAGATCAGCTCCCAGCTCGTCAACGTGATGTACATCCTCGACGAGCCGAGCATCGGGCTGCACCAGCGCGACAACCACTACCTCATCGAGTCGCTGCGGCATCTCCGCGACATGGGCAACTCCGTCATTGTGGTCGAGCACGACCGCGACATGATGAAGGCTGCCGACTATATCGTGGATGTGGGGCCTGCGGCTGGCGAATATGGCGGGGAAATCGTGGCGGCCGGAACCTACAAGGAAATTCTCAAAAGTGGTTCTCTGACAGCCGATTACTTGAAAGGGAAGAAGAAAATCAAGGTGCCGAAGAAACGGCGCAAGGGCAACGGCGAGTGGCTGACCATCGTGGGCGCGACCGGCAACAACCTCAAGAACGTGACTGTGGATTTCCCTTTGGGAACGCTCATCTGCGTGACTGGCGTCTCTGGCAGCGGCAAATCGACCCTTATCAACGAAACGCTCTATCCCATTGTAAATCACCATATTTACCGCTCTGAAAAGAAACCTTTGCCCTACAAGGATGTGGTGGGACTGGAGCATATCAACAAGATTATTGACATTAACCAGCAACCCATCGGGCGCACGCCGCGCTCGAACCCGGCGACCTACGTGGGTGTCTTCGAGGACATTCGCAAACTCTTCACCCAGATGCCGGAGTCCAAAATCCGCGGCTACAAGCCTGGTCGATTCTCCTTCAACGTGTCGGGCGGACGATGCGAAGAGTGCAAGGGCGCCGGCGTGAAGACCATCGAGATGAACTTCCTGCCCGACGTGTATGTCACTTGCGACAAGTGCGGGGGAAAGCGCTACAACGACGAAACCCTGGAGATCCGCTATAAGGGCAAGTCCATCAACGATGTCTTGGAGATGGACATACACTCTGCCATCGAGTTTTTCGAGAATATCCCGAATATCGTGCGCGAGCTCAAGACGATGGATGACGTGGGGCTCGGCTACCTGAAACTCGGACAGCCCTCCACCACGCTCTCCGGCGGTGAGGCGCAGCGTATCAAACTCGCCTCGGAACTGTCGAAAAAGGACACCGGAAATACCTTATATATATTGGACGAGCCGACCACCGGACTGCATTTCCAGGACATCGCCATCCTCTTGGATGTGCTCAACCGCTTAGTGGAGAAGGGAAACACGGTCATCGTCATCGAGCACAACATGGATGTCATCAAAATGGCGGACTGGCTCATCGACATGGGACCCGAAGGCGGTCGCAGCGGCGGTGAAGTGGTCGCCACCGGCACTCCGGAGGACATTGTGAAGCAAGGCGTCGGATTCACGGCGGAGTTTTTGGCAAAGGAAATTGGGAGTTGAGAGCTGAGAGTTTAGAGATGAGAGTTAAGAATTAGGAAATTGTGAATTTGTGAGCGTTTTGTTTTTCATAATATTTGTGATTTTTGTTGTTTGCGGGATTGCAGGCAGTGTTATGCTCAAAAAAATGGAGGATGTCTTGCAGGAGGACGCTGAAGAGGTCTTGCGACCACTGAACCAATCGACTGAATCGTATCTTATCCGCATCATATTCCCTCAACAATGAGCAACAAACCTGTCAACGACGAAGACCTGGTAATCCCTGAAATCCGCGACTATGTCGAGGCGAACATCATCCCGCTGTACGACGGGTTCGACAAGGCGCACCGGCGCGACCACGTGCGCATGGTGATCGAGCAGAGCATGGACTTGGCGGCGCAGTTAGAGGTCGATGCGGCCATGGTGTATGTCATCGCCGCCTACCACGACATCGGGCTGTGCGAGGGTAGGGAGCGTCACCACGAGGTGTCGGCGCGGATGCTGCTTGCCGACAACGAGCTGCGGAAGTGGTTCTCGGAGAGCCAGTTGCAGACGATGGCGGAAGCCGTGGAGGACCACCGCGCCTCCTCCGGCCACGCGCCGCGCAGTCTCTACGGGCGCATCGTGGCCGAGGCCGACCGCTTCATCGACCCCGATACCATCATCCGCCGCACCGTGCAGTACGGCATGGAGCACTATCCTGAATTAGACAGGGAAGGGCATTTCGGGCGGATGGTGCAGCACCTGCGCGAGAAGTACGGCCGCGGCGGCTACCTGCACCTCTGGTTCGACCACTCCCCCAACGCCGAGCGGTTGGAGGCCCTGCGCCGCACCATCGACGACGAAGCCGCGCTGAGACGGAAGTTCGAGGCGTGTTACGGGCAGGAGCGGGCGGCCCGGCAAATGGAATTCGACGCGGTGATTCTCCAGAACGAGAACATGGATGCCGCCTACGTGGAAGTCCCCTTCGACATCAAAGCCCTGTACGGCAAGGGGCGTCTTGCCGTCCACGCCACCTTCGACGGCGTGCCCTACGACGGCCAGATCGTCAGAATGGGGACGCCCTGCTTCATCATCGGCGTCCGCAAGGACATCCGCAAGCAAATCGGGAAGAGTTTCGGCGACGTGGTGCACGTCACGTTTGAAGAGGCGTTGAAGTGATGTCGGAAGCAAAAGCAACAGTCTAATTCATAGAAAGTTAATTCGCCAATTCTATTTTTTGTCATTTTATGATTATCGTTTTATGACAAAAATTTAGAATCTGGTTGAGAAGAGCCCTATGACAGGGAAAGACAGCTCGTTTTACCGTCCCAGCATCCGTTTCCGCTCCTCCTCCGGGAACCGTTCGATGGCGTAGCGCAGCATCGTGCGGGGCATCGTGGCGCGGCGGGGTTCGAGCCAGTCGCGGAGCCGCTGCTCGTCGCGCTTGCCCGCCTCGCGGAGGAGCCAGCCGGTGGCCTTCTGCAATAGGTCGTGCAGGGGCGCGGGCTTCTCCAACATGAGGTCCGCCAGTGCGTAGGTGTCGTCCAGCTCGCCGTGGCGCAGGAACTGCATCGTGGTGACGATGCCGATGCGCTGCTCCCAGATGGTAGTGCCGTTCTCCACCATATCGTACAGCATCTTGCGGTCCTTGTCGAGGAGCCAAACACCGAGGATCTCGTAGCAGGTGAGATCGACCAAATCCCAGTTGTTCACGAATTGGAGGTGCGACAGATAGAAACTGACGTTCAGCTGCTGCAGCCCGCAGTCACCTTTGGCCGCCTTGAAGAACTGCACTAACGTGAGCAGTCCGGCGAGTCGCATCTCGTGGTATTCGGAGGTGACGCAGGCCTCCAGCTCATAGAAGGAGACGGACTGCCAGCACTTCTTGACAATTTCGCGCACGACGGGCACCTTGATGCCGAGGAACTTGTCGCCCTCGCCGTAGTCGCCCTTGCCTGTCTTGAAGAAACGGCTCAGGTGTTCAGCCTGCGCAGGGTCCTGGCGGTGAAGGATTTCCTCGGAAAGGGAGGCGGGATGACCCGATTCGTTATATTGTTGGTTTTCTGTCATAATAGAAGTATTTGAAACGGACGGCAAAAGTACAAAAAAACAAAAAAACATTTTCTATGTAACGAAATGCCCAGTTTGTGCGACAGAGCGAATGTAAAAGGGAAAAGTATTCAACGAGAATACTTTTCATCCTAATTATTCGTTATTAAAGTATTATGTCACCGAAATGAAACACCATGAAGAGACTCTTGATACTCTCTGTCGTAATACTTGCCTTCTCGGCGCAGGCGCAACACCACCCCACAGTCCCATCTTACGACGAATTAAAGACCGCGGGGTATGAGGCGTACCAAAACCAAGACTACAAAACGGCTTACCAGACGTTCCATAAGATGGATTCGGTGTATGGGATAACCGATTTTCTCGATCTTGTTTATTATAATGTTTTAACAAATCATCTCAATTCGAACAGCGAGGAGTCAAAAGCTCTGATGTTCCGTATAGCCCGTAACAAATGTTGCGACATGAAGTTCTTGGAAGAGATGGTCGAGAAGCAGAAGGCGGACACGCTTGAGCACTGGGGTGAGATTGTCGCCATTGTCTCCCCTCGCGGGGTTCAGGACTCCATCTATCAAGACCGGCTGCTGACCATGAAAAGAAGCTATATGGCCGCACTGGATTTGCTGAACAACGGAGGTAACGATTCGGCTTGGAGTGCCTTCAACGAGGTGAATGTTTCCAATGCCGCTGAACTCCAGCAACTGATTGCGGAGCGCGGCTTCCCTACATACACCAGGGTGGGCTACTACTGCAACGACTATGCCTCGGTGCTTGCGTATTTCTTGCCGACAGAGTCCCTTCAATGGTATTTGGAGCAAGCCAAGGCCGCCGCCGACACCGGAGACTACAACCCGGACTGGATTCCCACTTTGTCCGACCGATACATGAGACAGCAAGTCCCTGACTCAGTCTATCTGGAGCACTTGCAGGTGATGTCGGACGCTGACCAAAATGCGAGAAGAATGCTGGACAGCGAAGTGGGCAACGATTCGGTGTGGCGGGTTATCCATGAGGTGGACGCCGCCAATCTCGTTGGACTCAAGCAATTGATAGCCGAACGCGGGTTCCCGACGTTGTCCAAGGTCGGTTACAAATGCTGCGACCTCGCCTCGCTTATCGCGCAGCACCAGCCGCCAGAGTTCCTGCACTGGTTCCTAGAACAGGCAAAAGCTGCCGCCGACACTGGGGATTTTGACCTTACGTGGATTGCCTACATGACCGACCGCGACTTGAACTATCAAAGGAAACCGCAACTGTACGGCACCCAATTTCATGGTCAGGACGGTATCATAGCACTCTATCCCATTGCGGACATCGAACATCTGGCCGAGCGGCGTGAGCGTGCCAATCTGGGGCCTATTGAAAACTATCTCGCAGGCTATGATCTGACCGAAATCCTCATTCACCCGGCGCTTGTGAACTACAACCAATACAGCCTGACTTGCCATATCGACGGTGACACCATGCGGGTGTCGGGGACCTGTTACTTCTCCCACGAGAACAACTATCGGAACCACCTCTTACTATCGCAGACCATCAGAATCGACTCTCTTAGCATGGACGGTTGGCGGCGCAACGGCGACACCATCTCCTTCGCAGGGAATCCCGTCAAGGCGGATTTCGCCTACAACGTCCCGCTGGCCGACTACCGCGCTTCCGACGGCGCCATCGTGCTGCGGCGCGAGGGCAACTGGTACCCGTACCGCAACAGCGAGCTACTGACGGCGACTGTCCGTATCGAGGCGGAGAGCTACTATCTTATCGGAGGGACGGTAATGACACCAGCGTATGAGTTGCACCTTATACTGCTGCCGAAAGAGAACTACACCTGCAAAGAGATGGTGAGTCCGACGCGACCATTCCTTTTCTACCGCACAGCCAGCGACACAACCTCTTATACGGAAGCATTTTACAACGAGTTCATGGACTCCTACGGCTTCTACAGTTCCTTTTTCAACGATTCGCTCTCGCAGAATCCGATGAACATCGTGGAAATTGGCGACCCCGAATTTGTGATGTGCCAGTCGTTGCGCGACATGATCATCTTCGGCCATTATTTCTACGATGTCTATACCATGATGCCCGATTTCTCGTGGATACCGCACGAGGTGGCGCATCAATGGTGGGGAAACAGCCTCTTTTTCGGACATCGGGATTATGCCCTGAGCGAAAGTCTGGACGAATACATCAAGTTGCAATTCCTCAAGAGTCGGGAGCGCGGTTACAAAGAGCAGATGAGCTATAACAAATACGCGATGAAGCTTGCCGAAAAGCGGCTGACCGTGGCCGACATCCGCAGTGTGGAGCCGCAGGACGCGTCCATCGCCATCTACAACACTGCTCCCTATCGCTTGGAGAAATCCAACAATGCGAAAGTCGATGATCTTTTGCAGCAACTGTATCAAAAGCATAAAAATACGGTGGTCAGTCGCGAGGTTTTCCTGCGGGAGTGCGGGGCATTGAAGAGCTGGTTGAGGGGAAAATAACAAATGTAACCTTTTTAATTTTTTGCATCCATTTATAATAGAAAAACCTTATTTTTGCAGCATCAAAAATTTACAAAAATGGGAAAAAAGAATATACCCCAACATATTACATTATTGGCCGGGATAATTCTGGTCATATTTTTCTCAGCTTGTACACACGAGCCTATCGTTCCGCTGCCGTCGGAGCCGCAGCCCATCGAATACACACCCGAGGTGCCGGAGCCCATCACCAACGACTTCACCCTGCTCAAGGCCTGCATCGGCAAGTCGCTGTCGGAGGCTTCCGCCCTGCTGACCGAACACGGTTTTGTTGCCGGAGATGGCAACAAGTTCCTGAAAACGGAGAACGGTGTCACCAAGGAGGCGAAAATCTACTCCACTGGCAATGTCGCACTGACCCTCAAAGACAGTGACTTCGACATTTTGAAACCAGGTTTCGTGCAATGGATGAACGAGATACGGAACTCAGTATCATACACAAATTTAGTCCGAAAATCTTTCAACCTCTGCACAGGATGGGAAAACGGGAACCAGCACTTCGATAGTCCCGAAGCACTCCTCGATGCCCTCGCACCCGTCCCTCTTGCTGATGGCCTAACCGCCAGCTTCTATGGAAACGACTTCTACGCTAACCGATACAGTTTGGTGCTGATGCCCGATCTCAGTGGCGTTTACATGCAAATCATCAACCACCTTGCCGGGCAGCCTTCCAACGACTTTACCGAGAGCGACCTGCAACAATCAGACCTTCAGAAACATGTCCTAATTTCCAAGGTGGACTATCTCACTTTCAGATACAAGGGTTTTTATGCGCTGAATGTCACTGACAAGCTCAACTCCGGCAACGAAATCCCGTTTGTTTCGCAATATCGATCGCCGGGCGACTTCGGCTACATCAAACTGTTCTATCGCAACACCGACAACCTGCTGATGGACGGTTCCATCGTCTGGAACGGTTGCGGCGAGCTGAACTTCCCGAACAACTTCCGTGCCGGTCTGCCGATGGACAACGGACTCCCCTATCCCGGACAAGATCGTATCGCCTTCATCAACGATGGCGGCCATTACGAGACCGTCACTGACGAGAACGAATTGAAATACATCTGGCAGAGCGTTTCCCGGCAGAAGGAATTCCAACATTATTATGGAAACTCGTCCAAGAAGGTGGCCGTTTACCTGTACACCCCGAGCGTTGGTGTCGGCAACCCCGCCGACGCTTACTATCTTGTTTTCACGGAGCAATAGAAGAACATTAACTGTCTTTAAATTCGGCGGCAAAAACATACAATAAAACAGCCCCCACATCCATAGTCAACCGGTCGGTAGTGCGCCGTGCGGCCTGAGCCGTGCATTCGGGTGACAACGTGCTGAGCCTGCGCCGTGATGTTCGAAAGGAACGGGTGCTGCCGGCTCCGGGCAGCGGTCAGATAGCGATCGGAAGATCGGTTTTTCCGGTTCGCCCTACAGATGCGGGGGACTGTCGTTATAGCAATTCTGTCTGGAAGTTCAAGGCCTGGATCTCCATGTCTAATTGGCGCAGACGGGCGGAGCTGTCGTCCACCTGCTTGCCGAGAGCCTTCACATCGATCACCGTCACGGTCTTGATTTCCGAGCGGGAGTAGCGGTCCTGTCCTGCCGAGGCCGTCTCGAAGACGTTGCGCAGGGTGCCCACCCGCATGGTCAGCACATCCTTGCGCGCCATCAGCTGGGTCAGCGTCACCCCGTCGGCGTTCTTCGTCTGCATGTTGGTGGCGTTGATGCGCCAGATGATCTCCTCCAGCTGTGCGAGGCACGCGTCGAGCTCCTTCATCAGCTCCTCTGGCTTCTCCAACGGCTCGTCGCCATCCTGCACTTTCACGTTGTTCTGGATGCGCGTCCCGATCTGCTGGATGCGCTTCTGCAAGTCTTTCCTGATGCTTAATGCTTCCGCAAGTTTCATAGTGGTTTTTATTTGGCGGCAAAGGTACTTTTTTTTCCGCATGAGTGTGACAATCAAAAAAAAAGTGTAATTTTGCCACCGATTTCAGTGGTACGATTACCACTGAAATCGGTGGTAAATATTTATGCGGTTATAGTATGGAAAACAGAAAATTACAAGCGGCACTGGAAAAATGGCAAAGTGTCCAACCCTTGTCGGAGGTTGACATGAACAGGTTGAGTCGAAGGTTTACGGTGGATTTCAACTACAATTCGAATCATATTGAAGGAAATACGCTGACGTATGGGCAGACGGAGTTGCTGTTGTTGTTCGGCAAAGTGGCAGGAACGGCGGAATTCCGTGATTATGAAGAGATGAAGGCCAGCAATGTCGGTTTGAAAATGATGTCGGTTGAGGCATTGGAGACGCAACAGCCGCTTACACAGAATTTCATCAGGACACTGCACCACACCCTGCTACGCGAAGACTACACGGTTTACCGCAACCTCCCTGGTGGGATGCAGACGAGCTACACCGTTCACGCAGGGCAGTACAAGACCCGTCCGAACAGCGTGATCACCCGTTATGGGGACCGGTTCGAGTACGCCTCGCCGGAGGAGACCCCGGCCTTGATGACCGACCTGGTCGATTGGTACAACAAGGCGGAAGAGGAAGGAAAGCTGTCGCCCGTGGAGCTGGCCGTGCTGTTCCACTACCGTTACATCCGCATTCACCCGTTCGAGGATGGCAACGGGCGCATCGCCCGTCTGATGTTCAACTTTATCCTGTCGCGACATGGATATCCGATGATTGTGGTACGCAGCAGATCAAAGCAAGAATATCTGGAGGCTCTGCACCAGGCCGACTTGATTGTGGGAGCGGCTCCGCACGATGGTGCAAATGCCTCGCTAAAGAACATTCGTCCGTTTCTCAAATACATGGAAAATCTGATTGCCCATGAGGTTGAGAACGATGTGCTGTTTGTCACAGACAAAGGTGAGAATATCTGGTGGTACGACGGCGAGCGTGTTGTATTCCGTTCTGCCAACTATGCCAAAATCCTTCGCGAGCTGAAAATTGAAAAAAACGCCACCTATTCGTATTTACAGGAAGCGATAGGCATCAACCGTTCCGCCATTCAGAAGATGCTTCAAACGATGTTAAGCAACGGCTATATCGACAAAGACGAAAACGGTTCCTGGCGGGTGTTCATCACGCCGTCGGTGTGAGGGCGATTTTTGAAAGCAGCTTTGCGACGCTTGGAAACATCGCCCCCTAAGCCGAGTTTCGCCCAGAAATAAACAAAATGACACGTGCATTTCACAAATCACAAATCACAAAAAAATGTACTTTTGCCGCGTCAAACGAAACAAACGATGCGACATCTGATCGGCATATTCTCCGTGTTGTGGGCGCTGCTTCTCGGCGGCGTCACGGACGGCGTGCGCCCCGGTCTGCACACCGATGGGCGATCCGTCGTCGCGCAGCCCGTGTCGGAGCGGCTCTCGGCCGACAACCTGCCGAACAAGGACCTGTTGCTCAGCTCGGCGCAGTCGCTGCTGTCGGTCGGCGAGGAGGAAAGCGCCGCGCCGAATGTGCGCCCGCATTCGGCCAACAGCCGGACGAACAGCTTTTTCCATAGTCATTTCCACATCCTCCGCAACGGCAAAGTGGTCCGCATTCTCCGGCATCCTTACCGCACTGTCTGCGACAAGGGTTGTGCCGGCACATTCTCCGCCGAACGCTACCTTTTCGCCCTGCGGCGCATCCGGATTTAGACCGTTTTCCATTCATCCACTTTTTATCGAGCCGTCATCCCCATGAACGGCCTCTTGGCGTGCGCCTGTCCGTATGTGCGGTGGCGTATGTCCCCTTAACCCATTATTTCATTCACCAAAATACTAAAAAAATGGAAAACAATTTCAAGAAGGTCCATGCGAAAAAGGACCTCATCATCTCCGGCTGCATTATTTTGGCCGGCATAGCCTTGTTCTTCGTGCACAAGGCCACGGGGGTGTGCATCTTCCTCTGCGGCATACTTTCCCTCATCCTCTACAAATCCGGCTACAAGCTGAACGGCGAAGGCATACCGTTGCAGAAAAAGAGCCTGGAACTGAACAACAACTGCCGCGAATCCCTCTTGGACTTTCTTAGCGGCAAGAAAGTGGAGCCCAAGCTCGTGCAGGGCAACGAGGGCGGCACCGTCCTGTTGGAGGTGTGGTTCAACGCCCCCGCCGACATCGCCTACGCGCGGCTGTCCGAATACAAGGAACTGAGCTTCCAGACCGTCACCGACATTGTGGAACTCCCGGCTGACCAGGCGCAGCTGCTAATTCAGAAGATATGACGAAGGATACGGCAAAACAGGTCTTTTTGTGGACCGACTGGCTGATTCTCGGAATCCTGGTCGCCGCCGGGGTGCTCGTGACGGTTCTTGGCGGCAGCTGGACGGCTTTCGGGGTGTGCTGGATAGCCTGTGTGCTGGCCTTCGCCCCCTTCTTCCGACACGGCTACAAGTTGGAGGGGCAGACCGGCGTGTTCCGTTTGGAGGAAGTCCTGGTTCCGCGTGAGTGCCAGACGCAAATATTAGCATTCTTGAACGGCGACACTGATGAATTGTCCGTCCAACCTGCCGTTCACGGAGGTGCATTGGTGCGGCTGTTCCGCCGGAAGTCGGACGGGACGGTGCTGGCGCAGTACTTCGACTACGCCCAGCATCTTGCCGGCACGGAATACCCTTTCGTGCCCGTCAGCGCACAGCAGGCGAAGGCGGTCCGGGCACTGCAGTCGAAGCAATAGCGAATCACTTTTTTTTCTAATGCGTACATGCAGAGACGTCGCGGGGCGGCGTCTCTTTTTTTTGCCTTTTTCTAATGTTTTTCTGCATTTTTTGTCCATTTTTTTGCTATTTTTGCCGTCTGAAATCAACACGAATTTCAGCGGCTGTCGGATGTAAACAGCACCCGCATTCGCAAGCCGGACAGAAACAGTGGAGCTGACAATCAAATCTGCCAAATACAGAATAAGCATTTAATTAACATATACTTAGAGCGTTAGCTTTTATTCTCGCAACAGAAATTTCGCCAAAATTTATCCGTAGAATAAAAACCAAAAGCAATAAAAGATAACCACCGCCACGGCGTGGGTTTATCTTGTTTTTGGTTTAGGTGTTTGGCGACACCTCTGTTGCGGACAAGTGGCCCGCGCCACTTATTTGAAATCGACAACCCAATCATTCATCAGCAACAGAAATTTCGCCAAAATGACTGTACACGAAGAGGAACTCCTGCGCCGTATCCGGGAGTTGGAAAAAAAGAACGGCTACTTGAACCAACAGCTCAAGGAGCATCGCTACGGCCTCACCTGGATTGACGTGCCCGAAGCATTTGAAAAAGCCTCCGAAAACAAAATCCCCGTCTTGGAGGAGGTGAAAGATAAATCGTTCACCGATGACAGTAAGAAGCCGACACACGTCTTGATTGAGGGTGATAATTATCACGCACTCACCTGCCTGCAATACACGCACAAGGGGAAAATCGATGTCATTTACATTGATCCGCCTTACAACACGGGCAGCGACGGTTTCACCTACAAGGACAAGCGCATCCTCACGGAATATCCCGACGGCACGCCCGTACCCAAAGACCATCCATTACGCCACAGCTACTGGCTTTCGTTTATGCAGAAACGCCTCGAATTAGCTAAAAATCTGCTGAGCGAGGACGGAGTGATTTTTATTTCCATTGATGATAACGAGCAAGCGAATCTGAAACTGCTGTGTGATATGGTGTTTGGAGAAAAGAATTTCGTAGCAACATATTTTTGGAAAAGAACAAGTACGCCGCCAGCTTTATCATATAAAGTAAGAAAGAAATTAGAGTTTGTCCTCTGCTATCAGAGAAGAGATGTTCAACAAAGAACTTTTGCCCAGGGTTATGTTGATGGTGGTGATGTGCCTTTGTTGAACTCTGATAATCCTTTGGGAACCCTAATATTTCCTAAGGGTTCTGTACGTTTTGGAATAGAAGACGGTATTTATTCATTTAATAAAAGGCATAAAATTCATTTGTTGGACGATGTGATTGTTCGAAATGGGACAAACGTGAACGATTTTCGAGCTAGTGGGCATTTTAAATGGGGGCAAACCAATTTGTTGGAAGAAATAAATAATGGAACATATTTTTTGATTAAATCGAAACAGTTTTCCCCGCGTTTTCAAAAAGCGACAAAATCTACAAAAGTTCCTTCAAATATTATTGATGATGAGGTTGGCGTTGGAACAAATGAAGATGCAAAAAAAGAACTTGAGTTAGTTGACTTAGATGGTGATTTCGATTATGCCAAACCAACATCTTTGGTGTCATTTCTCGCAAAGATGCCCTTTTGGGATAATCCTAATATAACTATCCTCGACTTCTTCGCCGGTTCTGGCACCACATTGCATGCCACATTGAAGCTCAACGAAGAGGATGGTGGCAGGAGACAGTGCATCATGGTGCAGCAGAATGAGGGCGAAAAGCACATCTGCGAGGAGGTGACCTACGAGCGCAACCGGCGTGTAATGCAAGGCTACACCAACGCCAAAGGAGAACAAGTCGCCGGTTTAGGCGGATCTCTGAAATACTACAAAACGGCCTTCACGGGTACTGGCAATCCTCATCGCGATCCCATCATGCTTCCGTCCGATGAGGACCGTATTTCTCTCGCACAAAATGCCGGTGTGCTGGTCTCTTTGGCGGAAAACACTTTGTATGAGATCGTTAAAAACGATTACTATCAGATTTTCACCGACAACCATGGCAGGTTTGCAGCTGTTTATTTGCAGGAAGATCTCAAGCAATTCGAAGATTTCAAGCAGGGAATTGAGAAATTAGGCGGAAACGTGACCGTATATATTTTCAGTTGGGGCAACAATCCCGATGCTGCCAATGCGTTCATGCATCTGCCCAACGTGGAGGTCAAGTCCTATCCCAACGCCATTTTGGATGCTTACAAAAGTGCCATGCAACAAATCGAAAGCCAAAAATAACCCTAAAACTGTCAAGAAATGAATCCATATACCTTTCAAGCAAACGCAATAGAAGAGCTTCTTCGCAAATTCAAACAACTTTGGGCATCGCCACACCATCCCGCACAGTTGGTGCTCAAATCGCCCACGGGTAGCGGCAAAACCTTCATGATGGCGAATTTCATCAGTCAGCTCGTCAACCAACCCGATTGGCAACACGATGTGGCCTTCGTATGGATTACGTTCAACGATAAATTGGCCATGCAAAGCCGCGATAAATTCCGCAACTTCTTTTTCCCGAACAACTACTGTCGGATGCTCACCGTGGCGGATTTCAACGAAGGCGTCCTGCAAAAGAATGACATTCTGTTTATGAACTGGCAGAAGTTGGTTGCACATAATGCGAAAGACCGTGTGCTTCGCCGTCCTGACGATCCACAACTTTATCGAGAGAGCGGCTATTATTTCGAGGATTTAGTGGATAATACCGCAGCCGCTGGTCGCCAAATCGTACTCATCATTGATGAAAGTCACACTCACGTGAGTGATTTGGCAAAGAAAAAAGTCATCAAGCCTCTGAATCCCAAGATGATCATCAAGGTTTCAGCCACTCCGTTTAAGGATGCTTCCGAACGTGGTCAATTTGAGAACGAAAGGGACGCTGGGAAAGCTGACATTGTAGTGGTGAAACACGACGACGTGGTTGCCGAAGGGCTGATTAAGGAAAAAATCCTTTTTCAGACGGAGGAGGATGTGAAACAATTTCAAGGTCGTGACCAAGACGAGATGTTGTTGGAAATGGCCATCAAAAAACGGAATGAACTCGTAGATGAATACAAGAAATACAATCTGAACATCAATCCGTTGGTTCTAATACAGTTACCCAATGACGACCATAAACTGTTAGAGCAAGGATTTCCGACAAAAGAAGAGATCGTTACTGTTTTTCTCAAGAAAAAAGGAGTGCCCGACAGCCGTATTTCAAGCTGGTTTGACGGTAAAGAGCCAGACCCTTATATTGCACAAAATGATCGTGAAATAGACTTTATGCTTTTCAAGCAGGCGGCAGGTACAGGCTGGGACTGTCCGCGTGCCCACGTGTTGGTGATGTTCCGGGAAATCGGCAGCAACACCTTCTACACACAGACCTTGGGCAGGATTCTGCGCATTCCCGAACCGAAACGCATACATCCCATTCATTCTCCGTTACTCAAAACGGGATTTGTCTATACGAACTATTCCCGCAACCAAATCGGCATTCCGGACCAATCCACCACAAATAAGCCGTTTATATTCATCTCCAACCTGAAATACAAGAATATAACTTTCCCCGATTGCCTGCAAACCGACTTCGAGTCGCGTGTAGATTATGGCGACCTGGCCGACTCAAACGAGTTTCAAAAGTCAATGATCCAAACCTTTAACAACTTCTTTGGAATAGACATGGATACCGACATGTACAAAGTGTGCCAAAAGAAAGTAGCGGCAAAAGGCATTGACATGAACCCCGTCATTAGCAATTCCATCATGACGGATGTGGAAATTCGCGATATTGACGCTATCGGCGATCATTTATCCGATGGAAATGATTTGGAAAATGAAACCTCTGAAAATGATTTGGAAAAGATTTTCACCATGTATTGCATGAAAGTGTTGGCCGAACAAACATCCAATGACGCAAAGATTTCCAACATAGCCCGTTCCTGGAGTCCATTGAAATCAGCGTTGCGCGTATGGATGCGCAGTACTGTCAATCCAAACACAATCATTTGCTACAAAGTGTTTATCGCCGACATCCGAAAAGGAGCAAACAGCGTGTTCCAGAAAGCCATCACACAGTCGTTAATCGACTATCGTCCTATCTTGAATAGCATATTAGTTACCCGCGCCAAAAAAAGCGGTACCTCCAACCCTTTCAAGATTCAAGATTCGTACAGTTTCACTGACGATTACGAGGAACTGACTCTGTCGAGCAATGCTTGTGTGATCACCCCGTTTTACATTCAAAAGAATTTTAACGGTCGGAAAAACGAGGAAGATTTCATCATGTTCATAGATCCGAACCAAAACATCAAATGGTGGTTTAAGAATGGGGATTATGGTCAAGAATATCTGGCTTTCAGGTATTTAAACTCAACAGAAAACAAATACGCGCTTTTTTACCCCGATTGGCTGATTCAGATGAAAGACGGACGCATCGGCATCTTCGACACGAAAGGAGGTATCACGGCCACCGACTCGGCGGTGAAAGACAAAGCGGAGGCGTTGGCCAAGCGTATCGCCGATATGAACACAGCTTTGGGAGAGGACAAATTCTTCGGGGGTATTGTCATCTTCGAAAACGGTCAATGGTATTGCAATGACGCCCAAGTTTATCACTACCAGAAAGGCAATTTAATTGGGTGGAAAAACATGGCGGATATGCTTTAGATACCCTTGCTTCTTATAATCTCGTGCCCGCAGTCCAACATCTTGCGGGCACTTTCTTCCCCTTCTTTCAAGCATTGCGGCGAGAACGACTCCGTGGAGTCGGCGGTGATGTTGCCGAGGGTGCATCTGCAGAGGTGATGTTTCTCCTCGTTCGAGCCGTAGCGCATCCACAAGGGCATAATGAGTCGGAACCGCGACTAACCGCGTCAGCGGTTGTATATCTGTAGCCAAATGCGGGCGATGTTCCCATTTTTTCGAGAGAAGGTCCGGACGCGGAGTTCGCGGCGCGGGAAAAAGGTGCGGGCGAAGGGATTGGATGGCTCACTGCGAAACGGGTATCTGTCGCGGAGTTGACCACGCAGGACTTTCCGACAACCACCCCTTCCACAGGATGGAGCGAATAAAACAGTGAAGTTGTGAAAAGGTAAAAATCGTATCTTTGCCGCGATTAAAACCAGCTCGTCATGAACACCGTCCGCAAATACCCTGTCGGCATCCAGACCTTTTCGGAAATCAGAAAAGGCAACTACATTTATATCGACAAAACAGACTTGATATGGGAGATGACTCGCATGAAGTATATCTTCCTCAGCCGTCCCCGTCGGTTCGGCAAGTCTTTGCTGACCACCACGCTGGACTCCTACTTCAAAGGGCAGAAAGAACTTTTCGAGGGACTGAAAATCATGGATTTGGAGACGGAGTGGGAGCAATTCCCCGTCATCCACGTGGATCTGAGCGTCGCGAAGGCGGAAACCACAGTGGAGGGACTGCGCGACACGCTGATGTGGCTGATGAACCCGATATGCGAAGAATACGGGAAAAACGAATTGGAAAACTCTCCGGGAAAACTATTCAGCGGTCTCATCCATCGCGCCTACAAGCAGACCGGCAAGCAGGTGGCTGTCATCATCGACGAGTACGATGCGCCGCTGTTGGACAAGCTCCATCTCCCGGAATTGTTGGACGGATTCCGCAACGTGATGCAGGAATTCTTCATCCAGCTCAAGGCGAACGAGGCCATGATCCGCTTCTGCTTTATCACTGGTATCACCAAGTTCAGCCAACTCAGCATCTTCTCCACCATCAACAACCTCACCAACATCTCGATGGATGCCAAGTATGCGGCCATTTGCGGCATCACCGAGGAGGAACTCGCCACTGACATGGCCCCCGACATCGCCATGCTAGCCGAGAAGTACGAATGCACCCCCGAGGAGATGCACGACAAACTGAAAAAACAGTACGACGGTTACCGTTTTTCGGAAGAATCGCCTGACCTGTACAATCCGTTCAGCCTGCTCAAAAGCTTCAACCAACGTAAAATCGCCAACTACTGGTTCGAGAGTGCCACTCCGACGTTCCTCATCCGCCAGATGCAGCATTTCCGCACCGACATCACCACGCTGGAGCGCATCGAAGCCTCGGCGACCGCCTTCGACCGCCCCCCGGAGGCCATGAATACCGCCTTGCCGCTGCTCTACCAAACCGGCTACCTCACCATCAAGGAGTACGACCGGGAGTCCAACTCCTATATCCTGTCCATCCCGAACAACGAGGTCCGCACGGGATTCATCGACGGGCTGATCCCCACCTACGTCGGGCTGGACGGAAGCTACGTGCAGGATGGCTTCGCCCTGAAGTTCTGGCGCGCCCTGAAAAAGCGCGACATCGACCTCGCCATGAAGGAGATGAAGGCCTACTTCGCCGGACTGCCCTACGTGGAAGGCTTCCAAAAAAAGTTGGAGGAGGTGAAGAACTACGAGGGGTTCTACGAATGGTCGCTCTACCTGATCTTCTCGATGCTCAACGTCTATGTACGAACGCAAGTCAAGTGCGCGGGCGGCCGCACGGATGTCGTGGTGGAGATGCCCGACACCACCTACGTCCTCGAACTCAAGGCGAACGGCACCGCGCAAGAGGCCCTCGACCAGATCAACAGCAAAGGCTATGCCCTTCCTTACGAGACCGAAGGCCGCCAGGTCGTGAAGGTCGGCGTGGCGTTCGAGCGGGAAACGATGACCGTGGGAGAATACAAGGTGGAATTAGGAATTAGGGATTAGGGATTGGGACTACAGCGGCAGTTTCATTCGTCTGTATGTATTCATAATTTATGTACCTTTGCCGCGTCTAAACCGTCCGCTATGAACAACGTCCGCAAATACCCCGTCGGAATCCAGACCTTTGAGAGGCTGAGAAAAGAGAACTACCTCTACATCGACAAGACAGACCTGGTATGGAAGATGACCAAGGAAAGCCCCTTCGTCTTCCTCAGCCGTCCCCGCCGGTTCGGCAAATCACTGTTAACCACTACATTAGACTCCTATTTCAAAGGCCAGAAGGAACTCTTCGAAGGATTGAAGATTATGGAGTTGGAGACGGAGTGGGAACAGTATCCTGTCATTCATGTCGATTTGAGCACAGTCAAGAACAAACCCTCACCGGATGAACTGCAGCGGTCGTTGTCGCTGATGCTTGAACCCATAGAGGAAATGTTTGGCACGAATGAACGCGAGAAAACCCCCGGCGAGAAACTACAGGGACTTATCCGTCGCGCCTACAAGCAGACGGGCAAGCAGGTGGCCGTCATCATCGATGAGTACGACGCTCCGCTGTTGGATAAACTGCACCTTCCAGAATTGTTGGACGGATTCCGCAACGTGATGCAGGAATTCTTCATCCAGCTTAAGGCGAACGAGGCCATGATCCGCTTCTGCTTTATCACTGGTATCACCAAGTTCAGCCAACTCAGCATCTTCTCCACCATCAACAACCTCACCAACATCTCGATGGATGCCAAGTATGCGGCCATTTGCGGCATCACCGAGGAGGAACTCGCCACTGACATGGCCCCCGACATCGCCATGCTAGCCGAGAAGTACGAATGCACCCCCGAGGAGATGCACGACAAACTGAAAAAACAGTACGACGGTTACCGTTTTTCGGAAGAATCGCCTGACCTGTACAATCCGTTCAGCCTGCTCAAAAGCTTCAACCAACGTAAAATCGCCAACTACTGGTTCGAGAGTGCCACTCCGACGTTCCTCATCCGCCAGATGCAGCATTTCCGCACCGACATCACCACGCTGGAGCGCATCGAAGCCTCGGCGACCGCCTTCGACCGCCCCCCGGAGGCCATGAATACCGCCTTGCCGCTGCTCTACCAAACCGGCTACCTCACCATCAAGGAGTACGACCGGGAGTCCAACTCCTATATCCTGTCCATCCCGAACAACGAGGTCCGCACGGGATTCATCGACGGGCTGATCCCCACCTACGTCGGGCTGGACGGAAGCTACGTGCAGGATGGCTTCGCCCTGAAGTTCTGGCGCGCCCTGAAAAAGCGCGACATCGACCTCGCCATGAAGGAGATGAAGGCCTACTTCGCCGGACTGCCCTACGTGGAAGGCTTTCAGAAGAAGTTGGAGGAGGTGAAGAACTATGAGGGGTTCTACGAATGGTCGCTGTACTTGATCTTCTCGATGCTCAACGTCTATGTGCGAACGCAGGTGAAGTGCGCGGGCGGCCGCACCGACGTAGTGGTGGAGATGCCCGACACCACCTACGTCCTCGAACTCAAGGCGAACGGCACGGCGCAGGAGGCATTGGACCAGATCAACAGCAAAGGCTATGCCCTTCCTTACGAGACCGAAGGCCGCCAGGTCGTGAAGGTCGGCGTGGCGTTCGAGCGGGAAACGATGACCGTGGGAGAATACAAGGTAGCGTCGGAATGTTGACCTATTAACCCACTAACCCGAATACCCATTAACCGAAAAAAATGTACTTTTGCGCCGTGTAATGATTTTGTGCGCAGAAGCCCATGCCCAGCATCCAGGAATACCTGAACCGAATACGCCATTCTTTCTCGCAATCGGCGGGAAAGAGCCGCGTTGTCGCCTTTATTGACACCGAAGTCTCCTTAGATGGGCGGAAAGTGCATGATTTCGGGGCGTTCGTTGAGTCGGAGGGGAAACTGCACACGGCTTCGAGGGACGAGTTCGCGAAGTTCATCCGTGACGCCGAATACCTCTGTGGCCACAACATCCTGCACCACGACCTCAAGTTTCTTGCCGACATTCTCGGCCTCAAACGCAAGAAAACCCTCGACACGTTGTATTTTTCACCGCTCCTCTTTCCCCGCCGACCATACCATAAACTCTTGAAAGACGATAAGTTACAGACTGATGAGATGAACAATCCGCTCAACGACAGTCTGAAAGCACGCGACCTCCTTTACGATGAAATCTCCGCCTTCAACGCCCTGCCGGAGGAGTTGCGGTCCATCTACTACAAACTGCTGCACCGCTTTGAGGAGTTCAAGGGATTTTTTGACTATCTCGGCGTTGAGGAGACGCAAGAGGACTTGGTCGGACTTATCCAAGCGCAATTCAAGGGGCTGGTCTGCGACCATGCGGATGTCGCCGGGCTCGTCAAGGCGCACCCGGTCGAGCTGGCCTACGCCCTCGCCCTCATCCACAGCGGCGATGCCTTTTCCATCACACCGCCGTGGGTGCTCCACCAGTTTCCGGTCGTCGAGCATGTCTTGAAAGTGCTTTGCAGTACCCCGTGCCACCAATCATGCACCTATTGCGACGAACGATTGGACATCCACAAGAACCTGCAATCCGTCTTCGGCTACAAGGAGTTCCGCACTTTCGACGGCGAGCCGATGCAGGCGCGGGCGGTGCAGGCGGCGGTCGATGGCAAGTCGCTGCTCACCATCTTCCCCACCGGCGGCGGCAAGTCGCTGACCTTCCAGCTCCCGGCCATCATGGCGGGGCGGAACGAGCACGGGCTCACGGTGGTCATCTCGCCGTTACAGTCGCTGATGAAGGACCAGGTCGATAACCTCGCGGAAAAAGGAATCACTGAGGCGGTCTCCATCAACGGGCTACTGGATCCCATCACGCGCGCAAACGCCTTCGAGCGGGTCGCCGACGGCAGCGTGTCGCTCCTCTACATCGCACCGGAGATGTTGCGTTCCAAAACCATCGAAAAGCTGCTCCTTTCCCGCAATGTGGTGCGTTTTGTCATCGACGAGGCGCACTGTTTCTCCGCTTGGGGCCACGACTTCCGCGTCGATTACCTCTACATCGGCGACTTCATCCGGAAATTGCAGGACTCGAAGGGGAACCACGTGGCCATTCCGGTCTCTTGCTTCACCGCCACCGCCAAGCAGAAGGTCATTTCCGACATCCGCGACTATTTCCAGCGGAAATTGGGACTGGAGCTCGAACTGTTCGCCTCCACCGCGACAAGAACAAATCTTCGCTACGCCGTCATCCATGCCGAAACAGAGGAGGATAAATACAACCATCTACGCAACCTGCTGACCGCCAACGAGTCGCCGACCATCATCTACGTCTCCCGCACGCGCAAGACAAAGGAGATTGCCGAAAAGCTGACCAGCGACGGCTTTCCCGCCCTGCCCTTCAACGGCAAAATGGATTCCAACGACAAAATCGCCAACCAGAACGCCTTCATCGCCAACCAGGTACGGGCGATCGTGGCGACATCCGCGTTCGGGATGGGGGTCGATAAGAAAGACGTGGGCATGGTAATCCACTACGACATCTCCGACTCGCTGGAAAACTATGTGCAAGAGGCGGGACGCGCCGGAAGAGACCCGCAACTCAACGCCCAATGCTACATTCTGTTCAGCGACCACGACTTGGACAAGCATTTCATTTTATTGAATCAGACAAAACTGAGTATCAGTGAGATACAACAGGTTTGGAAAGCCATTAAAGACCTCACGCGGCAGCGAAAGTCGGTGAGTTGCTCCGCGCTGGAGATTGCGAGGCAGGCCGGTTGGAACGACGAGGTGGCGGACATCGAGACCCGCGTGCGCACGGCGGTGGCGGCGTTAGAGGAAGCCGGCTACGTCAGTCGCGGCAACAACGTGCCCCGCGTGTTCGCCACAGGCATCTTGGTCAAAAACATGGAGGAGGCCCGCCTGCGCATCGACCACTCCTCGCTCTTCTCCCACGATGAACGGGAGCAGGCTATTCGCATCATCAAATCCTTGATTTCCAGTAAATACAAGGCGAATGCTGGCTCTATGGAATCCGGAGCTCGCGTGGACTATCTGGCCGACATGCTGGGCATGACCAAAGCCGAGGTCATTCAAGCCGTGAACCTGATGCGGCAGGAGGGAATCCTGGCCGACTCCCGCGACATGTCCGCCCTGATCCATAAAACCGACAACGAGAAGAAATCCCAGAAACGGTTCGAGTCGTTCGCCAGGCTCGAACAGTTCCTTTTGGCGATGGCTGCATCCCGGGACAATGAAATCGAAATCTCCTATAAAGAACTGAATGAAAGTGCCTTAAAGGCCGAAATCCACGATTCGAGCATTCGGAATATCCGGACCATCCTCTTTTTCCTGAGCATCAAATCCTACATCAAGAAAAAGGAGAACATCGAAAAAGGCTTGGTGCGTTTTTCCTTGAACAAAGACATCGCCACCGTTTCGCGAAAAAACAGCCTTCGTATTGAACTTTGCCGGTTCATCATCGAAAATCTCTACGCGCTGCCGGCGAAGGAGGCTGAAAACTCGTCCGACGAGTTCAAAATGGTGCAGTTCTCGGTCACGGAACTTCAGAAGCAGTTCGCCGGACAAATCCGGATGGACGCTTCGGGAAAACCGTGCACCATCGGCGATGTGGAAGAGGCGCTGCTCTACCTCGGCAAAATCGGGGCGTTGAAGTTGGAAGGCGGGTTCATGGTGGTTTACAACGCCATGCAGATCCGCCGCCTGACCGACATGAAGTACAAATACAAAAAAGAGGACTACCGGCTGTTGGACGAGTTTTACAAACAGAAAATCAGGCAGATACACATCGTTGGAGAATATGCCAATCTCATGGTCAAGGACTACAGCGCGGCGTTGCAGTTTGTGCAGGACTATTTTCTGTTAGACCACAAGCAGTTTGTCAGCCAATATTTCAAGGGGGACAGGGCGAAGGAAATCGAAAAGAACATTACGGTGGAGAAATATCGGCAGTTGTTTGGTGAACTATCTGAAAATCAGCGGGAAATTATCCAGGATAAGCAGTCGAAGTGCATTGTGGTGGCGGCCGGGCCGGGAAGCGGAAAGACGAGGGTGCTCGTACACAAATTGGCCTCCTTGCTGCTGATGGAAGACGTGAAACACGAACAGTTGCTGATGCTGACCTTCTCCCGCGCCGCAGCCATCGAGTTCAAACAGCGGCTGATCAAGCTGATCGGCAATGCCGCCCACTTTGTCGATATCAAGACCTTTCACTCGTTCAGCTTCGACCTGATCGGGAAAACCGGGAACCTGGAAGAGGCCGACCAAGTGGTGCGGTTGGCGGCCGAATTGGTGGAAAGCGGCGAGGCCGAGCCTGCCAAGATCGGGAAAACCGTTTTGGTGATTGACGAAGCCCAGGACATGGATGCCGATGAATACGCGCTTGTGAGCGCCCTGATGCGGCACAACGAAGAGATGCGCGTGATCGCCGTCGGCGACGACGACCAGAACATCTACCAGTTTCGCGGATCGGATTCCAAATACATGCAGTCGTTCATCTCTGATTTCCAAGCTGTTCAATATGAGATGACCGAAAACTACCGCAGTTGCCAAAATATCGTATGCTTTACCGGCCGTTTCATCCAGCGTTTAGGCAATCGGATGAAAAAGGGGGATTGCACAGCAATCAGCCAGGAGGCGGGACTGGTTCATCTGACCAGACACCTGAGTACAAACTTATACACACCTATTATCAATCAACTGAGACACAATGGGATAGAAGGAACTGTCTGTGTGATGACCAACACCAACGACGAGGCGGTGCAGATGGCGGGGCTTTTGCTCAAGGAGGGATTCCGCACCAAACTGATACAGTCGGGCGGTTCGTTTCGGTTGGCCGACCTGGCGGAAATCCGCTATTTCCTGAAGCAGGTTGACAGGCGGACTTCCACGCCGGTCATTTCGGACACCGCCTGGAAGGAGGCGAAGGAGAAAACTTTCAGCACGTACGCGCAAAGCGACCTGCAAGAGTACTTGAAAGGCTTCTTTCACGCTTTTGAAAGCACTAACCGGGTGAAATATCGCAGCGACTTGGGCGATTTCGTGTTCGAGTCCAACATTGAGGACTTCTGTTTCGCTGATAAACAGACCGTGTTGGTCTCCACCATCCACAAGACCAAAGGCCGCGAGTTCGACACGGTGTACATGATGCTGGCGCGGAATGAAGAGGAGACGGCGGAGAACATCCGGAAGCTGTACGTGGGCATGACCCGCGCCCGGAAAGCGCTGTACCTCCACACCTGCACGCCGCTTTTCGACGGGATTTCGCACCAAGATGTGGACTACGAGGAAGACCGCACGATGTACAACGCGCCGAACGACATCTCCGTGCAGCTGACCCATAGAGATGTCTATCTGGACTACTTCAAGGATAAGAAGGCGGAGATTCTGTCGTTGCGGAGCGGGCAGCCGCTATGGTTCAAGGACAACGGTTTCTATTCGGCGGCGGGCGACTGCGTGGCTGTTCTCTCCGCGAAGAAGCGCCACGAGCTGCAGGAACTTTTCCGGCAAGGATTCACGGTCTATGCGGCCGAGGTGGCCTTTGTGGCGGCCTGGCGCGGCGAGAACGACCGCGTGGAGTCGGCGGTGATGCTGCCGAGGATGCATCTTCGGCGGTGACCGGTTTCTCTGCGGATCATTCGGATCTCACGGAGAAAGACTTACCATTGCTAATTGCTAATTCCTTCATCTTCCGGCTGTTGCTACGCATAGCTGTGCATGCCGCCCAACAGGAAGTTCACCCCGAAGTAGGTGATCACGACGCTCAGGAACGCCAGGATGCCGTAGATGTGGAAGAACATCGGCTTTTGGAAGTTTTTCCAGAGGGTGTTATGCAAGGGGGCGGCATAGATCAACAGTGTGATAAGCGCCCACACCTCCTTGGGGTCCCACGACCAGTAGTTGCCCCACGAGATGTTGGCCCATATCGCGCCGATGAAGATGCCCGCCGCCAACAGCGCCACCGCTGGGTAGAGCAGGATCATGCTGATGTCGCGAAGCCGCTCCAGATAGGCCGTGTTGGCGGGCTGCACGAGGCGCACGACCACTGCGCTGATGCCGTTGAGCATGACGAAGAACAGCAGCGCGTAGGCAATCATGATGACGGTGACGTGAAGACTGAGCAGCGGGGAGGTCAGCACGGGCATCAGATGGGTGACGGGAGGGTTGGAACCGCCCATCATCTGCACCAGCAGCACGAAACCGGCCATCAGCAGTCCCGCAGGCAGGGCCATTTCGTATTTCCGAAGCAGAATCAGCGTGAGGATGCAGATGCTCAACGCCAGCAGGTTCATGGAGTCGAAGCTGCCCGCCATCGGCACGTGGCCGCCGGCAATCCAGCGCAGGATGAAGACTGTGGCCAGGAAAAGGCATAGCAGCGACACCCAAAGCACAGACATCCCATAGACCGGCTTGTAGAGCTTGCGGTTCCTCCCGAGGCATATCAAGGCCGCCGCAAAACAGACCAGCCCGATGGTGATGGTCACCATGGCGAGCCAGCGGCCGGCCGTGAGCCTGTTGTAGAGCCGTTCGGCGCGGAACTGTGCCTTGGGCTGCACCTGTCCGAGGGAGTACTTCTCCTGATAGAGCCTGGTCTTCTCAAAGATTTTGTCCAACGCCTCGAAATCGCCCGTCACGGCATATTCCTGGCAAAGGCTCAGCTGTTTGCGGATGAAGAGGTATTCGTCGTCGGAGATGCTCAAGGGCAGCTCGTCGGTCTGCGAATACCACGTGACCTCCTTGGTGCTGTCGGCGTGGGGAAACATCTTGAGCAACTTGCCGTTGTTGAGCATGTTGATGAGTTGGTATTTCTCATCGGCGGCGCGGAAGTTCTTGCGTTTGGGATCGCCCATCGGCAGCGATTTGACCACGCCGTCGAGTTTGTACTGCCCGTATGGGTCGCCGAAATCAGACAGGCGGGCATATTTTCCGTCAATGCCGAGTTTTTCGCACACATAGTCGCCTTTGATTTTGAACATCGGCTCGTCTTTCCATTCATCGAAGTAGAAGAGCCAACCGCTGAAGACCTGTTCCGGCGTGTAGCCACGATAGTGGGCCTCGCCGCACAGTTTGGTGGTGAAGTCCTTGGCGAGGGTCTGCAGCGGACAGACACGCCCCTTGTACATCACGTACATTTGGCCCATCTTGTCGGCACTCTCGCGCGGCAGGGCGCGGGGCTTGTCGGCGGCCTGCGCGGGAAGGGCGGCGGCAAAGGTCAGCAGGGCAAACACGACAGCAACTTTTCCGGCCGTCTTCTGCAAAAGCCGGCGGAATTGTCCGTTGCGCTCGAAGAACAGTCCGATGAGGGCGGCGAACAGCAGGAAGTATCCCGCGTAGGTCACGCCGACACCCCAGGGGTCGTGGGCCACGGCCAGCACGGAGTTGCCCTCCTCGTCGTAGTCGCTCTGGTAGAAGCGGTAGTGCCGGTACTTCAGGATGTGGTTCATGGAGATTTTGGCATCGGTGATTTTGCCGTTGTCGCTGACCTTGAGGTAGCTCACGAAGTCCATCGGCGAATGCGTGCCGGGATAGGTCTCCACCTCGAAGCGGTCGAGGGTCAGCGAGAAGGGTAGGCTGGCTTCGCTGCTTTCGCCATGGTGCTCCACCGTGAAGCGGTTGATGGCTTTGCCGGGGTTCAGCGTCATCTCGCCGTGCTGCCCGGTGATCATCGTCAGCAGGGCGCCGAGGAGGATCAGCAGGACGGAGGAGTGCAGGGCGCAGACCACGGGGCGTTGCCAGCTTTTGCGGGTCACCATCATCGCAATCATGCCGACGGCGAGCAGTGCCCACAGCCCGACAAACCACCACGAGCCATAGACGTGGCTTAGCGCATAGTCGGAACCGTGGAACTTTTCCACAAACGTGCCCGCCGCCATGGCGACAATCAAGGCTATCATGACGAAAGAGAGGACGTGTCGGAGTCTGTTCATTTTAAATAGTGAAAAAGGGAAAATGACTTAAACTTATAACTTAAACTTATAACTTAAACTTAAACTTAAACTTAAAACCATTAGATGGCATTGATGAATTTCACGACAGCGTCGCGCTCCTCCTTGCTGAGGTTGCGGAATTTTTCCACAGACTTGCGTGCGTCGCTTTGGGAGCTGCCATGCCACATGATGGCTTCGATGACGTTGCGGGCGCGGCAGTCATGCAGGCGGTCGCTGGCGCCGGTGCAGACGGCGGAGAGGCCGCGGCCCCACAGCGGGGTGGTCCTGCACCAGCCCGTGCGGATGTCGTTCTTCATGCAGAGACGGTGCTGCACCATGTCGGTGTAGGGCCATATCTTCTGGTTGGGATAGCGCGGCAGGCGGTTGTCGCCGGTGGTGAAGAAGCCGTTGGGGTCGGTGAGGCGGTCGGAACCGGTGGTCCAGCTGGGACGGTGACAGGTGGCGCAGCCGATTTCGCGGAAGATTTTGCGTCCCTTCTGCACCTCCTCGTCTTTGAGGTTACGTGCGGCGGGTACGGCCAAGCCGCGGTGCCACACCATCAGGTTTACATAGTCATCGTTGCTCATCTCGGCTGGTAACTCCTTGCTCATTAGGTAGTTGTAGATATCTGTCTCGGGATTTCCGGTGATGTTATATTCCGGGAAATAGGCGTAGAAGCTGGCCTGCACCTCCGGGTCGCGGGAGGCCACGCGGGCGTAGGTCTCGGTCATGTAGTGATAACGTCGGTCGCCTCGGGTCACGTTGGTGATGTTCCAGATGGCGTTCGCGCCGGGTCCGTCCTGCAGAGGGCCGCGTGAACAGGCGTAGGTGAACCGTTTCGGATGGTTGGTCTTGCCGTAGAGTCCCGTCGGTGCCCAGTCATTGCCTGCCCACATGGCAGGGTTGAGCTGTGCGCCGGCGTTGTACTCGCGCTGGTATTGCGCCTTCAGCGAGTCGTCGGGGATGGCGTCCAACAGCCCCGACCCGTAGATGCCGATGGTGCTCTCCAAACGCACGATTTCCGTACCGTAGGGTACTGGCATGCCGTTGACCTCCAAAGGCACGTAGTAGGCGGAGGCGGGGATGGTGACCTCAGGGTAGATCAGGCTGTAGGTCTCGCCGTCCGGGAAGCGGTTGCCCCACTCGTCGGTGTAGTCTAACCAGCTGATCTGGATCTGGCTCTCGTCGATGGGGGCCTTGAATGGTGTCACTGCCTTTGTCTGCGGCATGCCCGTGAGCGAGGTCACGTAGTTGTCGTTCTGGTCGGTGACCACCAGCAGGTAGCCGTTGCCCCAGTCGCCAGCGGCATAGCGGTCCATGCGCTTGCCGTGGCCGTAGCCGGGATGGCACGCGATGCAGGAACTGCGGATGTAGAGCGGGCCGAGACCGTTGAACGGCGGCGTGTTGATGTTGAAGTCGCGCTCGAACAGGTACTCACCGTACTTGAAGGCGGAAATGTCGGTGACCGCCGGGGCAGGGTCCTCGAAGGCCGACGAGGAGCTGTTGAACGTGGTGCCTAACTTGCCGCCGGCATAGGTTTCCTCCTCGATCCATGACATTTCGCTGTTCTCGGGTTTGTTGCAGCTCGCGAAAAGGGCGGCCGCTATGATGAGGATTAGGATTTTTTTCATATTCTTTTTTTTTTGTTATCTCTACACTGCGCTGTGCTTGTTCATGGGGTTAATCTTCGTAACTGCGGAGCGCGTCGGTCACCTTGGAGAGCACGTCGTCGAGGTTTTGGCAAGCCTCGATGGCATCGCCGTTGGCCGAGTTGGTGTAATTTTGCACGAAGGGGGCGGGCATGGCCTGGATCTTGGTCAGGGCGTTGCTGATGGCCTCCTCCACCTCGTTGTCGAGCTTGGAGTCCATCTTCTTGACGTAGGTGTGCAGGGAGAGCTTGTCGTTGCGCTGCCCCTCGATGCCGCCGTAGTAGGCGTTCTGGATGCTGATGATGTTGTTGTAGAAGTCCTCGATGGAGCGCTGGCTGTAGGGCGACTCGATGTAGTCGGGGTCTTCGCCGTTGTGGGGCTTGCCGATCTTGGAGGTGCCCACCTCGTCGGCGATGGTCTTGCAGCCGTCGATAATGGCCATGAGGCCGCTTACGGTGCTGGCGTAGGTGCTGCCCGGGTTGCCGGAGTTTTTCAGGTTGTCGCCGTAGCTGCTGCCGCTGCTGTTGACCGTGGTGTTCAGCTCCAGCTCGTCCACCTTGTCGCGATGCGATTTCGGGGCGGCGTCGCCCACCCAGCTCACTTCCAACTGGAAGCAGCGGTTGCGGAGGTCGCCAGCCACCGCCACGGCATAGATCATCTCCAATTCCGAGATTTCCGAGGCGTTCTTCGCATGGCCGTCCTTGAACAGGATGTATTCGATGCCGTGGAACCCGAGCAGGGAGTTGCCCAGCTTCTCGCCGGCATACACATCGCCGTCCTCGGCATCCATGGCCTGGATTTGGGCGGTGTTGCTCATCATGGTGTTGAAGGCGGCCACGTCTAACGGCCAGGAGTCGATGTGCGGGTCGATGCCGAAGTCGTTGGCGGCGCCGAACAGGAAGGCCTCGCTCTTCTCCCACCAGGCACGGGCGGTCAGGAAGGTCTCGCACGCCTTGTTGAGGTCAGCCTGCGAGCCGGAGGACTTGAAGGCCTTCAGCTCATCAACCAACCGTTCGGTGTAGCTCGCCAGATTGCTGTACGTGGGAGCGACAGTGTGTTCTACATACTGCTCGATGACGGCGGCCTGTTTCTCGTTGACCAGCTCGCCGCTGCCGTGGTTGCACCCCACGGCGAACATTGACATTGCCACTATGGTGGCTACGATAGTCTTTTTCATATCTTTACGTTTTTTGTTTGTTTCATCTTTAAATGGCCTGCTTATTGCCATTTATCTCTTGCTACTGAACTCTTGCCCCATCGGGACCTCTCCTAATCTTCCTAATCTTCCTAATCTTCCTAAGTCCTCTTCCTGAATTCCCTGCTGAACATTCCCGCCCATGTGATGCCGATGGCGCACCAAGGCTCGTCGTTGTACTGCGCCTTCAGCAGCCGCACGCCGCCTTCGGCCTTGATGATGATTTCCTTTATCGGACTATAGTTGAGGCCGGCACTCACGCAGTGCCGGTCGGTCCATTCGTAGTCGGTGAGCGTGTGGGCGGGCAGGTAGGAGTCGTAGTACTCGTATCGGGCGAAGAGGTAGAGCTTGTGGCGGTCCATCTTCGGGTTCTTGAGCGTGTGGAAGAGGTCGTAGCCGAGTTCGCCGCCGGCGCTCCAGGCCGACTGTCCCACGAGGGTGTGCGGGTAGGGCGACTGCGAGCTGTTCGACAGGGTGGAATTATAGACGGAAATCATGGCCGCGTCGGAGAGGTAGCCGTAGAGGCCGCTGCCGCGCAGGACGAAGCCGTGGCACTGGTAGCTGAAGTCGAGGCCGCCGATGGCCAGCGTGCCGCGCACGTCGGCGTAGCGGGCGGAGTGCTCGTCGGTGACGATGTCGTTGCGGAAGGTGTTGCCCACGAAGCCGCTCACGCCGATGTGCAGCCCCTTGACGCTGTAGTTGTCGAGGCGGAAGGCCACGCCCAACTTGTTGGCGACGCGGAACTCGTAGGGCGAGGCCGAGCCGTTGTGCACCCAGCCCGAGACATTGAACATGCTGGAGTTCAGCGACGGGATCAGCATTACGTCGTAGCGCCAGTCCTTGATGCGGCCCCACAGCTCGATGCCGGTCTCATGCCACGTGCAGGGGATGATGGTGTTCTCGCCCTCGGGACGATAGACCCCGAAGAATTGGTTGGGAAGGTGGGCGTTGTTCGTCCCGCCCACGGGCACGACGATGTGACCCGCGCGGATGTTCATTTTGCCGCCCCAGAAGGCCTTCTGCAGCCAGAACTGCTCCAGGGCGACCTCGCCGCCGCGCTCAATCTCCTTCTCGAACTCGCCGGCCTCCTCCGCTTCTATCTCTACGGCCGACTCGGTGCCGCCGTGCTCGAACTCAATCTCCGTGTTAAATGACCAGCCGTGGCCGAAGTCGTAGCCCAGCATGATGACGGCATGCGGCAGGTCGATACGACCGTGCCCCCGGGAATCGGCATAGTTGGCCGCCCGGGAGTAGCGGAAAACGTTGTCGCTGAAGAAATTGTATTTATACACCGCCTCTCCATAGCCGCCGATAGTGAGCGTGCCTAAGGACTTTGTACTGTCTTTGGCGGTTACCTTTTCCGTCACCGCCTCGTTGTTCTGCGCTATAACTGTCTGGAAACCAAGTAGCAGGCAGGCCGTTAGAGCGGGAATGAGTTTTCTTCCCATATCATTTGGTTTTATCGCGGCAAAAATACACCCCTGTGGCGAAAGGGCGTATCATCATTTTTGGGGATTCGATTAGGGAAGGATAGTGAAATATGGGGATTGGGCATGAATGTCCACGCCGCCTGATGGTCAGTACGCTTCGGCATGGAAGCCCTCTTCGCGCAGATTCTCGGCGATGCCGTCTAAGTATGCCTTGTCGAACTTGTGGAGCTGCAGGGCGGGTGTCTCGCGGTCGAGGGAGTAGATGACGATGCGTTTGGGACGGATGCGGCGGATGCGTTCGAGCCACTGCGACCATTCCGGATCCACAGAGTTGTCGAACACGCGGCCGTCGCGCTCGCCGCTGAGGAACATCGTCTGGATGACGAGGTCCCCGTTGAAAGCGCAGAGCTGTTCGGTAACCTGCTCGATATCGACGGGCACGATGGGGGCGTTCAGGGTGTCGAGCATGGACTGCGATCCGGCGTCTAACTTCAGCATCGGATTTTCGATGCGCTGCAGGGCGCGTATGATTTTCGGACGGTAGAGCTGCGTGGCGTTCGACAGACAGGTGATCACCGCGCCGGGATAGTAGCGGTCGCGCAAAACCAGCAGTTGGTCAATCACTTGGTCGAACCAGGGGTAAAGCGTCGGCTCGCCGTTGCCGGAGAACGTGATGCTGTCAACCGGTGTGCCGTGCTCGCGGCAGTCGGCCAGCTTGCGCTCTATGGCCTCCATGACCGTCTCCAGCGGATAGGGGGCGCGGGCGTTGAGGTTCTTTTCCAAAGTCCAGCCGCACTCGCAGTAGAGACAGTTGAACGTGCAGATTTTTTCATCGACCGGCATGAGATTGATGCCGAGCGACTGGCCCAGACGTCTGCTGTGTATCGGGCCGAAAGCGATGGATTCCCAAAGGAAGGTGCTCATTTTGGGTTAGGGGGTTAATGGGTTAGGGGTTTAGAGGTTTAGAAGGTTTAGAAGGTTAGAAGGTTTAGAAGTTTAGAAGTTTAGAAGGTTAGAAGGTTAGAAGGTTAGAAGGTTAGAAGGTTAGAAGGTTAGAAG
>CAMVBK010000016.1:0-65500 GCA_947165685.1 uncultured Bacteroidales bacterium | reverse complement strand
AGCTGCCGATGCGTGAAGTGGTCGATTGTTACGACTTTTTGGAGCGGTTTGCCTCCGACAAGATCATATACGGCATCAACACAGGCTTCGGCCCGATGGCGCAGTGGCGCATCGACGACGCCGACCTCACGGCCCTGCAATATAATATTATACGCAGCCATTCCACGGGTGCTGGCGAGCCGCTGCCCGACGATTGCGTGAAGGCCGCGATGGTGGCCCGCTTGGGTACCTTTTTGCAGGCCCGTTCGGGTGTGCATCCCGACCTGGTGATACTTCTGGTGGAGATGATTAACCGCGACATTCTCCCGATGATTCCGCAGCACGGCAGTGTGGGCGCGAGCGGCGATTTGGTGCAACTGGCTCACTTGGCCTTGGCGATGATCGGGGAGGGAAGTGTCCACTACCATGGGGAGTGGCGGCCCGCCGGCGAGGTGCTCCGCGAGAACGGCCTTGAGCCGTTCCGGATCCATATCCGCGAAGGGCTCTCCATTACCAACGGCACCGGCGTGATGACCGGCGTGGCGACGGTCAACCAGTTCCAGGCCGAGCAGCTCCTCGATTGGGCGACGTTGGCCGCTGTGATGATGAATGAGATTGCCGGCTCCTTCGATGACCTGATGGCCGAGCCGCTTAACAAGGTCCGTCGTCACGAGGGACAGCAGGTGATTGCCGCGCGGATGCGGCAGCTCGCCCGTGGCAGTCAATGTCTGCAACAGCGTGAGCACCAACTCTATGAGGGAGACCATCAGGAGACCACCTTCGACCACAAGGTGCAGCCCTACTATTCGTTGCGTTGCGTCCCGCAGATTCTCGGGCCGGTCTATGAGACCCTGGCCAACTGCCGCCGCGTGCTCGAAGAGGAAATCAATTCCGCCTGCGACAACCCGATTGTGGATCCCGAAACCCATAACGTCTATCATGGCGGGAACTTCCACGGCGACTACGTCTCGTTGGAGCAGGACAAAGTGAAGATCGCGATGGTGCGATTGGTGATGACCGCCGAGCGGCAGCTCAACTACCTCTTCCACGACCGCATCAACGGCATCCTGCCACCGTTCCTCAACCTCGGCAAACTGGGACTGAACTACGGTATGCAGGCCTGCCAGTTCACAGCTACATCCACCACCGCCGAGTGCCAGACGCTCGCCATGCCCAATTACGTGCACAGCATTCCGAATAACAATGATAATCAGGATATTGTGAGCATGGGCACGAACACCGCACTGCTCACGAAAAGGGTGATTGACAACGCCTGGCAGGTGATGTCCATCCAGTACATCGCCCTCGCGCAGGCTATTGACTGTCTGAAAATCGCCGACAAACTCGCTCCCATCTCTCGCCAAATTTACAAACAGGTGCGCGAAATTTGCCCGCTCTTCATCGAAGACACCCCCTTCTACGAGGACATCCGGAACATCCAGGACCTTTTGAGGAAAACCCCGTTGTCGTTGGACTAATTGAATTAAAAAGGAGCGGGTACATCCAAAATCATTAGCTATGGGAAAGATTCTGGCGTTGTTTTTACTTTGTGTTATGACTGTTGTTGGATCGGCCCAAAGTGACAAGAAATTACCCTTTGCGGTGTTGGTTCACAAAAAATGTCACAATTGTCAGCATCCAACGTATGACACTCTTTGCCATTTCTCATACGAGGATATTGCCTTAACCGATGATTCAATTACATTTAGGGATATGAAATGCATATACTTTCACGATGATAAGGAAAATCCCAATCGTGTGAGTTATTTGTCTGGTACCTATTTGGTCTTTTCATTCCCTGATGGTTGGAAATATAACTTGGAGTTGTTTAGTTATTGGTCCAGTTTTTACCCTGTTTATGCACGGATATTGTACTTAAAGGACTTCGGTAACACTTTGCGCATCGAAAAACGGTTTTTCGATAAAGACTGGAGCAAAGGAGTCACCAAACTCGTGAAGAAATGGAATCGGTATGCGCTTAACCCATTAACCCATTAACCCAATAACCCCATAACCCAATAACCCAAATAACATGAAATATGCACTTATAACCGGAGGATCCCGCGGCATCGGACGTGCCGTGGCCTTGCGCCTCTCCCGCGAGGGAATGCCCGTAGTCGTCAACTATGTGAGCAATGACGCGGCCGCTGAAGAGACGAAGCAAATGATTGAAAACCAGGGTGGTGTGTGTGAACTTCTGAAGTTTGACATCGCCGATGCGAAAGCGGTGGATGCCGCGTTGGAGGAGTGGGAGAACGCCCATCCCGACGATTACATCGCCGTTTTGGTGAACAATGCCGGCACGCGCCGCGATAACCTGATGATCATGATGGGCGACGACGACTGGCACAGCGTCATCGACACGCCGCTGAACGGGTTCTTCTACATCACGCGCCGTGTGGTGAAGACGATGATCCGGCAGCGAGACGGCCGCATTGTCAACATGGCGTCGCTCTCGGGACTGAAGGGCGTGCCCGGCCAGACCAACTACAGTGCTGCCAAGGCCGCTATTATTGGCGCGACCAAGGCGTTGGCACAGGAAGTGGCCAAACGGAAAGTCACGGTCAACGCCGTGGCACCCGGCTTCATCGCCACCGACATGACGGCGGGCTTGGACGAGGCCGCCTTGAGCAAGATGATCCCGGCGCAGCGGTTCGGCACCCCCGAAGAGGTGGCCGCGGCCGTCGCTTTCCTTGTCTCCCCCGATGCCTCCTACATCACCGGGCAAGTGCTGCAGGTGAACGGCGGGCTGTACAGTTAGGAGGCCGTGTTTCTAACATTGCGGGTTGTTTCGGGCTTGTCTCCCCGGAATTTTAGGGAATTGTCCCCGCGAATCGAGCGGATTACGGGGAGGATGGATGTTTGTGTGATTTGTGGATTCCTTCGGAGACTATGCGAAATCCGGCCTGCGATTTTTACAATTCGAAGCGGAATAGTAAACAAGAAACTTGTAATTTGTTGAATTGTAGTCTTTTAAAAATGTCACAAAAGACTTGACAAACGGTCGGCCTTGTTGTATCTTTGCAGGAAAAAATAAGGACCATGGAGCAGGAAATAGTATCTTACCAGTCGGAGGACAACCTTGTGGTTGTGGAATCCGATGTGAAAGGGAGAAGCCAGAGTCCGGTGGAGAATATCGAAACCATGATTATCGAGGTTCGAGGGCAACAGGTGATGCTTGACCGTGATTTGGCACGTCTATATGGAGTGAAGACCAGTCGTTTAAATGAACAGGTAAAGCGCAACATAGCGCGATTCCCTCAATCTTTTCGATTTCAATTGACAGAGTCTGAACGTGACGAGGTTGTCGCAAAATGCGATAACCTACGGTCATTAAAGTTTAACCCCTCGTTGCCTTATGTGTTCACCGAACAGGGAATAGCGCAGCTGTCAACTGTTCTGCATTCTCAGACAGCCATACAGGTCAGTGTAAGAATTATGGAAGCTTTTGTCGCTATGCGCAGATTTCTGCTCTCAAATGCCGCTCTTTTTCAGCGTGTTGAACATTTAGAGATGCATATAATGGAACATGACAAACAAATTGCGAATGTGTTTCAGCGAATCAATCATCAATTTCCTCCCCGTCAGGGCATCTTCTTCGACGGGCAGGTCTTTGATGCGCACCGTTTTGTCAGCGACCTGGTGCGGACGGCTAAGCAGCGCGTTGTCTTGTTCGACAACTACGTGGATGACACTACGTTGGCGGTTTTGGACAAACGTCAGGAGGGGGTGGCGGCGGTGATCTACACCCGCAAGGTCACCCCGGCATTGGGGGCCGACCTGCGCAAGCACGACGAGCAGTATGCGCCAATCGAGGTACGGGAGTTTTCGCACGCGCACGACCGTTTCCTCTGCATCGACGACATCGTCTATCATCTCGGTGCATCGCTAAAGGACCTCGGGCGCAAGTGGTTTGCTTTCAGCCGGATGGAGGTGGCTACGGAGCGGCTGTTGGAGGCCGTCGGAGCCGGAGGCCGAGAGGTCGCGGGGCAGTGAATCCTGCGGGGTTGTTTAGGGCTTGTCTCCCCGGAATTTTAGGGAATTGTCCCCGCGAATCGAGCGGATTACGGGGAGGATGGATGTTTGTGTAATTCGTGGATTCCTTCGGAGACTATGCGAAATCTGGCCTGCGATTTTTACAATTCGAGGCGGAATAGTAAACATGAAACTTGTAATTTGTTGAATTGTAGTCTTTTAAAAATATCGCAAAAGACTTGACAAACGGTCGGCCTTGTTGTATCTTTGCAGGAAAAAAAAGAACCATGGAGCAGGAAATACAACCTTATGTGTCTGAGGACAGTCTCGTAAAATTAGAGGTGCGTGTGGAAGAAGAAACGGTTTGGCTGACACAATCACAAATCGCTGATCTTTTTCAAAAAGACCGAAGTGTAATTACACGGCATATCAATAATATATTTGCTGAAGGCGAATTAGAAGAGGGAAGCAATGTGCATTTTTTGCACATTGCAAATGCTGACCGTCACCTCGGTGCGTCGCTGAAGGACCTCGGACGCAAGTGGTATGCTTTCAGCCGGATGGAGGTGGCTACGGAGCGGCTGTTGGAGGCCGTCGGAGCCGGAGAGCGTGGTGTCGCGGGGCTGTGAATCCTGCGGGTTGTTTCGGGTTTGTTGTATCATTGCAGAAAAAATAAGGACCATGGAGCAGGAAATAGTATCTTACCAGTCGGAGGACAACCTTGTGGTTGTGGAATCCGATGTGAAGAAAAAATGTTTGAGTTCAGCGGAAGACATAGAATCTAAGATTATGATTTTCCGGGGACAGCAGGTGATGGTTGATCGTGATCTGGCAATGCTTTACGGGGTTACTACCAAGGCGCTTAACCAAGCGGTGAAGAGAAATGCCGAACGGTTTCCAGAAGATTTTATGTTCAAACTTACTGTTGAGGAATTTTCAAGGTCACAAACTGTTACCTTGAATCAAAAGCGGGGTCAAAATGTCAAATACCCTCCGTATGTGTTCACTGAACAAGGCGTTGCCATGTTGAGCAGTGTGCTTCGGTCTCCGTTGGCCATACAAGTGAACATTCAGATTATGAGAGCGTTTACTTCATACAAGAAAATGGCACTGATACAACCGCAGTATTTGCATCGGTTTGAGGTTTTGGAGAAGAACCATTTAGAAATAGCGATCCAACAGAAAGAAATGTCGTTGCGCATTGATGAAGTCTTTCAGCGGATGGATTCGGAAATGGTGATACCCCGTCAGGGCATCTTCTTCGACGGGCAGGTCTTCGACGCGCACCGTTTCGTCAGCGACCTGGTGCGGACGGCTAAGCAGCGCGTTGTCTTGTTCGACAACTACGTGGATGACACTACGTTGGCGGTTTTGGACAAACGTCAGGAGGGGGTGGCGGCGGTGATCTACACCCGC
Source organism: uncultured Bacteroidales bacterium (assembly GCA_947165685.1). Lineage (GTDB taxonomy): Bacteria > Bacteroidota > Bacteroidia > Bacteroidales > WCHB1-69 > F23-D06. The sequence continues at coordinate 60,130 of CAMVBK010000016.1, read as the reverse complement.
AAGGTCACCCCGGCATTGGGGGCCGACCTGCGCAAGCACGACGAGCAGTATGCGCCAATCGAGGTACGGGAGTTTTCGCACGCGCACGACCGTTTCCTCTGCATCGACGACATCGTCTATCATCTCGGTGCATCGCTAAAGGACCTCGGGCGCAAGTGGTTTGCTTTCAGCCGGATGGAGGTGGCTACGGAGCGGCTGTTGGAGGCCGTCGGAGCCGGAGAGCGTGGTGTCGCGGGGCTGTGAATCCTGCGGGTTGTTTCGGGTTTGTTGTATCATTGCAGAAAAAATAAGGACCATGGAGCAGGAAATAGTATCTTACCAGTCGGAGGACAACCTTGTGGTTGTGGAATCCGATGTGAAGAAAAAATGTTTGAGTTCAGCGGAAGACATAGAATCTAAGATTATGATTTTCCGGGGACAGCAGGTGATGGTTGATCGTGATCTGGCAATGCTTTACGGGGTTACTACCAAGGCGCTTAACCAAGCGGTGAAGAGAAATGCCGAACGGTTTCCAGAAGATTTTATGTTCAAACTTACTGTTGAGGAATTTTCAAGGTCACAAACTGTTACCTTGAATCAAAAGCGGGGTCAAAATGTCAAATACCCTCCGTATGTGTTCACTGAACAAGGCGTTGCCATGTTGAGCAGTGTGCTTCGGTCTCCGTTGGCCATACAAGTGAACATTCAGATTATGAGAGCGTTTACTTCATACAAGAAAATGGCACTGATACAACCGCAGTATTTGCATCGGTTTGAGGTTTTGGAGAAGAACCATTTAGAAATAGCGATCCAACAGAAAGAAATGTCGTTGCGCATTGATGAAGTCTTTCAGCGGATGGATTCGGAAATGGTGATACCCCGTCAGGGCATCTTCTTCGACGGGCAGGTCTTCGACGCGCACCGTTTCGTCAGCGACCTGGTGCGGACGGCTAAGCAGCGCGTTGTCTTGTTCGACAACTACGTGGATGACACTACGTTGGCGGTTTTGGACAAACGTCAGGAGGGGGTGGCGGCGGTGATCTACACCCGCAAGGTCACCCCGGCATTGGGGGCCGACCTGCGCAAGCACGACGAGCAGTATGCGCCAATCGAGGTACGGGAGTTTTCGCACGCGCACGACCGTTTCCTCTGCATCGACGACATCGTCTATCACCTCGGTGCATCGCTGAAGGACCTCGGGCGCAAGTGGTTTGCTTTCAGCCGGATGGAGGTGACTACGGAGCGATTGTTGGAGGCCGTCGGAGCCGGAGACCGAGAGGTCGCGGTGCAGTGAATCCTGCGGATTTTTCCCCTTTCCTCTCACCCCGCTCCCCCCAGCACCATGAACAGCCCGATGCCGAGGTAGTTCCCGACTGCGTAGCCGAGCAGCCCGATGGCGATGCCAGGGAGGATCACCGACCGGTTGTGCAACGCCGCGGCAGCCATCGGCACAAACGGCGGGGAGTTGATGAGCGCGATGGAGGCGGTGAGGGTCAGGTCGCCGTCGATTTTGAAGATCTTGGCAAGCAGGAGCTGCAAGACGAGCGATCCGAACACCGCAAAGGCGATGTAGTAGAGGATGAACAGGTATCGGGAGAGCTCCAGGTCGCGGATGCTAACCATCGTGGCCACGCACAGGCAGAACACATACACGAAGTAGAGTCCCGTGTCGAAGGTGCCTTCGAGCCGCTTCACCGGTTTCCAGAAGGAGAGCGCGAGCGAAAGGGTGGTGAGCAGGATGATGATGACCGCCGTGGCGTTCTCGAAGGGGATGACACGCGACAGGGCGTACGACACCGCCACAATCGCGGCCGCCGCTCCGATGCCGGCACCCCGGTTCAGCAGGCGTTTCCATAGCGGGGATGCCGACTTCGCTGGGTTCGCTTCGGGCTCGGGCTCGGGTGCGCCTGCGGCCTCGGTCTGCGCCGCGCCTTTCGGAAACAGCCATCGGACGACTCTCCCGCCGAAGAAGACGATGAATATCAGGTAAACCCCGGTGACAATCAGGTCGTAGCCCGATACCAACAGGAAAAGGTTCTGCGGAAGGTCCACCGCCTTGGCCACTGGTGCGAAGTTGGGGATGCCTCCCGTGTATATGCCGGTCATGGCCGCGCTCACGCGGGCGAAGTCCTCGTGCGAAAGCCCTGCGGCGGTCGCCTGGCCGTGGAAAAGGTAGAAACCGCCCACAGTCACGGCGAGAATGCTGAGCAGCCCCGCGACGAACGCCTTGAGCGCCGCCTTCGCCGACCACCTCCGGAAGTCGCAGCCCAACAGCATGAGCGGGATGGAGAGCAGCACCACCACGTTGGACACGTTGGTGCAGGTCTTGAGGCCGCTTTCGCCGACTATGCCGACGTTGCCCACGACCAGCCCGATGACGTACAGGATCACCATGGGCGAGATCTTCTCGATTACGGGCCATCGTTTGGCGGCCAGCATGACGAACAACGGGACAAGGAAAAGATATAAGTACACGGAATGGATAAACTTCTAAACTTACTAAACTTACTAAACTACTAAACTACTAAACTACTAAACTACTAAACTACTAAATCACCTAACGTGGCAAAGGTAGCATTTTTCCAGTTTGATTGTCGTTTTGTTGAAAAAAAAAGAACGCCGGTTCACAATAAACCGTCAGAAATCGCGTTACAAGCCGTTTTTATGTCGATTATGTGATTATGGTTCAACGATTTCTGTTCATATTAGGGGTGATGTCGGTCTGTTTGGCAAGCGTCACGGCGCAGGATGCGAAAGTCTCCGTCCGGAAGGGGATTCCCTATTCCCAGGCGCTGTTTCCGGGGCGGGAGAAGATGCAGAAGCTCTGTTTCGACTTCTACGAGCCCGCAGGCACGGCCGACACGTTGCGGCCGTTGGTGATCACGGTGTTCGGCGGCGGATTCGTGCTGGGCTCCCGGAACCATGAGGACATGGTGGAGTGGGGCAACCGGTTTGCTCGGAAAGGCTTCGCCGCCGCCTCCATCGACTATCGGCTGATGCCTGCTAAGATGTTTTCGTCCAAGGGGTTGGTGCGCACCGGCTACTTGGCGGCGCAAGACGTGAGTGCCGCCGTCCGTTTCTTCAAGGCGCACGCTCGGGAATACCGCATCGACACGAACCGGATTTATCTGCTCGGGCAGTCGGCGGGCGCGGTGGCCATCCTTCATGCACTCTACATGGACGAGAGTGAACGGCCGGCGGTCACCTTTGAGGAACCCGCGCTGCCGCCTCTGCACTCACAGGGCACCCCTGAGGCGCGTGCGGAAACCTTCAGCGTGGCCGGGGCGGTGTTGCTCTGGGGCTGCATCTTCGACCCGGAAATGATCGATCCTGACGAGGTCACCCCTGTATGCCTCATCCACGGCGGCAAGGACAAGATTCTCCCAGTCGATTCCGGCTACGCTTTCTCCAACCCGAAACTTCCGTATGTGTATGGCTCGAAGGCCATCGCTGAGCGAATTCGCCAATTGCACACGGCTCCTTGCGAGCTTCATGTGTTTGACAATGAACAACATGCACTATTCTTCAAATTTCTGTACATGTTCCAGCTCGATGCCTTGAAATTTGACAATTGCTTCCAAATCGCGACGGATTTTATCGGAAGGCATTGACATCATCTCTCTTGTGAGTTTTTTTGTGTTCGGCGGCGGGGTCAGATCAGTGCGTCCGTGTTTTCGTTTTCCACGCCCGGGATGAGCCGCTGCACGATTTTGTAGTCGTAGAAGAAGCGGCTGGCGATGACGCGCACCACTGTGTAGGCGGGAATGGCGACAAGCATGCCCACGGCGCCGCCGATGTTCCCGGCGATGAGCAGTACCACAAAGATTTCCAGCGGACTCGCCTTGATGCTGGTGGAGTAGATGAGCGGCTGGTAGATGAAGTTATCGACTAACTGCGTGGCCAGCATGACGGCCAGTACAATCAGGGCGAACACCCAGATGTTGACGTCCAGTCCGATGCCGGCACCGTATTTCAGGATGACGCAGAGGACCACGCCGATGACCTCGCCGATCAGCGGACCCACGTACGGGATGACGTTCAGCAGGCCGGCGATGAAGGCAATGCCGAGGGCGTAGCTGAAATCGACCCGTGCGACGAGCCACAGCCCGAGGCAGTCGAGCAGCACCACGCCCAGAATCTCGATGATCAGCCCCACGAAGTAGCGCGAGAGCAGCCGTTCGATGTCGTGGATGGTATTTTTCACGCGCTCCTCGATTTTGTCGGGCACCATGGCACCGACAATCTTGCCGAAAAGGGTGTCGTCTTTGATGAAGAAGAAGGAGATGAAGACCACGGAGAAGATTCCGACCGCCAATCCGGCCACAGTTGAGGCCACCGATCCGATGATGCCGGAGATGTTCGACAGGTTGAGCACTTCGGTGATTTTGCCCATCAGCAGTTCCACCCCGTCGAAGTCATCGCCTACCCAGGGGAGGTTTTGGATAATCCAGCCGTTGACCTGGTCGATGATGTTGTTGCCGTCTAACGGCTCCTCCGAGTTCATGACGGAGGCTTCGCGCACGATGTTGGTGACCACCGGGATCACCTGCATGACCACGAAGGCCAAAAGGGCGAAGATGATGACGAGGGTGACGACCGCCAGCAGCGCGTCTGGTGCCGACTTCCCCTTGACCTTGATTTTGCGGAGCAGTCGCAGCACCGGCTGCCCGACTAACGACACCACGAAGGCGATGAGGATGTAGGCCAGCACGCTGCTGAAGTAGTAGCATAGCACGGCGGCAATGGCGAGGGCACCGGCGAAAATGATGTACCGGGCCAGTCTGTCGATACTGCGTTCTTTTTCTTCCATGTTCAAAGTTCAAAGTTCAAAGTTCAGCGGCGGCAAAGGTACGATTTTTTTCGATCGATGAAAAAAGGGGAACTCGCATCGAATTCCCCTTGTCGTATGGATTTGGTCGTGTGGTCCTTATTCGCAGTCCTTCACGCACCGCACGCTGAAGGCGTTCTGTTCGGACTGGAGGCCGAAGGGGACGGTGCAGCAGTGGGACTGGAGACCGAAGGCGGACGAGGAGGTGTCGCCGTGGAACCAAGTCTCGCTGTACAATCCCTCGAAGCGGTTCAGGGTGGCGTTGTAGAAGCCGGCGGGGCGTGCGTTGAAGCCCGAGGCGTTGGTGCCGAAGTGGTTCACCCAGAGATTCTCGCTGCTGAGGTTTTCGGCGCGGTGGGTGCGCAGCACGTTGATTTCCTTCACGGTGGGCAGGTGCCAACCTTCAGGGCAGATGCCCCTGACGTAGCCGTTGACGCGCTCGGGCGTGTCGGTGCCGCCGGCGGCGTCATGCCAGGTGTAGAGGTAGCCGTAGGTCTGGAAGTTGATCTGCAGGTTGTTGCTAAGCGTGGAGCGGTAGATCATGGCGTTCGGGGCCGGCGTGCGCAGGTTTTCGGTCATCCAGCAGTAGCCGTCGATCTTCGCGGCGGTGTAGGTGTTCCCGGCCGCCGTGACCGTGGCGGGGCACTCGGCCTCGGTGCAGGGCGAAAGCTGGTCGAACTCAACGGGCGAGCCGCATTCCAGGTCGTTGCTGTAGGTGGTCAGCTGGTTGGTGACGGTGTAGTGGTAGCTGTCGGTGCGGCTGACGGTGCCGGCATGGTTCGCTACGGGCAGCTCGGTGACGGTGTAGTAGATGTAGCGGAGCCACGACCCGTTGCTGATCTGGGTAAGGGGCAGCCCGGTGAAGGTGTGCGTCCAGTTGTTGCCCTGGCTCAGCTGCGCGGTGGCAATGACCTCGTTGTCGGCCCGAAGCTCCACGGTGACGGAGACCGGGCGGGTGCCGAGGGTGTTGTTGTAGTCGATCCACTCCTTGGTGACGGTGACGGTGGTGTCGATGATGCGGAAGTTGCAGAAAACGGGGATGTCGTTCTCGTGGCGCGGATAGCTGAAGCTGCTGCCGCGCGGCACAAAGACGGTGTCGCCGTTGTCCTTGAGGTAATATTCGGTGTGGATGGGGTCATCGACGTGGTCGCGCTTGAGCTTCAAGTCGCCGCCGACGGTGTCTAAGTGGATGTTGAACTGGCGGAAGTGGACGAGGGCGTCATACACGTGCTCGATGTTGCCCTCTCTCAGACTGTAGGTGCCGTCGTTGTTGTTGACCGCTCCGGCGGGGATGACCTCGCGCATCTGGTACTCGAAATAGACGGTGTCAATCAGCTGCTTGTCGGTGAAGCCATGCTCGCGCAGCGTCGTGTAGCTGAAGAGCAGGCCGTCGGAATTGTCTTCGAAGAAGCGGACGACATTGCCGATGTTGTGGACGGTCAGGGTGCGGTCTGTGCCGGTGCCGACCGTGTTTCTCGGCATCGGGGCGAAGGCGGCGTTCTGGCCGACCGGCTTGAGCTCGAAGGTGAATTCGCGGTCGCGCAGGGCTGGGGCATTCGGGTGCGCGAGTCGCTTCTCGGCTCTGGGGTGGTAGAGCACGGAGTCGTTGCTGAAGGTGTTCACGAACACCGGGATGCGCACCACGCTGTCGATGACCTCCTCCTCATTATGGGTGGTGATGGAGTAGTAGGTGACGACAGTCTTCAGGGAGTCGTGGGCACCTTCCGACAGGGTGATGTCCATGTGGAAGCGCTTCGCCGTGTAGGTGACGCCGGGGATGTTGTCCTCGCCGAAGTATTCCGGGGCGAGCTCGCGCAGAATGTAGCGGAAGGTGGTGTCCGTCTTGTGCCCGAGGTCGTCCATGGTGAAGATGATGGGGATGAAGGAGCCTGACTTGGAGGAGTCCGTGAGGACGGTGCTGTAGTTGTCAATAAAGATGTGGTAAATGTACTCGTCGTACGCGGCGTCCTCGATTTCGGGCATGGGGATGTTCTCGGTGGTAGGTTCAAGCGCGAATGCGAACCTGTCGTCTTGGAACCACTGGCGGCCTCGGAGAACCTTGATGACTTCGGGGAGGACAGCCACGGGGATGAGGTGCTCGTTGGTGATGGTATCGACATAGCCGTTGGCCTCGATGAGGCGGCCGCCATGGGCGTAGCTCTCCCGGTACTGGTCCGGCACCGGCGTCTCTGTCACATAGTACTCCACTAACTGGCCGTGGTTGTGGTACTTCGGCATGTGCATCCAAGTGTAGTGCCCGTAGTCGTCGAGGGTGGGGATGTAATTGGTGTGGATTACCTCGCTGCCGAGGTTGTTGCGCAGCTCCAAGCGGACGTAGTCGCGCAGCAGCTGCGCGTTGTTGTTGTCTTTCCAGTGTTTATAGACGGTCAGATCGACGGTCTCCGGCTCGTGCGTGTTGGTGACGGTGTAGCCCGTGACGCTCTGCGTGTAGTGCTCCGGCGTCTGCGGCTCGGAGAGGGCGTAGCGGATGACGTTGCGGGCGTCATCATAGACCGGCAGGTCCTTGAAGACGGAGTCCCAGCGGTCGTTTTCGCCGGTAATCACCATGTCGTAGGTTTGCGAGTAGGGCAGGGGAGTGGTGCCGGTGAGGCGGAGGGTGACACTCTGCGGGCGGTAGCCGTCCTGGTCGTGGGCGTCGTCCCAGACCTTGGTGACCGGGATGTCGAAGTAGGCCTGGTCGATGGTATTGGTGAAGTTGTAGCCGTCCTGCTCGGTGCTGTATCCCTCCACCGGCCGCTCGATGACGGAATAGGCGAAGACATGGCCGTCGCCGCTGACAATGGTGTCGCCGTTGTCGGTGAGAACGTCATAGACGGGCAGATGCTGGAAATGGAAGATGACGTGGTCGTGCGGAAGGGTCACGCTATCGATTGCTTCTCCGTCGCGGAGCAGCACAATGGTGATGTCGGGGTGATGCGTGCCGGTGGAATCGACCCAGGTCTTCCGGCCGGGAACGCTCGTATATTCCTGTGCAATGGTGTTGGTGATGGTGCCGTTGGCACTGTTCACCACTGTGGTGTAGCCCTCAACATGGCGTTCGTCGAGGGTATAGACGAACGGACGGAGGTCTCCGCTTCCTACCACCACCTTGCCGCTTTCGTCATAGACATCGTAGTAGGGCAGTCCACTGAAGGTGTGCGTGGCCTCGCCGTGGTGCAACACCACACTGTCGTATTTTTCGCCGTCGCGGAGCAGCAGGACGGTGATGTCGGGGTGCGTGGTGCCGGCCGGGCAAATCCATCGTTTCTCCACCACAATGCTCGTGTCTTTCTTCAGGAGGTTGCTGTCCAAGGTGTTGGTGACGGTATAGTGGTGGGAGTCGGTGTCTTCGATGTCTGTGAAGTAGTCTGCCACGGCGTTTTCGGTCACGGTATAGCGGATGGTGTCCGCGCCGAGTTGACTGTTGGTCTTGGCGAAGGGCAGTCCCGTGAAGGTATGTGTCCAGTCGTTGTCTTCGTTCAGCAGTACGGAGTCTTTCTCTTCGCCGTCGGCCCAGAGCTTGACTTTGACGTTGGCCGGGCGCAGGGCGAGGCCGTCATTGTAGTCTTTCCACACCTTGTTGACGGTGACGGCGGTGTCGGCGATGCGGACGTTGCGGAAGAGTGGCACTTTGGCACGGTGCCGTAACAGCCCGGCTTCCGATTCGCGATCGACGACGACCTGGTTTCCGTCCGTGTCGAGGTAGTATTCAGGGAAGAGTAGGGTGTTGATGGTGTCTAACAGAATCTGGTGTTTCCCTTCGGTGGTGTCCATGTGGACGACCAACTCCCGGAAGTGGACCACGGCATCGTAGTAGGTGGTCACATCCCCGTTCTTGAGGCTGTGGGTGCCGTTGTTGAGGTTGGTGGTCCCTTCGGGGATGATTTCCCGCATTTGGTAGTGGAAACTCACCCCATCGATGAGCTGCTTGTCTGTGAATCCGGCACTGCGGAGGTTGTTGTGGTTGAAGGCGATGATGCCGAAGTTGACATGGTGTCCCACGTTCGCGGCGGTGTCGGCGCGGTTGCTGCCCTCCCCGCCCGAACTGGCCGGCATGGGCGCGATGGCGGCGTTAGCCCCCACCGGACGGAGCTCGAACTGGAACTCGCCGTCCTGGATCGCGGGAGTGCTGACGTGCACCAAGCTCTTTTCCGCCACGGGGGTGTAGAGGAACTCCGACTCGCTGTAGCGGTTGACGAAGACCGGTGTTGTCACGAGGCTGTCGCGGCCGGGCTTGCCATAGTAGTGGACGACGGCATGAAGGGAGTCGTTCGCCCCCTGGCTCACGGTGATGTCGATAGTGAAGATCGTCCCGTCATAGAAGATGCCCGGAATGCGGTCTTCGCGCCGCTCCTCCTCGGGGGTCTCCTCGTTCAGGTAGTAGGTGAAGGTCTTGGAGGTCTCGCCGCCGAGGTCGTCCAACGTGAAGGTGATGGGCGGGAAGGCGGCGCCCCGGGTGGCAGGGGCGACCGTGTCGCTGTTGTTGCGGATGACGATGTCCTTGACGATGAAGTCCTCGGCCACGGCGGAGGCGTCCTCCGGCATCGGGAACGTCTCGTCCTCCGCGTCTAACTCGATGTAGAAGAGGTCCTCGTTGAACCAGTTGCGGCCCACGAGCTGCTTCTGCACGTCCAGGTTGACGGTCACGGGGGAGAAGTGCTTGTTGGTGACGGTGTAGCCCGTCGTCGCGTCGCCGGCGTAGCTCACGTTGTAGTCCGTGGGCACCTCGACTTCCTGGACTGTATAGACAATGTCGATGCCGTTGTGCCGTTGGGGAAGGCCGTTCCAGGTGTAGGCCCAGGTGTTGCCGGTGTTGAGGGTGATGGTGTCGCCGTAGGCCGCACCGTCGGCATAGAGCAGCACCTGCACGGCGGCAGGGCGCAGGCCGTCACGGTTCTCCGCGTCGTCCCACACTTTGGAGACGGACACGCTGGTCTCGAAAGGCGTGTGGGTGTTGGTGACGGTGTAGCCGCTTGCGAGGTCCCCAGTCACGGTGACCTCGTAGTGCTCGGGCACAGTCATCTCCTCCACGATGTAGTTGCGGTTCGAGTAGAGGTTCTGGAAGATATAGTGCCAGTCGTTGTCGGCGGACAGGGTGGCGCGTTCCACCTCGGTGCCGTTTTCCAACACGCGCACGGTGACGGCGTCCGTCCGGATGCCGTCCTGATTGTTGTTATCGTCCCACACCTTGGTGACGGGGACTTCTATGTGTAGTTCGATCACGCGCCAGGTGGCATAGAGGTGGTTATCCTCCTTGCCTGCCGCCACGATCTCGTCTGCGTAAAAGTATTCGTAGTAAGGGTTGTCCGAAAAAATCTTTTCTTCACTTGTGGTAGTCCAGCCCATGAATTCATAGCGATAGTATCCAACTTCGAAAGCCTCGGGGAATCCCAATTCCGTGGCATTTGGCCCCAGGATGGTAAAGTCGCTGTTCCATGGCGCGACGTTGGGGATGGTGATGTCGCGATTTTCCTGTCCAGATCCTTCGGGAAAGTTGGTGTGGTAGGTGACGGAGATTTTCGGTTGTTCTGGCAGGGCATACTGCGCAACGAGTACAATCGTTCCGGTATGCAGTCTGTTGCCGTGCTCGTCCTCGTCCCACTCGGACACGATCGAATCGTCCGCCTTGAAGGTGTCGCCGTCCTTTAAGATGGCTCCGCTTTCCCCGGTCGCCTCGATTTTCCAGCCGATGAAGATTTCACCTTCTTTTTCCGCAACACCCAGAACTGGAGCCAGCGCACCGCCGTAGTAGTTCCGTTTGTCCTTGTTCACCGTGGTGAGTTGGTTTTGCAGGGAAGAGGAGAGGGTTCCGCCGTTAGCATCATACTGGATGTAGAACGGTCCCGGCAAAGTCCATCTGGCATAGAGGTGAATCTCCGCCGTTCCCTCCGCAGCCGATCCTGTTCCCGCCAGCTCGTTTACCACATCTTCCGTCAGCGTGACATTCTGCGAGAAGAGATGCTCATTTCCTTCGCCGTCCTTGTAATACCAGCCGCTGAACACATAGCCCGTTCTCTCCGGATTTGCCACGCGCTCCGCCGTGTTGCCGATGATGACCGAGCTCTCCGCATAGACTTCCGGTTCGGTCTCGTAATTGTAGTGATAGATCACATTGCAGCTCACGGGCACCCACTTGCCGTAGAAGGTAAGGTTTTGATCAGGCATGACCTTATCCGTAAAGCTGTAAGGCTCTCCCTCGCCCTTCGCGTTTGTATACCAGCCCCGGAACTCTTTCAGCACACCGTTAATCACTTCCTGATGTCCGGCCTGATAGCGCGCTGCGCCTGCGCCATTCGGATCATTTATTACCACGTCGCCAAACGCATCGCCGACAAAGAACGCCTCATTATTTGTATACGTGGGCCACGCCGTATTCTTTGCAAGAAACGAAGGGGTGATCCCGTCATTCGGCTCAAAGGTGATTCTGTACTCGATCGGTTCGTAGGTGAGCACCATCGGCATTGCCCTGCTGATGTCGCCGTCTTCATATTCGAACGAATAGCCGCGCGCTCCTTCCGGCTCAGTATAGGTCCGTGTGCCGGTTTCGATCTTCGTAAGCCGGAAGCCTGTATCGACGCTTCCGATCATATACTGGTGAGAATGATAGTCTGAGTAAGAGACCTTTCGTTCCGTCCTTTCCCTGACGGTTCCGTCCGGATTGTATCGGACTAACACAAACGGATGCTCATATCTGTTTGGCACATAGCTTACGCCCAGATAGATCGGATCACCGTCCTTCACCTCTTTTTTTGCAAGCAGGTTATAGCCGGTATTCGTAAAGTCAAATACGGTCTTGCCGGTATTGTAACCGTAGTATCTTAAAAACTCCCAGCTGCCGCCCATCAGCTTCTGCACCTTCTCGTTCTGCAGATAGACGTTGCTGTAGAGGTTTTCGCGGAAACGGATCTCGAAATCCACGCCCGACAGATCACCGTATGCCGGGTTCCCATCCGGAAGATACTGTTTGTAAGTGTCTCTCACGTAGGGGCCGAAGGTTGCGTTCCAGCCGCTCTCGGTGTTCCACCCGTTGCTGCTGCCGTAAGCAAAGCGGACCTTCAGCGTATAGGTATTGCGGCACATATAGACGCGCACGATCGTGCTGCCGTCGCCCGCAATGACTGCGGCCTCGTTATCGTCCCAGCCGCCGTTTGCTGAATAATATGCAACATTGCTTCCGTTATGCTCGACCGTGGCGGCATAATATTCATTTGCGCCGTTCCGCACGCCCGTTCCGCTCAAGTGGTAGTGCCAGGTGCTGGCTCTTCCGCCGCCGCCGTTGTCGTCTGTTGTCCTGTGGTCTTTATCCGCATACGCGATGGCCTTGTCGATATCGACCGGATCTCCCGGCAGACCCGTAAGTTCCAGTTCTTTGATCTCCGGCCACGGAGCATAATTGGCCGCAGTCTTTGCGTCGGAAGGATTCTGGATCTCCTGCATGACGATGACCTTGTAGGAAACCTCTTTCTTTTCCCATTCCGCGTATAAGGTGACATCATCTTCGACCGGGGTGGCAAAGTCCCATTTCGCGCTTGCTTTATATTCGTTCGTTTCCGGATCGGGCGCTTCCGAATACCAGGCCTTCAGCACATAGCCGTCGTGCTCCGAACCCGCATTAAGTCCTGCAGGTTCCACCGCCGTTTCGCTGTTCACCACCTTCTGCTCCTTCGGATTCTCCACCAGTCCTTCGGGGAGATATCCGAGCGGATCTGCTTCGAAGGTAACCGTGTGGATGCCCTTCGTCACGGGGACGAAGTCCATATCTTCCGTAACCTCAACGGTCGCCTCCTCAATGATCGCGTCATCCCCGGCACCGGCCCTCTTCCATCCGGCAAAGCCAAATCCGTCTTCAAGGATGCCGCTTGCTTCCATCTCATCCTTGCCTGGAAGCGTAACGAAGTCGCCGTTCTCTACCACATAGGAAACATAGACGGTCGCGGTTTCCAGGTTCGCCGCGTCGGAGGTCAGGCACGTGACCTGGAACAGCTGGTCGTAGGTCGCATAGATGCGCACCTCCACGGGGTCGTGGGAGGCATCCGTGCTCGCATCCGCGGTTGCGGGGTTGATGGTGACCACATCGCCATTTTTGATTTCCTTGTTGGCCTCCTCGCCGCCGATACTCTTGATCACCCAGCCCGCAAACTCATGCTTGCTGTCGCCCTTAGGGTCTGCCGGTACCGCGATCGTGTCGCCGTTGCGGTAGATATGATTTGCAACTGCTACCCACGTGGACTCGTCTGTTGATGGATCGCCGATGAAATAGACATACTTATGCCGTACAAACTTCTTCACGTCCTCGTCCTGGTATTGTTGTCCCACGATGCCATACACCGTGAAGTGGTTGGTGTTGAAGATGGAGGCTTGGGAGGCCGCGCCGGCGATCAGCGTGGCGTTGCCTTCGTCGTCGATGGTCACCGAGTGGTGGCTGTTGCCCGCGATCTCGCGCTTAGCGGTCAGCTGCACGAAGACCTCCCCTTGCGGCTGCACCTCCTCGCCCTCGTGCCAGAAGGTGATGTCGGCCGCCAATGCGTCCGTGGCCGCGCCGCCGCTGCCGTTCACCGCCGCCAAGGCGTAGTCCGAAGCCACCGGCTCCACGTGCATCTCCGTGCCGTAGGGGAACACTCCCGCGTCGGCCGCCGCGAAGACCTTCAGCTCGTCAGTCTCGCCCTCGAAACGCGCCCTCGGACAGTATGCGCCCTCTGCATTCGCCATTTCGGGCTCGGCAACGGCTTCCGCCATCGCCATGTCCTCTCCGGACGGCTCAAGCGTCTCGGCCAACAGCCGATCCGTGTCTCCGCTCAGGGTGAAGTTCACCGAGGGCTTCGGCTGGGATTGCGGACGCAGCATCTCTCTCAGGAACTGCCGGTTGGCCTCTTCCAAGTGCTGCCGGAAGCGTACCGTCTCGTTCATGGCATAGCAACGGCTGTAGGTCGCGCGTTCGAGCCCCGCTCGTTTTTGCGGTCCGTCCAGCCAGCTGCATTCTAGTTGCAATTTCGCTAATTTCGGGAGTTTCAGTTTGTTGCGTTCTTTCTGGAGCGGGAGCCCTGAGAAAAACAGCAATGTCATCAATACGATGGCGTAAATTTTTTTCATTTTATGAGATATTTTAAGTATGAGAGCTCCATTTTCGAGCTTTGCAGTAAATTTTTTCTTCAAAAAAGAGGCACGAGAAGTTGTATAGTTTGCTGATTTTTAGTAAGTTATGAGTTTTAGTCATTCATCGCGATAACTTGCAAAAATACAAAAAAAGGGGGAAATTCGGCTGGAATTTCCCCCTTTTTTTTGTTTGGATGAGAGAATAGTTATTCGCAGTCCTTGACGCAGCGCACGCTGAAGGCGTTCTGCTGGGACTGTTTGTCGAAGGGAACGGTGCAGCAGTGGTACTGGAGGCCGAAGGCGGACGAGGAGGTGTCGCCGTGGAACCAGGTCTCGCTGTGCAGGGCCTCGAAGCGATCCAGGGTGGCGTTGTAGAAGCCGGCCGGGCGTGCGTTGAAGCCCGAGGCGTTGGTGCCGAACTGGTTCACCCAGAGGTCTTCGCTGCTGAGGCTTTCGGCGCTGTGGGTGCGCAGCACGTTGATTTCCGCCGTGGTGGGCAGGTGCCAGCCGTTCGGGCAAATGCCCCTGACGTAGCCGTTGATGCGCTGCGGGGTGTCGGTACCGCCGGCCGCGACATGCCACGTGTAGAGGTATCCGTAGGTCTGTGCGTTGGCCTCCGCGTCTGTGCTGACCGAGGAGCGGTAGGTCATGGCATGAGGCACCTCTGTGCGCAGGTTCTCGGTCATCCAGCAGTAGCCGTCGATCTTGGCGGCCGTGTAGGTGTTGCCGTCGGCCGTGAAGGTGGCGGGGCAGTCGGCCTCGGTGCACTCGCAGAGCTGGTCGCGCGTCACGACGATGGCGCACTGCTCGTCGTTGCCGTACGTGGCGAGGGTGTTCGTGATGATCAGCCCCTCGTCCATGTCGCCGCTGTAGTCGGCTGTGTAGTGGTTCACCACATTCTCCCGTACGGTATAGTTGACGATGCCGCTGGCATTCGAGACGGGCAGGTTCCGGAAGGTGTAGGTCCAATTCTCGTCGGCGGTGAGGGTGTGTGTGAAGCCGGTTGCCGCACCGTTGGCCAACAGAGTGACGGTCACTCCGTTGGGACGGGTTTCGAGGGCGTTGTGGAAGTCGTCCCAACGCTTCTCCACGGTGACGTTGATGTGTGCCGTGAGGGAGTTGTGGAAGACAGGCACGCCGCCGGTGCCGTGGCGACGGATATATTCTTCGCTGCCGTTGACCACCTTGACGGTGTCGCCGTTGTCGGTGAGGCAGAAGTCGTTTTCGAGGCTGAGGCCAGCGCTGACCTCAAGGAGCATCTCGCCATCGACCGTGGTCTTGCGCACGGTGATGGTGCGGATGTGCTTCACCGCGTCGTAGGTCTCGTCAATCATGACGCCATCGGCGTTGACCACGGACCTGTCGCGGGTGAAGGTGGTGGTGTTGAGCTCGCAGCCGTCGGGGATGTCCTCGCCGATTTCGTAGCGGAAGGAGACGCCTTGTTCCAGCTGCTCGTCGGTGAAGTGGTGCAGCAGGTCGTCATAGCTGAAGACGAATCCCTGGCCTTCGGGGTCGTCGAAGAGCACCAAGTGGCCCTCGTTGTGGACGGTGAGCCGGCGGTCGGCGCCGGTGCCGATGGCGTTGGACGGCATCGGGGCGATGGCGGCGTTCTCGCCAATGGGCTTGAGGGTGAAGCTGTAGTCGCCGTCAGCAAGGGTCTTGTGCAGGCCGTTGGTGGTCAGCTCCTTCTCCGCTTTCAGGATGAAGTGGGTGACGAGGTTGTTGAAATGGTTGGTGATGACCGCCGTATCGACGGATGTCGTCGCGCCGCGCTTGGTGACGGTGATGCCGTCAACACTCAGGGTTTGGTTGGCCTTGGTGACGCGGACATCGACGTGGTAGAGCTCGGTGGAGTAGGAGACACCGGGCACGCGCGGCAGACCGCTCTCGGCGGAGGTGAGCTCACGCACGTGGTAGTGGAACACGGAGTCGCTCTTGCCCTCCATGTCCTCCAAGGTGAAGGTGATGGGCTCAAAGTCGGCGGTGCGGTAGTTGCCGCTGCCGTCGCTCCCGTTTGTAATCGTCGTGGTGCCGAAGGTGATGTCGTCAATGGTGACGGCGTTGGCGGGTGCGGGGCCGTCCTGCGGGAGGAGAGCCATCATGTAGGTGTCGCTGTTGTTCCATTCGCGGCCTTCCAAGACCTTCTTCACCGGGATGGTGACAGAGATGGGGTTCACCTTCGTGTTGGTGATGTGTTCGGTGTATTCGTTGCTCTCGTTGAGCTCGCCGTTTTGCTCATAGACGGGTTCGAAGCCGTTGAAATGGCTGGCCTCTTGGACGTGGTAGCGGTAGGCGATGCCGTTATGGAATTTGGGATATTGTTTGAAGTAAAACACACTCGGATAGGCCGGGGCCGCCATGACGGAGCCGCTTTCCAACAGCGTCCAGTCCTCGGAGTGCGGGTCGAAGGGAATGTCTGCGCGAAGGGTGCGGTAGAGTCTGAATTCCACGTCTGCGTTGATGCCCAGTTCGGCGGTCCATTGCTTGGAAACACGCGGTCTGATGCTGTCAAGTTTGTGCGTGTTCGTGATCTGCAGATGGCAGAGGCCCTCGTCGCCGGAGGGAATACGCACGACTTCGGAGGTCTCGTAGTGGTTGACGGCGTCCTCCCTGACGGAGTAGGCAATGTCCTGGCCCTCTTTTTTGCGCGGCCACTTGCCGAAGGAGACTTCCCATTCGTAGCCGGTGCCGGTGACCTCGCGGGTCGCCACAACCTCGTCGTCGGCGGTCAGCTGCAGGGTGATGGCAGCGGGACGGTAGTTGTCGTTGTTGTTGTGGTCGTCCCAGATCTTGGAGACGCTCACCAGCACGGAGTCGGGGATGTGGGTGTTGGTCACAATGATGGTGTCCGGGGCGGTCTCGGTGGCCGCCGCCCGGGTTTCGTACGCCGTCTCATATTCGGCGATTTCGTCTTCAGTGAGGGTATAGACGATTTCCACCGCGTTGTCGTTGTATTTGGGCAGGTCGTTGAATTCCCAACTCCAGCCGTTGTCCGCCGTGACGGTTTTTTCTTCAATCTCTTGGTCGTCGGCGCGAAGGCGGACGATGATGCTCTCCGGACGTTTGTTGTCCTGGTTGTTCCTGTCGTTCCAGACTTTGCGGCCGCAAAGGGCGGTCTTGTTCCAACGGTTGACGAAAGTCGCCAGGTTCACGGTCTTCTCCACTTTTGACCAGATGGTGTCGGAAGCCACCTCGCTGCCGTCCAGGAAGAACTCGGCCATGATGCCCTTCGCCAACTCCTCGTCGTTTTCTGGTCCGCGAACCTTGACGGTCACGGTGTGCTCCGCATTGTCATAAAGAATGTTGGAATTCGAGGCGTCAACCACTTCTTTTACTTTAAATGTATAGGTGAATTGGTTGTGCTGGCCTTCGCCGTGGGTGTTGTTGGTAGGGTTGGTGCCGGGGTAATAGAGACCCGGATTGTCGATGCCATTGTTGTTGGCGTCCTTTTCCAGGACGATGGGGTCGAAGACCACTTTGCCGGAAGCGTCGTTGGGTTTCGTCTGGGAGAGGCCTTCGACCGTGGTGGGTTGGTTACCGTCCGCCTCAAGTTGGAACTGGAACTGGCCCGCTTCAAGCTCGCGGTCGAAGTCCTTTTGCGCGGCGGTGTTGAGGGTGATGCTGCCGATGGTCAGCGGCTTCGTGTCGCGCAGCGCGTAGGTGGTGCAGCCGACACCGCTCACCCAGGTGTAGTCTGCGCCGGTGGCGTCTGCCTTCACCGCAAACTCCGACCACGAAGTTGAGGGGTCGGAACCGGTGGAAATAACATGGTTGTCGTTCACCAGTTTTAATCCGGTATGTTTTGCGAATGTCACGGTTTCCAGCTTGTTACCGTTCCCCAGTACGAAACTTTCGCCGTTTATGCCATAAGTTACGTTGCTGATGGGCAGGTTGTCGAAACAAGCATCATTATTGTCGTTGTAAACCCAATCTTGAGAGGCCGGTACATCCAAATCGTTGCTGTTAAAAATGAAGGTGGTGTTTTCATTTGCACCCACAATGGATACTGTGAACTCGATGTCCGTTCCAGAACCGCCAGTCAAGATTCGGATATTGTTTTCGTCTGATAAACTGCCATCCATGGGATCTCCTTGACGGGCATAGTTCAAAAACATAAGGCCGTCCCCTTGGGTGGCGCGCACAATGGGGCGATAGTATTCTCCACCGTAGTTGTCGTCATAATAATAATTGTTGTCGTGGATTCGATTGGGGTTTTGAGGAAACTTGTTGAGATCCTTAAACGTGATTTTCTTTATGCTAATGGCGACGTTGTGGAGTTTGCCGTTGACATCGATGGCTGCATTTTCGTAAGTGAACACTAATGGGCTGGATGACAAATCGATTACTTCGTTGCCGGAATTATCCCATTTTTTTTGTATGGTGTTAAGTTGATAGTTTTGCCCTCCGGCATATTCGCTGGTATAGTCAATCAAAAAAAGTTCAGGTTCAGCTGGTTGCACGTAACCGTCTGGCTTGTGGTCTTCTGGTAATACATATTGGACTTTGCCATTCTCCCAACCGCCTGTCACGGTGTAGGGCCTTTCACTCAAATAGGCGATTCTGTAGAAACTCTCTCCTTCAGGGACAACGATCTCGTCCAATTCCCAGTCTTCTGTTGTGATGGTATATTTGCCAGGGGGAAGGAAACCGGCGCCATTCGTATTCAGGTCTCCATATTTCATATTGATGCTGGTCCCTATGTCAGGCAGATCTCCGGCAGGTTCTATGATAGGCTTGTTGGTGTTGTCCCTATCCGTGAGGAGGTCGATGTAATCACGCTTGGTCGCGATTCGTACTGTTGGACCTTGGTCAGATACAAGATCCATCTGTTTCGTGGTGAAGTAGTAAATGTTGCCTTCCGAAGAGGCATCGAAGTATTCGCTGCCGGGAAGTCCGCGGTTGTTCTTGCACATCCAGATTTTCGAGTTCCGGGCCGAGAGGGTCTTCAAGGAAGTGCAGGTCTCGAGCCCCAGGGCGCGTCCGTATTCGGGGGATCCAGTACCATCATTAGGGTGATAGTTGTTGTAGCTGGTGGGGCCGATGAGCGAGTTGTCGAGGTTGTCGAGGTTGAGCATTTCAAGGCTCGTGCAGTACGCCACAAGCCCGTCCATGTTGACAATCCAGTCTAACTTGCCGAAGCCCGAGAGGTCGAGCGTGTCGAGGCTGGTGCAGTCTTTGAACATGTTGGTCATATACACGGCGTTGGGGGCCATGGGTCCGACGTTGTTGGAGAAGGTCACCTTTTTGAGGCTGGTGCAGTTCTCGAACATGGACGTGAAATCGGTGACGTTCGGGAACTGGGTGTTCTCGAAGCGGACCTCCTCAAGGGACTGCAGGCCCCGGAACATTCCCTGTACCTGTGTCCAATCGGATCGGCCGTAGATGGTGATGTTCGACATGTCCACGTATTTCAGGTTGCTACACCCTTGGAACATGCGTTGCATCTGAACGCTTCCGGATGTTGGGGGCTCAGACCCATCTAACGTGCTTTCTCTTGTCACGAAGCCGGGATTGTTGAGGATCACCGTGTCCAAACTGGAGCATCCGTTGAACATGTCCACCATGTCAAAGGTTTTGCTGTTGCTCTTCATCCAGCTGAGGTCCACCGATTTCAGTTTGGAGCAGTTTTGGAAAAGGCCCCTGACGTTTCGCACATAGGATCCTTCCTCTTTCACGCCGCTGAAGTCGATCTCTTCCAAGTTGTTGAATCCGCTGAACATGTAGGAGATGTCATATCCGCCAAAATCGAATTTGACACCATTGTTGTTTGCCGCAAACACGACTTTTTTGACGTACGGGCGAATGTTTTCGCCGTTTTTAGACCATACTTCATCCCACGCACTTGCACTGTTGTAGTTTTTTGTCAATCCGCCCGAAGTCTGGCTGTTCAGCAGACGGATGGTTAAGGTGCCGCTTTCACTTAAATGGAAGTACCAAGTGTCTGCAATCGCCCGGTCTGTGGGAAGGTTTACCGCGTCCACCTCCTTGGCGTCGGGCTGAAGCGGTTCGCTCTGGGAAATGCTGTTTTTCGGATTTTCAACGTAGGTTTTGCCGGAAATTCCGAACCCTACGACTGCGGCGATGGTCAAAAACATCGCGAAAATGTACTTTTTATTCTTCATACTGTATTTATTTATAATTACTTTAATCTACTTAAATTCAATGAGTTAAAATAGGTGAATATGCTAACTCATCAAAGGGTGCAAAGATAGGAAAAATATTATACCGAAATGCAAAAATAGTCTCCCCCCTCTTTTTTCTATACACTTGTTTTCGTGAATGGTGTAAGATTTGGAGCTGAAAATTGGAATCGAGAATTGAAAATTGTGAATTGAAAGTTGAAAATTGTACTTTGGCTGTTGGCTGTTGGCCTTTGGCTGTTGGCTGTTGGCTCTTGGCTGTTGGCTCTTAGTTCTTAGCTCTTTGAACCTTGAACTTTGAGCTTTGAACTTTGAACTTTGAACTGTTGGCCTGAACCCAGGAGGACGAATCCCGCGTCAACGCAGCGAGGAATGGAGCTTGTAGTGTCCGCTGCCGTAGGTCCTCACCTCGTAGCCGTTTCGAGTGGGCACCCACACTTCGGCAGTGGTATTTGCGGGGATGGAAAATTCCCATTCGATGACCTTCCCGTTGCGTTTCCAGTGGCTCGCGATTACCCCGGAGACGGAATTGTAGCGGCATTGCACGGAGTCTAAGCCGTCGAGGAAGGTGGGTTTGAGCGTGATCTTCCGGTAGCCGGGCTCCAAGGCACGGATGCCGCCGAGGTATTCGTACTCCCAAAGCAGGAGGTCGCCGAGGAGCATCACGTGGTTGCCGGAGTTCATGGCGGGGTCGGCGGTGTTGCCGTTCCACAGCTCCCAGATGGTGGTGGCCCCGTTGCGCGCCATGTAGCCCCAGCTCGGGTAGGTGTCGTTGGCAGCAATCTTCAACGCGAGGTCGCCGCGCCCGTGGTCCGTGAGCGTGCGCATCAGCTGCTGGATGCCGATCACCCCCGTGGAGACGTGCCCGCCGCACTCCTTTTCCGTCTTCTCGACAATGTTGGCGAAAACCTTGTCTTCCAACTCTTTGGGAACCATTCCGAAGACCAACGGCAGGATGTTCGCCGTGACGGTGTTGTTGTCGTAGCGGCCGGTCTTGCGGTCGAGGAACTTGTCGTTGTAGGCCTTGGTGACGTAGGCGATGTCAGCGCGGAAGAGGGCGACGTCCTCTGTCTTGCCCAGAAGTTCGGCAAAGTGGGCCATCTTGTCCGCTAAGAAGCAGTAGAACGGCGTGGAGATGGCTTCGGCGCGGGTGATGCGAGCGGGGTCCTTGGAGTGGATGAGCTCAGGCGACTCCGGCGGCATGCACCAGTCGCCGTAGCAGTCGCGAGTGAGGATGCCATCCACCATGTAACCCTGCTTGATGTGGGCCAGCCAGCGTTTCATGGCCTCGTAGTGCCGCCGGATGGGCTGTAGGTCGCCGAATCGGGTGTAGAGCATGTCGGCCACGGTGACGAGGGCGCCCGGCCAGGTCAGGTTGTCGGTGTAGCGCCGCCAGTAGTTGGGCCACACGTCCGAGAGCATGCCGCTCGGCCACTGGCTGTCCTCCCCGTCGATGAGCCACTTGGCATAGAGCCGGTGGTTGTCGAAAAGGTAGGATTCGCCGTAGGCTCCCGTGGTGCGGTCGCCGGTCCAGCCCATGCGCTCGTCGCGCTGCGGGCAGTCGGTGGGCATGGAACGGTAGTTGCCCCGGATGCCCCAGAAGGCGTTGCGATAGACAGCGTTGAGCACCTCGTCGGAGGTTTCGAACGCGCCGGTGACGGCCATCTTGTCGTAGAGCACCATTCCTTGGAAATCAGTTAGTTCCGGCGTTTCCCGCAGCCCGCCGATCTCCACGTAGCGGAACCCGTGATAGACGAAGGTCGGGTGCCACCGCAGGATTTCGGAACCTCGCGCCTCGGCGGACGAGGAGGCGATGAAGTGATCGATGACGTCGGCGCCGCGCAGGTTCGCGGTGTAAAGGGTGCTGTCGGGGTTGAGGGTCTCGGCGAAGCGCAGGGTCACGGTGTCGCCGTCGCGCAGCCCCCGCATGGAGAGCTGCAGGTAGCCGACCATGTTCTGGCCCATGTCCAAGTACCATTTGCCGCCTTTCTGGAACAGGGCGACGGGGCGCACGTGGTCCTGCACGGCGATGTTGGGGTTGGACTGCGGCATCAGTCTTCCCTCGGGGGGATAGACGTTGAAGGCATTCAACCACTGGGAGTCGTCGTAGCCGGGACGGGTCCAGTCGCCGAGGTCGCGGCGCATGTCGAAAGTCTCGCCGTCGAACTCGTTGGCGGTGCGGATGGGTCCCTGGTTGGTGATTTTCCAGCTGCTGTTGCTGGTGATGCGCTCGGTGGTGCCGTCGGCGTAGGTCACCTCCAACTGCGCGATCAGGCGCGGGCGGCCGTAGAGGGTCGCGTGGCTGATGCCGCCCCATTCGTTCTCGCCCCGGTTGTAGCGCATCCCGAAGAAGCGGCCGCCCGCGAGCGTCACCCCGATGGCGTTGTCGCCTTTTCGCAGGAAGTTCGTCACGTCGTAGGCGTTGAAATAGGCGCGTTTGTTGTAGTCGGAGAGGGCCGGCTTGAGGATCTCTTCGGGCGCGACCTCCACGCCGTTGAGGTAGGCGCAGTACTGTCCGAGACCGCAGATGTAGAGCCGCGCCTCGCGGATGTCATCGCGCAGTTGGAACTCCTTGCGCAGGTAGCGCGCCGCGATGCGGGTCTTCAGCACCAAGCTGTCGTCGTCGAACTCGTGGCCGATCCACGATGCCACCCAATCATTCGGGTTTAAAAGGCTGATTTCGAAAGATTTGACAGGACTTTCCAATACCTCCACTATGGTCTGGGTCCCGTTGTCGTGCGGAGGCCCGTTCCTCTCCTGACCGTCGTGTTTGACGAAAGCGATGACTTTCCAGTAGGCCTTGTCACGGCTGTTGAGCGGCTGCCCCTCGTAGGGGATGTAGAGCATCTGGTCGGAGATGACGGCTTTGGAATCCCAGAGGTCGCCGATGCCGTTGCGGGCATTCTCTTCGGTGGAGCTCACGATGATGCGGTAGGAGGTTTGCTGCACGTTCCGGAGCAGGGTGTCGGCGTTGTATCTCCAGCTGAAGCGGGGAATGGCGGTGGCAAGGGGCTGGGAACCGTCCTGCATCTCCACAGTGGCGCTTTCGATTTGGATGTCGTCAGTGCGTTGTGCGAAGGCCGCGCCGACGGTCAGCATTGCGGCCATGAGGGTCAGGAGTATGTTGTTTTTCGGCATGTTGATTTCGATTTTAAAGGACACGGCAAAAATACACAATTTAATAAAAAAAGACGGCATGCATGTGGATGCACGCCGTCTGTGGATTCAGGTTGCAGAATTCAGGTGGCAAGACCTATTTTTTCACGAACTTCGTGGTCACGCTGTTCTTGCCGTCGCTCAGGCGCAGGAAGTACTGGCCGGCAGCGAGGCTGTTGGTGTTCATCGTGATGTGGTTGCCGCTGACGGAGGCCGTGCGGATGAGCTTGCCGTTAAGGTCATAGACCTCCATGCTGGAGACCTCGAAGTCGTTGGAACGCAGGGTCACGGTGAGTTGGTCGCCGACGGGGTTCGGGTAAATCACGAGGTCATTCTCCGTCAGGTATTGCGGGAGGCCGGTGCCGAAGTCGTTCATGCTGCGGGGCACGATATAGTAGCGGTAGTCGAGGTAGTTGCTGCCGATCTTGCTGGTGGCGAAGTTGAAGCCGGTGATGTTGACGGTGCCCGTGGGGATGTCGGCGCCGATGGTGTTGGCATCCTGGAAGTAGGGGAAGACTGCATTCGCGGTGATGCCGTTCTGGGAGATCCCGTAGGTGTTGAGCACGGTGAAGGAACCCGTGGAGGTGAACGTCACGTTGTTGAGCTGGATCAGCTCGGCCTGGTGCTGAATCATGAATTCAGGATCGTTCAGCTGGGCCAGGGTGATGGTCAACGGGGTGACATCCTCGTAGTAGCCGGTTTGGGAACCGTAAGGCTGCGTGGGCTTGAACTCCAGGAAGCCGTAGTAGTTGGTCAGGGTGCCGTAGAGATCTTTGATTTTGTCGCCGACTTCGAGGCTCCCAAGGGTGTTGCTCGGGTCGAAAACGAGGATGGCGCCGGTACCGTCTTGCAGCACCTTCTGGTTGTTGTAGGAGGCGATGGCGGTGACAATCACCTCGCCGGTGAGCTTGTACTCGACATTGTCGGCATGGTTGACCGTCACATCCGTGAAGTCCAGCTTGCTGCGCAGTTCGGCGATGTTAGCCACTTGGAACTCGGAGGCGACGCCGTAGGTGAAGGTGATGGTGTCGGGGGCCATCACGTTGCCAGAGGCATCAGCCACATTGTTGACAATCAGGGTGTAGTCGTTGCCTTCGTTGAGGGCGGGGGAGACGGTGAGGGTGACCGCACTGCCGTTCAACGTGGCGGCGGTGACGGAAATGCCGTTGTTGAGCGCATAGTTGCCGGTGTTTTGGGCCGTGGTTTGGTCAAGGGCCTCGTTGAAGTTCACCAGCAGGGAGTTCTCGGAGGGGACCACGTTGGCCACGATCGGTCCGATGGTGTCGGGGCCGAGTTCCTGGGAGGTGACGACCACGTTGTCAAGGAAGAAGCGGCCGCGGCTGTCCTGGAAGCCCTGGAACTTGATGGTGGTGGCGTTAGTGCCGCCGCTGAACGGCACGCTGAAGGTCTGGAAGGCCGAAGTGCTGAGCCCTTCCACGGTGTAGGGGACCCCGTTCACCTCCACGAAGAGGCGGGTGGCGTCGCCGCTCCAGGCCTTGGCGTCGAACGTGACGGTGAACTGGCCGTTGTTGGCGGACAGGTCGAGGGCCGGGGTCTGGATATAGCCCGCTTCGGCCGCCTTGCCGAGTTTCACCTTGCCGTTGCTCGGATAGACCCAGTCACCCGTCCAGCCCGGCATCTGCGTGTACTGGTCCAGATTGTTGGTGATAGTGTAACCGCTGCTGTCCGTGATGGTGGAGAAGTCCTCGCTCAGGACGACGGTTTGCGCGTTCAGCCCGCAGAAAGCGAGCAGAATGGATAACAAAAGTAAACTTGCTCTTTTCATATTTAATACGTTTTAATTTTAAGAATTACCTGTTAAAATTTATCGGCTGCAAAGATACATTTTTTTGTGAATGGTGAAAAGTAGCCCTGGTTATTTGTATCTGGCGCAACGCAATCCAAAAAAGTGTATTTTTGCACTCGTCTTTTATACATTAAATATTGGAATATGAAGCGTGTAACAATTCTGTTTTTGATTGTCAACTTGTTGGTAATGAGTTTTTTGCCGCGTTTTGCCACCGCGCAGGACGACTACTGGAAGGCCGTTCGCCAGGACTACTTGAACCGCAGCGACATCTCTCAGGAAGTCCGCGACCAGATCGGCATGTACAACCTGAAGTCCGCCAACGACTCCCGGAACATGGCGCAATACCTCATGTTCTTATATGCCTACATGCCGCAGAGCGACCTCGCCGACTATGACTTCAGTTTCTTTGAGCAGCAGGTGGCCACGGCCATGGAGGCGCGGAAGACCTTCTCATGGGGCAAGACCATCCCCGACGACATCTTCCGCCATTTCGTGGTCGTCTATCGCGTGAACAACGAGAACCTCGACACCGCGCGGTCGTATATCTTCCATCAACTGAAGAAGCGCATCCAGAACATGAGCATGTACGATGCCGCTTTGGAGGTGAACCATTGGTGTCACGAATATGTTGATTATCAGCCTGCTGACGCGAGAACGTCGGGACCGTTGGCTACGCTGAAGACCTCGCACGGGCGTTGCGGCGAGGAGAGCACCCTCACGGTGACGGCCCTCCGCGCCGTGGGCATCCCCGCCCGGCAGTGCTACACCCCGCGTTGGGCGCACTGCGACGACAACCACGCCTGGGTGGAGGCCTGGATCGATGGCAAGTGGTACTTCCTCGGCGCCTGCGAGCCCGCGCCCGCCCTCAACATGGGCTGGTTCGCCAACGTCTCCACGCGCACGATGATGGTGCACACCAACGTCTTCGGCCGCTACGAGGGTCCCGAGGAGGTCAACAAGCGCACGCCTTACTACTCCTGCATCAACCTGCTCTCCAACTACGCTGACACCGCCACGGCCTACGTCACCGTCTATGACAAACGGCATCTACCCGCCAAAAACGCCTCCGTCTGCTTCAAACTCTACAACTACGCCGAATACTACACCCTTGCCGAGGTGAAAACTGACGAGAACGGTCGCGCACAGCTCAACACCGGTCTCGGCGATTTGTTGATTTGGGCGAAACAGGGCGACGACTATGCTTACGCCCAGCTTGACTTGCGAAAACAGAATCATTTAGTGCTGATTCTGAGCGATAAAGGCCCGAATCCGTGGATGTCTTCTGCCGGCAATTTGATTCAGCGGTTCGATATGGTTCCGCCGGTGGGCAAGCCGCTGAACAACAATGTGAGCGCCACGGCTCAGTTGGCCTGCGAGAAGCGGATGGCCAAGGAGGACAAGATGCGCGAGGCCTATCGCAAGACTTTCCCCACAAAGGCGCAAACGGCCAAGTACAAGAATGAATATTTCACTGCAGACGAGTTCTACGACGTAATTCACCGCAGCGAGGGCAACCATGCCGAAATCATCAAATTCCTCCAAAACCACAGTAAAAAGGTGGATGGACTTTATCTGAAAGAATTTGTCAATGCATTGGCGGACAAAGATTTGCGCGATACCAAGGCGGAAACGTTGGAAAGCCAGTTGGTCAGCTACGACAAGAAAGCCAACTGCCCGTTAGAGGTCTTCGTAAAGGGTGTGTTGCCCGCCCGCATCTCCAACGAGCTGATCCGCGACTGGCGCAGCAGTCTGCGCGAGGCGTTCCGGAATGTCTTTCCCGGTAATGCTATCCCGTCTGTTAACCAGCTGACAGACTGGACAAAACGTAACATCACCATCGATCCGCTCTGCAACTACTACAACTGTCCGATCAGTCCGATGGGGGTGTTCAAGACCCGTCGCGCCGACGCACACTCCCGCGACATCTTCTTCGTGGCCGCCTGCCGCAGTCTGAACATTCCGTGCTATTTGGACAATGCCTCTAACAAAATCTATGCTTGGCAAAATAATGACTGGCAAGAAGTTACGTTTGAAGAAAAGACGATTACCCCGAACGAGGAACTGGCCACGCTGACCTTGCACAACCCGAAGGGCTACACCTATTACATCCATTACACACTGCAGCGTTTCGAGAACGGCGAGTATGTCTCTTACGACTTCGAAGGTGACCCGCGCGTGGAGGCGCGTGACATTGTCCTCAACCTCCCTCCTGGCAAATATTGCCTCTCCACCGGCAACCGCTACAGCGACGGCGAGGTGCTGTCGGAACTGCATTTCTTCACGCTGAAAAAGTCGGACGAATACACCATCAAGATTCCGGAACTGACCCCGCGCAATAACACGTATGGTCGTTTGGATATGAAAGTCAACACGTTGAACGGCAAGTCGTTGTCGGAACTTCTTGAGCAATCCGGCAAGGACAAGATGATTCTCTGCTTGGTGGCACCCGGCACGGAGCCGACCAATCATCTGGCCAAGGAGTTGGCGGCGAAGAAAGCCGCTTACGAGGCTTGGGGCGGCAAGGTGCTGCTGTTGGCCAACAACGCCAACTGGAAGAAGGAGAAGAACCAGCCCGCCAACGTGGAAGTGCTTTCCTCGAAGGTCGGTGTTGTGAGCGAGGCGGTGCAGGCGGCCCTGAAGAACGCCGTGCACGACGGATCGCTGCCGCACACCACCGGCGAACGCCCGGTCTGCCTGATTATAGACTTGGACGGCAACATCCTCTTCGTCTCCGAGGGCTACCATATCGGCTTGGGGGATTTGCTGTTGGAAGGGGTGAGGTGATTTTGGAGTTTAGGAGATTAGGAGATTAGGAGTTTAGGGCTGGTTTTTTCCGGTCTGCGTTGTCGGGAAAAATGTTACTTTTGCCGCCCTGATTTTAAAATGGGATAATAATGACAAAAGAAAGTAAGAAAAACGTTGAGCCGACAAGGCATTTTTTCACCTATTACAACCATACAATTCCCGAGAATTGGAATGCGCCTGCGCTGACCGATTACAACGGGACAAAGAGTTACACTTACGGCGAGATGGCCGCACAGATGACCAAACTCCAAATACTTATGGAGGAGGCCGGCATCGGGCGTGGCGACAAGGTGGTGATCTGCAGCCGCAACTGTGCCAACTGGGCGGTTTCGCTGCTCTCCATCGCCGCCAACCGGGGTGTCATCGTCTCTGTCATGGATGCCTTCGCCCCCGCCGACATCGAAGGGCTGACCAACCACTCCGACGCCCGGGCGATGTTTGTTAGCCAAAATGTGTGGAAATGCATTGATGTAAAGCATCTTGTGAATGTGGAGCTCGTGCTCGACACTGATGATTTCCAGTTGCTCTATGCCCGTGGCGAACGGCAGGAGAAGGCCTACGGGAACTATGCGCGGATTTATCGCGAACGTTACCCTCGCGGATTGCAGAAGGAGGATGTCAAGCTGCCGACCGACAACCTCGATGACCTGATGATCATCAACTACACCTCCGGCACCACGGGGGCACCGCGCGGGGCGATGCTGAGCTACCGCAACATCTCCGCCAATGTGCAGTACAGCCAGGAGGAAATCCCCAACCATGCCGGCTGGACGGAGGTCTGTATGCTGCCTTTGGCGCACATGTTCGGCATGACCATCGAGTTCCTGTACCAGGTGGCGGGCGGCTGCCACGTCTATTTCCTCGGCAAAACCCCCACGCCGGCCACGCTGCTGAAGTGCTATGCCGAGACCAAGCCGTACATGATCCTGACGGTGCCGTTGGTGATTGAGAAGATTTTCAAGAGCAAGATTTTCCCGGCGTTGGAGAAACCGGCCGTGAAGCTTCTGTGGAACACGCCCGGTCTGCGCAAGATTGTGGAGAAGAAAATCTACGACCAGCTGATGAACGCTTTCGGCGGCAACCTGATCTGGCTGATCACGGGCGGTGCCGCGCTCAACCAGGACGTGGAGCGTGTGCTGCGGCGCATCAAGTTCCCCTTGGTGGTTGGCTACGGCATGACCGAGGCGGGACCATTGGTGAGCTATGAGCATTGGTACAAACAGACACTTGGGTCTTGTGGTAAAGTGGTGACACGCAATGAGATAGTTATTAACTCACCCGATCCGGAGAATGAGGTCGGCGAGATTCTGTTCCGCGGCGAGCATGTGATGATGGGCTACTACAAGAACGAGGAGGCCACCCGCGCCGCCATCGACAGCGACGGCTGGCTGCACACCGGCGACCTCGGCCTGATGGACAAATTGGGCAATCTCTACATCAAGGGCCGCTCCAAGGCGATGTTGCTCGGCTCCGGCGGGCAGAATATCTATCCGGAAGAGCTGGAAGCCAAGCTCAACAACCTCCCCGGTGTCTCCGAGTCGGTGGTGGTGGGCCGCAAGGGCCGCATCGTCGCGTTGGTCTATCCCGATCCGGCGTTCGACTGGTCGAAAACCACCGTGGAAGAGCAAATGCAGCGTAACTTGGAGACGGTCAACACGATGGTGGCGAAGTACGAGCAGATTTCCGCCATCGAGACGGTCGAGCAGGAATTCGAAAAGACCCCGAAACGCTCTATCCGCAGATTTTTGTACAAGTGACATCTGCTTGGAACTCATCGGCAACAGGAATTTCTTACTCGAAAACAGATCGTCTATGATGAAGGTTACGCTTTTAGGCACCGGAACCTCGCAGGGTGTCCCGGTGGTAGGATGCAGCTGCGAAGTCTGTCGTTCCACGGACGCCCGTGACAAACGGCTTCGCACGTCCGCTTTTGTGGAGGTGGATGGCGTTCGCTTGCTCATCGACACAGGCCCCGATCTGCGGCAGCAGCTGCTGCGGGAGAACATCACTCGGGTTGATGCAGTCCTGCTCACCCATGAGCACAAAGATCACCTGGCAGGACTTGACGACATCCGTCCGATTTACTTCCGGCAGAAGGCCCCGATAGACCTCTATGCCATGTCGCGCGTGCTCGGAGTGGTCCGCAAGGATTTCGACTACGCCTTTACCCCGCATCCTTATCCCGGGGCGCCCGCATTCCAGCTCCACGCCATCCGCCGTGATGCCTTCTATGTTGGCAACGTGAAGATTCAGCCTATCCAGGTCCGTCACTTGACACTGCCCATCTTGGGCTACCGTATCGGCCCGTTCGCGTACATCACGGACGCGAGTTTTGTCGCCGACACGGAGGTGGCCTTGCTGCAGGACTTGGAGGTCCTCGTGGTCAATGCTTTGCACCGCGAAAAGCACTATTCGCACTTCAACTTGGAGCAGGCGCTGCAGTTCGTGGAGACTGTCCGCCCGAAACGCGCCTACCTGACCCACGTGTCCCATCACATGGGGCTTTATGCCGATGTGGAGAAAATTCTGCCTCCCAACGTGACCTTGGGTTACGACGGGCTCAGTTTCTCTATCGAAAAATAGAGACGACCTTCCGTTTCCGTACGCTTTTTTGCGATTGCAGGTTCCAGCACTCGATTTGAGCTACATACATGCCTGCCGGCGCCGGTTGCCCATTGTCATCCTCGCCGTCCCATCGAAATCGTGCTTCATTAGCGCATAAAATGTTGTTTGCCAGATGTTTGACGGGATGTCCCCGGTTGTTGTATAGGGTGATGTTGACACGCTGCTCCCCGTCGGTGAAACGGCAGATTACCTCCGCGAAATCCTCTATGCCATCGCTGTTGGGGGAGAAAACCTCCGGCTCTACGCTGAACTCGCTTTCGGGAAAAGCGCTGCCCTTCTGAGAGTTCTCGTATCCTGGGGTGCCGAAGCCTGCGCTCTCTGCCGCCGACCGCCAGTTGTTTTCGTCCTGCGTGGGGCGGTCCGCATAAAGCCGTTCTAACGAAACCCCCTTTGTGGTCAGCAGCTTGGGGTAATGCATCTCCTCGGTGTATGCCAAACGGTCGATGTGTTGTAAACTTATGTCTGTCAGATATATGATTCCCTGGCTGATGGCAAAATCCGGCAGCGAGTCGCAAGCGAACAGGCGTTTTTCATCCTTGCAGACATATTGCGCTATGGTGACCTCTCTGTTTCGGCAGAGCGTGGCGTATTGTCCGGGCATCAGCTGACATCCTTTCGGAACGGCGGTGACGGCTTTCTGTGGCAGTGTGTCGCCGCCGTAACCCACTTTCACGTCTTTCAGGTCAATAACCCGGTTGGAACGGTTGTATATCTCCAAATAGTCGGCAGGCAATCCATCCCACGGATTTGTTAGTATTTCATTGATAACCAAATCGTTGTCGGATGGCGGATGTGGCCTTCCGAACGGGGTGGACTCTTCGGTGTGACATGTGTTGCCGCCGCAGTCCGTCAACGCGCCGGTCACTTTCAGCGAGTAAAGGACACCTGTTTCCGGACTTCTGGCCAAGCGGAGGTCCAACGAGGTGAACGCTGGCGGCACTTCCTGGACAGATAGAATGTCGAGTTCCGGCAAGGTTTGGAAAGAGGCTGCAGGGGTGTCGGCGTGATACATCAGTGTTTTGGAGAAGTGGACACGCAGGGTGGAACTGTCGCGCATAGTGATGCCGGAGATGTACGGTATGGTGTTGTCATACAACGTGTTGCGAATGGAATTGGTTCGTCCTGGCGTTCCCCCTGAAGGGTCGGTGGAGGAGTTCCAGTTCCAGCTTCCGGCGCAGGGCCATCCTTCGTCGATTATTTCTAACGACCAGCCGCCTTCCTGCTTGATGCGCTCCGAGTGCCAGGACGGTTTGAAACTGACATGGTGGATGACCTCCCCGTTGCCGTCAAGGAGCGTGAGCGCCTGTCCCCCGTCGGTGATGGCGAGCGAGGAGAGTGTGACTAACCGGTCGCAGAACGGGGCGAATGTCTCCGCGAACTTTTGGGCGACGATTACGACATACCCGCAACTGTCGAGGGGGATGTCGGGCAGAATTTTGGTGGTGTTTCCCACGAGGAGCTTCCAGTTCTGCAGGAAGCAGGGGTAGGGGAGTCGGCTGTGCAGCTCGATGTACTCCACGGCCGGCAGTCCGATTTCAGGTGTCGGCTTGGCCATGATTTCACTGATGATAATGTCGTAACGAATTGGTTCTGAGTTTGTTTGACTCAGCCCGATGTTCTGGTTGAACAGGATGCATACGATAAGCAGGAATGCTTTCAAAGTTTTTTTCTTCATAGACGTTTTTGTTTTCTGTTTATGTCGGCAAAAATACTAATTTTGCGGCGAAAAATCAAGTATTGTTGATAACTTTTTTCAAAATAATCAAGAAAAAATGAAAATAGCCCTTGTTGGAGCCACCGGTTTAGTGGGTGGTGTTATGCGTAAAGTATTGGTTGAGAGAGGATTCGCGGATTGTGAGTTCTTTCCAGCTGCCTCGTCGAAATCTGTCGGCAAGAAGCTGATGTTCGGAGACCGTGAAGTGACGGTGGTGTCGGTGGAGGAAGCCATCGCGCAGCGTCCTGATTTCGCCATCTTCTCGGCTGGCAGCGCGGCGTCGCTCGAGTATGCCCCGAAGTTCGCCGCCGTGGGCACGGTGGTCATCGACAATTCCGCCGCATGGCGCAGCGACCCCAAGATACCGTTAGTGGTGCCGGAAATCAACGGCGACGTGATATCTCCTGACGACAAAATCATCGCCAACCCGAATTGCTCCACCATCCAGATGGTGATGGCCTTGGCACCCTTGCACAAACGCTTCGGTATCAAGCGGTTGGTGGTCGCCACGTACCAGTCCATCACGGGTACGGGCAAGAAGGCGGTGGACCAGCTCATGAGCGAGCGCGCCGGTCAGCCGTGCGATCCGGCCTATCCGCATCCCATCGACATGAACCTCTTCCCTCATGGCGGCAACTTTACCGACAACGGCTATACCACTGAAGAGATGAAACTGCTGAATGAGACGCGCAAGATTTTGAGAGACAACGATATACAAGTTACCTCTACAGTGGTGCGCGTGCCAGTCACGGGCGGGCATTCCGAGGCGGTGAATGTTGAGTTCCGGCAAGACTACGACCTTGCGGAAGTTTATGAACTGCTGAACGATATGCCTGGCGTCAAGGTGTTGGACGCTCCGGCCGAAAACGTCTATCCGATGCCGAAATACGCCGAGGGCTTGGACGACGTGTTCGTGGGGCGCATCCGCCGCGACTTCTCGCAGCCCAACTCTCTGAACCTTTGGGTTGTTGCCGACAACTTGCGCAAGGGGGCAGCCACCAACGCCGTGCAGATCATGCAATACCTGCTCCGTTAATCTTTTTTGCGAAATACGTCGGTTGTGCTGAATATTTGATTATTCTTTCAGCCGCGGAAGAAGGTATATCCCAAGGCAAGGCCAGCCTCAGTTTGCCTGCGGTCGAAGCCCTGTATGGCGGTGTGCGTTCATTGTGTCTGTGTCCTCATTTATGTCTGTTTTGTTTAAGTAATTCATTGAACACAAGTTCGTCGTCGAGCCATGCCTTGACGCTGTCGCCGGCAACGGCCAGTTTGACATCATACCATCTCCCGGTCTCCACATTCCCGGGTCGTATGGCCGTCTGTGTTTTGCTGTCACCGCAGATTTGTTCGAGGGCGTGCTGTGTGTTTCCGTCTTTGCCGAAGGTCAGCTGGCAGTAGTGTTTCGGATCCACATAGTTGAAGACGATGATGAAGCCATCCGGGCCGCCGTCCTTGCGGGCGGTACACCAGACGGTGTAGAGGTCGGCCTCAATGACATGGTTGCAGATGGCCAAAGGGGCATCCTCACATGCCGTGTGCTGCAGGATGCCGTCGTTCATCTCCCATGCGCCGCGGATGATTTCGGGCTTGCCCGTCTTGGGCAGCGGCTCGCAGTGGGTGTAGCTGACCTGCGTGCGACAAGCGGAGTAGCCCACGCGGTTCTGGGTTGGCGTGACATGCACCTATGTACAGGCAGCCAACAGCAAAGTCAGGAGCGCAAAGAGGAAAGAGGTTCTGGCTTTCTTTTTCATTTCTTCTGTGTTTTATACATTTGAGTGTTTAAGCGACGATGAAGGTGTTCATAATGCTCGTTCATTTAGCAATTTAACTTCAAAAATGCTTGCTGATAACGTCCATAAATTTCATCTGTGCAAAAATAGAAAAAATGGCAATCAATTTAGAAAGGGATGTTTTTTTTGAATATATTTTGTATTTTTGCGGTTTGATTTGCAGGAGGTGCAAGCTCGGCACTCGTCAACCTGGGCTGGCGCGGCAATTCCTGGAATGGTTTAGAAAATACAAACGAAAAACAGACAATATGGACAAAAATCAAATGAGAGAAATCATCGCCAAGAGAGTTGCGAAAGAGCTCCACGACGGCGATGTGGTGAATTTGGGAATCGGTCTGCCGACCATGGTTCCGAACTATCTTCCTAAGAATGTGAACGTTATCCTTCAATCGGAGAACGGTCTGCTCGGCATGGGCCCCACGCCCGCAGAGGGCCAGGAGGACGAGAACTTAGTGAACTCCGGCGGCGGCTACATCACCGCGCAGCCCGGTGCCGTCTCCTTCAGCTCCGCCGACTCCTTCAGCATCATCCGCGGCGGCCACGTCGATGTGACCGTGCTCGGTGCCATGCAGGTGGATGAGGAAGGTGACCTCGCCAACTGGATGATTCCCGGCAAGTTGACCCCCGGCATGGGCGGTGCCATGGACCTGCTCGTGGGTGCCCGCAAGGTGATTCTTGCCATGGAGCACACCCAGAAAGGCAACCCCAAGATTCTGCACAAGTGCACCCTGCCGCTGACCGCCAAGGGCCAGGTCAACCTGATTGTCACCGAGATGGGTGTGATGGAAGTCACCGACAAGGGCATCGTCTTAACGGAAATCAATCCTGAGTTCACGGTCGAAGATGTGCAGGCAGCCACAGAAGCCACGCTCATCATCTCCCCGAATCTCAAGAAAATGGAAATCGATTAGTGGGCAGTGGCATAAGTCATAACTCACAAGTCACAATCTAAGCAAACAAAACAACAAACAAACAAGAATACGAAACAATGGATTTTGGAATATCAAAGAAAGAAGAACTCTTCTTGCAGATGATTCGCGAGTTCGCGGAGAACGAAGTGAAACCGCTCGCCGCGGAGGTGGATGAGCAGGAGCGTTTCCCGATGGAGACGGTCGAGAAGATGGCCGAGATAGGCATCATGGGCATCCCCGTGCCGGTGGAATACGGCGGCCAGGGCGGCACCAACCAGATGTACTCGATGGCCGTGGAGGAACTCTCCCGCGTGTGCGCCACCACGGGGGTCATCGTGTCGGCCCACACTTCGCTGTGTATCAATCCGATACTCGAATACGGGACGGAAGAGCAGAAACAGAAATATGTGCCGAACCTGGCTTCCGGCAAATGGATCGGGGCTTTCGGCCTCACCGAGCCCAACGCCGGCACCGATGCTGCCATGCAGCAGACGACCGCCGTGTTGGACGGTGACGAATGGGTGCTCAATGGCACGAAGATCTTCATCACCAACGCTGGCTACGCGCACGTGTACGTGGTGATGGCCATGACCAACAAGGAGCTCGGCACCAAGGGCATCTCCGCCTTCATCGTGGAGAAGGGCACCCCCGGTTTCTCCATCGGCAAGAAGGAGAAGAAGATGGGTATCCGCGGTTCTGCCACCTGCGAGCTGATTTTTGAAAACTGCCGCATCCCGAAGGAGAATCTCCTTGGCGAACAGGGCAAGGGCTTCAAGATTGCCATGAACACGCTCAACGGCGGCCGTATCGGTATCGCCGCGCAGGCACTCGGCATCGCGCAAGGTGCTTTGGATGAGACGGTTAAGTACGTCAAGGAGCGCAAGCAGTTCGGCCGTCCCATCAGCGCTTTCCAGAACACGCAGTTCCAGTTGGCCAACCTCGACGCCAAGATCCAGGCCGCCCGCCTGCTCGTGCGCGAAGCCTCTTATAATAAGGATATGCACAAACCTTACGCCGTAGAGGCCGCACGCTGCAAGCTCTTCGCCGCCGAGACCGCGATGGAGGTGACCACCAAGGCCGTGCAGTTCCACGGCGGCTACGGCTACACCCGCGAATATCCAGTGGAGCGCATGATGCGCGACGCCAAGATCACCGAGATCTACGAGGGCACGTCCGAAGTCCAGAGAATGGTCATTGCCGGTAACTTATTTAAATAACCAAGAATATTAAAGAACATTATGAATATTGTAGTTTGTATCAAACAAGTTCCGAACACGAACGAGATCAAGATCAACCCCGAGACCGGGACGTTGATCCGCGACGGCGTGCCCAGCATCATGAACCCCGATGACAAGGGCGGCCTCGAAATGGCCCTGCGCCTGAAAGACCAGTACGGTGCGAACGTCACGGTCATCACCATGGGTCCGCCTCAAGCCGACATCATGCTCCGCGAGGCCATCGCCATGGGCGCCGACCGTGCCATCCTGCTCACCGACCGCAAGTTCGCAGGTGCCGACACGCTGGCCACCTCCTACGCGCTCGCCGGTGCGCTCAAGACCCTCGACTATGACCTGATCATCGCCGGTCGTCAGGCTATTGACGGCGACACCGCGCAGGTGGCTCCCGAAATGGCCGAGCACCTCGGTCTGCCGCAGGTCTCCTACGTCACTGACCTCAAGATCGACAACAAGCTCTGCCGTGTCAAGAAAGAGACCGAAGAGGGCTACCAGATCCTCGAAGTGCCCATGCCTTGCGTGCTCACCGTTCTGGCCACCGCCAACAAGCCGCGCTACATGCGCGTGAAAGGCATCATGGAGGCGTTCGACCACGAGGTGGAGATCTGGACCGCCGACCAAATCGACGTCGATCCCGCTCGTCTCGGCCTGAAAGGCTCGCCCACGCGCGTGAAGAAGTCCTTCACCAAGCCGCAGAAGTCGCCCGGACAGGTGTATGAGGTGGATGCGGAAGAGGCCGTCGGCATCATCATCAGCAAACTGAAAGAAAAATTCATTATCTAACCCAAAATCAACAGAAAAATGGAAAAAACCGATTATAAAAACGTATTTGTATTCGCAGAACAACGCGATGGTGTCATCCAATCTGTTGCATTGGAGTTGCTCGGCAAGGCTCACGAGCTGGCCGGTGTGCTGAATGAAAAGGTGGTGGCCGTCCTTCCCGGACACAACATCACCAAACACGCCCAGATGCTCATCGAGCATGGTGCAGACGAAGTCATCTGCATTGACGAACCCGAGTTAAAAGATTATCTGACAGAACAATACGCCCAGACTATCTGCCAAGTGGTGAACAAGTTCAAACCGAGCATCCTGATGATCGGTGCCACGACCATCGGCCGTGACCTCGGCCCGCGCTTGGCCGCCCGTCTCACCACCGGCCTCACCGCCGACTGCACCCGTTTGGAGATTTCCGAGGAGGGTGAGCTGATGATGACCCGTCCCGCTTTCGGCGGCAACCTGATGGCCACCATCATGTGCACGGAGCACCGCCCGCAAATGTCCACCGTGCGTCCCGGCGTGATGCAGAAAATGGAGCGCGACGCCAGCCGCAAGGGCAACGTCATCACTTTCAAGCCGGAGTTCGACAAGAGCAAGTTCCTCGTCCGTCTGGTCGAGAACGTGAAGGTGGATAAGGGCAAAGTCGATATCACTGACGCGAAGGTGCTGGTCTCCGGCGGCCGCGGTGTCGGTTGCAAGGAAGGTTTCGAGAAGCTGCAGGCCCTCGCCGACGTGTTCCCGAACGCGGAGGTCTCCTCCTCCCGCGCCATGGTGGATGCCGGCATCGTCGATCATGATCGTCAGGTGGGACAAACCGGCAAGACTGTGCGCCCCGACCTCTATTTCGCCCTCGGTATCTCCGGTGCCATCCAGCATCTGGCCGGCATGGAGGAGTCCGACTTCATCATTGCCGTCAACAAGGACAAGTTCGCCCCCATCTTTTCGGTTTCCGACCTTGGCATCGTGGGCGACCTGAACAAAATCGTGCCGCTGTTGACCTCTCGTCTGGCATCTGAAATCGAGAAGAAATAATCACGATAAATCCCCCCGTTGTAGAGACGCAAAATTTTGCGTCTCTACAATTGTGTAGATGCGATTAGATTAATGATCGAGGTCAAAGAAATCGAGAAATCCTACGGCAGTCTTCAGGTCCTGAAAAAGGTTTCGCTGACGATTGAGCGCAGCAAAGTGGTGACGATCGTAGGCCCTTCCGGGGCTGGGAAATCAACGCTGTTGCACATTGTCGGCACGTTGGACCGGCCCGACAGGGGCGAGGTGGTCATCGACGGCGTGAACCTGAGTCAGCTGAATGACGACAAGTTGGCGGAATTTCGCAACCGGCACATCGGCTTTGTCTATCAGTTCCACCATCTTTTGCCCGAATTCACTGCGTTGGAGAACGTGGCGATGCCCGCGCTCATTGCCGGGAAGAACCGGAAGGAGGCTTTCGGAAGAGCAAACGAACTGCTTGATTTCCTGAAACTTGGCGAAAGGGTAGGGCATAAGCCCGCCCAATTGTCCGGTGGGGAGCAGCAGCGTGTCTCCGTGGCTCGGGCCCTCATGAACAATCCGGAACTCATTCTCGCCGACGAGCCCTCCGGCAATCTCGACACCGAGAACGCCCGCAAGCTCCACGACCTTTTCTTCGTCCTCCGCGACACTTTCAAGCAGACCTTTATCATCGTCACGCACAACGAGGAGCTGGCGCAGCTGTCAGACCGCAAGATCGTGCTGCAAGACGGTTGTGTGATTTCCTAATGCATGAATATTCCAGGAGGTCTGCACGCCCGACGCGTTTCAATCCAGGGTGAGCGCAGCAAGCCCGGGAACATAATCCATACCCTTTGGGACATAATCCAAGCCCACTGGGACAATAAACCAAAGAATATGAAGATACTAAAGAAAACCCTAACTATCGTCCTCATCTCCGCCACGCTTCTCTTCGCGGGCGGGTGCGGTCTGGCGCAGCTGATCAATCTGATCAACTGCAAGTTCAGTTTGGCGAATATCAGTGATATCACCTGGGCAGGGATAAACCTGAGCAACATCAAGAATGTCAGTGACTTGCAGTGGTCGGATTTGCAGAAGGCAGTGCAGGCCATCAGGAACAAGGACTTCAAGGTCGGCTGCAACGTCAATGTGAATGCCAAGAATGAGACGGCCAACCCTGCGAAGCTCTGTGCCTACGACTACGAGCTCTTCTTGGAGGGATCCTCCATTGCCACGGGCAGCAACTCCAGCCAGACGACGCTCATCAACCCGCAGGCGACCACGCTGGTGCGTGTTCCGTTGAGCATGGACCTTTACAACATATTCAAGAACGGCGACGCGAAGAATGTCGTAAATTTGGCCCGCAACCTGATGGACTACGGCAACGGCACCGAATCGAACGTGAAGGTGAAATTCACGCCGTACATCAATGCCGCCAATGGCTCTGGCAAGGGGAACAAATTGCCCGCCATAACCTTAAATAAAACATTTCAGTAAAACTTTAACACTATGATTCAAAGAGTACAATCCATTTTCTTGCTGATTGCCGTCATCATTCCCATCGTTTTGATTTTCATTCCGTTGGGTTATGTTGACACGGATCTGGCCCGTTATGTCTATAACTCTATTTCCCTGAAGGAGATGGTGCCGGATGGCGCGAATTCCGTTCTGCGGCTCTATTATGTCGCTTTCTGCCTTTTCCTCACTGCCGGCTTGGCTGGAATTTCCATCTTCATGTACAAGAACCGTGTGAAGCAGATGCAGCTCGTCTCGCTAACGATGATTGTCTTTCTCGTCACGCTGATGCTGATGCTGTGGGTGTGCCCCGACATCGTGTTCAAGAAGTTCTTCAACGGGAAGACCGAGGGTTACACGTTCACTTTCAACATGGTGCCTTTGATCATCATGATTGTGGTGGAGGCGGTGTGCCTGTTCTTGGCGAACCGGTTCATCAAGAAGGATGAGGAACTGGTGCGCTCCGCCGACCGTCTGCGATAGACGGAAGACCGATTCAGCCTAAGGAAGACGGGATCCCATTTGGGGTCCCGTTTTTTGTTCGCCCGACAAGATGAAAACCACCCACAAAGAGGCAGAGACAAACGATAGCACTTTCGTAGTTCTGTTTTTCGGATAGGGGCTCTTCATAGTTACATATTCATCATTTTACATTCTGAATTTCCTGATCTCTTCCCGGTTCATCCACGCCAAAACGCCCAAATACCCGACCAAAATCACCGTGTTGACCGCCAGGCGGGCACCCACGCTTTCGATGCCGAGCCAACGGTTGACACCGACGCTCAGCCCATAGACCGCCACGGCGAAGAGCAGGTAGAAGAGGATGCGCTTGAGGTCGTAATCCACATGGTAGTACTTCTGCCCGAGGAGGTAGGAGACCACCATCATGGAGAGGTAGCAGGCGAAGGTGGTCCAGGCCGCGCCCATATAGTCGAAGCGAGGAATCAGCAACCAGTTGAGGACCAATGTGATGACGGCGCCGAAAATGGCGATGTAGGCCCCGAACTTGGTCTGTCCGGTGAGCTTGTACCAGATGGACAGGTTGTAGAAGATGCCGAGGAAGAGGTTGGCCATCAGCAGGATGGGCACGATGGGCAGGCCCACGCGGTAGGTCTCGCCCACGAAATACTGCACGATGTCCATATAGAGCATGATGCCGGTGAAGATGACGGAGCAGACCAGCACGAAGAGGGTCATCACCTCCGCGTAGGTTTCTTTGGCGTCCTTGTCTTTGGCCTTGCGGAAGAAGAAGGGCTCGGCGGCGTATTTGAAGGCCTGGATGACGATGGTCATCAGGATGGAAATCTTGTAGCAGGCGCTGTAGATGCCCACGGAGGCTTGCGGCTCGGCGGCGAGCGACAGCCGCTTGATGAGCACGCGGTCCATGGTCTCGTTGACGATGCCGGCCAAGCCGAAGATCAGCAGCGGGAAGGCATAGCGGAACATCTTCTTCCAGAGCTGCCAGTCGAAGACGAACTTCTGCTTGAGGATGCCCGGGAAGAGCATCAGCAGGGTGACGACGCTGGCCACGAGGTTGGCGATGAAGATGTAGCCGACCCCGATTTCCGGGTTGTAGATGGTGTTGACGAAGGCCGAGTCGGGGTTCTTGGTGAGCAGCCACGGACAGAGCAGCAGGAAGAAGAGGTTGAGGATCACGTTGACGAGGATGTTGGTGAGCTTCACCGCCGCGAAGCGCAGGGCCTTGTTGAGGAAGCGCAGGTGGGCGAAGAAGATGGAGGTGAGCGCATCCACGCCGATGATGACGGAGAACCAGCGAACGTACTCGGGGTGGGTGGGGTAGCGGAGCCAGTCGGCGATGGGCTGCGCGAAGACCGAGCAGAGCACGATGAAGAGGGTGGAGGTGACGAGCAGCGACCCCACCACGGTGCTATAGACGCGGTCCTTGACGCCCTCGTCCTGCGAGAACCGGAAGAAGGCGGTCTCCATGCCGTAGGTGAGGATCACGATGAAGAGGCTCGTCCAGGCGTAGAGCTCGCCTACGACACCGTAGTCGGCGGCATTGCTGAACAGATAGGTGTGGAGCGGCACGAGCAGGTAGTTGAGCAGCCTGCTGAGCACGGTGGTGCCGCCGTATATGGCCGTCTGTCCGGCCAGTTTCTTGACTTCGTTGTTTGACATTGGTTTTGCGGTTTTGTTCGCGACCCTACAGCCCGAGGGCGATTTCCGGTTCGATGTTGAGTTTTTGGCACATGGTGCGGGCGAGGGCGAGAGAGGGTTCGGTCTTGCCGTTCATGATTTCGCTCATGCGGGGCGCACTGATGCCGAGCAGGGCGGCCACCTTCTGCTGGTTGAGCCCCATCTCGTACATGCGCAGCCGGATGGTGTCGATGAGGGAGGGGGTGCCGATAGGGTAGTGGATGTCCTCGTATTCCTCTACCATATCCACGAGCATGTCCAATTCAAGATATAGCGGATCTGTTTCTGGGGTGTTGTCATCCACCAAATCCTCCAGTTCCTCAATTCTATTCAATGCTGCGTTATATGCCGCTTCATTTTTTATTTGTGCCATACCTATATACTTGTTATATTTGCGATTCTGTCATATTCGGCATGAGTTCCAACAAAACGGATCAGAACGTGACTGGGATGGAATTTGATAATTACCACAAGTCGATAGTCATTCCCTTTTATGTTGAAAACATATCGTTGGTTTCCGACGCTTGATACAGTATTGAACGTTGCACGAATGTCTGCAAAGTTTTTCCAGTCAGCTTTTTTAGTTTTTTCATACCAGTCCTCGAGCATTAATTTCGACTGCGGATGGGCTGTATAGTACTTGACGAGTGTCTTTTTAGATATTATTCTCATCGCTGTTGTTTTAGGCCGCAAAGATACAAAAATTTCGGAAATTGTAACGAACTTCTGGATTTCGGAATTTTTTTCTTTTGTGGTCGTGTTCCAGCAGGGCATTTTTGTCCCCGTCGTCTTCCAATTGACGACAACCAAGACAACTTATAATTCTGAATCTGAAGGTTACAATTTGAATCGGTGGAGTGTCGATACTGTTTTGGCGGTGTCCCACTGAGGCATGTTGAACAGGATGGCTTTCAGTTCCTCCTTGATTTCCTTGCCGACGGAATCCGTAGGCAAACCGTAAACACTCACAGATTCCACGAATCCCTTGTCGTCGGTTGAGTATTTCAACGAAACGGCATCGTGGACATATTCCTTGATTTTGGCCTGCAAACCCGAATCCTGCAGCTGGTTATTGAACCATTGCTGCGGAGTGCCGTACTCGGGCGGAAACCCTAAATCGCTATAGAGGATTATCTCCCCGCAAACTATTTCATCGGGGAAATTGGGCGAGGGCGGAGGCGGGGGGACCAGCTCCGCTATCGTGTCTGTCGGCACCGTGTCGGCGACAGTCAGCGTGGTGTCCGGCTCGGGCGGGAGTTTGGGCTCGCCTTGGAGCGTGTTCTTCGGTCCGCAAGCAGGGAACAGCATCACCGACGACAGCGCAATACCCGCAACGGTAACTGCTTTTCCAAGGGTTCTGCGTTTATGGAGCTCCTTTTCGATGTAACGCATCTCCGCCTCGCAGAAGGGGCACGTGCCGGAGCACTCGCCCATGAAGGTGCACTCGCGCTGCTCCAACGGGATGCCGTTCTCCGTGGCAATCCGCCGCCGCACCGCCTTCAGGTACTCGCATCTGTTCTTTCCCGGGTTCATAATGTTGGGATTTTGAATGACGCTGCGAAGATACATTTTTTTCCCTTTCTGCCGTCTGGCTTGTGCGGATGGCGTTGATTGGGAAGAAATATTGC
Source organism: uncultured Bacteroidales bacterium (assembly GCA_947165685.1). GTDB lineage: Bacteria > Bacteroidota > Bacteroidia > Bacteroidales > WCHB1-69 > F23-D06. The sequence goes on along the minus strand of CAMVBK010000016.1, from coordinate 16,974 downwards.
AAAATAGTCTGTACTGCACTTAACGGCAGGTTTTTGAGGGGATGGGTTGCACTAAACGCAGAATCCGCTGTCTTAGCAGAAATACCGTGTTATCTACCACCTCGCCTTTTCCGTAGGGTTGTCCGTCATTCAACTCCCTCACCGTCATAAATCCAAGGCCTCTTTGTTGGAGAGAGTTTTGTGAGATTTCGGTTTCTCTTGTGTGCCGGATGATTGTGTTTGCCGTTTAACAATTCGACGAGCCAAACGTTAAATGATGAGGCATGTTTTTCGCGGGATTATCGCCCCGGGTCGCTGCTCTCGTATGGCCGTGCAGGAGCCAAGTGCGTCTCGGAGTTGGTGGTCTTTTGTCGCTTCTCGCCCTTGCGAGTTTGAGGTTTCGTTTGGTCGGAAGAGGACTGAGCCTTTCGCCCTATGACAACACCTCCTCCGCCTCTATTTCCATCCTGCTGAACGCGAACAGCTTCTTGCCCAAGTCTTTGAGTGACGCACCGAGGTGATAGACAGTGTCGTCGATGATGAGGAAGCGGTCGTGGTATCGGTCACATTCCCGAACTCTGACGGGCGGGTATTGCCGGTTGTGCCGTTTGAGGTCAAGCTTCAGCGTCTCCGGAACGTGTTTCGTGACAATCTCCGCCGCCACGCCCTTTTCCCGTTTCGCCAGTGCCAGCAATGCCGAATCGTCCACATAATTGTCGATGAGCACAATCCGTTTCCGCGCCGACCGGATCAGGTCCGCCGCGAAGGCATAGGCGTCGAAAATCTGGCCGTCGTAGAAGATGCCCTCGACAGGCGGCAGGGCGGTGCGCACGAAGAAATCAACCTTGTCTTGAAGAGAGTGGATTTGCTCGGAGTGTTCTTGAAGCTGTCTGTCAATCCGTTGTTCCACTTGTTGGAGATGATGATTGATGTTGTATCCCCGTAAAAGATACTCTTTTAAGATTGAGTTTGCCCATCGTCTGAATTCAATACCGCGTTTTGACTTAACACGGTATCCAACCGATAGAATCACATCAAGGTTATAGTAATCCACTTGATATGTCTTGCCATCGCTGGCAGTTGTCGCAAATTTTGCGACAACTGGATAATCACTTAATTCTTCTTTTCGGGCATTGTTGATATGTTTGCCTATTGTTTTTACGTCTCTGTCGAATAGTATTGCCATTTGCTGGCGGTTGAGCCATACGGTGTCCTCCTCCATCCGCACCTCCAGCCGGATGCTGCTGTCGGGTTGGTAGAGGATGATTTCGCCGTTTTGTGCCAAAAATTTGTTTTCTTCCATAAAGGGTCTTTTTTTTGTTTTGAGGTTACATAATTCACGTTGCAAAGATACAAAAAAAATGCTGTTTGTCAGTGGATTTGCGTTATTTTTGTTGACGTTGAAAGCCAGATGGTTGCAATTTTTATTTACAATTTGTTTTGTTGATTGTTAAGAAATAGGGTCGGAATTTCGCTGGTTTTGGGCCCTTGCGGATCGGAGGTTCCGTTTTGCCGGACAAGGCATCGCTTTAACGTTAGAGCGGAGGTTTTCGGATATGCGTGTTGTTTCCGGTAGGGGAGGGTTGCCAAACGGAAAGGTGCATTTGCTGTTCGTCTCCGCTTGCGCTTGCGGGTGTCACGGTTGGTCGGTTGTCCTTGCTCTTGCGGGTCGCGTGGGTTGCGATGCGCACTGCGCTGGCGGGTAACCCATTTCGCTCATATCTTAACGTTTCAGTAGCCAATCGGTAACCAGTACACAGCGCACAGTATATTCTCCCACTTGAATATCACGTTGTTCTCCTTGCATCATGACGAGGGTGAGATTTCGGCACCGTGTAGCGGCGGCACCTTTCAGAAGGCCGCATCTACTCTGCAATATTTTAATTCGCTGCAAAAGTCACTTTTTCAATGAATTACAATTCATAATTGCACTAAACGGTAAATTTTTGATTTCTTAAACTGCACTAAAAGGTAAGATTTTGAGAGGATGGATTGCACTAAATACACACAAGCGATTGCGACAAGGAATACATCATTCTTGTCAAAAAATCAAGGAGTTTGACAGAAAAAATGTATCGGCTCGTTTTACTTCACATGTGGCCACCCATCTTGTTTTCCGATTTCAGTGAGACGCAATGTCAAATGGGACCTGTATATACTCCATTCAATTCGAATGGAGGCATATCATTGTCCTTACACCAGTTAAGGATGAATTTCACAAGTTCTTCCTGAAACAAATCTTCTTTAGTTTTTGCCATAACATAATTTTTGGGATGGCAAAGATACTTTTTCCTTTTATACCAAATCATAACATTCGCTATTCACAGTTCACAATCCTAACAGACACGTTACAAAAAACATCGCGTTTCCTGCAACTTTTTTATTCTGAAAAATGCTACTTTTGCGGCGTTATTTGCAATAAAAGTATCGTGTTATGCCGAATTCCAAAAATGCAGATGTCCGCATCAAGGTCATTGACCGCTGTCTGAGTGACAAAAACCGCAAATATTCGATGGCGGAGATGATGGAATTATGCAATGAGGAGTTGGAACTACATGACTTTCCGCCTGTGTCGGCCATGAACACCATCCGCGGCGACATAGAACAGATTCAACGGATATACGCCCCGAATGCGGATGTGGAAAGTTTCCGAGAGGGACGGAACATCCGCTATCACTATGCCGATCCCGATTTTTCCATCTACAGGCCGCTGCTGAAGCCCGAGGAGACGGCACAGCTCATTCAGACACTCTGTTTGCTGAAACGGTTCAAAGGGATGCCGCAGTTCGACTGGATCAGCGAGATTTCCGACCGTTTGGGCGCTTCGTTGAAAATCGATGAGGTTTCCACGGATGAGGTGGTCGGGTTTGACGAGAACATGGATTTGGAAGGACTGGACCACTTCACGCCGTTGTTTAACGCCATCAGCGAAAAGCGGACGTTGTGCATCACCTACAAAAGCTTCAAGCAGGACAAGGAGGTGGAATACGTGGTCTATCCCTATTATCTGAAACAGTACAACAAGCGGTGGTTCCTTATTGCCAGGAACGTGGGCTATGAGGCGTTGACCAACTACGCCCTCGACCGTATTCGGGGCATCAAAGAGACGGATGAGCCGTTCCAACCCACCGACATCCATTTCGCCGACTATTTTGACGAGATGATCGGGGTGTCCAAAGATTCAAACGCGGAGCCCACGCTCGTCAAGCTGTGGGTCTCCCCGGTCTCGTGGCCGTACGTCCGCACCAAGCCGCTCCATGGCACGCAAAAGAAGGTCAGCGAGGATGCCGCCGGCGCCGTCATCACCATCGAAGTGTATCTGAACTACGAGCTGGAGCAACTGATTCTGTCCTTCGGCGAGAACATGGAAGTGCTTGAACCGGAATGGTTTCGGGAGAAGATAATGATGAGGATTGAGAGGGGATTGGAAAGGTATGGGGAATAGGTTCAGTATAACTGAACGTGAAAGTTGTATTTTTGCTGGCAAAAAAATAGTTGTAGAAATACAAGCAATTTGTTTGATAACAGATAGATGTAATGGCTAATAAGAACAAGAATATAGAGATTTCTTCGAATGCACAAATAGAAGTGACAGTTTTGTCAGTTGATGAGATGGGGCGTGTCATCACTTCTGGAGGTGAAGGTTTTTCCTATGGTATCCTTTTACCTCAAAATGTATTCGTCAACTCTACGCCTGTTCCTATCGAAAAAGCCATTTCGTTCACAAAAGAAACTTGTGCAAGGGGGTCGAAATTCAAGGCAGAGATCAAGCAAATAATTGAAAAGCAAGGTATATTGATTGCTCTACTAACGCATAATGTTAATATCATAAAAGAGATTAATCTTCCATTTGAACGGTTAAGAGAGGGGGCGAAGTATTATCTTATCGTTGATGCTATCCAATCGGACTATTACAAACTCTCTTTAGAGGGTTTGCCTATGATGGGTTATATTGAAAAGTCTGCTCTTGAGGACAAACAGTGTACAGCAGGAACCACATTAAGTTTGCGTTTGGATCGAAAAGGAGAGAATTTATTCCAGTATCTTCATTTTCAACCCCTTAATGATTTAAAACAAATTCAAACAGTAAATTGCATTAATCGTTCGAATGAAGAAACAGAGATTGTTTTTAGCCAATTGTTTTCTGAGACAGAAAGAAATTTACTTTCTAACGAAGACGTTGAATTTGCGAAAAAACTGATAAAGAAATATCCTTCTTTAAATCGGAAAGACACATTCTTAGGTGATTTATGTTGCTTGTATTGTCGATACGACTCCAAACTCGAAATCACTATATCAAGTTTGAACAAGTCCATTTCTCATGCATTAACTGAATCCTCCTATTGGATGAAATATTATCACGACAAGAATTACGAGGAAGAACATTTGCTGTTGTTTAACTCAGACGACATCGTGATATTGATTTTGTTAGAAAACAACGAATTGGTAATTAAAGAACTCTATCATGATAGAACCAACCTCGCAGCAAAACGGTTATTGAAAGCAAACTCTGATGCATGTTTGAAACTCGATGCTGGAAAATTACATATTCTCAACAAATATCAATCTGTCCCTTATGGCTTCTCTGTCGATGATGCTCTTGGTTACATTGAGGAAATGCAGAATCTACACGAAGGGCTTCTGAAAGATTTGAAAGAGAATCTTGTAGTGTTTAGAAAAGACAATGCAACAGATTTCGAGATTCTCAAGGAAATTATTTCATTCGAGAAAGACAAAGAAAATAAAAACAACGGAGATATTGTTTTTGTGAGGAAAGAGTCCAACATTGAACGAACGACATCTTCCTATTATTCTTCTGGGGTGGCTTTTTACTTCGATTTACCTTCATCTGAATATAGCCGATTGGTTAACGAAGAGATGGATGACAATGTTTATGTGTCAATAACTGATGAAAATGGAAAGCCCTTACGTTCAGGCCTGCTGACTTACGATACGGAATCCCGTAGAGCGTGTATAGAATTTCCAAACAAAGACAATAATGTAGATTCAGATAGAGTACGGGAAGGGTTCTATTTAAAGAAACGAAACGCTACAGAACATCTCGAATTACAAGTAGAGGCGTTGTCTCATTTTATCCAAAATAAGGGAACCTCTTTCTATGATGAGATGATGAGCGGGTCGCTCCCTGCTCCAATAATTTCGAAAGAAATTGACAATATTGATTTTTTTGATAAGAAGTTACACGAAGCCTCAAAAGACAACAACCAACCTCTTGCTGTAAAGCGTGCTTTGGGGAATCAGAAAGTGGTTCTTGTTCAAGGTCCTCCGGGAACAGGCAAGACCACCGTTATAGTTGAAATTGTGCGACAGTTGGTTAAGCAAGGCCGTAAAGTTCTTGTATGTAGTCAGGCACATGCGGCTGTTGACAATATCGTTGAGAAACTAAAGGAAATCCCGCAAGAAGAGCAAGAGATTCTTTCAATGTCAATTGGCAATGAGGGCGAAGAAGAGTCTTGGGGAGAGGGCTTCAATCCTGAAGATTATAAATTATTTCTCAATAACAACAAGCAACTTATCAAACACCTGACCAATGGTGATACAGACGCTGACATTCAACAACTAATTGAAACCCAATTTATTTATGGTAGCACCATAGCGAAACAGTATAATGAATCACACGGATACATTCTGAGGCATTATGCGGATAATCCATCTTTATATGAATGTTCGGAAAACATTGTAGATAAGCTTCTGATGGAATCTGATAAGTTTTCGTATAGTTTGTTGGAGACATGCAGATACCAAACAATGGATGTTATTCTTGGTACATGTATTGGAATTGGAATGAACAAGATTCTCAAGCGAGGTGTCATTAAATTTGATACAGTTATAATAGATGAGGCAGCTAAAGCTAATTTGGCTGAAAGTATTGTGCCGTTAGCGTTAGGGGAACGATATGTATTAGTGGGTGACGACAAACAGTTACCACCTTATTCTGATCCCGAAATAATAGAAGCTTATCAAAAAGATGTGTCTCGTCATACAAAGGCAAAATTAGACTATAGTGATATATTAAAGGCTGTTACTACATCTTTGTTTCAAAAGGTTCACGAATCTGACAATTTTCCCCAAGAATGTATCACTATGCTGAATTATCAGTACAGAATGCATCCCGACATTGGTGAATTGATATCAAGCGTATTTTATGACGGAAAAGTAAATATGGGTCATAACACCTATATGCAGCAATTATCCATTCCAACGCCTTTTGACAAACAAGTTACTTTTATTGACACAAACCGTGGCGATAAGAATCACGGTGGTTATAGTCCCTTTGAACGATTTGAAAGCAATAGTTATTGCAATGACTATGAAGCCAATATAATCTGCGAAGAAATCATCCCTTTATTGCAAAAGACGATTAATGTCAGAGAAGTATCGATAGGTATCATAACCCCTTACAGGGCCCAAAGAAATCTCCTATGTCATAGTATCAAAGACGTTGACTTCAGAAACTGCGTTTACACAATAGATTCCATTCAAGGAAAAGAGTTCGATATTGTCGTTTTCTCTTTTGTGAGAGCATTTAGAGCTTCTTCAAATCAAAAGGTCGGTTTTTTAGATGATATGAGAAGACTTAATGTTTCGTTAAGTCGTGCCAGAAAGAAACTCATCTTGGTCGGTCATAAAGCAACTCTTGTTAATCCGAAGTTCCATATTGACCAAGACATAGCCGGAACAAAACCTCATGAGGTCTTCAAAAAGTTATCAGTCGCTTCCTTGACATATAATCAACGAACCAAAGCAGATGTTTTTGAGGAAAAATATCATGTTGGGGATATAATTCCATGTGTTGTTGACTCTGTAGCGGAGAACACCATTCATGTGGTTTTCAAGAATGACACAAATTTTTGCTATCCCATTCCAGTCTTCAATAAAATCGAAATGGATGCAATTAGAAATTGCACTGAAGTTTCAATTAAGTTCAAAAGATACAACGTAAACAGAAAACCACTATTCGAGATTGCCTCCTTTATCGATGAAAAAGGTGAAAGTCATAAAGTGTTTTCAATCGAGTCCTACACTGATGAATACCCCTTAGGAGAAGAAGTGTTGGTAACATATACGGGGAAAGATGAAAAAGGAGACATTAGAGTTAAGCACCATAGCTTTCAAGGTAAGATCCCGAGAAGTACATATTTCCCTGGTGCACTAAATAAACTGAATGAGGGACAACCAATAAGAGCAAGAGTATATTACGTTGACATCGAACATCAATTAATATCTTTTTGTCCCATTTTAGAAGAAAATATTATCCCATACATACTCAATGGTACAATAAAGAACTTTTGTTGTAAGGTTGTGAATAAGCCCTCAATTGGGCATGTTGAATTTGAATTTGATGGAGGTTATACAGCAATATTCAATATACAGCTTCTTTGGTACAATTTTTTAGAAATTGGCAAATCATACGCATCCGTAGGGTATGACACGAGTAGATCTTGTGCTATCATACGCAGAGATCGATATTTTAAACCTTTTGTCGAAAAACATGCTATAGAAGACGAAGTCACAGGTAAGATAGTCCATGTTGGTCGTACCTCCATTGCCATAGCAGATGACTTTCCTGGATATATCACAATTGGAGATTGTAGTTGTTTTAAGGAAGGTGATATATGCAAATTGATTGTTTATGAGATCAACAAGGAGCAATATTATGTAAACTTCAAATTGGTTTAGATACTATGAGAAACGTCGAAATACAGATGATTGACGAAACCATGCAGGCATTGAATCGTGTGGTCATTGGAGCTATTTACATAGACTATCCGGTCTATCTTCTACATCTTGAATATAAGAAGAAAAATGATGATCCGATGTTTTTCATTGACTGGGCTATTATGCATTTTGTAAGCAATCAGTCTAACCCGGATTTCATATCGGTTTCCAAAATAATTGGAATGGATTATCGATTGATACAATACCGGATTAAGCTTCTGAAAGAGGATGGTATGCTCATAGAAAAAGGCAGTAGTTACAAAATAACTGATATTGGAAAGACCTATTTCTTTAACGAAGATGGCGAAACTCCTTATGTTAATGCAAGTTCTGATTTCTTGATCGATGGCAAGGACATGTCCTTGATGCCTGACATCTTTTACGAAGACAAAGGATTCATCACATTTAACGAAAATTCGATTTATCCTCGAACTATTCTAAATGGAGCGGACGACATAGCGGTCAAAAAAGTGCTTTCTAAAATTGAAAGAATGACTGATGAGAGAAAAATAACAGTTGGATTGCCTGCCGAAAGTAAAGACTTTCATAGTGTTGACACTCCGTCTCCAGGTCTATTAAGAATGTATCTTGTTTTTAGTTGCGACCACAGCAACAACTCTTATAAAGACATTGTTTACAGCAAACAAATCATTGATATTCCTTCGCTAAAAGAGATTGTTGGGAAGGCGTACTTCAAAGATGGTTTTGTTTTCAATTACGGATATGACACTTTGAATGTCGATAAACTTCGAGACAAGGTCTTTGTTTTGTCAACCAAATATATAAAGGATTTTCTTTCGGGAAAAAATAGCTTTTATTGGAATAAAAATGACGTTTCGGAAGATTGGTTTTCATACGGTAGTGGTTCACAGCTTCGCCCGCTCAGTATAATACTTAATATGGATAATTTTTCCAAGAATTGGAACCGTCGGGCACTTATCTCATATTTGAATCTTGGCTATAGGGAATTTAATGACGAGGAACTCTTTTTCCGTATAACGGTTGTTTCGTCCGATGAATCACTCACTAAACTAATTGACTTCGATAAGCAAATCGAAGGTAGCAAGATGTCTTGCAATCTATCCAACATTGATGATATATATGACCAATATGGGGAAGCTTTTGTGCGAAAAAATTTGGTTCTATTGGACAGACTGGACTACTTAGAGACCATAGATAATCGTAAATACATAAATCAGGAGGAACGAAAATGAGCGATAAATATCTGATTAACGACGCTGTGGAACATTCCCTGACGGATTGTATAAGGACATTGATAACCGGTACACAAAGGTATGTCAAAATTTCAAGCTTTCTTATGCAAGATGCTACCATTTCTAAAATGCTTATGGAATTGGCAAGCTCTGGAGAAGCTGCTGTCTTTCTCATTTCTAACAAGAAAGATCAAGAATCAGAAGAATATAGAGAATCCTCAATTCTTCCTCAGAAAGACAAAGAGAAAAGTGTAGGTTTTGATAATCATGGGAAATTTTTAAAAGAGCTTTATTATTCGGGAGTCCATGTGAGGTTATTAGACAATCTTCATGCCAAGTTCATCATTTCGGATGGGGACAAAGGACTGATAATGAGTGCTAATCTGGCCCCAACTAGTTTAAATGGAAATATTGAAACTGGGTTAGAAATTGGCGGCTCTGATGTAAAAGAACTTGAATATGTATTTGACACGATGTATAATCATGCCGATATAGTGCGTTTTCAAGGGGCATATCGTAACGATATAACAGTAAAGGTTGACAACAAACTTGATCCAAAATCTGTAGAAAGTATTAGTGGTAACATCCGATTGACGATTGCTTCTTCTATTCCGACGAATCTCGATTTGTGTGATGTGCATTCCATCTATGACTCAATCGTAGAAATAATTAGAGAAGCACAACAATATGTGTTTATTGTGACGTGGCATTTTAAGCTGAAGAAGAAGGGTTCTCTTGGAGAACTTAGGGATGCTATTCGAAATGCTAGAAAAAGAGGGGTGAAGGTGTATTTATATTCTAACATTAACAAGCCTGGTCCCTCCTTATTATCTTCTCGGCGTGCAATTAAAGTCTTAACAGAAGAATTGGATTGTGATTCCTATGGCGATGACAAAAACCACTCTAAGTTCGTGTTGTCTGAATCAAAAGGGATTCTGTTCACTGCGAATATAGATGATGAACATGGAATGACTGACGGATTCGAAGTGGGTTGCATGATGAAAGAGAATCAGCGGAAAATGGCAGAAAATCATATTATTAAATTAATCAATGGCAAATAACATTAGTGACAATATTCAGGAGTGGCTGAAACTAAGTAATCAAGGATTATTTGTTGAAGCAAAAAGTTTCTATTTCAACAACTTATTTGACGAAATAATTGAACGATTTGTTGATCGGACAGTGGGCGCAAATAGGTGTGATGTACTCTTCTCCATATTAGGGTTCACCCCCGAGCCGATTATTTTGACACAACGGGCATTGCTCCCTAGTATTCATGTAATTTTTACCACGGGAAAAAATTATGCAAGTGACAGTGAGATTGTTTCCTATCTTGAAAAGTATCTCACGAGTGATTATAAAATAGTCAATTTGGACGATGACTCTTTTGGAACCATTTACAGTAGCTTGAGAGCTCAAATGAACATCTACCCTTCTTCTAATTATGTCATAGACATAACAGGAGGAAAGAAATCCATGGTCGCAAGTGCCGCAATATTTGCCAAAGATCACAATTGCGACGTGGTTTACGTAGATTACGATGAGTACATTCCAACTCTTCGTCGGCCTATGCCCGGCACCGAAAAACTTAATGTGGTTTATTCTGCGATTGACAATTTACTCGACACCATAGATTTTACGACCCTAAATGATGTTGGTCAAGATGCTTACGAGGCGCAACCAATATTACTCAAAAAGGAGGTGCCCAAAGGAAGTTTTAGCGAGCATAAAACAAAAAAAATTCAAAAGAAACAAACAAAAAGTTTTCTTGAGAGCAATGAATTTATGGAATTGTTTGTTAATGCTTTTTTGCTTTTTGTGGACGAGAATATGGGGAGAACTAAGGAATGGTTGCCTGATGATATTTTTCTGTCGCGCAAGTCGGATCGTTCTATTGTATTAAAATACATCTACACAGGTGATACCATAACTATTCAGAGAGCCCAATTACTTGCTTTTTTTCGCAATTGCAAACAAATGATTTCTTCGCCCCATGGTTTCATCTCAGGACAATCTAATCGTGCTGAACGATTTAATATGGCTGTGTATAGATTGTTGGATGCTATAAACTATGAGTTGTTTGGAGAACGATTGTAAAAAACATATGCGATTGAAATAGGTTCAATATGACTGAACTTGTCAGTTGTAATTTTGCCGCCGGAAATCAACGTTATTATTCATCAAAATTTTGGAGTTATGATTATTTACATTCTCATTGGTTGTTTCGGCTGGCTTCTGGAAGCCGTTGGTGGTGCTTTAATTGGCAAGAATCCTGGAGACTCATTTGGAAAGTGGAAGTAGGTTGCAAAAAACATTGCTTTTCCTGCAACTGTTATTCTGAAAAATGCTACTTTTGCAAATCAAAACCAAATAATCATCATCTATGATCACTGGTAAAATAAAGTCCCAAATCGATGCCATCTGGAAAAGCTTCTGGACGGGCGGTATTTCCAACTCTATCGATGTGTTGGAGCAGATGACCTATCTCTTCTTCATGAAGATGCTCGACGATGCGCAACTCAACCAGGAGGCCACTGCGCAGGCGATGGGATTGAAAGATTTTGAGGATCCAAAGGCGGTGTTCAAAAAGGGCAATTGGCATAACCCCGACACCAACAAAGACGTTCCATACAGTAACCTGCGTTGGAATGTGTTTCGTCAGTTCACACCTGAGAAGATGTTCGATACGGTGCGATTCGATGTGTTTACCTTCATCAAGAATATCAGCAATGACGAGACCTCCGCTTACAGTCGTTTTATGAACGACGCCGTGTTTCTCATCCAGCAGCCTCGCACGCTGGTGAAGGTGGTGGAGGGCATCCAGGAATTGGATATGAACGACCGCGACACGATGGGCGATGTTGTACGAGTATGTGTTAGGAAAGATGGCGGAATCGGGCACCAACGGACAGTTTCGCACGCCACGTCACATCATCCGCATGATGGTGGAGCTGATGCAGCCCAAGGTGGACGACCGCATTTGCGATCCAGCGATGGGCACGGCGGGCTTCTTGGTGGAGAGTGCCAAATACCTGAAAGCGAACTACACCCAGGAGCTGTTGAAGAAGCAGAACTTGACGCATTTCCGTACGGGAATGTTCAGCGGCTTCGACACAGACCCCAAAATGCTGCGTATCGGTTCCATGAACCTGATGCTGAACGGGGTGGACAACCCCAACATAGTGGCACAGGATAGTCTCTCCAACCAAAACACCAAGGAGAACACCTACACGCTCTGTCTGGCCAACCCTCCCTTTTCAGGCAGTCTGGATCATGATGTGGTGAACCCTACATTGTTGGCGATGGCCAAAACAAAGAAGACGGAGCTGTTGTTCATTTCGCTCTTTATCCGTATGTTGGAACTGGGCGGACGTTGCGCTTCCATCGTTCCCGACGGCGTGCTGTTCGGCAACAGTTCGGGTCATAAAGCCATTCGTAAGGAGTTGATTGACAAGCAACGTTTGCAAGCGGTGATTTCAATGCCATCGGGCGTATTCAAGCCCTACGCTGGCGTTTCCACGGCCATTCTTGTCTTCACTAAGACTGGTGCGGGTGGCACCGACAAGGTGTGGTTCTACGACATGAAGGCTGACGGATTCTCTCTCGACGACAAGCGCAACCCCATTGCCGACAACGACATCCCCGATGTAATAGCTCGTTTTAAGAATTTGACCGCCGAGGAAACCCGCACCAGAAAGGATCAGAGTTTCCTTGTGCCAGTGGAAGAGATCCGCGAGAAAGGCTACGACCTTTCCATCAACAAATACAAAGAGGTGGTGAAAGTGAAGGTAGAATATGAGAAATCGGAGGTGGTGCTGGGAAGGATTGAAGCGTTGCAGGGCGAGATTCAAAAAATGATTGTTCAATTGCGCAATAATATTTTACAATAATAAACCATTACTTATGATTCTTGGTATTACATTAAGAAATTTTAAAATATATAAAAGCATATCTTATATTCCTCTTTCTAATGGGAATCGTTTCTGTGGACTTATTGGGAAAAATGGAATTGGGAAAAGCTCTATATTAGAAGCTTTAGACTATTATTTTAACAACAAAGATTTCAAAAAAAACAACACGGGTAGTCCTAAATCAGACGATTGTTATGTCGTTCCAGTGTTTTGTATAGACAAAACAACAATTCAGAAAAATTTTACAAAACACGAAAAAGATATTTTTGCGTTTAGTGATTCTATTTGGGATGTTATCACCAACTTGGAATCCTATTCGACTCAAATAAACACAAATTACTTGGAGTTAATACAGCAGTTCTCCAAACATATTGCTGCAATCGGTGATACTGTCTCGCAAGAGACGCATTGCATACTGCCCATCGGACGAGACATAGACAACAATATTAGCTTAGGCTTTTTTAAAGATAGTGTCTTTATCAATAGGCTTGTTCTGGATAAAGAAGCTCCGAATGCAGAACAAAAGCAAAGAATCTTGCAAGAACGATATGAGGAATTATATACTGAAATCAAGAATTATTATCAGTACGTTTTTATTCCTAAAGACATAGAACCTGAAAATTTGGTGCGTTTTGAGACATTGGAGCTCCAAACATTATTGAATACTAATCTTAATGATATTATATCTCAATATTTGAACAAAACAGCCATCGGTCAGATTAGCACGGGATTAAAAAACTTTATAGACAATTTATCTTCAAAACTACCAAATTACAAGTTTAAGACACCAACATATAATCAACCAAATTTAAAACCCGATAAAATTTACAATTTAATCGTTCAAGATTTTTTTAGTTTGAGGCAATTGCACAAAGAAGGAAAGAATGGAGGAAAAGATTTACCATTAAAGGAATTAAGCTCTGGAGAAAAACAGCAGGCGATTCTCACCTTAATACATAGCGTAGTAAGTGAGTACAGGAATGATAATGCAAAAAACTTAATCATCGCTGTTGATGAGCCCGAATCATCGTTACATGTATCTGCTTGCTATGAACAATTTGAAAAGTTGTACGACATCAGTAATTTGTGTTGTCAAGTTCTTATTTCATCCCATTGGTATGGCTTTATTCCATCAGTTCCGACAGGTACTATAACTAATATAACATTTGGTGATGGTCGCAATAGAGGGCATATCTTTAATATTCATAAATACAGAGAAGAAATCAAACATCAGACGAGAGACTATGCTCAAGAAAATCATGCTCAACTCCCAATTGATATTTCATTAAAAAGTTCGAATGATTTTATACAATCTATCTTAATGAGTGTTATTTCAAAGGACTCTTACAATTGGTTGATTTGCGAAGGCTCGTCTGATAAGATTTATTTGGATGCATATCTGCATGACGAGATAAGGGGCAAAAGATTAAGAATAATCCCAGTATGCACGGCTTCTGAAGTAAAAAACACGTATAATAGATTGCAAGTATTATTTGAAGAGTTACGACAAAGCAATCAATTAAAAGGGAAGGTATTCCTTCTTACTGACACAGATTCAAACCCTGTTGAATTTAACACCATGGATAATTTGGAAGACCATTTGATGTGTAGAAGGATTGTGAATACAGATCAAGATACCATTTTGGTGAAAATACAAGCATCACCAAAAGCTCCAAACACCGACATAGAAGATGCATTAAATGGGAAAATATTCAACAAGGTTCTGTACAAGCTAACTAACCCCAAAGAAAATACTGTTTATTCTTTTATAAAAGACGAAGACAAAGAACAGATTGCCAGTGCTATAGCAATGGATCTTCGTGAATCAGAAAAGAAAAAAGTGGACGATTTTTTTAATCTGAACAATGGGGAGAACAAGGTGTTGTTTGCTCAAGAATACGTACTAGAAATGAAAAACGCTGATTACAAAATCCCAAACTGGATACAAGAGATAAAACGCTATTTTGCAGAATAGAATACAGGAGTAACATATAGTTATAGATGAATCAAGACTGGACATATAGGAAACTTGGTGAAGCTTGTGTTTTAACAATGGGTCAATCACCCTCTTCGGAAAGTTATAACAAAGAGGGCAAAGGTTTGCCTTTCTTTCAAGGATGTAGTGATTTCGGCAAACTAAATCCTACTGTAAAAACATTTTGTAATGCTCCCGCAAAAATTGCCGAAATAGGAGATGTGCTAATGTCAGTACGAGCTCCCATTGGAACTTTGAACATTGCCAACGTAAAATGCTGCATCGGTAGAGGACTTGCATCTTTTAGAGCCTTGCCGAACATCGATAATATGTATCTTTATTATTTTCTTAAACATTCAAACAATTGCCTTCAAAAGCTGGGAACCGGGAGTACTTTTAAAGCTATAGGGAAAGAATCATTATACAACTTTCCCATCCCCGTTCCTCCACTCGCCGCCCAATCCCGCATCGTCTCCGAACTCAACCTGCTCCAATCCATCATCGACAAACAGAAAGCGCAGCTGAAAGAGTTGGACAACCTCGCCCAATCCATCTTCTACGATATGTTCGGTGACCCTGTTGAAAATGAGAAGGGGTGGGAAGTAAAAAATTTAGGGGATCTATGTGAGGTGTATAGAGGTGGTTCCCCAAGACCGATAGATCGATTTTTAGGCGGCACAATACCTTGGATTAAGATTGGTGACGCCACAAAGGGAGATGATATTTATTTACACCAAACGAAAGAACATATAATCGAAGAGGGTCTAAAGAAGACACGCTTTATCCATGCGGGAAGTTTGATATTTGCGAATTGTGGTGTTTCTCTTGGTTTTGCTCGGATTATTACTTTTGACGGATGTATTCACGATGGATGGTTGGCTTTTGATAATGTTTCAAATAGCATTGAAAAAGTGTTCTTATTGAAATCATTGAATTTTTGTACTTCATATTTTAGAAGCATTGCTCCCGATGGAACGCAACCAAACCTTAATACTACGATTATGAAATCTTTCAAGCAAATTCTGCCACCATTGCCAATGCAAAAGCTGTATATCGCCAAAATCGAATCCATCGAAAAGCAGAAAGCCGCTATCAGCAAATCCATAGAAGAGACGCAGAAGTTATTCGATTACACGATGGACAAATCTTTCGGATAACCATCACCCAATTAAAATAAACTGTATTTTTGCAACCTGTAATTTATTAGGCTATATGAAATTCAAGTCGATAAGCGCAACGGACAAAATATCGGGATGGAATGTAAAAAACATCCAGTTCAATCCTATGCTTACCCTACTGGTAGGTGCTTCTGGCGTGGGCAAAACCCGTATTCTGAACTTCATTAATGCTTTGTGTCAGATTGCACAAGGTAAATCTTTCAATGGAATTGCATGGAAAGTGGAGTTTGAACAAGATGGGCATGATTATGTATGGGAAGGTGAATTTGAAGCAAAACAAAACAATGATAAGTTTATTCCTGACTTAAAGGAAAACAAGTTAACACTTGTTGAAGAATTCATTTCGGACAACGGAAAAATCATTGTTTCGCGCACTGATGGCTCCTTTGCATATAAAGATACCGAGATGGTTAAGTTGGATGATACCAAAAGTGCTGTGGAACTTTTGAAAGGTGAGGATACCATCAAACCTATTTACGACGGCATTAGTCAATGTTATAGTCTAAATGTGGCAGACACTTCGATTCACGTTTCACCAGTGGTGGATGTTAGTAAACGGAATGCACTAAATATTATGCTCGTAAAAGCTTTGAATATGTTTTCTCCTTTGGAGAGATTGTTCCTACTTCGTGAGAATAAACTGAAAGAATATGATGTGATTTGTCAGAAGTTCCAAGAGATTTTCCCTACGGTTGAGAAGATTGATTTCACACTGGCAAAAACTTTTAACGAAACCCTTATTCCTGTTCTAATAATTAAGGAGAAGCATGTTGCCACTTGGATTAGGCAAAATGAAATTTCTTCCGGTATGATGCGCACCTTGCTGCAAATCATCACGTTGGTATTGGCAAATGATGGAGATGTGCTTATGATTGACGAGTTTGAGAACGGTCTTGGGGTGAACTGCATTAACGAGTTAGCAGACCTAATTATGGAACCTGAGGCGGACATCCAAGTGGTGATGACCAGCCACCATC
>CAMVBK010000015.1:0-65819 GCA_947165685.1 uncultured Bacteroidales bacterium | reverse complement strand
TAGTCATAGTTATAGTCATTAGTCATAGTTATAGTCATTAGTCATAGTTATAGTCATTAGTCACACACAATATTTCGCCCAATCCTTCGTTACTCGTCCGTTTTACAAAAAAAAAGGATAAATATGAATACGAAGATTTTGTGGGCGGACGATGAGATTGACTTGTTGAAACCGCATATTCTGTTCCTGAAGGCCAAAGGTTACGATGTGATCCCCGCGATGAGCGGCATGGAGGCGCTCGAAATTCTGAAGAACGAGTTCGTCAACATTATTTTTTTGGACGAGAACATGCCCGGGCTGAGCGGCTTGGAGACGCTGCAACGGCTGAAAAAAGACTATCCGCACATTCCCATCGTGATGATCACCAAGAGCGAGGAGGAACATATCATGGAGGACGCCATCGGTTCCAACATCGCCGATTACCTCATCAAACCCGTGAATCCCAACCAGATACTGCTCTGTCTGAAGAAGAATATCGACAACAAGAAGTTGGTGAGCGAGAAGGTGACCAGCAACTACCAGCAGTCGTTCCGCGAGCTTTCCATGCGCATCTCCGACCGCCTCGGCGTGAACGAGTGGTCCGAGCTCTACAAGGAACTGGTGAACTGGGAATTGCAGATTGAAAAGATTGAGGATGAGAGCGTTACCGAGATGCTGGCCGCCCAGAAGGAGGAGGCGAACGTGCAGTTCTGCAAGTTCGTGCAGCGCAACTACCTCGACTGGGTGAACGGTCGTTCCGATGAGAAGCCCTTGCAGTCGCACACGGTGCTGAAGGAGAAGCTGTTCCCGAAGCTCAGTGACCAGAAGAGCACCTTCCTGTTCGTCATCGACAACCTACGTTACGACCAGTGGCGGAGCATCTATCCGCTGGTTCACGACTACTATTACATCCAGGACGAGAGCATTTGCTACAGCATCTTGCCCACGGCCACGCACTACGCCCGCAACGCGCTGTTTTCCGGCTTGATGCCGTCGGTGATCGCCAAGAAGTACCCCAACTACTGGCTCAATGAGAACGACGCCGGCAGCAAAAACCAGTTCGAGGAGCAGCTGTTAGGCGAATACTTGAAGCGTTACGGCAAGAACATCAAATACTCCTACCACAAGATTCTCAACGCCGACTTCGGCAAGAAGGTGTTCGACAGTCTCCATCAGATGCTCAACAACCCGCTGAATGTCATCGTGTTCAATTTCGTTGATATGCTTTCGCACGCGGGCACGGATGTGAACGTGGTGCGCGAGCTGGCCGACGACGAGAAGTCCTACCGCAGCGTCACGGCCTCCTGGTTCGCCAATTCCGTGCTGTTCGACATGATCAAGTGGCTTTCGGAGCGGAACATCCCGGTGATGCTGACCACCGACCACGGCACCATCAAGGTCGATCGCGCCTTGAAGATGGTGGGCGAGCGCGACCTGAACACGAACCTGCGCTACAAGGTGGGCCGCAGCAGCATGGACTATCCCGCCAAGGAGGTCTTCGAAATCAAGAACCCCGATGAGGCCTTCCTGCCGAAGGAGAACATGACCCAACGTTTCATCTTCGCCACGCGGTCGGACTTCTTCGCCTACCAGAACAACTTCAACCAATACGTGAACCTCTACAAAAACACCTTCCAGCACGGCGGCATCTCCATGGAGGAGATGATGATTCCGTTTGTGACGCTGGTGCCGAAACAGTGATTTATACTGAAAAAAAGCGTATTTTTGCCCGCTTTTTTCGGTTATGACAAAATTGTTTCTCAAAATATACGATTTTCTGGAAAGCCGTCGGTGGCTGACCGTCTCCTTGGCGGTCCTGCTGACGGTTCTGTTCGTTTTCCTTGCCTCGCGGGTGCATTATGAGGAGGACATTGCCAAGTTCCTGCCGCGCAGCGACGAGAGCCGGAAATACCAGGAAGTCTATCAGCAGTTCGCCACCCAAAACCAGATCGTCGTTGTCTTTTCCGGCAAGGGTGACTCCATGGACGTGGAGAAGGCGCAGGAGGCCATGGAGCTCCTCGGCAACCGCTTGGCGGAGGACGGAAAAGGGGAGAATGTGACGGTCACCGTCGATGAAACGCAGGTCTTCGATTTGATGGACGCGGTCTATAATCATTTACCGTATCTTTTGGAAGCATCTGACTACCAAAGGATTGATTCGATTCTGAAAGCACCTGGCGTTGTTCGGGAGAGGTTGGCGGCGGACAAGCGTATGCTGATGTTCCCCACCTCCGGCGTGTTCATGCGCACCCTTCCGAGCGACCCGCTGCAACTTTTCACCCCGGCATTGGAACGGCTGAATTCGCTGAAACTGAACGATGCGCTGCAAGTAATTGACGGCTACCTGTTTACGAGCGACGGCAAGCACGGGATCCTGACATTCGACTCCCCGTACGGGGCGAACGAGAGTTTCCACAACGGTCGGCTGTCGGCCTATTTGGACACGGTGATGGCAGAGGTGCAGCGGGAGGTCCCGGGCATCGAAATCGCCGCCGTCGGGGCGCCGCTGATTGCCGCAGCCAACGCCACGCAGATCAAGCGTGACTCAATTCTGGCCGTTTCCATCGCCATCGTGCTGATACTCTTGATTTTGCTGCTTCACTACCGCCGTCTTTCCGACATCCTCTGGGTGGGCGGCTCCATTCTTTTCGGGGCTTTGTTCTCGCTTGCCGGCATGTTCCTGATTCGCAGCGGGGTCTCCATCATCGTGCTGGGCATCGGGTCGGTGCTCGTCGGCATCGTGGCCAACTATCCGCTGCACTTCCTCGACCAGTACAAGGAGTGCGGCGACCGGCGCGAGGCACTTCGTGAGATGGTTTTGCCCCTGTTCATCGGTAACCTCACCACCGTGGCGGCTTTTTTCTGCCTGCTTTGGCTCGATGCCCGCGCCATGCAGGACCTCGGCCTCTTCGCCTCGCTGATGCTGCTCGGCACCATCCTCTTCGTGTTGGTCTTCCTGCCGCAGCTGATGCGCAGCCGCCCGGCCCCCTCCGAACACCTCCTCTTCGGCAAATGGACAGGCTTCCACCTGTCGCGCAGCAAGGCCCGCCCGTGGATTCTCCTCGCCGGACTGCTGCTCACGGTTGTCTTCGGCTATTTTTCGCGGAAAACCTCGTTTGACAGCAATTTGTCGAACATCAACTACATGACACCGTCACAGCGGGATAACCTGTTGATTCTCTCTAAGTTGCAGTCTTCCGACATGATGTATGCCGTGGCGGAAGGCCGTACATTGCAGGAGGCCGTCGATCGTCACGACTCCATGCTGGTGAAACTGCATGGCTGCAAGGCGGTGGCATCGGTCAGCGGGGTGGGGGAGATGCTTCCCTCGCAGCAGCGGTGCCGGGAGGCCTCCGAGCGTTGGAACGCCTTCTGGCAGGATGCCGAAAGAGAGGCATTTCTGCGCGACTTCCGGCGCGAAGCATTGGCGCAGGGTTTCTCCGACGAGGCCTTCCAACCGTTCCTCACGATGGTGTCGGAAAAATGCGAAATACCTGACATAGAGTCTTTTGCTGATATTATAGAGCCGTTCGAGAACAAGTATGTCTATCCGCTCGCCGACGGAGGCTGCCGGATTATCAGCTATGTGAAGACGGATGCGCCCGAGGCGGTGCACCGCCTGCTCGACGGCAGCGAAACCACCTTTGCATTCTCGGGCGGCGACGTGGGGCGTCAAATGGTCGATATGCTCCGTAACTCCTTCAATTACATCGGGTTGGTGTGCAGCATCGTGGTTTTCCTCTTCCTGTTGGTCTCTTTCCGCCGGATCGAGCTGGCCCTGTTGGCGTTTCTGCCCTTGGCGGTCAGCTGGATTTGGATTTTAGGGATTATGCAACTCACTGGCATACAGTTTAATATCGTCAATATTATCTTGGCCACGTTCATTTTCGGCCAGGGCGACGACTACACGATTTTCATCACCGAGGGACTGCTTTACGAATACAAGACTGGCAAGCCCCGGTTGGCCTCCTACAAGCACAGCGTTGTCATCTCCGCGCTCATTATGTTTGCGGGCATCGGCTGTCTGGTGGTGGCGAAGCACCCGGCGTTGCGCTCGTTGGCCTTGGTGACGGTCATCGGTATGGCCACGGTGGTGCTGATGGCCTCTTTCCTGCCGCCGGTCGTCTTCGATTGGCTGACCAAGAAAAACGGCAGGCTGCGGGAGACCCCGGTGACGTTCAAACGGCTGGCCTACACTGTTTTATTCGGTGTTTGCTTTCTGCTGTTTTTCCTGATTTTGATCCCGTTCACCGCCCTTTTCTTCCTTTTCGGGCGGAACACCGAGGCGAAGAAGCTTCGTTTTCATACATTATTATATAATATGGCGAATTTTATCGTGCGTCATCTGCCGCATATCGGTTTCCGGATGCGGAACGAAGTCGGGGAGACGTTCGAGAAGCCGGCGGTGATTGTCGCCAACCATCAGAGCCATTTGGATCTGCTTTGCATGATGACGCTCACGCCGAAGGTGGTTTTCCTGACCAACGACTGGGTGTGGCGCAACCCGTTTTATGGGTTGGTGATTCGCAAGGCGGAGTGCTATCCGGCGAGCGACGGCATCGAGAAGAACCTCCCGCGCCTGCGCGACCTCTACGATCGGGGCTATTCCATCTGCATTTTCCCGGAGGGCACGCGCTCGCCGCATTGTGACATTCTGCGCTTCCACAAGGGGGCATTCGCCATTGCGCGCGAGCTGGGCGCCGACATCCTGCCGGTCTTCCTCCACGGCATGGGCCATGTGCTGCCCAAGGAGGAACTGATGTTCCGGGGCGGCGAGATGTTCATCGAAGTGGAAAAGCGCGTGCGGCCCTACGACGAACCGTCCGAAGCGGCGGGCATCGAGCGCGACCGTGAGGTAACCAAGCAGATGCGTCATTATTACCAGGTGCACTACGCGGCACTTTGCGAAGAACTCGAAACGCCGGACTATTGGCGGTATTTCCGAAAATATCAGGCGTATTATTCCCTCTGATCTCTCGCGGCCTGCCATTTTGTCAGTCCTCCTCCGCTTGGCAACATATTTGCTGTTATTGCCGCGTTATGAAAAAACAAGAAAGGAGAAAAGACAAATGAACCCGAATAATTTAACGATAAAAACCCAAGAGGTGATCGGGAACGCCCAGATGCTGGCGGCCCGAAACCAGAACCAGCAGGTGGACACCTTGCACATCCTCAAGTCGATGCTCGACACGGATGACAACGTGGTCCCCTTCCTGCTGAAGAAGCAGTCGTGCAACCCCGCCACGCTCAAGCAGGCGGTGGAGCGCGAGATCAACCGTCTGCCCAAGAGCAGCGGTAACGAAATCTACCTCGGCGGCACCACCCAGACCGCCATGCAGAAAGCCGCCATGTTCTGCGACAGCTCCGGCGACGAGTATATGGCACTTGAACACCTGCTCTACGGTATCTTCATGGCCGGTGGGCAGGCGGCGCAGATGCTGAAGGACGCCGGTGTTACCGAAAAAGGACTCAAAGCGGCTATCGCGGAGCTGCATAACGGCAAGAAAGTCTCCGGCGAGAACCAGGAGGAGACCTACAACGCCCTGAACAAGTACGCCAAGAACCTCAACGAGATGGCCAAGAAGGGCAAACTCGATCCGGTCATCGGTCGTGACGAGGAGATCCGCCGTGTGCTGCAGATTCTGTCGCGCCGTACCAAGAACAACCCGATTCTGATCGGTGAGGCCGGTGTCGGCAAGACCGCTATCGCGGAAGGATTGGCCCAGCGTTTGGTCAGTGGCGATATTCCAGAGAATCTGAAGACCAAGAAAATCTTCTCCCTTGATATGGGCGCCTTGATTGCCGGTGCCAAGTACAAAGGCGAGTTCGAGGAGCGTCTGAAGAGCGTCGTGAACGAGGTCATCGAGTCCAACGGCGAGATCATCCTCTTCATTGACGAGATCCACACCCTCGTGGGTGCGGGTGCGTCGGGCGAGGGCGCTATGGATGCTGCCAACATCCTGAAACCGGCCTTGGCGCGTGGCGAGCTGCGTTCCATCGGCGCCACCACCCTCGACGAGTACCAGAAATACTTCGAGAAGGACAAAGCCTTGGAGCGTCGTTTCCAGCCGGTGAAAATCGAGGAGCCTGACAAGTACAGCGCTATCTCCATTCTCCGTGGCTTGAAGGAGCGGTATGAGAATCACCATCAGGTGAAAATCATGGACGAGGCCATCATCGCGGCGGTGGAGCTGTCGCAGCGTTACATCGGCGACCGTTTCCTCCCCGACAAGGCCATCGACCTCATCGACGAGGCCGCTGCCAAGCTGAAACTCGAAATCAACTCCGTGCCGGAGGAATTGGATGACGTGCAACACCGTATCTCCCAGTTGGAGATTGAGCGCGAGGCGTTGAAAATCGAGAAGGACGACAAGAAGGTCGAGCAGCTGAGCAAGACCATTGCCGAGTTGCAGGAGAAACGCAACGCTCTCTCCACCAAATGGCGCAGCGAGAAGGAGATTATGGACAAAATCCAGCACTGCAAGGACGAAATCGAGGCCTACAAGTTGGAGGCCGCCGAGCAGGAGCGCCAGGGCAACTACGGCCGTGTGGCGGAACTGCGTTACGGCCTGATCAAGAACGATGAGGACCAGATTGTGAAGTTGCAGGAAGAGTTAGAGAAGCTGCAGGACGGCCACGCGATGATAGACGAGAAGGTCACTGCCGACGATATCGCGGAGGTGGTGGCGCGTTGGACCGGCATCCCTGTAACCAAGATGATGCAGAGTGAGAAATCGAAACTGCTGCACTTGGAGGAGGAGCTGCACAAACGTGTGGTGGGCCAGGACGAGGCCATCGAGGCCGTGTCCGACGCCATCCGCAGAAGCCGTGCGGGTCTGCAGGATCCTCGCCGTCCGTTGGGTTCGTTCATCTTCATGGGCACCACCGGCGTGGGC
This sequence comes from uncultured Bacteroidales bacterium, assembly GCA_947165685.1. Taxonomy (GTDB): domain Bacteria; phylum Bacteroidota; class Bacteroidia; order Bacteroidales; family WCHB1-69; genus F23-D06. The sequence continues at coordinate 58,944 of CAMVBK010000015.1, read as the reverse complement.
AAGACCGAGTTGGCCAAGGCGTTGGCCGAGTACCTCTTCAACACCGAGGAGGCCATGACGCGGTTCGATATGAGCGAGTTCCAGGAATCCTACTCGGTCTCCCGACTCATCGGTTCGCCTCCAGGATACGTGGGCTACGACGAGGGCGGCCAGCTCACCGAGAAGGTGCGCCGCAAACCCTATTCCGTGATTCTGTTCGACGAGATCGAGAAGGCACACCCCGATGTGTTCAACGTGCTGCTGCAGGTGCTCGACGACGGACGGTTGACTGATAACAAGGGTAGGGTGGCCGACTTCAAGAACACCATCATCATCATGACCTCGAACCTCGGTTCGAACATTATTCAGGAGAACTACGCCAACCCGAACGGACAGTCCAATGACGAGGTCTTCCAGAAGACGAAAGCGGAACTCAACGAGCTGCTGAAGAAGACGTTGAAACCGGAGTTCTTGAACCGTATCGACGAGATCGTGATGTTCCAGCCGCTGTCGAAGCGCGAGATTAAGGACATCATCAATCTGCAGCTGGACAACCTGCGCAAGCTGTTGGCGCAGCGGAACCTGAACATCGAGTTCAGCGACTACGCAATGAAGCTGCTGGCTGACTTGGGCTACGACCCGATGTTTGGCGCACGTCCGCTGAAGCGGGTCATCCAGAAGCAGATCATGAACGAGCTCTCGAAGCTGATCCTCTCCGACGATCTCGGTTCCGGCGACACCATCGTGGTGGACTCCATGGAGGACGGGAAGTTCGTGTTCTACAAGAAGTGATTTGTGATTTGTGAGTAGTGAATAGAAAGGTCGTGCGCCTCAGGGATGGGGCGCACGGCTTTTTTTGTTTGTTGAGATTTCCGAGGGCGATTTCGGGGGCAACGCTAAAGAGGCTGCGAATGCCAGAAAGAGTCTTGTTTTTCTCATTGCTTGATTAATTTAATGAATTGTCTATTAGCATAGTTTTTCGGTCCTTTTTTCCCAAGGAGATTCGGGCTTTCGAGTTATCCCGTCTCAATAACACCCCCAAATACAGTTTTGCGCGGCAGAGGCAGTATTTCCCTTCCGCGCAAACCCGTGCTATTTTGCAGAGATTCTTTCCCGCACAAATCCGCGGTGATTTCCCCCGCAGCTTATTCGAACTCTTCCGAAGGGGCCGCGTTCGCGTCCGCGCCCTTGTCGAAGAGGTGTATGATGATGATGTCGAACAGCGGAATGTTCTTGTATTCAACGTTGAAGTCCAGTTCTACGGGAAAACCCTTGGGCTTCTGGATTTTCAGCTTTGTGCCTTGCAGAATCTTGTTCGTGTTGAAGTCGGAATCCCCCTTCTCCTTCAATTCATAAACGCCATAGACCTCCTTCGAGTCGCTGCCGTCCTCGTTCAGGATGAGGACACGGCATTTGAAATTCGTCTGGGAGGTCTCGTTCACGATTCGGATCTGGTTGTATTTTTTCTCCGGTCCTTGTACGGTGAACGTCATCTGAGCGGAAACCACAACGGCGGCGAGCACAATCGCCAATGTAAGCAAGATGTTTTTCATATTTGTTTTTTTATTTGCAAAAGTGATCTATTCAATTTTTTAGAAGCATCGTCAAGCCTTAGAACGATGTCGTGATGGACAATCCCACGCCGTAAGAGGCGGGTACCGCGCGGCAGACACCGCCGACACACAGGATGCCCTCCTTGGTCTTGCCGAAGTTCAGGGCGATGCGCGTGGTGTTCCACACGTAGGCGCAGGCAATGTTGTAGTAGGACGTTCTGTGGCTTTTGATCGGGTTGCCGTAGTTCCATTCGTTGCTGATGGAAACGAACCAGCTCGGACTGAATGAGTACTCCAACATGGTGTATGCGCTGCTGCCCTCGTCGTCTTTGGTGTAGAGATTTTGCAGTTCGAGGCGCAGCGCGTGTTTCGGGGTGATCTTGTAGGAGAGGTCGGAGGCCACCAAATGCCCGCGCATCATGCCGGCATGGCCCTGCAGGATCTCCAAGTTGTAGGTGATGTAGTTGTAGGCCAGGATCAATTTCCATTTCTTGTTGTTGAAACGGTGGCTGATTTCGAGACCGATGTCCTGATACAGCAGGGTCGGGCCGAACTTGAAGAACTTGGAGGTGTAGCCCGTGGTGCCGATCATGGTGCCGTTTTCGACGGCTTCGGGCACCGGCTGCTTGTCAATGTCATGGAAGCGCGAATAGTTGAAGGTGAGGTCGGTACCGTACTTCCCGCCGAGCACCGACTTCTTGGGAATCTGATAGTTGACCTGCAGCTGCACCCCAATCTGGCTGTTGGGTTGGCTGGCGTAGCTGTAGTTGCCGATCAGCTGGTAGGAGTACTGCCGGTTGATGGCCGGGATGCAGTTGATCATGAGCAGGGAGTTGCTGTTTTCCATCCGCTGCGAACGGAACTCCATGTTGTCGGCACGAATGAACGAGGCCGCGACGCCGAGGCCTTTCATGGCGTAGGTGGCAGACAGGAAGAGCGCTTCGCCGGGCTTGTATATGAAGCCGTTGCTGATGTTCGGGTCGTTCATCTTCCGCGCGTATTCACCGTCCAAGCGGAAATCCTTGTACCCGAAGGTCATGCGCGCCGCCCAGGTGGCCACATTGGAAGGGAACTTCTCCTTCGGAATGACCGCTGTGGTGGCGGAGTCGGTTTCGGGATAGAGCTGGAACTGTACGGTCTGGTCTGGCTTGTCGAAGTTGCTCACGAAACTGCCGCCCACGCGGGCGATGAAGCCTTTCTCCTGGATGACCGGGAACATCTCGCCGAAGGAGAGCTCTACGTCGCCGCCGCGCACAAAGTCGTTCCGGCCGATGTAGCTGTCGAAATTGCGTCGCTCGATGCCCCAGACCCCCTTGATATAGACGCCTCGGTAGGGCGTGATTTTCACCCGCGCACCCAGCAGGCTGTTGTCGATGCCGAGCTGACGATCCTCGTAGGCGCGGAGGGTCAGCCCGTTGCCGAACTGCTCGTAGTAGTTGCCCGCCGTCACCGAAATGAACTTGTTGGTGTAGTCAGCGAAGAAATACTTGACACCCTGTCCCTTATACCCGATTTTCTCGAAGTCGATGAGCGGAAACTGATAGAATTCGTAGCGGGCACCCGCCGAGAATCCGCCGTTGCTATATAATATATTAAGGAAAGCGTTGCCGCGCACTTTCGACTCCACCGGCTCCGCCCCGATGATGGAATCCGGAACGTAGTACATGCCGTTGAAGCCGAAGTCGCCGCTGATCCGCCCGTTCCCGATTTGGTGCTGCGCAAAAGCCGCGACACCGAGCAAGACAAAGGAAAAAGCGAGAAAAACTCGCTTGGTAGATTTGAAAATCATATAGTTACGGATAAGTTGGAAACGATTTTACTTGACTAAGGACTTGATGACCTCATAGACTTCCTCTTCGCTGCCGGGGGCGTAGGAGGTGTGCTGCCACACGATCTCGCCGTCGCCGTTCAGGATGCACATGTAAGGCACGTCGTTGACGTTCATGGCGCGTTTGAAGTCGGAGTTAACGTCCAACAACACGGTATATTCCCAATTCTTGCCCTTCACGAACGGCGCGACACGAGCGGAAGTCTTGGCATCGTCGATGGAGATGGCATACAGCTTCACGCCGGTCTCCGCCACCCAGTCCTCGTATTCGTCGGCGATGGCCAACAATTCGGCGATGCAAGGCTTGCACCATGTGGCCCACAGACTCACAATTACGGGCTTCCCGTCGTTTTGTATATCCTTGGTGTTGAAGGCGTTGCCGTTTAAATCCTGAATCTCGACGGCAGGCAGTTTGGCGAGATGCTTGTCTTTGGCTTCCTGCGCAAAAACATTGATACTCAGAACCATGCAAAGGATGATGATGATGTTCTTTTTCATATTCGTGATTTTTTATTGTTTGTTTCGATTGTAAAAGAGCGGATTCTCCTCGTTTCCGTCCTCATCCGGGAAAATCTGCTGTAGATATTCCGGCAGTCCCTTTGTCGGAGCGGGAGGATAACGCATTGACAATGTGCCTTTTTCATTCAGCATGAGATAGTCGGGGAGCGTCTCAATGCCGCGCTGCTGAAGCCAGTCGTATTGCTCGTCGAAGTAGAGTATCGGCCAGTCGAACTGCTTGCCGAACTGCTTGACAAACGCTTGGTATGTGCTCTTGTCCGGATCAACGCATAAGCTCACAAACTGCACTTTTTCTTTATATTTGCTATATAACTCCTTGATTATCATCATTTCCTGAATACAACTGATACAGTCCGTCTGAAACACTTGCAAATAGACGGGTTTCCCTTCGAATTGTTTAAGTTTGGCCTTGTGCCCTTTCTCGTTCAGGAAAGCGGTCTCACCGCTCTGTTCCGAAACCGTCTTGATCGACTTTAACTTGCTATTTATAAGTTCTTTATGCTTTTCAAAAGAGGTAGTCTTCCCAATATATTCCAACACTTTGATTACGTTGCCGCGGTCAAACTCCTTGTTGTCCATAAAACTAATCAAGTTCTTGATTATCACCAATTCACGAAGACGTGCGTTGGTCAGTTTCGGGTCGCGGCCCACCTCGTTGAACAGGGTGGGGTAGTCTGGCGTCTCGTTGACCGTACGGTCAAGCAGCTCCTTGGAAATATAGGGGGAATAGTAGAGATAACCTTCGTAATATTGGTTGAAAAGCGACATGTAGGCCGGGTTGTTGTAAAGGATATAGTCGTTGTCGAAGTATTTCTGGTAGAGGTAAACCGGTTTTTTACGGTATTCCAGCATGTCGAGGCTCGCTAACGTATAGTAGCCGTAGGATTGGTAAAAATTTGTCGGAATATACTGAAAATCAAATTGTTCCGAAATAATGGAGCGTACGGAATCGAACACATTGTATTCCGCACCGTAGAACATCGGGTAGGCGTAAGCATCAGAAACTTGGTTGAAAAACCGTGAAAAGCGGTTGATTTTGTAGTTCAGGTCGGCGGTGTCGGCACTGAGATTTTCGATTTGTAAGAAACCGCCGTATTTTTCGGGATTGATACGCTGGAAAAGGGTACTATCGACGGAAACGGTGAAATTGTAGCTGTTCGACGGCACAATGAAGAACTCGGCTTTGGTGGCGCGGATGGCTAACTGGGCGAGCAGGATGTCGTTCGTATTGTATTTCAGGGAAAAACGCCCCTGCTTGTCGATAATGTCGGTGGCTACCACATCAGCGATGCCGTTCAGCAGGTCATTATAGACCAGCAGCCTGATTTCCTCTCCGGCGGCAAAGCGAGCAGTCCCGGTGATGGTCACGGGCGACTGCGCTTGACTGCAGAAAGCAGCTAATAGGCTTACCGTCAATATGATATGGCTGATGTGTCGATTCATTTACGGCTGATACGGAGGGAGAGGGTAGGAGAGATACGGGGAATAGTCGGCTTTCAGCGCCCACAGCTCCCGGACGAGGGAGGAGGAGACGTTGCGGTATTGGGGCGAGGCGATGAAAAAGACGGTCTCCACATCGGGATTGAGGCGGTGGTTGATTTCGGCCATCGCCTGCTCGCTTTCGAAATCCTGCGCGCTGCGGAGGCCGCGAATGAGATAGCGGGCATTCGCCGACTTGCAGAAATTGACGGTTAGTCCATCGTGGGTGAAAGGATACACGTTCGGCACGTCGACATAGAGCCTCGAAATCCATTTGAGACGATCCTCCACGGAGAAAACGTCCTTTTTTTGCGAGTTTTTCCCGACGAGAATGATAATTGTGTCGAAAAGCGGCAGAGCTTGTCTGACGATGTCCTCGTGTCCTTTCGTGAAAGGACAGAACGAGCCGGCATAAACAGCTATTCTTTCCATTTTCAGTCGCGGATGATGGTGAAATTATAGTCGTCCAAGAATTTGATCAACCGTGACGGCTTGAACTCCACAGAGGTGGATTGATCTTGCGAAACCACGTAATCCATCTGACGGATAACATCTTGCGAGATTTTATCGAACGTCTGTGGGGTGGGTTCTCCGGCAATGTTGGCGGAAGTGGAGATCAACGGACGCCCTAACTGGCGGATGACCTGCCTGCAGAATTCGTTCTGCACAATGCGGATGGCGATGGTGCCGTCCTCGTGAATCAGTTTCGCGGGAAGGTTGTAGGCCGTCTGATAGACGAAAGTGGTGGGGCGCGTGACGTGCGCGAGCAGGTCCCACGCAATCAGCGGGATCTTTTTCACGTACATTGGCAGCCGCTGCATCGAATCCAACAGGATGATCATGCTCTTTTTTTCGTTGCGCTGCTTGATGCGGTAAATGCGCGTAATGGCCTCCTCGCAGGTCGCATCACATCCGATACCCCACACTGTATCAGTGGGATACAAAATCACTTTGCCCTCTTTCAGCAGGGAAACGCATTTTTCAACTTCCTCTTCCATAGCCAAAAATTTTAACCTGCAAAAATACTATTTTTCAGAAAAACAACCTGAGTTATTCTTTAAAAAAATAAATAGGTATGCCGGTGCCCCGCACGACAGCAATGACGATGGAGCTCTGTCTGTTATTTTCACGTTTTGGCAATGGATTCCCTGATTTCTTCCAAAATTCACTATTCTACCTCTTGGCTCGAAAATCCAAGGCTGTCGGTTTTTTACTTGTTTTAAGTTTTTTTAGTATAAAAGTTGCATTTTTGTCATGAAATATTTTTGTTAAATTCTTGTTTTACAGCATTGTATATTTTTTCGCTGTTAATTATTGTTAAAAGTGATTTTGCCTCTTGACAAATGCTCTCCGATGTTGTATCTTTGCCATGACAAAAACAAAATTATTTTCTAAAATTAAAAACAATGAAGAACAAAGTAGTAGTATTATCGGTTTTATGGTTGGTGTGGCAGGCTTTGGCCGGACAAGCACACGCGCAAATTTCAGATGAATTTGACGGTTATCGTCGGGACTATGATCGTCAAGTCGAACATTTCATGTATAAACAATATGACGAGACAAGTCATTGGTTCGAAGAGGCGTACCAAGAATATCCGTCAATCCCGCGAGGGATGCTGGAAGCGGTCGCGTTTCAATACACGCGTTTCTCCCCAAATATTTCGACGGACACTTTGGAGTCCGATCCGACGGAAATGCCGCGGATATATTCGGTCATGGGGCTGACTTTGCACGGGAAAGGCGTGTTTCGGGAGAATGCGCGGCTATTGGCTCGCACGACTCCGTACTCGTTAGACGCCATCTTGTGGCAGCCCGGCACAGCGGTGAAAGCGTATGCGTGCGCGTTTGCGCAGCTGCAGGAGAGGTTCAATTGCTACGGCGATTCGGTCGAACAGTACAAGCGCATTTTCATCGAGTTGTGCGAACTGCCGATTCCAGAGGAAGGAACGGACGATTTCGCCCTGAACAGCTTTCTGTACATGATATACTACTTTTTGGACAAGGATGAGTATGCCGGTTGCGGTGCTCCGCTGCGTGAGATTGATTTCGTGGGGCTGTTCGGCGACGAATATGCCCGTTTGAAAGGAGGGCGGACGGAAGTCGCGCCGGCTAACTCCCTTGGCATGACACGCACAACGCCGGACTATCCGGATGCCGTGTTTGTGCCTGCCGCTGCCTGCAACTACACCTCGGGGCGCGGCGGCACAACCGTCTCGTCCGTCACGATCCACTACACGCAGGGCACCTACGCGGGGTCCATCGCCTGGTTTCAGAACTGCAGTGCCAAAGTGTCCGCACACTATGTGATCCGCTCCATTGACGGCCAGGTCACACAGATGGTGCGCGAGGCTGACAAGGCTTGGCATGTCGGGGTCGCCAACAGCTACACCATCGGCATCGAGCACGAGGCTTACGGCAACATCTATTCCTACTTCACAATGAACATGTACCAGTCGTCTGCCAACTTGGTGAAGAACATTTGCTCCCGAAGGCCCAACATCAATCCGCACCGCGTGTTTTATCGCGACACGTTGGACGATGGCACCGTCCTCAACTACGGGGTACACAGTCTGGGAAGCTCTACGGCTTGTACTCAAATCCGTGGCCATCAACACTATCCGAGCCAAACGCACACGGACCCCGGCCCCTATTGGAACTGGAACCTATACTACAAGCTCATCAACGACCAGCCGACAGTGACCACGATGACGGCCTCCTCGGGCACATTCACGGACTCGGGAGGGCCCTTCGGGAACTATGCCGACGACGAGCGGAAACTGTTCCTGATCCAGGCACCCGGGGCGGACAGTGTCGCTTTGACATTCCAGAGCTTTTCGCTCGAACCGAACTACGACTTCCTATGGATTTACGAAGGCGGCACTGTTTTTTCCCCTCTTATTGGACGCTGGAACACACAGTCGCCGGGGCGCGTGGTGGCTGCGGGCGACAAAATGCTGGTGGAATTTCGCTCCGACTGTGCCACGAATGCAGCGGGCTGGAATGCTCTGTGGCAGGGTGTTTCCGCCATGCCTGGCGACAATTCCGGCGATACGGGTGACGGGGAAGATGACGACGACTGGGGAGACGACGAGGAAATAATCAACGACTGGGAGCCCGATCCGGGCGAGCCTGTTGCGGACAACGCTTCGCCACAAACCGCTATCCTGACGGACGCCACGCAATGGGTGACGGGCAACTTCACCGCACAGTTCAACGATTCCGATGACTCGGGACTCAAATGGAGATTCTACCAAATCATGGAGTCTGACGGCTCCGTCTGGAGTGCACGCCACGAGCAGGGTTTCCTGTGCGACAATTTCGACAATGCCTTGAACGGCGATACTTGGGTGAACAATGCGGCCAGCATGTGGGTAGTCCAAAACGGCGAGCTCAGGCAAAACAATGCAGCATTGGAATACGCCGGCGTTGCGGCGCACCACAATGGGGCCGCCCATTCCGCTTATCTCTACGACTTCTACCTGAAGTTTCTCGATGGGGAGAAGTGCTCCTTCTTCTTCAACTGCGGAAACGCGCCCTCCCAGACTTCGCTCTTCTCAGGCTATGAGGTGTGTTTCGACAGGGAAAACCGTACCGTCAGTGTTTACCGCCTCATCTTAGGGGCGAAAAGACTGCTCAAAAGGAAAGAACAGGTCTATTTTGCACCTGGAACGGCCTACCTGTGCCGCGTGGTGTTCGACCACTCAACTGGGGAAATTGTAGTCATGCGTCATGGTAACCGGATTATTAGGGCTGTGGATCATGTGCTGGCCACCACAACGAACTCCTATATTGGCTTTGCCACCCGGAATGCAGCAGCCTGCATCGACAATCTTCGGGTGTACGCCTCCCGGACAACGGCTGTGCCGGTGACGGTTGGAACGGCCGCGAACTGCAATATACAACGACAAGCAGTGAACGGATTGAGTCGCACGAAATTGAAGTCGATTGTTGTGGATCGGGCGTATAAGTTCTCTACGTTAGTGGAAAAGTCTCTGAAAGTTGACTACACGGCCCCTCCGGCGGTCTCCAACTTGTCACTCCATACCGAGAGTGTCACCCAGGCCGATGGTACACAGGTCGTGGAGGTCTCGGCAATCTGGACCGGGGGGACAGATGCACAGTCGGGCCTGCAACGATACTATTTCCACAACTCAAAAATGCTGACATCTGCTTCGATTGCCCATTGGGTGGACAACGGACTGTCGTGTTCCTGCCAGCAGTGCTTCTCGTTCCCGTCCGGCCAGATGATCACATTCAGCGTCGTGGCGGAGAATAAGGCGGGCTTGCGCTCAACACCAAAAACATTATTCTTGGCACCGCCCACACTGGACGAAAAAAAGATTGGAAAAGAGTTGTTGCATGTCTTTTCTGTGCAGGGTAAACGTCTGGTAATCCATTGCGAGGAAGACTTGTTTCCGGCAAATGACGACATCGGAAGGTTTGTGCTGTATGACATGGCGGGACGAGTGCAAAAGGAAGGGACTTTCAACGCAAGTGTTTCGGTGGATGCTAAAGACTTGAGTTGCGGAGTGTATCTTTTGCGCGTGACTCGGGGAATGGAATGTTTGAAAACAGAGAAGATTGTGCTTTTCGAATAAAAATACGAATGTGTAACCATGCATTTATAAACGGATATCTGCTAAATTATCAAATAGAGCGGCTAAAAAAAATCGTATATTCGCAGTTTGTTAGCAAATATAGTCTTGATATTGTAAAATATTGTATATGAAGTATTTAGAGCGAAAAGTCATCGACAACGAACAGATTGCGGCAGACATTTTTGTTTTGGATGTCACTTGGAACAAGACCAAAGTGAAGGCCGGTCAGTTCTTCATGATAAAATGTTGGGACACGGAATTGACGCTGATGCGCCCGATTAGTGTGTTCAGCGCGGATGACAGCCGTCTGTCGTTCATGTACAGGGTGGTGGGGAAAGGCACGAAAAAATTGTCGGAAGTGAAGTCTGGCGAAAAGATTCGGCTTTTGGGACCATGTGGTAACGGCTACCCCTGCGAATCCCTCAGCGGCAAAGTGGCGGTCGTTGGCGGTGGTGTGGGCATCCCGCCACTCTACCAGACGACTAAAACATTGATTTACAAAAGTGTCGATGTAGATGCCTATTTGGGGTTCCGCGACGAGCTCTTTGCCGTGGAGGATTTTTCCACATGCTGCGAAAATCTGTTTGTTTCCTCGGAAAACGGACCAGAAGGCTACCGGGGGTACATCACCGACCTGCTGAAACCTGGACAATACGACGCGGTTTTGACTTGCGGCCCCGAAGTGATGATGCGGAAAGTCGCCGCGATGTGCGCCGAAACAGGTACAACCTGCTACTGCTCGCTGGAGCACCGGATGGCCTGCGGCATCGGTGCATGCCTCGGCTGCAGCATCCGCACCAAACAAGGAATGAAACGTGTCTGCAAAGACGGGCCGGTCTTCCAAAGCACCGACCTGCTATGGTAAAGCACTTGTTATATTCAAAGTACTGAAAATCAAATCGACAGGAATAAAATGGAACAAAACATAAACTTATCGGTAAAGGTGGCCGGAGTGCCTTTCAAAAACCCGCTGATAGCGGCCTCAGGCACGTTCGGTTTCGGAGAGGAATACAACGAACTCTACGATGTGGGATGTCTTGGCGGAATCTGTTCCAAAGGGTTGACACTCCACCCGAAGGACGGGAACGAAGGTGTACGGGTTTGGGAGACGGCGTCCGGCATGATGAACAGCGTGGGACTGCAAAATCCAGGCGTGGAAGCGTTCATCGAAAACGGAATCGCACAAATGCGCCGTTATGGCAATGTGCTCATCGCCAACATGGGTGGTCACAGTATGGAGGATTATGTCACGGGAGCCGCGTTGCTGTCCGCCTCCGACATCGACATGCTGGAGCTCAACATATCCTGCCCCAACGTGAAAAGCGGGGGCATGGCGTTCGGCATAAAGGCGGAAGTGGCGGAGGAAGTGGTACGTGCGGTGCGTAATGTCTGCATCAAACCTCTGATAGTCAAGCTCTCCCCGAATGCGGAAAACGTTGTAGAGATGGCTCTCGCCTGTGAGCGCGCCGGTGCCGACGCACTGTCGCTCGTCAACACCTTCCAAGCGATGGCCATCGACATCCATCGGCGGAAACCGGTCTTCAACAACGTCTATGCAGGCCTCTCCGGTGCCGCTATCAAGCCGATTGCGCTGCGTATGGTCCATTCTGTGAGCAAGGCGGTGGAGGTCCCGGTCATCGGTATCGGCGGCATCTATACTGCAGAAGACGTGCTGGAGTTCATGATGGCGGGTGCCGCCGCTGTGCAGCTCGGAACTATTCACTTCAACAACCCCGAGGCCGGACGCAACGTGCTGGAAGAACTACGACAACTATGCCTCCGGGAAGGCATCTCCGATGTGAACGAAGTGAGGGGCATCTGCTGATAAACCTCCCGATCGTCGCGCAATAGGACCCCATCGACTTTTGTCATGCAGACGAGGGTAGGGGATTGTACAATAAATTTGACTTAACATCGTTAACCGTATTTGTTCGTAAAACATCATTATAATGAGAACCAAACAATTGAGAATCACCGTGATGGCACTGATATCCGTGTTTTTATTCAATCTCTTGACCGTGAAACAGGCCACTGCTCAGTTTTCCCTTGGATTGAAAGTGGCAGGCAATGCGACCAACTACATTGCGCTGACCAAACACGATTTCGGAATGGAAGCGGGTCTCTTCATGCGCTTCGGCGACAGATTCTTCTTTCAACCTGAAGTGAACTACGTGTTCAAACAGTCAAAGTTCAAGGAGAACCACCTCCATGAATACTCCGCCAACGAAACCATTAAGCAACACTATGTTTCCGTACCGGCTCTCCTGGGATACCATTTCATCAACAACGACAATTTCAAGTTTCGATTGACAATCGGCCCGCGATTCGACTTCAAAATATCCGACAACATGACGGAAACCGACTGGAACTCCAATGTTGTGCAATGGGGTGGGCAGGTCGGTGTCGGCATCGACTTCTGGCGCTTTTCACTGGACGGGAGCTACTGCATCGCTGCCGACAATTTCAGGAATTTGATGGAAGGCTCCTCCCAAACGAAACAACTGAACATGTTCATCGTTTCTTTAGGATTCAAAATTGTGAAATAACTTGATTCAGTGATAGTTAATCGACTATCAAAATAAAATTCCACATTTGGCCCAAGATTTTCCCCTCGCTATCCGTTTTAGTATATGAAAGAGCATTCGGAAGTACAAGACTGGGTGATTTCTTGTCGCGAAGGCAGCTCGCGCGCCCAAAGGAAACTGTTCAAGCATTTCTACAGTTGCGTGATGGGCGTTTGCATGCGCTACGCAGGAGACCCGGATGAGGCGGCCGACATGCTCAACGAGGGGTTCTTGAAAGTGTTTTCGAACCTCGACAAATACGAAAACACAGGTTCTTTTGAAGCATGGCTAAAAAAAGTGGTGGCGCATGCGGCGCTGGATTACCGAAGACGCTATGACAAAAATGTGTCTTTGGTTGGACTGGAAGACATTGCGGACAGTCAGCTGGTTGATCATCGAGTGAACGACGCGGTGTCTAAAATTTCTGCCGAAGAGTTAGTGAACCTTATCCAGCAGTTGCCGCCGGTCACCCGCACTGTTTTTAACATGTTCGTGTTCGAGGGTTATTCGCACCGCGAGATTTCCCAACAGATGGGAATGTCGGAAAGCACCTCCGCATGGCATGTGAACAGCGCAAGAGCCAAGCTTAAAGAGGCGGTGTTGAAACTAAACAACGAATAGTTATGATGGATTTTGACAAACTTATAAAAGACAAAGCAGAACAGGCGGAATACGCCTACAAACCGACGGCATGGAGACGTTTCCGGCAGTCGAAAGGGGAGGGTGGAGCATGGAAATTCTGGCTTGCAGGAACCACGACCGCTATCGTGGTCGGAGGGGCGGCTCTGATAGGCACACACCTTTTCACCAATAGGCACCTCGATTCCGTATCGCTATCCGAACCTGTCGCAGTCGTGTCTGACTCTTCGTGTTCCAATGCAACATCTCCGACGAAAGAAGAGACGGCTACGCCAATCCAGAAACCGTCTGCCAACAACCACCGGGCAAAAGCCGGCGACATTCGTCCAACAGACCCGGAAAAGGATTTGGGAACTATGAAAGAAACTGCGCCAGAAAAGCCGATGCCCGGCACGGAAAAGTCGAACGTAAAGGCTCCGAAGCCGTACAGACGTCCGCTCGTCATCGATGTGGACACAATAAAAGAAAATGTCCCATCCGACGAAGAGCTTCGAAACGGAAACAGCCGTTTGTTCTAACGAAACCTCGGAGAGGAGTCGTCAATTTCTCCCCAACAAAAAATCCCCACAATCAAGCGATTATGGGGATTTTTTATGAATTGTTCTTTGTTAGAGCACTCTCGCGCTCACAGGAATTGTGCGAATCGGATTGGCCGGGTCATTCGTGATGATGTCAATAGTGGAGTTCTGCGTGCTGGCGCGACCAGGAGCGGTAAAGGAGACCTTGATTTCGGCAGAGGCACCGGAAGGAATCTCCATCATGTTGGAAGAAACCTTGAAAAGGGAATTTCCAGTCTCCAAGGCTCTGATAATCAACGGGCGCTTTCCGTTGTTCTTCAGAATGATCGTCTCAGATTTGGTGGCCTTTTTCTGCATTTCCCCGAAGAGGACTTTTTCCATGTTCACTTCGCTGACCGGAGCGTTTTTGAGCTGCTTGGGAGTCATTTTGGAGAAATCTTCCTTGATGGAAACGGCATAGTGGATGCGTTTCGTCGGTTCGATGGAGTCGTTGGTGGTGAACACGACAGCGTCTTTGGCCATGCCGAATTTCTGGCGCTTGGCGGCATCGTATTTCAAAATAATGTAGCCTTCTTGCCCAGGATTCAGCTCAGAACCGAAATTGCGGGAAACTTCCGTGACGAATTCCGACGGTTCCATCTTAAAGGAGACGGGTTTCGTCCAGAAATTTTTAACATAGAAAGTGTCAGTGATATTTTGCGTGTTTAGCAGGTTATGACTCACTTCGGGCTCTTTCACACGCGCCATGCCGCTGCCCTTGGTGTATCCGGCGTTTTCAAACTCTGTCGGGGGGCGTTTGATGACCTCGCCCTTGATGAAAATCATGTGAGGCGTGGCTTTCTCGTTCTCCAAGAATCGGGGCTCGTTGGTCGTCACGCGGATGTTCTTGTTGAACATGCCGGGACGGTTGTAGGGGTTGTAGGTGGCTTCGATGTAGCCTTGTTCACCGGGGGCGATGGCGCCTTTGGTGTAGTTGGCCGCTGTACATCCGCAACCGGGACGGACATTGGTGAGTTCCAGCGGCTCGTTCCCGACGTTGGTGAAAACGAAACGTCCGCTCACTTTTCCGCCTTCTTCCTTGATTTTTCCGAAATCGTAGGTGGTGTTCTCAAACTTAATTTCCGGTTGCGCCATACACACCACGGTGGCGAGAACCGCTAACAATAATAAGCTTAACTTTTTCATTGTCATTTGTTTTTTGATGTTATTTTTTATATTGTTTCGATTTTATTTGCCTGAATTTAAAGCGGGCAAAAGTACAATTTTTTCTCCGAATTGGTTCAAATTTATTCCGTCAAAATTCCCTGATGACATCAGCAACAAGACCGAATGATGCCAATCCATAGTTAAAAGATTGTCTTTCAAGATGTTTGAATCGCTAAAGACTTGCAAATCATCCCGCTGGAAAGCCTTGAAAATCCTGTCCGGATGGATAGGGGGGAGCTTTTTGTGCGCGACGGCGGCAGGGGAGTAGTAAACCATGGCCACATCCGCCTCGTCCATCGCGTGTGCGTATTGCTGCAGGAACTCCTCCGTAAGGCTGCTGAACGTGTGCAACTCCATGCAGGCCACCAACTTGCGGTCGGGATATCGTTCCCTTACCGCATTAATGGTGGCTTTCAATTTCGAAGGAGAATGCGCAAAATCCTTATATACAGCGCATTCTGAATTTTGAGCGATTAATTCCAATCGTTTTGAAGCTCCTTTGAACGAGGCTATGGCATCGTAAAATTGTTCGTCGGTCACCCCCAATGCGTTGCAGGCGAGACGAGCTGCATTGATGTTCATCAAGTTATGCTTGCCGAAGATTTGGAGTGCGGTTTCGCGCCCGTTGTGCTGCAGGTAGGTGACTCCGTCTCGGATTGTGTAAGGGTGCACACCGTAGGGATGGCAAACCGTGTTCGTGATTTTCGCTCCAAGTTTCCGGAGTTCGTCATCTTCCTGACAATAAATCAGTTGACCGTCGTGCGGGATCATCTTCGCAAAAATCTCAAACTGCTCGACGTAGTTTTCAAAAGTCGGGAAAACATTAATATGATCCCACGCGATGCCGCTGATGATGCCTATAGTGGGCTGATAGACATGAAATTTCGGACGGCGGTCGATAGGGGATGTGAGATATTCGTCGCCCTCGATGATCATGACGCGGGCGGTGTCAGACAGGCGAACCATCACTTCGAAGCCCTCCAACTGGGCTCCGACCATGTAGTCGCAGTCGATATGGAGATGCTGCAAGACGTGAATAATCATGGAAGTGATGGTGGTCTTGCCGTGGCTTCCGCCCACAACCACGCGTGTTTTGTCTTTGCTTTGTTCGTAAAGATATTCAGGATACGAATAAATTTTCAACCCTAACTCGTTGGCTTTCAATAATTCTGGATTGTCCTCGCGGGCATGCATACCGAGAATCACCGCGTCAATGTCAGGTGTGATTTTTTCTGGATGCCAGCCAATGTCAGCAGGCAGGATGCCATATTTCGCCAATCGTCCTTTGGCAGGATCGAAAATCTCGTCATCCGATCCAGAGACATCAAATCCTTTGATTTTCAAGGCAATGGCGAGATTATGCATGGCACTGCCTCCAATGGCTATAAAGTGTACTTTCATATTTTAAATATAACAGAGACTTCGTTTAGACGTGCCGATAACGAAAAAGTTAAACCATTATTGCAATGAAACTTTTGTCTTATAATTTATATTATGTTAAATAGAGTATTCGGACCCGCTACTCCCCACCTCAGGCATTCACTTGAATCGGTTCGTATTCGGGAAATTTCAGGCAAAAAAAAATCGCGTTGCACACATCAAAAAAAAATGTATTTTTGCGGCCTAATTTTGAAGCAATGGAAAATGTCTCGTTAGAAGATAAAGTGATATCTATCATCGACCAAATCCGCCCGTATCTGGTTCAGGACGGCGGCGACATCGAGTTTGTTGAGCTTACGCTCGACAACGTCGTCAAAGTCAAGCTCCAGGGCGCGTGCGGCACCTGTCCCCACGCCAAGATGACCCTCAAGAACGGTGTGGAACAGACGATCAAGCACTATCTCCCCGAAATCGACCACGTCGAAGACATCGTCCTCGGCTTCTAACCCCTAACCCCTACTCTACTAATCTTAACCTGTTAACCTCTAACCTATTAACCTCTAACCTATTAACCTCTAACCTATTAACCTCTAACCTATTAACCCTTAACCTATTAACCCTTACAGCATGGGCCTCAAATGCGGCATAATCGGACTCACGAACTCGGGCAAGACCACGATGTTCAACTGCATCTCCAACACGAAGGCGGAGGTGACGGACTTCGCGTACAGCACGAGCAAGTCCAACATCGGCGTGTGCGCGGTGCCTGATGAACGGCTTACACACATCAATTCGTTCATCCATGCCGACAAGCTGGTCTATGCCAACCTCGACATCGTCGATATTCCGGGTCTGGCCAAGGGAGCCAGCACCGGCGCGGGCATCGGCAACAGCTTCCTCGCGGACGTGCGCCTGTGCGACGCCCTCATCCACGTGCTGCGCTGCTTCGACAACCCTGCCCTACCCCACGAGGAAGGCTCCGTGGATCCTGTCCGCGACATCGAGATCGTTGATTTCGAGCTGCAATGCAAGGATTTGGAACAGATTGAACGCAAGATCACCAAGGTGGAGAAAGCCGCAAAAGTCGGCGAGAAGACCGCCAAGCACGACCTTGCCGTTCTGTTGAAATACAAGGAACATCTCGAAAGTTTCCAGAATGTGCGCACCTTGGAGGTCACGCCCGACGAGAAAGCCGTGGTGGCCGATATGATGCTGCTCACCGAGAAGCCCGTGATGTTCGTGTGTAATGTGAACGACGACGACGCGGCCACCGGAAACGCCTATTCCGAGGCCGTGAAGAAATACGTGGAAGAACACGGCGGCGAGATGTTGGTCATCGCGGCCAAAATCGAGTCTGAAATTGCCGAGTTGGAGAGCGAAGAGGACCGCAAGGCCTTCTTGGAAGACGTGGGGCTGACCGAGCCGGGTGTCAACAAGGTGATCCGTGCGGCCTACAAGATGCTGGATCTCATCTCCTTCTTCACTGTCGGCGGCAAGGAGAACCGTGCGTGGACCATCACGCGGGGCATGTTGGCTCCGCAGGCGGCGGGCGTCATCCACAGCGACCTGGAACGCGGCTTCATCCGCGCCGAGGTCATCAAATACGACGATCTGGTGAAATACGGGTCGGAACTGAAATGCAAGGAGGCCGGCAAATTGGCGGTCGAAGGCAAGAACTACGAAGTGCAGGACGGCGACATCCTGCACATTCGATTCAATGTATAATCGGCCATTAGCCATTGGCCATTAGCTGCTAATAGCTAATAGCTAACAGCCAAAAGCCAATAGCCAGAAACGCGGTAGTAGCTCAGTTGGCAGAGCGGCGGCTTCCCAAGCCGCAGGTCGCGGGTTCGAACCCCGTCTACCGCTCAAAACACTGAAAAGTAGCGATTTATGACAGGAAAATCGCTGTTTTTTTTCGTAATCGGGACAGAAACGGGACAAAATGAGGTTTTTGTACAACTTTCTATAAAACATAAACCATTGGACTCCAATATATTATAAAAACATTGTTTTCGAACCGCAGACTTATTGGCTATAGGACCGATATTTTGGGGTGTTCATTATAAAAAATAAGTATCTTTGCGGCGATTTTAAGTTGATATAGTATGAATAACAATATGACATTTTCGCAAATGGCGCAGCTGGAGCTGATGAACGCGGCCGCCAACGTCAACTCTCAGGAGGATTTGGATGCGTTGAAGCTAACCTTATCGCTCTTCTTTGCCGAGAATGCGCAACGAGAAATCGACCAGATGTGGGAGGACGGCACACTCGACCAGTCCAAACTGGACGAACTGCGCGGCCAACATCTCAGAACACCCTACAAAACATTCTGAAGTATGCGCTACGTGGTTCTTGACACCAACGCCCTGATTCAGGCACTGCCCACGAAAAGTCCTTACCATCGGATTTGGGCGGATTTTCTTGGCGGGAAGTACCGCTTGCGTGAGCAATGAGATATTGTCTGAGTACGAAGAGATACTCGCCATACACGCTTCGCCCGAGGTCGCCCATAACGTGGTGGAAGCAATCGCACGCCACCCAATGACCCATTACCGTGAATCCTATTATCGTTTTCGCTTGTTGGCTGATGTAGATAAAGATGACGACAAATTTGTGGATTGCGCTATCACCGCTAATGCGGATTATATCGTCACCGAGGACACGCATTTCAACATCCTCAAACAGATTCCTTTCCCAAAACTAACGATTTTGACGCTGGATGAGTTCAATGAGGAATTGAAAGGTGTACAATAATTCCTAATTGAATATTCCCGTGCCGAACTGAAGTACCTTGTTGTACATTTCCGTCCATGCGGAGGCGGCGGAGCCGATGTTCTGCGCGTGCTCCTTGAGGTACTGCCTCAGTTCCTTGATTTTCTTGGCGTGGGAAATGTACTCGTCCGAGCCGATGACCATGCGGTTCTGCTCGTTCACGAGCTTGTTCATCTCGGAACGTATCTGCTTGACGGAGGCCTCCACCTCCTTGCCGTTGATGTAGATGGTTACCCTGCGGGTGCTGCTCTTTTCCATAAACTTGTTGTTTGTGGCAAAGATACGAAAAATTAACGAACTATCCGATTTTTTTTTTGAAACCTGAAACTAAAAAAACCCCTCACCGTTCGGCAAGGGGCGTTTGCAGTCTTCGGGGAACCCGTCCACTATCTTTTCGCCAGTTTCTTGTTTCCCGGCCAAGAGTTAAACACCTGATCCTTGTTGGATTCGTAAATATTGCCAGACGCACAGCCGGAGAAGTTCAAACCTGTTGCAGAGACATGGTAGTTGGAGAAACTGTATTGATCCGTATCCCAATCAACAGGAATGGAAATCTTCATACCATACCCGTCGCTGCCGCTGATAGCGACATTATTCAACACCAAACGTGTCTCCTCGTCGGTAGACAAAGCGGCATCGTCAATATCATTGCCGGCATTCAAAATCTGACAGTGGTTCAGATAACTGCCGCCGTTAGTGGAACGTTCAGCGTCAACATCAATGCCATCCCAAAATCCGTTTTCATTCTCGAAGCCACGGAAAACAACGGGCTGGGCAGATGTGCCGTCAACCTGAATCAGGGCGTTTTCACCCACAACCATCTCCTTGTCGTAGGCAAACACAAACTCCACACCGGCGTTCACCCTCATAACCGCATTGCCGTCCACATTGATGCCGTCACGCAAGTAATACGGGATGCCCTGGTTGGTGAAAGTGGCCGTCACATTGTCCTCGTCGAGCCAGTAGTCGTCAATCATGATCATGTTAAACGTCTGGTTGTAGTTCGGGGAGGTATTGTAGGTGTTGCCGGTGCCGAGGCAATTGACTTTCTCATGGGTGTTCAACACCAAGGGATAGCCCGAGACATGCTGAAGGGAATTGTTCTCGAAAGCGGTGAAAACACCTTCGTAACCGAGGACTGCCCCGTTACTTTGGGAGTAGTTGATGTTGCAGTGCTTTATGGAGAGTTTGCCGCTCACATACAGCACCTGGTCGCCGCTGCCGCCATTGATGAAATTGACATACTCAAACTGGTTGTCATTACGTTTGGATCTGACTTCCACCCTGTCCCATGCTCCGGGATTCTGGTTGTTGGTCGGACCCGTGAGGGTGATGGGATTGTCAGCGGTGCCCACCATGCGCAGACCGGCATTTTCTTCCACAACGATGGCACCATCAACACCCGAGAACATGATGGTCACGCCGGGCTCGATGGTCAGCAGCGCATTGCCTTCCACATAAAAATGTCCGTCAACAATATAATCGACGCCCGCGCCGCGATCGGGCCAGGTGGTGTTGGCGCTGATGCTGCCGGAGACTTCGAGCGCATTTGCCGTGCCGCCTCCACCGCCGGGGGTGTCACTGAACGTGGCGATGAACTCTGCGTTGCCGCTCACCACAATCTTGCGGGGATTTTCGGTGTTGCCGTCGTTCCAACAGTTGAAATAATAGCCCTGCGCGGGAATGGCGGAGATGGTGGCTGTCTCGCCGTCCTTGTAGCTGCCGCTGCCGGTGACAGTACCCCACTCTGCATTATTGGACTTCACCGTGATGGTGTAACTTTTCTTACAGCCCGTCATGGCCAACACGACCAACAGGGCCAAAGCTGAAATCTTAATCAATTTTTTCATTGTTAAAAATGTTTATGAATAACTTAGGATTTGCAAAAATATACACGGCTGCAAAAATACAAAATTTGAGAAATGAAAGAAACGTTCGTAAAATTGTATCTTTGCCCGCGAATTTAATGCTGGAATGAACATCTACAAAGCTGATTTACACACCCATACCCTGTTCTCGCCGTGCGGCGATCTGGACATGACGCCCGACAACATCATCGCCATCGCGCTGGAGCGGGGACTTGACGTGATCGCCATCACAGACCACAACGCCACGCGACACTGCCGGTTGGCGGAGCACTACTCCCACAACCGCGACATCTTCGTGCTCTGCGGCGCGGAGGTGACCACCAAGGAGGAGGCCCACTGCCTGGCCTATTTCGGCGACCACGAGTCGCTTGACAAGTTCCAAGAGTATCTCGACGAGCACCTTCCCAACATCCCCAACGACCCCGACTTTTTCGGCGACCAGGTGCAGATCGACGAGGAGATGAACATCGTCTACGAAGAGTCGCGACTGCTCACCTCGGCCATCGACCAGAACGTCAACCAGATAGCCGACAAGGTGCACGAATTAGGCGGTCTGTTCGTGCCCGCGCACATCGATAAGATGAAAAACAGCCTCATCGCGCAGCTGGGTTTTATCCCCTTCGACCTCGACTACGACGCGGTGGAACTCTCCAAAAAAGGCGACAAAGACGAAATCCTGAAAGTACACAAGTATCTAAAAAATAAGATGTTCACCAGAAGCTCCGACGCCCACCAACCCGATATCATCGGCACAGCCCCTTGCTGGGTTTTAACGCACTCGTAATGTCAGGTCATAAAAACCTATAGAATGGTACGTTTTGTGAATCATATTATTACAACGATTTTTGTCTAAAAAAATTGTGCAACTTCGCATTTTTTGAACTTCTCAATTAACGGCGCAAAAATAAAAAAAAGCCGTCACGCAACGGCTTTCAAAAACTGATCAAACAACCGAAAATGCGATTTTGGGTTATGGGGTCACTTGGTTGTCAAGGTTGGTGGACTGGCCGATGAGGGAGTCCATCACGCCTGTATAGACTTGTGCGGTGGGGGTGTCATAGACAAAGGAGACGGTCGCGCCGTTGTTGTCGGTGACGCCCTTGCCGGAGCTGGCCTCCACGTTCTCGCCGATTTCCGCGCCGCGGTCGGCGTCGCCGAGCATGTGGATGTCGCCGTTGTTGAGGCGGGCGAGAATGATGACCTCGGAGTTCATCACCGAGGCGATGAAGCCCAGCAGTTTGGGCTTGAAGCCGGGGTGGTAGATTTCAAGGTTGGCCTTCATGGACTTGCCGCCGAAGGTGCCTTGGGTGGTGTACTTGAGTTCTCCCATGTCGCGGGAGCAGTAGATGTGGTAGAAGCGCTGGCCGTTGATCATCACGATGTCCCCTTCCAGGACGGCGAAGTCCTCGTAGGAGTTTCTGTTGGACGGCAGCTTGGGGAAGTGCGACACGTTGTCCTTGACACATGACGGCAGCGACATTGACATTGCCGTCGTGGTGCCGTTGCTGGACGGCGACTGGCTGACCGACACCACAAAACTTTGGACTGCCTCCCGGAAACTGAACACGCTTATCGAGCCTGTCCTTCTGGAGGAACGTTATCCTTCACCCTTGTATGATGATGTCCTGCGCACGGGAATTGCCGTGTAGTAATTGAATATTTTGCTTTGGCATTTATACAATGTGTCCTTATACAAGGAATATAACTCTTCAGGGGATATTTCTTTCATAACTTTAAGGTATTCTAATTCACTTCATATCCTTTTGAGCGCAAAGATATAAAATTTCGGAACGGGAAATCATTGGCAACCGATATTTCAAAATAAAGTTTCCCATATAGAAAACTTTTGTATCTTTGCAACCTCAAAAACTAATTGAAATATGGACTTGAAAGTAATCTATCTACCTGAAGCTTACGAGTTTATGCTCAATATAAACAGTGCTGCCTCCGAAAAACTCGCATATAATGTCAGAAAGGTTCGAATGGGAATAAAAGACAAGAACATATTCAAAAAACTTACAGGGACTGAAATTTGGGAGTTCCGTGCTTTACACGACGGCAATTGCTACAGGCTTTTGTCTTTTTGGGACACCCGCAACGAAACGCTGATAGTTGCCACGCATGGGATCGTGAAAAAATCGCAGAAAACACCAAAAAAGGAGATTGCCAAGGCGGAGACCTTACGTAAAGAATATTTTGACAACAAATAACGGAATAGATTATGGAAACCAACAAGAAGTTTTACACAGAAGAAGAAATGCTGGATGAACTCATAGGCAAAGTTGGAACATCCAAACGCGACGAGTTCGAGGCAAAAGTCAAAAAAGAGGTTGACGACTATTATATCGGTGAAGCCATTAAACAGGCTCGGAAGAAACAGGGAATGACCCAAGATGAGCTGGGAGAGCGCATGGGTGTCAAGAAATCCTTTGTTTCAAAGATCGAGAGTGGCAAAGGCATTGCATACAGCACCATTATGCGCGCGTTCAAAGCACTCGGAGCGGAAACCGCAACACTCGACCTCGGCAAGCTTGGACGTGTTGCGCTTTGGTAAACAAACTCCGTGCCCAACATTTGAGAACGCTCTACAAAACCGTTTAGCTTTACGAAACTTCTCCGTGCAGATACGCTGAGTTTGAAATGCCGAACTCATCACATTATGATTAGTTCAGCACCTGAACTGCAACCAAACATCACATATTGATTACCCAATTGAAGCTTATTTCACATTCCTGAAACTGGTCTTGGTGTCAAAGCCGGCTGACAGGATCTTCTCCGTGTTTGTGCGGCGGTCCTGAACGGGCTCATCCTTGGTCGCCACCAAATAGTTATAAACATTGGTCCAAACACTCTCGGGCGAAAGAACTTTTGTGAGCCAAGTCTCTTTTAGAATCGGGTTTTCGATCAGGGCATGATTGACCTGCCAATACTCGCGGGTAAAACGCAATTCCCGTCCGGCAAAGCGGTCGTCATACATCCCGTATTTTGAAACCAATACGATGGCCACGTCAGATGGCCGTTTCAAAGATTCCCGTTCATTTTTCTCACGCTCCGTCTCCGTGACTGGTAAATATTCCAGAATGAGTTGTCCTTTTTCGAGATATCTGCCGACTAAAAATTTGTAGTATTCATATCCGACATAGAGTCCAAACTCCCACGTTTGACATTCCCACTGATGATGAAACCTGTTGAACCATTTTTCCACATCAATATGGAAGGGGTTCGGGTTGAAAAAGAGTTCCTGCCCCAAAACAACCTGACTGTTCCGATGATAGACAATGGTTTTGTCGATCAAATGCGGACAGGCATAATCATAATAGTCGCGATGTGAATCTTCAATTTGCATACGTAACAATAATGACACTCTCTTGTCATACTATCTCACGAATAGCAATGACCTCGCAAAAATACATTTTTTTATAATGGTACTGCCTCAGCTCCTTGATTTTCTTGGCGTGGGCGATGTACTCGTCAGAGCCGATGACCATGCGGTTCTGCTCGTTCACGAGCTTGTTCATCTCGGAACGTATCTGCTTGACGGAGGCCTCCACCTCCTTGCCGTTGATGTAGATGGTTACCCTGCGGGTGCTGCTCTTTGCCATAAACTGATGTTTTGGCAAAGATGCTTCAAACGTCCGTCACATTTTGGGACGGTTACGGGAAAACGCTGTCGTGCTGGTTGACTGTGTTTTCATCTTCCTTAATACCGCGACAACGATTGCGGTTATGAGACGTTTGCGGCGAAATTCGAGTGGATAGCGTGCCCGGTCGCCCAAGCGAAAGAACAAGAGAGATTCTTTTTAGAAAATCTTATGTATTTTATTCGGCATGCATAGTTAAATGTGACCCACCTTTCTGAAATAGAGCTTAGGAATTTGACGTTGCTCATTGTGTTGGGGTATCGGACCTATGATGGCTGTGACAGAATCACCAGGAGCGACTTCCCAACATTCCCATAACCAAGTACCATTTCGTGTGATTCCTCGTTTTTGGATTTGACTCGAAAAGTGGATGTGAGATAATTCATCTGCTCCCCTGATTACATATTGACCTGTTGTGTCTAACAAAAAAGGCACGGCTCGACTCACTTCAAATGTCATGTCTTTTTTGAAAACAATGCTCAAGTCGCTATAGTTGTTTTTTTCCTCTTCATAATCTCCCCATTCTGTCCGTTCCATATCGATGACATATTTCCCGATTTGTTTTCTTTTTCTTTCCCTAAGAATTGTATCAGGCAAGAAATAACCACACGACTGTAGCAAAAAAGCCATTAGTAGGCAAAATGTCGTAATTTTAAGAGCAACTACCTTTCTCATAATCTTAATAATCATCGGGGTTGACTAACAAAAGGAATGTCTGACTTATGTTTCCATACGGTGTCCTTTGGTTCGGGTTTCTCATTATTGATTGTGGATACCAACGTGTTCCTATTCTACTATCCATTTGAACATACTCTTGAAATCATTATAACATTGATCACAAATCCAATAATATGAATCTATTGTTGAGTATCCAAAATGGAGATCTCCTTCATTTGTTGAAAATTTAGCTCCGCAAAAATCACAATGGTCATGATCCCAATCACGCCCAGCGATTTGGTACTTGTGTCTTATCAATCTTACTCCTTTTAAATAGTTTTCTTGTCCCTGAAGTCTCCAATTCTTCTTTAAATTATTTTTCATATATCTATAAAATTAATATTTACAAAAACCTACTTTTCTTTCAAAGTTCCATTTTCGAACAACCTCCATTTTTTACCAGTAGGGTCTTTATAATCCCAATGAGGGCCTATTGGTGCAGGATGATCTAAATCTGGATGTAAGGATTCTTTTGTTATAGGATTGTAATAATTTCCTTTTGTGCCATAACTACCAAGGAAAGAAGTAACTATGTAACATTCCTTGACTCCTTCATAGTGACTCTATCTTTGCTATATCCGATTTGATATATATTTCAAAGAAGTCTCCATCAATACAATAATCATATTCAAGATGAGTATCATCGAAATCTAATAATTTGTTCGATTCCGATATGTTCAAAATTTCTTCAAAAGTCGCCGGCCCTCCATATTGAATATTATTCGTCAACTCGAATTTGGTCACATTGCAAAAATGTATGTTATGGAATAAAACAACATTGTTGCTGACAGTCTTGACAAGAATACTGATCTGTTTCATAAGAAAATCTATATGTATATTCTCGATCGAAGAACCATATAAGGTATTCAAAACTGATTGATTGATAGTCATAAGTTTTTGTTTGTTTTTATTATTTCCATCTCCCTTGGCTTCTTTGCACGTTGATCCTTTTAATCTCTTTGTTAGATTTGTGCATAATCGGAGACAAGGTTATAACCTATTAAACCACGGATCTTATTAACACTAAACCCAGGTATTCTACATAGTCCTTTTGCAACTGCTGGCGCTCCATATTTTGCAATGAGGTCACTTAATCCACCTCCAGCTAATTCACCAATAAAACCAACTGTAAAATCTTCAAGAGCTTGTTTTGTTGTGTATTGTTTAGGTGACGCACAGAAATATGCGAGAACGTCACCGGCAGCAGTAACTGCAGCTCGTCCTGCCTTCCCTCCCGGAATTTTCCATGGAATTGCACCTTCCGCACCCGATTTAAGAGTGATCCAGTCATTTATATTTAAAAAGGAAGCCCTAAGATCTCCCGTTGTTTGAGGATTGAAATAGTAGTTCATCGCAGCCTGCATCAGACAGTCAGCCATTGCATTTATGCCTGCCTTAATCAAAAATGGAATAATAGGGAAGTTCCCATCCGGATCCACCAACTTCACCGGATTATTCGCGCAATACACGTACGGGCTCAATGACGGGTAATTATCGCTTTTCGGATCCACACTGAGCCAAATGCTCAAATCCGAGCTGTAATACCGTGATCCAAAGTAGCTTAGGCCGGTTTCGGAGTCCTTTTCTTTGGCGGAGAACGTGTAAGTTCCGGCAAAGCGTGGATGTTGGTCGAGGTTCCGCCACACAGGCGTCGCGCTCTGTGGCCACGGACGGCTGGGGGTGTGGCGGAATGGCGCGGGGCGCATGGGGCCGTCTGCGTCCCCGCATGGAAATCTCCGCGTATCGCTCGTGAACATCTCCGCGTATCTCGCGTATCGGCGCGGATAAAAGCATGCAGATTCTGCGGGTGTCTGCGCGGTCTGCGGGAGACTTGGGGAATATGGTTGGTGGAGGTTCATGGGATATTATTCTCGTTAGTTTGATACTTGATCATTATGGCGACTATATTTCTTCAAAATTTCATAAATTTCAATTAATTGTTCACTCCCCCAGCCACAGCGGTCTTTTAACAACAATGTCCATGGTGATTTGTCGGTCGAGCCATCGAATCCTATAACTATGTTGGCATGAGGAAAAAACAGTCTTGTAATAAAATTATGTTTTTCATTTGAAATAGAGCAACAGAATGTCGGGTCTCCTAATATATATTCTTTAGTTTTTTCCCAGAAAAAGAATCTCACGTAATCAATAGTAAGTGTCCCCATTTTTTCATCTATATCTATATTTCTTATCATATTAAAACATTGAAAATAATACACATATGGTGCGAATATTGGCATAAGTCCAAAACAACAGACCAAAGGCATGTCTCTAAACCAAGAGAAGGAATACTCCAGCAAAGACCAATCTTCTCCTTTAAAATAGTATGGGATATACGTGATAAAAATAGTGGTCAGAATCCATATCAGCTGGTATTTCAGCAGATAACACATAAAAAAAAGAATAAATGGGAGTTTGTTTTTTCTTTCGAATATCATAACATTTGACAATTTAGTAAACTTTCGAACCTGAAGGAATACCTTTGTATTTAGGATGTGTTGTCCTATACCTCACAGCGGTTGACCATGCAGCTGACATGGAAAAGGACGCTATGGACTTACTCACCGTT
Source organism: uncultured Bacteroidales bacterium (assembly GCA_947165685.1). Classification (GTDB taxonomy): domain Bacteria; phylum Bacteroidota; class Bacteroidia; order Bacteroidales; family WCHB1-69; genus F23-D06. The sequence continues at coordinate 31,108 of CAMVBK010000015.1, read as the reverse complement.
TTAAATGTGTTTTTTAACGTTTCGGTAAAAGGCTTTTGTTTTAACCCTGACAAAATTCCTGCAACACTATTTCCTGCGGATTTGCAAATATCCCGCACAATATCCTGCTGTTCATACATATCCACCCCTCGTCCCGCACCAGCATTTGCAATAGTAATCAATCCATTAACAGATTGATATGCACCTGCAGAAAAAATAGCAGCCCCCACGGGGAAAGCAGCTCCACCAGATATAACACTTCCTTCCGACATAATAGCAGCACCCGCAACAGATGTGGCAAATCCCCCATATACATCAAACCCACCATTTATCATTCCATCCAATTCTTTACTAACCACGGAGAAGTCAAACATTTGCCCTATCGCTCCGTCAAATTCTACCGTTCTGTTCACACTCTCCCCCGAAGGTGTATTTTTTGTTTCCACAACGATTTGATGGTATCTTCCACCCTCATCGCTAAGCCAAGTTAACTCTTTTGTGTCTTTATTATATTTCCATTTATCTAAGTTATCGTCAATCTCCTCCCCATCCGGATCCACCAACTTCACCGGGTTGTCCGCACAATAAACATACGGACTCAAACTCGCATATTTCGCAGCCATGGGGTCCACGCTCAGCCAGATGCTTAGGTCGCTGCTGTAATACCGTGAGCCAAAGTAGCTTAAGCCCGTTTCCGTGTCCTTTTCTTTGGCGGAGAACGTGTGAGTTCCGGCAAAGCGTGGGTGTTGGTCGAGGTTCCGCCGCACAGGCGTTGCGCTCTGTGGCCACGGGCGGCGGTGTGTGCGGCGGAATGGCGCGGGGCGCATGGGGCCGTCCGCGTCCCCGCATGGAAATCTCCGCGTATCTCGCGTATCTGCGCGAAGAATCTCTGCGGAAATCTGCGCGGTCTGCGGGAGAAATGGGCTATATGGCTGAGCCGGTCTCATTTTTTTCTACGGCACAAAAGTACAAAATAATCGCTCTGCATAGATTCTGGCCCGGGCTCTCGCATCACTGCGCCACAAAGAAGCAGCCCGCCATGATCAAGAGCACGCCGACCCAGCGGGTGATGGGCACCGTCTCGTGGAAAATGAGCCATGCGGCGAACATCCCGAAGACGTAGCTCATGGAGATGAGCGGATAGGCGCGGGAAAAGGGAAAGTTCTTGAGAATGTGCATCCACAGCACCGCGCCGGCACCATAGCAGGCACCGCACGCCAACCACCACCAATTGGTGAGCTGCGCCAGGAAAAAAGACCATTTCCACGCGAACGCGCCCATCTTCTCCAAGGCGAACTTCAGGAAGACCTGGCCGGAACACAACAACAACGACTGCACAATGGCTAATGCAAATAGTCTCATAATGGTTTCATTTGGATGACAGCGTGGTCGCCCGCACCTTTTTCATGTATAATCTGCACATTCTCAATTTCATACAGCGGATGCTCGCCTGGATCAGCACTGAGCATCCACGCCTCCGAGCGGTCGGCGACCTCCAACGTTCCAAAGAAACGGGGATTGCTCCGCTGCAACTCCGTAAGCTCGTCGTTGCAGCACACCAGCGCGGTGCGAAGCCTGCCCGTGCGCAACCGCAGGAAAGCGTCTTGAAGGGCCAACTCGAAGGAGACCGTCCGGTGCGCGTAGGTCGTGTTGTATCCGTGATTTTTCGTGTAGATAGCGATCTGCGAGGCCACCGTGTTGTGGGTCGATTGCATGAATGCGGTCGGCATGGCCACCGCCTCGCCCTCCGCATGGAGCCCGTCGAGCAGCTGCAGCGTGTTCTCCATGCATCCCATTGCCGTGCCGTTCAAGATGGCGTCGGGCTCCCCCACCCCACTGATTTCCATAGCCTTCAGAGCCGTCACCAACGCACGTTTCTGCAACTTCCCCATCCGGCGCGCCTTCATCGGCGGCAGGTAGCGGGAATATTCCTCGGAGGGGACATCCTTCACGATGGCGGTCACATACACTCTATTCATAGCGCGACAGGATTATGGACGAATCATTGCCCCCGAAACCGAAAGCATTGCACATCACACAGCGCAGTTCCGTTTGGAGGACAGAAGCTGCCGATACAGGTGTAACACACTGTTCGTCAATATTTTGAAACTCTTTTTGATACGGTATGAAACCGTGGCGCATGGCTAACAGACAAAACACCGCCTCAATAGAGCCCGACGCGCTGGTCGTGTGGCCCGTGGAGGATTTCGTGGAGGATACCGGCGGGAGTTTCTCTCCGAACAGATGTCGCAACGCAGCACTTTCGGAGGCATCGTTGTTGGGTGTGCCCGTGCCGTGCGCGTTCACGTAGTCAATGTCGAAGGGTGACAGTTCCGCATCGTCAAGGGCTTGTGCCATAGCCGAATACGCACCTTCCCCAACCTCCGAGGAGGCTGTCTGGTGGTAGGCATCGCAGGCATTCCCCACCCCGCGCAGCACGCCGAGAATTTCCGCTCCGCGCTGCTTGGCCGACACCTCGCTTTCCAACACCAAGAAGGCCGCCCCCTCGCCGAGGTTCAGTCCTGCGCGGTCGCGGTCGAATGGCCGGCAGCGCTGCCGGTCGAGAATCATCAGCGACTTGAAGCCATTGAGGTGAAACAGCGACAACGCCTCCGAGCCGCCCGCCACCACAATGTCGCGTTCGCCGCTCTCAATCAGCAACTTTCCCATAATCAGCGCGTTCATGGCCGAAGAACAAGCTGTGGAGACGGTGGAGGTGTAGTTGAAACATCCGAAATAGTCGGCAATGATGTCGGTGGAGGCACCGCAGTCGTGCACGTCGCGTACCCCCGCAGGCAGGGGTTCCGGAAAAAGCCGTTCGGTGACATCCATGCCGCCGACAGTGGTGCCGGAAACGAGTGCCAAATCCGGATGATTCAGCAGATTCGCCTGTGCAAGGGCCTCGCGTAGAGCCGTGATTCCCAGCAGATTAGTGCGCGAAACATACGGGCTGGCGGTGAGTTGCAGACTGCGACAAAGATCCTCGTCGCTCATCTTCACCTCCCCGACGGGAAACTCGCGTCGCTCGGTCGGCAGATAGCGCACTTCCCCGATGCCGGACTCCCCATGCATCAGGGCCGCCGCGTTCGCCTCCACTCCCACGCCGAGCGCGGAAACCACGCCCATGCCGGTGATGACAACTTTTGGGCGCATTATTTCGTGCGGTTGGCGGCCACGTAGTCGGCCATCGTCTTCACCGAAGCGAAAATCTCCTTGCCCTGCTTCGGGTCAGCGATTTTGATACCGTAGTTGCGCTCTAACAAGACAATCAGCTCCAGCACGTCGATAGAGTCGAGGCCGAGCCCCTCGTCCCCGAACAGCGGCGCATTCTCGTCGATGTCCGCCGGTGTCATCTCCTCAAGGTTCAACGCCTCGATCATTTTGGTTTTCAGTTCTTCTGTCAGTTCCATATTGTTGAAGTTTACGGTTTATGGTTATGGTTATTGTTTATTGTTATTGTCATTGTTCATTGTCATTGTTATTGTTATTGTTTATTGTCATTGTTTTTAAGGGGGCGCAAAAATATACAAAATATGAATACGTACGAATAGAGAAGGATTGTTTGGCGCGTACAAAACTTTCAAAACTTTTGCTATTTTTGCCGAAAGTTGTCCATCGGTCAAGAATCGATATAACAATTTGACAATCAATAAAATGACGAAGCATTTATTTGAATATTACAACGAAATATTTCCTAAGTATTGGGAAGAGCCGGCCTTGACGGACTACAATGGGACGGACAGTTACACTTTCCGGGGAGTAGCGGAAAAGGTGGCCGCGCTTCGAGACTTTTTCAAGGACATGGGCATTCGGCAGGGCGACAAGATCGCGCTCTGCGGCCGCAACTGCGCCAACTGGGCCGTCGCCTACTTGGCCATCGCCTCCTACGGCGCGGTCATCGTGTCGGTGCTCCACGAGTTCTCCGGCGAGGACATCGAGCAGCTCATCAACCACTCCGACTCTCGGATGCTGATTGTCGGTCCGTACCTCTGGAGGAACATGCGGGCCGACCACATGCCGAACTTGGATGCAATCCTCTCGCTCACCGACTTTTCCATTATCGCCACCAAGCGAAAGGAGGTCGCTTTCCCGCAAGAGAGCCCGTCCGTGCCGAAAAGCAGCCACTTCTTCACGGTGCGCGACCTCGACGACCTGCTTCTCATCAACTACACTTCCGGCTCCACGGGTTCGCCCAAGGGCGTGATGCTCACCTACCGAAATGTGTCGGCCAACATCGGTACGGGGCTGCAGTTCCTGCCTCCGGGCGGCCGCCAGAACGTGGTCTCCATGTTGCCTTTGGCACACATGTACGGCCAGCTCGCCGAGTTCCTCTACCCGTTGGCCTCCGGCTGTCACATCCACTTCCTCACCAAGTCGCCCACCCCCACCCTGCTGATGAAAGCTTTCGCCGACGTGCATCCGTATATCATCGTCACGGTGCCGTTGGTCATCGAGAAAATCTGCAAGCGCGCCGTGCTGCCCATCTTAGAGAAACCGTCTGTGCAGAGGTTGCTCAAGATTCCAGTGCTGCGCAAGATGGCCGTCAAAACCGTGCGCAAGAAGCTGATGAAGGCTTTCGGCGGGCAGCTCAAGTACTTCATTGTGGGGGGCGCGGCCCTCAATCCGGAGGTGGAGGACCTGCTGATGCACATCAAGTTTCCGCTCATTGTGGGCTACGGCATGACCGAGTGCGGCCCGCTCATCGGCGGCTGCTACGTCCACGAGTTCGTGCCCCGCTCCGGCGGCCACATCCTCCCCGGCAACGAAATCCGCATCGACTCCAAAGACCCCTATAGTGAGGTCGGCGAGATTCTCGTGCGCGGCGAGCACGTCATGAAGGGATACTACAAGAACGAGGAGGCCACCCGCGCCACCTTCACCGACGACGGCTGGATGCGCACCGGCGACCTCGGGCTCATCGACAAAGACCAGAACATCTTCATCAAAGGGCGCAGCAAGACCATGATTCTCGGCGCCTCCGGGCAGAACATCTACCCCGAAGAGATCGAGGGCAAGCTCAACGACATGGAAGGCGTGGTCGAATCCGTGGTGGTCGAACGCGAAGGCAAGCTCATCGCGCTGGTCTTCCCCGACTACGAGGGCGAACTCCGCTTCCGGCAGACCATTCCCGAGCTCATGAAGGAAAACCTCCAGAAACTCAACGAAAAACTCCCCAAATACGCCCAAATCTTCAAGATAGAGCTGAAAAAAGACGAATTCGAGAAGACCCCGAAACGCTCCATCAAACGATTCTTATACAAATAATGTCCCACCCCCAAAAAAATTCCAAAAAGGGCTGAAAGCCCGGCCTATGTAGCGAAGCGAGCCCTGGGGGCAGCGAATGACTATGACGAATGACTATAACTATATGAACAAGAAAGAAAAATACGAAAGCCTTCTCCCGCAGATCGAGGCGGTGATGGACAAAGAGGTGGATCTCATTGCGAACATGGCGAACATGGCGGCGATGCTGCATGAGACGTTCGGATTCTGGTGGACGGGGTTCTACCGCGTGCAAGGGAACGAGCTGCTGCTCGGACCGTTCCAGGGGCCGCTCGCCTGCACGCGCATCGGCTACGGGCGCGGAGTGTGCGGCACCGCCTGGAAGGAACAGCGCACCGTGGTAGTAGAGGATGTGGAGCAGTTCCCCGGACACATCGCCTGCTCATCCGCCTCCAAAAGCGAAATCGTGGTCCCTGTCTTCCAGAACAGCGAAATCATCGCCGTCCTCGACATCGACAGCGACCGTCTTCGCACTTTCGACCGCACGGATGCGGAGTTTTTGGAGCGAATTGTGAAATTCTTGTAGGCGAGGGTTCTTCAACGAATCGCTAAAATCTCCATGCGCACCTCTCCCTGTGGGGTATTGAACGTCACCACTTCCCCTACCCGCTTGTTCATCAGCACTTTGCTCAACGGAGACAGGAACGAAATCTTCCCCTGCATGATGTTCGCTTCATCCACCCCGACAATTTGATATTTTGCTATTTGATTGTTTTTCAGATTTTTAAACTCGATAGTCGCTCCGAAAGCGACATCTTGCTGTCTTTGCGGGTCATAATCGAGCACACGGGCGGTGCGGATACGTTCCTCCAACTGCCGGAGCTTGGCCGTCAGGTAGTTGTTGTTCACCCGGGCATCGTTGTTGTCAACCCCTTCGTACTGTTTGCGCTCCTGCAGGATTTCCTCGCGTTCCGACTTCAGCTCCTCCAAACCGGCGGAAGTGACGAAATTCTCCACCCCCGCAGGAAGAAACGCTCTCGGTGTCACTAATGGGACCTCCTCCTGGTCGCCTTCTTTTACAAAGCCTCTGCTCATAGCGATGATTTTAAGGGCGCAAATATACAAATTTAAAACATGTACGGGGCAAAACACCCGCGAAATTTCGTATTTTTGCCGCCCGAAAAAAAAGAATCAAAACAGTAAGGAAATATGTCATTCACCAACCCGCTGATGCTCATCGGACTCGCGGCCGTCCTGGTCCCGATTATCATACATCTTTTCAATTTCAGAAGATACAAGACCGTCTATTTCTCCAACGTGAAAATGCTGGAGGACATCCAGAAGAAGACGAAACGCGCCTCCCAGATACAGCAGCTTATTGTGTTATTGCTCAGGGTTTTAGGTATTGCCTGCCTCGTACTCGCATGTGCGCAGCCCTTCTTGCGCAGCGGCAGCAAGTCGGCCAAGAAAGGCAACGTGGTCTCCATATTCGTGGACAATTCCTACTCCATGGAGAGCGAGAGCCGGAACGGTTCCCGCCTCTACGACGCCGTCGATGCCGCCAAGGGCATCGTGCAGGCCTTCGACTTCTCCGACGAGTTCGTGCTCACCACGCAGGACTTCACCGGCGAGGAGTCGCACCTGCTCAACAAAGACCAGGTTTTGGAGATGCTCGACCGCATCGCTGTCTCCCCAAACAGCCATACGTTCAAGGAGATACGCGCATTTGAAGGACACACGCTACAGTCGTCTGGCAAGGAGAACGTCATCCGATACTACATCTCTGACTTCCAGAAGAACAACTTCGACATGAGCGCACTGCGCGGGGACTCCTCGACGCATGTCGGACTCATTCCCACGCCTGCCGAACAACCCGCCAACGTGGGCATCGACAGCTGCTGGTTCCTGAGTCCGGTGTTCAAGCTCGACAACACCGTCACCCTTGTTGCCCGTATCCACAACTATGGGTCGGAAGAGGTGCAGAAAGTGCCTGTGAAACTGCATGTTAACGAAAAACAAAAGGCTATTGCCGCTATCGACATCGCTCCGGGGAGCTTTACCGACTGCCACCTGACCTACCGCATTGACGAGCCAGGGGCCAACAGCGGGAAAGTGAGTGTCGAAGATGCGCCGATCACTTTCGACAACGACCTCTATTTCACCTATAATGTGACCGAAAACAGCTCTGTGTCTGTTATTTACGACAAAGAGCCCAACCGCTTCCTGACCGCGCTCTACGGCAAGGACTCCGTGTTCACATTCCAGCAGATGAGCTACCAACAAATCAACTACACGGCGCTGCGCGAAAGCGACGTGGTGGTGCTCAGCGAAGTGCCGAGCGTCTCGTCCGGACTGGGCGACGAGCTGTCCAAGTTCGTGAAGGCTGGCGGAACCCTTCTGGTGTTCCCTTCTGCCAAGGCTGACAACAGCTTGAACAACCTTTTGCAGAACCTCGGGGCGGCGCATTACGGCAACATCGTGAAGAACGCCTTGAAATGCAAGATGCTGAACATTGAAAGCATCTACTTCAAGGGGGCAATCGAGACACAGGATGCCCGCATCGACATGCCGCAGACCCTTCAGCACTACAGTATTGCGGGCGGCTCGAATGGCAGTGAGCTGATCATGGCCTTGGAGGACAACTCCCCCCTGCTCGTCGCCTATCCTGTTGAGAACGGGAAAGTTATACTGTCTTCTGTAGCGTTGAGCGACGACTGGGGCAACGCCCACCGGCACGCGCTCTTTTTCGTGCCGTTACACAACATCGGCATCATGAACGCGGCGCAACAGAAGCTCTACAACATCATCGGGGTCGATCAGATGCAGCGCGTGACATTACCGAGCGACCGCTCTGACGAAGCCATCGTGCTGCGGGCGCGCAAGGGCAACGAGGAGTTCATCCCTGAGCAGCGGCGATTAGGTAACGAAACTGCTTTGTTTTTCCACAACCAGGCGCATTCGAGCGACTGGTACGACCTCCTGCGCGGCGATCAGCCTCTTGGCACGCTGGCCTTCAACCTGAGCCGACGCGAGTCGGACCTCTCCTGCTACGACGAGAGCGAACTGAAGAAGATGGCTGGCGAGTTAGGCGACCACTTCTCGGTCACCAGCGCCGACACCAAGAACATCGCCAAGAGCGTGAGCGACCGGCTGAACGGGAGAGCCCTATGGCCCTGGTTCCTGATCCTTGCCCTGCTCTGCTTCCTCGCCGAAATCGCGCTACTCCGCTTCTGGGGCAAGCCCGTGCTCAACGAGGAGTAACGTCTCCATCAAAGCAGGATAAGACTTCCGCAGGCATTCCACATCGTTCAACATGGCTTGCGAGCCGAAAAGCAGGAAAGCCATCGCCAACCGGTGGTCATGGCACGTGTCAAAAGACGGATTAGCACCAGGCCGGCATCCTTTCCCCACGACATGCAACGACGACCCCTCGACCCTGATTTCCGCAAACGGAGCAAGTTGAGTGGCTAACGCGTGCAGTCGGTCCGATTCCTTGTAGCGCAGGTTCCCGACATTTTGGAACGTGACATCAGCGGGCAGCAAGGCCGCCAAAGCCGCCATCACGGGCACTGTGTCGAGATTGTCGCGCATCTCTAATGTAAGCTTAACTTTTCTCGGCTGTGCGCTGGCGCGAATCAACACACTTGAATTATCACTTGAAATAGATATGCCGAAATCTTTGAACCAATTCAAAATAGCGGAATCTGGCTGTATGGATTTTTCGGACAGCGGGCGGAGAGAGTATTCGTTTCCAGGGTGCAGACAGGCGTGCGCAAACCAGAACAATGCGGCACTCCAGTCGCCGACGGCTCCCACCGGCGTTTCCGGAACTTCAATTCCCGGGACCTCCACAGGATAATCGCGTGTGCAGGCCAGTGTCATGCGCAGGTAAGAGAGGGAGGGAATGTCTGTCGAGGCAAGATGCAAGGTGCGGAGCCCGAGCAACGGCGCGGAGAGCACCAGGGCGGAGGCCATCTGCGAAGAGAGGGAGGAGTCGATTTTCAGCACAGCGGCATGCAGCGGCTGTCCCGACACTTCCCAGCCTTTTTCCGTCCGCCGAATGTTAGCGCCAATCCCCTGAAGAGCAGTCACTAACGGGGAAATCGGGCGTTGCAGGAGTCGCGAAGTGCCGGTGAGCAGCCACTGTCCGGGCGTGAGCGCGAGCAGGGGCATCAGAAAGCGGTAGGCTGCACCGCAGTCCTCCACATCCACGGTGCAAAGGCCGGTTTTGGACGAGGATGTCGCCTCCAAGATTGTGCGCAGTGCGCGGCCCGTCACCCCGACATCATGGCAATCGGTGTCGGAAAACGGCAACAACGCTCTCCGCATCACAAACGACTTCACCAGCTCTCGAATCCTAATGCTTTTACAATCAGGAAGTTGTATGTCAAAACGCATAAAGCAGAATTTTAAGGCAAAAGTAACCTTTTCCAACGTAAAAAACCATATTTTTTACTATTTTTGCACCCGCGAAAAAGTCATAACTATGACTATGACTATAACTAAGGACTATAACTAAGAACTAAGAACTAAGAGCTAAGAACTAAGAACTTAACCCAATAACCCAATACCCCATTAACCCATTAACCCAATAATATGAACAATGGACAAATCAGCATGGGCGGGTTCAACATCCTGCCGAAAGGGGTGAAGAACCTTCTCATCATCAATACGTTACTGTATTTCGCCACTTTTGTATTCCTGCGGTCAGGCATTTGCGACCTGAACCAGTGGTTAGGGTTGCATTACTTCGGTGCGCCGGACTTCCACGTGTGGCAGTTCATTACTTACATGTTCATGCACGGCAACTTCATGCACCTGTTTTTCAACATGTTCGCCCTGTGGATGTTCGGAGCGGCCGTGGAGAATGCGTGGGGCACGAAAAAGTTTCTGATTTACTACCTTATCACCGGCATCGGAGCGGCCGTCACGCACTATGTGATCACCTTTGTGGAAATCGGCCCTACGATGGCGCTCTTCAATCAGTTCTTGGACGCGCCATCGGCTGAGACATACCGCTATCTTGTTGAAAACAACCAGATTGCACAAATCAAGAGTTCACTGCTGAACAACTACAACTATTTGCAGCAAAATCCGGATTCGCTGAATGAACTGGTGACCGCCACCATGTCCCTCCGCGACAACTACTTGAACCAATTCATACTGATCGGCGCATCGGGTGCGGTCTATGGCGTGCTGTTGGCTTTCGGCATGATGTTCCCCAACTCCATGATATACGTTTATTTCCTTCTGCCCATCAAAGCCAAGTGGTTTGTGCTGATTTACGGCGCCATTGAGTTGCTGTACGGAGTGATGGGCACGGCCGACGGCGTGGCGCACTTCGCGCATCTTGGCGGCATGGTCTTCGGCATTCTGCTGATTTTGCTCTGGCGGCGCAACGAGCGTCAGGGCCAACAACAGACCTACTACCAATTCAACGGAGGCGGCGACAGTCGGCACCGGGAGTGGAAATGGCCGTTCAAAAAGAGGGAAAATACTTCAAAGTCAAAGTATTACGTCTCGCGTGAAAGCGGACGACCGCTCTCCGACGAGGAGTTCAACGCGCGTCGCCAAGCGGAAAAGGAGCGCATCGACGAGATTCTCGACAAAATCTCCAAAAGCGGTTACGACGCGCTGACCGCTGAGGAGAAGGATTTCCTGTTCCACTATTCGCAAAAGTAAGACATGGCAAAGAAGAAAAGAGGTGCCCTGCTGAAAAAAGCAGGCAAATTGCTACTCATCGTGCTCACAGTCCTGGCCGCCATAGGGCTTCTGTTCTCCTTTCTGGCGAAACTTCTCCCGCCTTCGCTCTCCAGTATCATCGCTTACTGTGGCCTCTTCTTCCCCTACCTGCTCATCGCCAACTTTGTTCTCACTGCCATCTGGTTGGTTGTGGACTTCTCTTGGGCTATTGTTCCGGTGTTCGTCATCATACTGAATGTCAATAATATAGATAAGCATTTCCAGTTCCGCGGCATCGAAAAGCCCGAAGTGTGCGTCAATTGTCTGAAAGTGATGAGCTACAATGCCAAGGCTTTCAACATCTACAGCGATGAACAGTTGTCGCTGAACCGGCAGGTAGTTCATTTCTTGCAGAACGAGAAGCCCGACATCCTTTGCCTCCAGGAATACAGTTACGACCCGAACGGCAAAACCGGATTCCGTTCCACTGAAGCCATCCTCAACGCGCTGAATGTCAAGGACAATGAGCGAACCCACAAGGTGGTGCTTCCCTACAAGAACAAGCTGGGCTACCAGTTTGGAATGGCTATCTTCAGCAAATACCGGATTGTAGGAGGCGGCATCGTCGATACCACCGAGTCGTCCAGCAACAAGTCGATGTACGTTGACATTCGCTACAACGGCGACACGCTGCGGGTCTATAACATCCACTTGGCCTCCATGCACTTGGACAGCGCGGACTACGAGACCGGCAAGGCGATTTGGGCTGGATCCTACGACTCATCCTTCAACAACAAGGCACAGAAGCTGTCGAGGAAGATTTCAGCGGCTTACGAACTGCGACAGCACCAGGCCAAGAACATCCACACGCATATCAGCGAATGCCCCTATCCGGTCATTCTCTGCGGCGACTTCAACGACTCGCCCGCCTCCTACAGCTACGGCAAGCTCATGCAGGGGCTGAAAGACGCTTTCCGGGGCAGCGGCAAGGGCACTGGAACCACCTACATCGGCGGAAACTTCCCCGCCTACCGCATCGACTACATCGCCCACGACAAGCAGTTCAACGACTTCCAATACACCGTGTGCAAGGAGCTCGCCGTCTCCGACCATTACCCCATCTACTCCTACATCTCTATTGTGAAGAAAAATTAGCCGAAATGGTCAGACGTCCGGACAAATACAGCTGCATCACCGTCCGTGCCAGCCGTTTCCTTCCTCCGAAAGGCTATTTCGCCATCACCTTTTTCGGGCGCATCCTCATCCACCGGCGCAATTTCGGGCTTTGGGAAGCGCAAAAGACAAACCTCAGCGGCCAAATCCTGCTTCACCACGAATGGATTCATGTGAAGCAGGCGGTTTCCACGCACAATTCATGGCTCTGCTATTATCTCCGCTACATTTATTTCTACTTGAAAAACAGACCGTTACGTTATGGCTCCCAGTTTGCTTACTATGCCAACCCTTTTGAGATGGAGGCCTACGCGCACGAGAATGACCTCGATTATGCCCGCACGGAGCCTGCAGAGGGCTGGCGGGAATATGCCAAACTCACTGTGGGAGAGAAATACGACCGATTTCTGAAAAAGATTCTCTGACGTTTCAGCGCAATTTGGCGACATTCTCGTACAGATGCCCCCAATGCGCGGCCACTTCCCGTCCGTCGAAAAGACCGAGCGGATGCAACCGACTGATATGCTGTTCGATTGTACCAAAAAGTTCGCTGATAGCGAGGATTTTTTCCGCCAATTCGGAAGCACTTTTCGGGTTCACCGCATAGCCGGCCGTACCCTCTTTGAAAACGCCGTCAAAGATGCCGCCCCGCGCATAAACCAGCGGCAGCCCCTGCGAGAGCGCCTCCGCGTAACGCAAAATGGAGGTAACGCCCGCATCGGTCTGCACCAATATGTCGTGGTTGCGGTAGAGTTCCAAACGCTTTCCTTCCGTGTCGGCCTCCTCAAACCGCAAATAGCTGTTTTTTTGGACCTCACGCAACATTTTAGCCCTAAATCCGCCCTCTTCCACCTTGTCCTCCGCCATTGTGAGCGAAACTTCGTAGTTCCGGCGGCGAATCCGCTCGACAGCCTGCAGCAAAACATCCAACCGACAGTCGGCCGTTATCGCCCCTACGTACAATAATTTGATGTGGACCAACGCTGTTGGCGGATGAATGCGCAGATTGTCTAACCAAAACGGCGGCAGGGTCTCATACAGAAGCGACGACTGGGCGAAGGCATGGTCGGCGATGGCGGCAGGCAGATGCTCTGACAGGAAATCCTGTTGCATGGGGGTCGTGAATATCACCCGCTCAGCGCTCTCCAATACCTGGTGAGCTCGCTTGTGGAGGAAAAAGGGCTGTTTCCGGTAGGCCGCCAGGTCGGACTGCACAATGTCCATCACGTACGGGACATGAGTGCCCTGCTCCGCGATACGCTGCCACGCCGCCTCCCCACAACCGAACCACCGGTGGGCATGCACGACATCCGCATCCTTGGTTGCCTCAGCCAATTCATTTGCTGTAATCAACTGATGCTCAAAATTTTGCGGGAGAAAACAAATCAACCGCTCCACCCGTTCCCTGTCCATTCCATCCGATATGACATGTACTATTTTCATCGCTCGTTCATTGCATTTCATTCGTTTTATTCATTGCAATTGCATTGCAATTCATTTTTCAACAATAACCATTAACCATTCAATAACGGCAAATACACCTCCTGGTAATATGGTTCAAATTCCCGTGTGGTGGCGTGGTTGTGCCATAGAATCACGAAATCGCCCTCGACATCGAAGCAGCGTTGTTTCAGCCGTTGTGTCAGGGCGCGGGCATCCTCGACGGAGAGTTTCATGTAGTCGAACAGGGTGCCGTCCATGACGATGAGCGGGTGTTCGATGATGTCGGTCACGCGGTCATTGCGCACGTCGTAGAGCGGGTACGGGTGGCAGGTGCCGCAGCGGAAACCGCACCGTTCCGCGAAACCGAGGGTGTAGTCGTCGGTGATGCCGGCATTTCGCCACAAATCCAACGAGTTGGGATCATCCGCGAAAAAGGTACGGAGATAGTGCTGGCGGGAGATACGAACCTCCTCGTCGCAAAGCTTGCTGAGATTCTGTTTCTCTTTTTGGAGACATTGGAGATTATTTGCGGAAGGATAGCTTCCGTGAAGGCCGATTTGATGATAACCGGGGGCCATGATAACCCGGATAACCTCATGAAGGATGGGATCTTGCACATCATACGTGGCATCCGGATGACCCTTTTCCGTCGCCTTGAAAAAGAAAATCGAAGACAGATTTCGTTTCTCTTCCTGAACCAAAAACTCACTGATCGCTTCCACGTAAGGATCCAAGGAGGGACGTATTTTCCAGTTTCTATACGACTTAATGGATTTCCACACCATCGAAAGACTTCTGTTAATCAACAAATCCCTTCCAAGAATGGACTTCCAAGCCTGAAAACATCCAGTGAAACGGTAGAGGATGTCGATGTCGTGCGTGGGCACGATGCGGGGCGTGCGGGGAGTGGCATCGAAAATATACGGAAAATAGAGACACAGCCAATATCGGAGCAGCATCGCGTACTCATCAACCAACGGGATCTCCACCATGTCGTATTTCTCAGCCAGACTGCAGTTAAAGGGATAGCGGCCATGCGCATCCTGACGCTGGGATTGAAACTCCTCGTAACGCGAAAGCAGCACAAAAGACGGCGTGAGGATATCGTATGGAATATGAATGGAACTATCTGTATCAAAACAGGTTACACCATCATCAACACTATCATCATCAAAAACCATGGGAATTTCCTGCATCAGCTTGGCATTGTCCAACATCAAAAAGGGCCTCCATTGTCCTTTAATGAAAAAGTCAAATTCCTTCTGATTCATCGCATACATGACGAGCCTGACCTCTTTCACAAAAACCGTGATAGTGCCATCGCCTTTCTCAACACGGAAAGGCTCGTTTTCCAGCTGCGGGAAGGCGACTTTCAGCAGATGCCGAAAAGTGTATTCTAATGCGTTGAGGGAAAGCGGGGATTCGGCCATGACTGCGGGTTATGATTCGATGATTCCGCCACCCACGAGGTCGTCGCCTTCGTAGAAGACGGCACTCTGTCCGGGCGTTACGGCGAAAACGGGTTCCTCAAAGAAGACTTCCACGGAGGTGTCGTCCAAACGGCGGAGCGTGGCCGGCGTGCCCGCACTGCGGTAGCGCGAACGGCACGTCACCTTCATCCCATCCTCAAAATCATCGTATTTCGTCATATTAAGGCCGGATACGATGCAGCGACTGTGCTGCAGATCTTCCCGTTTGCCCAAAACCACGCGGTTCGTCTCGGGCTGCAGGGCCACCACATACGCGGGCTCACCCAACGCGATGCCCAAGCCCTTGCGCTGTCCCACCGTGTAGTTGTACAGTCCCTGGTGCTTCCCCACCACCTTTCCATCGGTGGTCACGAACTCCCCGACGGGCATACGCTCCTGCAAATCCGACACTTCGTCTTGCAGAAAATGACGGTAATCGTCATCGGTCACGAAACAGATCTCCTCGCTCTCCTTCTTCTGCGACAGCTTCACGAAACCGTGTGCCGCCGCAATCTGCCGCACCTCCTGCTTGGTGAGGCCGCCCAACGGGAACAACGTCCGCTGCAACATTTCGGAGGTCAACTTCCACAGGAAATAGGTCTGGTCTTTCTGGGTGTCAACGCCTTTTTGGAGGTAAAAACGGTTACCATCTTGCGCGATACGGGCATAATGACCGGTCGCGATGTAGTCGCAGCCCAGCTCGTCGGCCAGCTCCAGCACCCTACCCCACTTGATGACGGGATTGCAGAGCACGCAGGGGTTCGGTGTCCGGCATTGCAGGTATTGGTCGATGAAATCCTGGATGACCGTCCTGCGGAAGAGGTCGCGGACATCGAGGATATGGTGCTCGAAGCCGAGCTTTTCGGCCAAGTGCTTTGCCTCGAAGATGGCATCCACCGAGCAGCAGCCCTTCTCGCGGGCCATGCAGCTCTCCGTGATGGAGTCGAAGGTGCGGAAGGTCACGCCGACCAGCTCGTAGCCCTGCTCCAACAACAACATGGCGGCGACACTGCTGTCAATGCCGCCGCTCATGGCTATAAGTACACGTTTGCCCATCTATCGCGTTATTTTCGGCTATTGGACGGTCACTTTGCGCACGGACTTGCCGCTGGGCGTGGCGACTTCCAACAGATAGAGTCCCTTGGCGACACCGTCGAGGCTAATGCGCGTCTGGTTGGCGCCGTCGATGCCATCAACCGCGCTTTGGCGCAGCACCTTGCCCGCGAGGTCCATCAGACGAATGTCGATTTTTTCCGCTTGAGGCAGGGAGAACTCGACCGTCAGGCGGTCGGTGGCGGGATTCGGATAGACGATCAGCTCCTCGATGCCGTTGTAGTCCTCCACGGAGGCAATGGCGTAGAAGTCCATCTTGAAGCCCTCGGACTGGTCCCAGTTGTCGCTCACGAAGTTCACACGCATGCGCTTGAAGTTCACATTATAGACTCCGTTCGGCATGTTGTAGATGTCGAAGCGTTGATGGAGGGTCGGAGGCGTCGTGGAGGCGTTGAAAATGTCCACGAAATCGCCGTAACCGAGTTCGAACTTCGGGAAGGCGAAGGCATAGCCTGAAACGGCGTTGTGGGTGATGTTCCACGTGCAGTTGGTTTGGGGCAGGTATTTCTCGCCATCTTGGGAACCGTCGGAGAGCGTGGCGCTATAGACGCCGGGCATATTGGAGACCTCGTCGCAGGTGCGCGCGGGCAGCGACGAGGAGTAGGAAATCAGGAATCCGTAATGCTCGGTGTTGTTCGAGTTGCCCGTGAAGGTAATCAGGACGCTGTCAGCATCCACCGTGAAGTCCTGTCCCGGGACTTCGCTGCCGGTGAGGGAGATTTTCACGCCGCTTTCGGTCGTCGGGCCGTTGTAGATGGTCACGTAGTCGCCGTCGTTAAGGTCGAGGCGGTCGAATCTGAACGTGTAGCGGTAGGCGCCCTGAGCGGCCACCATCCAGGAGCAGTCGGGGTTCGACTGGTAAGGACGGGTCGTCTGCGAGCCGTCCGACACGTAGCCGAAGCTGGCAGTATTGCGTTGGTGTCCCTGGCAGTAGGACGGTTCGATGTTCAGCGAGGGCTTGATGTTCACCACCGTTTCGGAACCGTAGTCGAAATGCATCGGGCCGGCCACGAAATTGTCGATGGCGTAGAAAGCGTTGGAGGCGCCGCCCCAGCCGTAGTTCAGGTGGAAGAGGTTGTCCTCGTCGTAGCCGTCGAGCACGTATGCGTGGCAGGAGCTGAACGTTTCGGTGCAACCGGAATAGTAAACCACCCGCTTGTTGTTAATTTCGTTCTTGAGGACCTCGTAGAACTCCGTTACGGTGGAGTCCTGGTACAGGTCGCGGTAGTAAGACGTGATGGCCGGGTCGAAACGGAAAGTCTGGTGCAGTTTGTTTTTCGCTTGCGTGGTGTTGGCACCTGATCCGTCGGCGTTATAGTTCATCTGGATGGCCACGCCGAAATGGTAAGCCAGCTTGGCGATTTCGTTGGCATACGAGGTCGGGTGGTTGGTCATGGCGTCATAGTGGTAGGTGTGCTGGTAGAAGTTGACCGTCTGCCGGGGGTAGCCCTGCGGGATGTAGGACGTGGAGCCGATGCCCCTGTCAGGGAAGCGGTGGTAGTTCATGATTTGTGCGCAGGCCAGTGCCACGCAGCCGTTCGGCACGCGGTAGTCGTACCCCGGGCCCGAGCTGGGGTCCCACGGGCAGTAGGTGTTGTAGTAGCGGCTCTGGTCCCAAGTGGTGGTCAGCAGCGGGCCGACCGTGGCACCGCCCTTGTCCGCCCTCGGGGTGAAATCCTCGGCGAGGTAGCGTTTCCATGCGGCCGCGGCCTCCGGCTTGGCGTCCCAGCCCATCTTCTCGGCGTAGGCCATCTCACCTTTGTAGAGGTGGAAGAGGTCGCGCACCGGCGGAATCATCTCGAAGTTCTGGTCGAAAGTGTAGGCCAGCACCGGCGGCGTGGTCATGGAGGCCGAAACCACCACGAAGCCGGTCCCCGGAAGCTGGAAGCGGTAGAGGGCCGCCTCGCCGCTGGCCTGAGTGTGGACTTCAGCTAGCTTGATGTCCGACACATTCACCGTCGGAGACTTTTCCGACACAAAACGCCGGCACACTTGCAGTGCCTGGCTCTCTGTGACGCGCTGCGCAACGACAGGGCCACATATCATGCTGATTAACAGCAAAAAGAGGGATATTTTCTTCATTTTTTCAATATTTGATTCTCGAAAAAAAACGGCGGCAAATATACAAAAAAAAGTTATGCTGCGCCGACTACCGCAGGCAGGCTTGTGGTGCTTTTGTGCCGATTTTTGAATGGCGTTTGTTGATGAAGTTTAGTGTGTTTAGTGTGTTTAGAAGTTTAGGAGTTTAGAATGCGCTACTCTCCCATCACGTCCCCTTCAATCGTCAGCTCCCCGCGCAAGGGCACTTCCATGGCCTGCTTCACCTTCTTCACGTCGCTGAAGGTGCCCAGCAGGTACATCAACTTGGTGACGGCCGCCTCGGTGGTCATGTCGTGACCGCTGATGACCCCGATGTCAGAAAGGGTTTTTCCGGTCAGATAACGGCCCATCACCACGCCGCCGCCACCTTTGCACTGGGTGACATTCACGATGACGATTCCCTGCTGTACAGCCTTTTGCAAGACGTTCAAAAAGGCCGGATTGGTCGGGGCGTTGCCCACCCCGAAAGTCTCCATGATGACCGCGCGAAGCCCCTCCGTTTGGAAGACATTCTCCAACAACTTTTCGCTGATGCCCGGGAAGATCTTCAGCACCGCCACATTGTTGTCCATCTTGTCGTGCACGATGAGCGGGTTTTTGCTGTTCGGGATGAAGAGGTAGCGTTTATGGTAGTTGATGAAGGTGTTCACGTCGGCGAGCTTGGGGTAGTTGGGCGAATAGAAGGCGTTGAACCGCGCGGCATCGTCCTTGTAGGTGCGGTTGCCTCGGTAGAGTGCGTTCTGGAAATAGACGCACACCTCGCGGATAAGCGGTATCCCGTCCTGTTCAGCAGACGCGAACTCGATGGCGTTCAGTATGTTGCGACGACCGTCGGTGCGGATGACACCCAAGGGCAGTTGCGAGCCCGTGAGAATCACCGGCTTGGCGAGGTTCTCCAACAGGAAACTCAGCGCCGATGCCGTGTAGGCCATCGTGTCGGTGCCGTGCAGCACCACGAAGCCGTCAAAATGGTCGTAGTTTTCCCCTATCACCTTCGCCAGACGGATCCAGAAGTCCGGGTTTGTGTCGGAGGAGTCGATCAACGGGAGCAACGACTCGAAGGTCAGCTCTGTGTCCAGCAGCGACAGCATCGGCAGCTGCTGGTGGATGTCCTTGAACTCGAAGGGCACCAGGGATTTGGTCTCGGGATCCATCATCATGCCGATGGTCCCGCCGGTATATATGACTAATACTTTTCTCATTTTTTCGTCTTTTTTCCCCACACTGCGCTGCACTTGTGTGGCTGCGGGCCCCATACTGCGCTGCACTTGTGTGGCTGCGGACCCCACACTGCGCTGCGCTTGTGTGGGGTTAATTGCACTGCGTACGTTCAGCCTCTTCGAGGCTGTTTAAGGAATTGTTTTTCAATAAATAATGATTTTGTCAAAACAACAGACTGCTAACTATTTCAAGATATTCCCCAGGATGTCCCGCGAGATTTCGCGCGTGATGGTGCGCGTGGCGGCAGAAGTAGTGTTCTTGATGACCCGCTCGGTGGTGGAGGTCTTCGACTTGGACTTTTTGCCGGTCACCTTGTTGCTGATGGCCGTGCCGGCAGCGGTGGCCACGGTGCCGGTGACGGCGGTGATGATGGCCTTGAGCACTTTGCCCAAAACACCTTGCTTCTTGGAACTCTTGCCCTCTTTCTCCGCCTTTGCCTCCTCCTTGGCGGCTTCCATCTCGGCTTTCTCCGCCTCCTGCACCGCCAACGCCTCCTCTGCTTCCTTGATCAGGACCTCGAAGGCACTCTCGTTATCGACGGGGGTGTCGTACTTGCCATAAACGCGGCTCTGCTTGATGATGTCGAGCCGCTGGCCTTCGGTGATGGCGCCGATTTGCGACAAGGGGAAGAGAATCTTGGCCCGCTGCACAACACCGGGGGCACCCTTCTCGTCGAGGAAGCTCACCAACGCCTCGCCCGTCTCCAAGTTCATGATGGCCTCGTCGGTCTTGAAAGCCGGGTTGGCGCGGAACGTGTCGGCGGCGGCACGGACGGCCTTCTGGTCCTTGGGCGTGTAGGCGCGCAGGGCGTGCTGGATGCGGTTGCCGAGCTGCCCGAGAATGCTGTCGGGGATGTCGTTGGGGTACTGCGTGATGAAATAGACGCCCACGCCCTTGCTGCGAATCAGGCGGATCACCTGCTCGATCTTATCGACCAGGGCCTTGGAGGTGTCCTGGAAAAGGGTGTGCGCCTCGTCGAAGAAGAAGACCAGCTTCGGCAGCTCCAGGTCGCCGACTTCGGGCAGCGTGGAGTAGAGCTCGGAAAGCAGCCACAGCAGGAAGGTGCTGTAGAGCTTGGGCTGCAGCATCAGCTTGTCGGCGGCGAGCACGCTCATCACGCCCTTGCCGTTCTCGGTCTGGATCAAGTCGTAGATGTCGAAGCTCGGCTCCCCGAGGAATTTGTCGGCCCCTTGCGCCTCCAGCTGCAGCAGCGCGCGCTGGATGGCCCCCACGGAGGCCGTGGAGATGTTGCCGTACTGGGTGGAGTATTCCTTGGCGTGCTTGGCCACATAGTCGAGCATGGCCCGCAGGTCCTTCATGTCGATAATCATCAGCCCGCGCTCGTCGGCGATGCGGAAGACGATGTTGAGCACGCCGTCCTGCGTGTCGTTGAGTCCGAGCAGGCGGGAAAGGAGTTGCGGTCCCATCTGGGAGACGGTGGCGCGGATGGGATGGCCCTGCTCGCCGAAGACATCGTAGAAGCGCACCGGGCAGGCCTGGAACTCCGGGTTCCCGATGCCGAACTCTGGCAGCCGCTTCTCGATGAAGCCGCTCAGCTTGCCGGGCTGGCTGATGCCGGAAAGGTCGCCCTTCATGTCAGCCATGAAGCAGGGCACCCCCGCCTGGCTGAAAGTCTCGGCCAAAACCTGCAGGCTGACCGTCTTGCCCGTGCCCGTGGCGCCGGCGATCAAGCCGTGCCTGTTGGCCATTTTCCCCTGAATCGAAAGCGCACCCTCGTCGCAGTGCGCAATGTAAAGTCCGTGTTCGTTGCTTTTCATATTCTTAACGGTTAATGATTATAAGTCTAAGTTTAAGTCTAAGTCTAAGTCTAAGTCAACGTACTATCGCGCCCAACGTCTTCAACACAATCCTCGCATCCACCCACAAGGACTGCTCGTCGATATATTGCAGGTTCAACTTGAGCTTGTCCGGCATCACTTCCTCAATATAGGTCCTTTCCGGGTCGTCGGACTTGGCCAGCAGCGCGTTCTCATCGACGTAGCGGATGGAGGCGTAGTCGGTGAGTCCCGGGCGCACGCTCAGCACACGCATCTGCTCAGGCGTGTACATCTCAACGTATTTCCGCACCTCGGGTCTCGGCCCCACGACGCTCATCTCCCCCCGCAGGATGTTCAGGAACTGCGGGAACTCGTCGATTTTGTATTTCCGCAGAAAGGCGCCGACCTTCGTGATTCGCGCGTCGTCGTCCCCCACGGTAATCAAGCTGCCCCGATCCGCGCCCACGCACATCGTCCGGAACTTAAACAGCTGGAAATCAATATTGTTTCGCCCCACCCTGCTTTGCCGGTAAAAGACCGGGCCGCGCGAGTCAACCACAATCAGCAACGCGATAACCAAGCCGAACGGCAGGCCGACCAGCAACACCAGCAGGGAGAAAACAATGTCGAGGAAACGTTTCATACCGAACGGCAATCAGTGGTATTTCCAGTAGTTGTCCATCTCGTTGCCCCAGTAATCGACCGGGTTGGTGTTATAAACATCCCGCTGCGTCTCGATGTTGCGAACCAGGAACATTTTCCAGTTCGGATTCTGCGTCTCGCCGTAAAGGTTGGAATGCAGCAGTTCGTAGTCCTTGCCCGTAAGCACAGGGTCGTAGAAGACGAACTTCACGTTCGACTGGTTGTTCAGATAGTAATAATGCCAAATCTCGTAGGGCAGCGTCACCGGGTCGGAGGGCTGTTCCATGATTTCATTGGGCTTGCCATATTGCAGATAGACACGCCCTCTGTCGGTAAGGTAGCCGCGCACCTGCTTGCTGCCGTAGAGTTTCTCCACCTCGTCAACCTGCTTCTTGTATTTCTGCCACTCCGCCTCCGGGTTCGACGGATTCCGTTTCAGCCAGAAACTGTAGAAGAACTGTTGCAGCTGTTCGGTGGGGACGGTCTTCATGCGGTTCTCATAAAACTCCCGCTCGGCGTAGTTACTGATCGGAAACAGGCATTTTACTTTGTCTATCAGTTCTTTACGATTCGTATCAAACTCCACGAACGTGCCGCTGATGCTCGTCTGCTTGTAGTCTTCGAGGTTCAGTTGCACCGACGGGTTGCTCCGCTGGAAGAAGACCTTGTCAACCAGGAGCAGACTGTCGCGGGAGTCTTTGAGCTCCATCACGGCGAAATAGTTGCCCGAGGGCAGGTTGAAGATGTTGAACGCGTTGAGCACCAGCACCACATCCTGCACCGGCAGGTCGAGCGACAACATGTTGAGAGGATCGGCAACCAGTCGTGACTCCGCATGTTCGATATAGCATTTCGCCTTCAACTTTCCGTCTTTCAATATCTTAGGAGTGTTATAGACTTCCACGGAAAACGGAAGAGTGTATTGCGATTCCGGCACGAAACCGGAATAGAGAGGCAGCAGATTGTAGCCGTATTTGGTGAAGATTTCCTGACTGCGGGCGCGCTCCATCGAGCGGTAGAGCGAAATTTTGGACGTGGAGATGCGGTCAGCCGGGAAATCGAGCGTGATTTTGTCGATATAGGCCAGCTTGTTCGTGTCGCCGTGCAGGTCCTTCATGTAAAAATAGAGGAAATACTCGCCCTGCGGCACCGGGACGTTCTGCACGTCGGCGAAATCCGGCTTGCCCGCCCGCGTGGAGTCCTCGAAAAGGTCGCTGTTGAGGATATAGTGCAGCCGCTTCACCAAAGTGTCGGACTGCATCATATCGACCTGGATTTCCACGTCGGCCTCGTATTTTCCCTGATCGTTCAAGGCGTACTGAACCGTATTTCCGCCCACAATGAACGTAAATTCGATATAAGGCTGCAAATTCTTGGTGCAAAAGGCCTTATGGCTGATGAAGGCCTTGAGTCCCTGGGCATAAGCCCCAAAAACGGTCAAAACCATGACCAAAAGAAGGGTGTATTTTTTCATCATATACAATTTTCCTATTTTAAAATCAAATGGCAAAAATACGAATTTCTGTAACATATAGCCACCCGAGCGCAATTTTATTTGTTTTCATTTCGCAAGACAACAAAGGGCTGCCGCATTGCGACAGCCCGACAGTTATGTTGTAACAGCCTAACTGTGAAAATCAACGTAGTTTCTTCAGCAGCTCCACGGTCAGGTCGGCGATGGGCAGGCGATACTGCGCCATGGTGTCGCGCTCGCGCACGGTCACCGTGCCGTCCTCCTTGGTCTGGTTGTCGATGGTGACACAGAACGGCGTGCCCACGGCGTCCTGCCGGCGGTAGCGGCGGCCGATGGCGTCCTTGTCCTCGTACTGCACCATGAAGTCCTTCTTGAGCATGTCGAAAATCTCTTGGCCGATTTCGGGCAGCCCGTCCTTCTTCACCAGCGGCAGCACGGCCACCTTGTAGGGGGCGAGCTTGGCAGGCAGGCGCAGCACCGTGCGCGTGGAACCGTCTTCCAGCTTCTCCTCGGTGTAGGCGTGGCTGAACACTGCCAAGAACATGCGATCGACACCGATGGAGGTCTCGATGACGTACGGCACATAGCTGTCGTTGAGCTCCGGGTCGAAATAGCGCAGCTTCTTGCCGGAATACTTCTCATGCTGCGAGAGGTCGAAGTTGGTGCGGGAATGGATACCCTCCAGCTCCTTGAAGCCGAACGGGAACTTGAACTCGATGTCGGTGGCGGCGTTGGCGTAGTGGGCCAGCTTTTCGTGGTCGTGGAAACGGTAGTTCTCGGCGGGAATGCCTAACTCCGTGTGCCACTGCAGGCGGGTTTGTTTCCAATAGTCGAACCACTTGAGCTCCTCGCCGGGTTTCACGAAGAACTGCATCTCCATCTGCTCGAACTCCCTCATGCGGAAGATGAACTGACGGGCCACAATCTCGTTGCGGAAGGCTTTGCCGATTTGCGCAATGCCGAACGGCAGCTTCATGCGGCCGGTCTTGTAGATGTTGAGGAAGTTCACGAAGATGCCCTGAGCCGTCTCGGGACGGAGGTAGATGGTGTCGGCGCCGTCGGCCACGGAACCCAGTTTGGTGGCGAACATCAGGTTGAACTGACGCACGTCGGTCCAGTTGCGCGTGCCGGAAATCGGACAGGCGATGCCCAGCTCCTCAATCAGCGCCTTCAGACCGACCAAGTCGTTGTTGTTCATCAGCTCGGCGAAACGGGAGCGGATGTCATCGACCTGAGCCTGGTATTGCACCACGCGGGTGTTGGTCTGGCGGTAGAGCACCTCGTCGAAGTTGTTGAAGCGCTTCTTCGCCTTCTCTATTTCCTTATCTATCTTATCCTCAATCTTTTGGATGTGATCCTCAATCAGCACGTCGGCGCGGTAGCGCTTCTTGGAGTCCTTGTTGTCGATGAGCGGGTCATTGAACGCATCGACATGGCCGGAGGCCTTCCAGATGGTGGGGTGCATGAAGATGGCGCTGTCCAAGCCCACGATGTTCTCGTGGTACTGCACCATTGCCTTCCACCAATACTGCTTGATGTTGTTCTTCAGCTCCACGCCGTTCTGGCCGTAGTCATACACCGCGCTGAGACCGTCGTAAATCTCACTCGACGGGAAAATGAAACCATACTCCTTGGCATGGGCTATGATTTGTTTGAAAAGGTCGTCGTTCATTATTATTGGGTTATTGGGTTAAGGGTTCTAAGTCTAAGTCTAAGTTTAAGTTCTATGTCTAAGTTCTAAGTTCTACTCAAAGATAAAGGAGATTTGCAGGTTTTTGGCTTTGAGGGAGGTGACGCTGGTGGCGTACATGTTGTCTTCGGGGACGAGCATGTTGAGGAAGCCGAACGACATCTTGAGCTCGGTGGTGAACTTGAAGTAGGTGCAGTAGAAGTCGAAGCCGACGCCGACCTGCGCCTGCACGTCGTGGGGGTTGAGTTTGAGCACGACTTCACCGTTCTCGGGAGCCTTTTTCTTCTTGGCGGAGATCATGTCGAAGGTATATTGCCCGCCGGCGAGCACGTAAGCCCTGATGTTGTTGAGCATCCGGGACGACTTGTACTTGAACAGGATAGGCATTTCGAGATAGACGGACTCCACGTTCTTGGCGGTGACAAGCTCCGAGCCGTCGCCGTAGCGGATGGTATAGTTGATGTACCGGTCGCCGAAGGAGAGGCCGGGGATGAAACGGAGGTCGAAGTACTTGCCGAGGCGCAGGTTAGTGACGATGCCGAGGCTGAATCCGCTCATGGCATGGGTGTTGATGACCATCAGCGAGTCATACTCCGCCAAATCCGGTTTTGAGGAGATGCGGTAGTCGAAGAGGTTATAGCCCAAGGTGAATCCGAAATGAAAGGGCTTCTTGTCGTATTTCAGCAGGTTGGGCACGCCGAACTGGTATTGCGCATGGGCCTGCGCGGCCATCGCCACAACAAAGAGTACTATCGCAATCGTTCTTTTCAATCTCATAATTCCGAATCAAAAGTGCAGTAACGAGATCACGAGAGTTTTAGTGTATGCGACACGATTTTTTTAGTGATTGGGTGCGTTTTTCACCATTTCGTCCTTCAGCTGGGCGCCGTTGATGGGCACCACGCCCACGTATTCGCACACGAGGCCGCCGGCCAGGTTGGAGGCGAGGCAGGTCTCCTCCACGGAATGGCCTTTCAGCAGGAAGAGCGTGGCCACGGAGATGACCGTGTCGCCGGCGCCGGAAACGTCGCTCACGCGGCGGTGGAAGGCGGGCTGGTGGAAGAATTTGTCGTGCTCGCGGTCATAGAAGGCGATGCCGCGCGCCGACATGGTGACCATCACCTTGTCGATGTGCTGGCGCTCGGCGAACTCCTTGGCCAGGTCGTGGATCTCCTCCAAGGTGAGTTCCGTGTTCTCCTCCACGTGAAGGCCTTTCGAGAGTTCCTTCATGTTGGGCTTGAAGAGATTGACGTTCATATAATTATTGAAGTTTTTCTCCTTGGGGTCAACGGCCACATAGATGTTCTTCTTATGGGCGAAATTGATGATTTCAGATATTAACTCCTTGGAAAACAAGCCTTTGTCATAATCTTCGAAAATCACGGCATCGATGTCGTTATGGTCGATGATCTGCTCCACGGTGGTGAGAAACTGGCGTTTCTCACGTTCCTTGAGCTGCTGCACGCGCTCGTCATCGACCCGCACGATGTGGCAGTTGTTGCCGATGATGCGGTACTTGATGGTGGTGCGGCGGCCATACATGGGCACGATGGCATCGGAAGTGAGGTCGCAGTCCTCCATCAGGTTATAGAAGACCTTGGCCTTGGAGTCGCTGCCGATGACGGAACAGAGAATCGGGTCGGCACCCAACGACTTGAGATTGAGCGCAACGTTGGCGGCGCCGCCGAGGCGGTAGCTGCGGTTTTGCACGTTCACAATCGGCACCGGTGCCTCCGGGCTGATGCGCGTGACCTTGCCGGTGAGGTAGCAGTCGATCATCACATCCCCGATTACCAGTATCTTAGCATTCTTGAATTCCTCAAAAATCTGATCTACGTTTTCCTTTTTCATGTTCAAAAAATTAGTCGGCAAAGATACATTTTTTTTGTACCCGAAAAAATCCTATCTTCGCAGCTTGAAAAATGTAGGTAACAAAATTATGAGCAACATCATCGACCATATCGGGGATTTCCTTCCCGAATCCTTCAGCGAAGAGCAGAAAGCTAAGGCTAAAACATTGTTTTTCAAGAAATTGTCGCTTTATGCGCATGAATACTACGGCGGCAAAATCCAGACGCTGCCGAAGGTGCCGATCGAGAGTCTGGGCTGGTTCAACGCCTGGTACACGCCCGGTGTGTCGGCCGTCTCCACGACCATCCGCGACGACAACGACCGCTCGTTCCGGCTCAGCAACCGCGCAAACCTGGTGGCGGTGGTCAGCGACAGCACGCGCGTTTTGGGCGACGGCGACTGCACCCCTCCCGGCGGTCTCGGCGTGATGGAGGGCAAAGCCCTGCTGATGAAGTACTTGGGCGGCATCGATGCCACCGCGCTTTGCATCGACAGCCGCGACGAGAACGGGGTGCACCAGGCCGACAAGATCATCGACTTCGTGAAGATGGTGCAACCCAGCTTCGGGGCGGTGAACCTGGAGGACATCTCGCAGCCCAACTGCTACCGCGTGCTGGACGAGCTGCGCGAGGCATGCGACATCCCGGTGTGGCACGACGACGCGCAGGGCACCGCCTGCGTGACCCTCGCCGGTGTGCTCAACGCGCTGAAAATCGCGGGCAAAAAGTTACAGAACGCGAAAATCGTGCTCTACGGCGCGGGAGCGGCCAACAGCAGCATCGCCCGACTGATGATCCAGGACGGCGCCGACCCCAGGCACATCATCCTGTTCGACAAGGACGGCACGCTGCACCGCAACCGTTCAGACTACGAGAACGACACGCGGTTCTACCCGCAGTGGCGGCTCTGCCAGATCACCAACCCGCAGTGCGTCACCACGCCTGAGGAGGCCTTCGCCGGGGCTGACGTTTTGGTGGCCCTCTCCCACCCCGGCCCCGACACCATCAAGCCGGAGTGGATCTCCCGGATGGCGGAGAAGGCCGTCGTGTTCGCCTGCGCCAACCCCGTGCCCGAAATCTACCCGCACGCCGCCAAGGCCGCCGGCGCCTTCATCGTGGCCACCGGCCGCGGCGACTTCCCCAACCAGGTCAACAACTCCGTCTGCTTCCCCTCCATTCTCAAGGGCACCCTTCTCGTGTCCGCCCGCAAAATCACCGACGAGATGGCCGTCTGCGCCGCGCATGCCATCGCCGACTTCGCCGAGCGGCAGGGCATCCATGCCGACCGTATCATGCCCACGATGATGGACAGCGACCTCTTCCCCACCGTGGCCGCCGCCGTGGGCGAGTGCGCCGTCAACAGCGGCATCGCCCGCCATCCGCTCAGCCGCGCCGAAATCTACTCCTTAGCCAAGCACGACATCGACGAGACGCACCGCGCCATGGACCTCTTCATGCGCGAGGGCATCCTGAAGGCCTTCCCCGAGGAGGAGATGAAGCGGATTCTGAAAAATGTGGTGGACACCATCCACGATTAGAAATCTCTGAACCAACCCATTAACCCCTTAACCCCTTACCCCACTAACCCATTAACCCATCACCCCATTAACCCAATGTTCACCACCAACATACAAGCATTCAAACAATTAGGAGAACTATTACGCAACCCGCAAAGGCTGGAAGACACCTTCGGGGCGGCCATTGAGCGGCAGTATCGCGAGAACAGCTGGTTCACGCCGGATTTCTGCCGCCATGCGCTTCGCGCCATCGGACAGATGCTCGCGCCCGAGGCTTTGGATGCGTACCTCGCCCGCTATCAGCACGTTGCACCGGCCGAGGCCCCGCGCCGGCGCATCGCCGTCATCTCCGCCGGCAACATCCCCGTCGCCGCCTTCCACGACTTCTTCTGCATCCTCGCGGGCGGCAACGACTACCAGGGGAAACTCTCCTCGCAAGACAAAATCCTCCTGCCCGTGCTCGCTCAGGAACTCGTGCGCATCGAACCCGGCTTCGGAGAACGCATCCAGTTTGTGGAGAAGGTGACCGACTTCGACGCCGTCATCGCCACCGGCAGCAACAATTCCGCCCGCTATTTCGACTACTATTTCAGCAAATACCCGCACATCCTGCGCAAAAACCGCAACAGCGTGGCCGTGCTCGACGGCACCGAAACCGAGGCGGAACTTCGCGCCCTCGCCAACGACATCTACCTTTACTTTGGCTTAGGCTGCCGCTCCGTCTCCAAATTGTTTGTGCCGGAAGACTACGATTTCGTGCCGTTTTTGCAAATTTTAACACAAGAGAGCCGCCCCATTGCGCAGCACCACCAGTTCAACAACAACCTGGAGTACCAGAAGGCCGTCCACCTGATGAACCAGATCTTCTACATGGACGCGGGCACCTTCCTGCTGGTCGAGCGGCCGGAATACGCCTCCCCCATCGGGATGCTGCACTTTGAAAACTACCAGGACCTTCAGGCGGTGAACCAACGGCTGACCGACGATCGCGAGCAGCTGCAGTGCATCGTGAGCCACAACCCGGCCATCGACCGCGCCGAGTCTTTTGGCAGCGCACAGTCTCCTACCCTGACCGACTACCCGGACGGCATCGACACGCTGCGGTTCACATGGGAATTGTGAAGGAAACAGAATTCAACCTATGACTCTACCTTTCTTTCCGACTCACCGAGACCAAAGCCCCAAACACCAGCAACCCGTTGACAATCAGTAGCTCGTAGCCGAACTTGTAGCCGAAGAGCCACTGTTGGGAATGCGTCGCCAACACGTAGCAGAAGGCCGGGATTGCAAGAGAGAGAACCGGCACCAGCCAGCGGCGCGACTGCGGAATTTCCCGTTTGGTGAACATGCCGAACGCGAACAAGCCGAGAATCGGTCCGTAGGTGTAGGAGGCCACCATGAAGATGATGCGGATGAGCGCGTCGTTGTGGTGATTGGCCACAATCAGGATGACCATCAAAAAGAGCGTGGAGATAACCAAATGCACGATGCGGCGAACCCGAATCTGCTGCTGCTCCGTCGGGAAACGCTTCTCGATGTCGAGCAGGTCGTAGCAGACCGTGGTCGTGAGCGCCGTGAAAGTGCCGTCCGCGCTGGAAAAACCAGCGGAGATAAGGCCGAAGACAAAGACCAACGCCCCCACCTTGCCTAAATAGTTGAACGCAATCTCCGGATAGATGCGGTCGGTCGGGAACTGACTGACATCCACCCCGTTATGCTGCGCAAACACCAGCAACATGCCGCCCAACAGCAGAAACAGCAGGTTGACCACCACCAGAATGCAGGTAAACGAGAACATGTTGCGCTGCGACTCTCGCAACGTCCTGCAAGAGAGGTTCTTCTGCATCATGTCCTGGTCCAGGCCCGTCATGGCGATGGTGATGAACATGCCGCCGAACACCTGCTTCAGGAAGTAACTGTTGTTACGCCAGTCGGTGTTGAGGATGGTGCGGCAGTCGGTGCCGTCCTTGCCCACCGTGGCCATCTGCGCCCAGATGTCGCTGAACGAGCCGCCCATGTTGCGCATAATCACCACAATCGTAATAATCAGTGCGCCAATGAGAAAGGTGGTCTGCAGCATGTCCGTCCACACCACGGTCTTGATGCCGCCGCGGAATGTGTAGAGCAGGATGATGGCAATCATCACGATGGCCGTTGCCCAGATCGGGATGTTCCATCCATCGAAGACGAAAATCTGCAAGACAAAGATAACCAGATACATACGCAGTGCCGAGCCGAGCAACCGCGACAGAAAGAAAAACAGCGCACCTGTCTTGTGCGCCTCCGGTCCGATCCGCTTGCCAAGATACTCGTAGATGGAGGTCACGTTGAGCCGGTAGTAGAGCGGCAGCAGCAGCAGCCCGATGACGATGTAGCCGAGAATGTAGCCGAACACGACCCCCAAGTAGGTGAACTGGGTAGTATAGACATCGCCAGGCACCGACATGAAGGTCACGCCCGACAGCGAACTGCCGATCATGCCGTAAGCCACCACAAACCAGGGTGACTTACGGTTGCCGGTAAAATAACTCATTTTGTCCGTCTTGCGGGAGGTAATCCCCGTGATCACGAACAGCATCACCACATAGAGGGCGAAAAAAGTGAATATGAAGGTCTGCACCTGTTTGTTGTTTCGTTCTTACTTTTGATACTTCAAACTATTTTTTTCATACGAAAAGGCTGTTGGCTGTTAGCTGTTAGCTGTTAGCTGTTGGCTGTTAGCTGTTGGCTGTTAGCTGTTGGCTGTTAGCTGTT
>CAMVBK010000014.1:0-67590 GCA_947165685.1 uncultured Bacteroidales bacterium | reverse complement strand
AGGGCTTTTTTGCAAAAAAAAAGAGGGCGCGCCACTTTTGACACACCCTCTTTTTTTTAGAATATCTGGATACCAATCTCCCATTTCGGCAAGTCGTTGGCGAACTTGTCTTTTTTCAGGATGTTCGAGATGCGGTACTGACCGTAGATGGCAGCGAATTTGGTGATGCCCACGCGCAGGCGCACACCATAGTCGAGATGATTCATCTCATTGCGCCAATACTTCTTCTCAATGTATTTGAACCGTTCGTCAGCCAAACGCCCGGCAAATTTGTACCGGCTGCCAGTGTTCCATTCCCCGAAAATGCCCGTGTCCAAATACCACCAGTTGCTTCCCGCACTGCCTAAAAAGAAACGCTGAAACAATTCCAAGTCGAACTTGGTGACTTTGAGATTGCTTTTCACGGTGGTAAGGTCGCTCCATTCCATCGGGACAAGGCTCTCCACCGGCACCAAATTGCGATCAACAGAATACCACGACGAGCCGAATCCGAGACGGAAGCCTAAACCGTAGCATTTCACCAAACGCCAGCTGTTGTCGAGAGAGAACGTGAAGGAGCGCGACACGCGGTTCTGGTTGTCGGCCATCGGGAAGAGCAGCTGATTCGAGGTCCACTTCGTCGGAACCATGAACGAAGCGTTCAACACCAAACGGAACCGATACTTTTTCGGGAAATGTTGCATATAAATGTGATCTTTAGGCGTTTTAACCGTTCTTACACATCCGTATGCAATTGCATCGGCCGCCATTGCACTGTCCGCTTTCGGCAAAGTCTCTTGCCTGACAACATATTTCAGATGCTGCCCCTGACTCCACAACTCCAAAGTCTGCCCGCCTTGCAATCTTGACTTGAAGAATTTGACGATGGTATTGCCTGATGTTGTCTTGCTCGGGTTCAACTTGTTGTATTCCTCGATGGTCTTGTCGCCATTAGTGATTTTATAAAAGACAGCAGCTTTGGGATCTCGGGCGGATATATATACTGCGTATTCATCCTCATAGAGGGTGAGATTGTCTTTTACTTCCGGTTTTTCGCCGAAGAAGTAGCCTGCTTGCGGTACGCCGTAGCCGAACGCATAATCGAAATAGGGATAGTGGTTGGCAGACTTCTCAATCTCGGTTTTCAGCTGCCAAGCGGTGTATTCGGGGTGCAATTGTTTCACACAGGCAGCGAAACCGGCCACCATCGGGGAGGAGAAGGAGGTGCCGAAGGCCTGCATATAGTTGCCTTTCTCGCCTGCCACCCAATTGTGGCCCATCGCCACCACGTTGGGTTTCATGCGGCCGTCTGCCGTCGGACCGAAGGAGCTGAACTCCGCAATCTGGTCAATGGAATAGACTCCTCCCACGGAGAGGATACTGTCGGCATCGGCGGGGGTGATGAGCATTTTCCACTCTTTGTCGTCGCCCTCGTTGCCCATGGAGTTGCAAACCAGCATACCTTTGCGGGCGGCGGTGTTGGCGGCCTTGGCTACTATCGAGGTATGGCCGTCCATCTGCTTGAGCACGTAGCGCTGTTTGCCGTAGCCGAGGGAGCTGTTCACGATGTCTGCGCCGTTTTGGTCGGCCCATTCGAGCGCCTGCACCCACCAGACCTCCTCCTTTTTCGGCTCAGAAGCCACTTCGGTGCGGGCCAGCAGGAACTGCGCATCGGGGGCCATGCCTAACCACGCAGTGTCGCTCACCTTGCCCGCGATGCAGCTCAGCACCATACGGCCGTGCGTTTCAGCCTCATACACGTCCTCTTTCTTCTTCACAAAGTTCCAGGTCTTGACAATCTGGTGGTTGTCGCGCAGATGCTGGAAAGCCGGATGCGTTTCGGCGTTTTTGAAGCCGCCATCAAGTACGGCAATGCGCACGCCCTTGCCCGTGATGTGGTGCTGCCTGAACATCCCGCCCTTGTGAAGGTCGATTTGGTCTTCGTAGCCCGTAGTCCGGAAGATTCCGTCTTCCAATTCCGGCGCTGACCCCGAAGCCGTTTCCATGTCACTGGCAATTAACTGAACGCCCGCCACAAAAGGAAACTGCCGAATGACGGCAATCTGCTCTTCTGTGGCCATCACGCCGGCCGCATTGAGCCACCGCGACGTGCCGATCAGCTCCTCGCAGGCGGTCTCCACCCGCGCGGCATACTCGCCGTTCACGGGATAGTTGGTGATGTCATAGAGGTCCGCACCGTTCAGGGCGTAACGCTCCATGGCCTTCGCATCAAAGTATTGATACGGGTCGAATGTGGTGTTCTGCTTGTCCGTGAAGAACACCCAGTAGCTGTTCTGCGCGTTCGCAATGCCCAAAACGGCGCAGAAAATGAGAGTTGTTAAAATGATTCTTTTCATATTTTTTGGTTTTTGTGATTTGCTATTGGCTGTTGGCTTTTAGTTGTTGGCTGTTGGCACTCGTTTGACACCCTCTTTTCTGGAAAACCAGAGGTCTTATTTAGCTAACAGCCAATGACTAACAGCTAACAGCTAACACTTCTTCCATCGTGATCCCCAGCAACCGCATGTTCTTCAAAAACTCCGGCACCTCCTCCTCCATGAACTCTTTCTTGCGGATAGCGAGAATTTTCTCGGATGCGTCCTCGTTGACGAAGTAGCCGATGCCGCGTTTGTTGGTGATAATCTCCTGGTTCTGAAGATATTCGTAGGAACGCATGACGGTGTTGGGGTTCACCTCGAAGGCGACGGCCAGCTCACGCACCGACTTGGCACGCTCGCCTGGCTTCCACGCCCCCGACAGAATCTGCTCGAACACCCAGTTCACGATCTGCCGATATATGGTTTGTGTGCTCTTGAAGTCCATACTATGCCTCCGTTTCTCTCATTCTCAAAAAACTCATCGCGTAGAAATAGACGATCATGATGCAGCAAAAAACATACGGGAACCAGTCGTTGCCGGTATATATGTAACTCTCCGTCTTGATGAAATTCCTCGTGAACGAACCTGCAGGGAGAACCGCTTTGGCATTTAACCAAACCGTCACAGACATGACGATTCCCAAAACCGTCGAAATCACAAATCCGGTCAGCAGCAGTTTCCAAAACGGACTTTTCTTGAAATAGATGGCGGCGAAAAACGTGGCGGCAATACTGGTGTAAAGCAGTAACACACTCATCCATGAAGAAGGAAATGCACTTTTGAACAGATCAGATGTGAACATAAGGTCGGGGTTGAAGATTTTCGCCAACCCGAAACCCAACAGCAGTCCGATGACAACAGACAGCACGATGCCAAGGACATAGTAGATGTTGGCCAAAATCATCCCGGTGACCACTTTTTCCTCATTGGTGGCGGGGACCATCAGGTAGTGCATCCGGCTTGACGGGTTCTGCAATTTGGAAAACAACCGGCACGGATAATAGACCATCAATATCACTGCGGCAAAAGAGACAACCCCCGTATCAAAGGGAGACATAAACATGGATAACATTGTTATGGCCAGTATGACGACAAAATTGAATATCACGTCATTTTGCCAGTTTTCATAGAAATAGGCCTTTAATAGCTTGGTTATATTATTGATATTCATAATTTTACAATTTTATTGGTGAGACGTTTCGGTTTTATTGTCGGACGAGGTTTCGGTGTCTGTCACAGTAACTGTGACGGTATCAGCGGTTTCGTCTAAGGCATCGCGGATGACCATTTTCAACGAATCCAAATCCCGTTCTTCATATTTGATTCTGCCGCTGCGGTAACCGGTCTGGAAGTCAATGGTGTAACCGATGACCAGACCTAAAACAAGGACTATAGCGGTGATAATCAGTATCTTATTTGTGTATTTTTTCATATTCTTCGGATTTTAAGTTTATTTGAACATTTCCGTGAACTCATTTTTGTTTAAAACGGCGGCATTGAAGAGCAACTCCAAGTCGAGGGAAGACTCGATATGGTCGGGGTTGTCCTTCACCTGGAAGATGCCTCGCGGGGTCTCTTCAGTGTAGAACACCTTGGCTTCCTTCGATTTCTCGTCGTTCACGTCGAACAACAGTTTCTCGGTGATGACATCGCCGGGGGCGTTGAGGATCATGCGGCCGTTGTCGAGGATGGAAACCGCATCGATGAGGCTGTGCAGGTCGCGCACCTGATGTGTGGAGATAATCACGGTTTTCTGCTCGTCGGCAGAAGAGGCCATAATCTTGCGGAAGATGCTTTTCGATGGGATGTCGAGGCCGTTGGTGGGCTCGTCCATGATGAGCAGCGGCACATTGGTGGCCAAAGCAAACGCAATCATCACCTTCTTCTTCTGACCGTGCGAAAACTTGTCGATAAAGCCAGGCATGTTGTCCATTTCCATCTCCGCCAGGTATTCCATGAACTGCTCATGGCTGAAGTTGGGATAGAACGGGGCAAAAGCGGCCTCGAACTGTTTGACTTTCAAATGAGGAACATAAATCTCCTCTTGGAGGAAGTAGATGTCGCTCATCTGCTTTGCCGTGCGTTTGTACGCAGGCTCGTCGCCAATGAAGGCCTCGCCCGCCTGCGGGAACAACAGGCCGGTCATGATTTTCAACAGGGTGGTCTTGCCGGCACCGTTGCGGCCGAGCAACCCGTAAAGGTGGCCGGGCTCCAACTGCCAGTTTACCCCGTTGAACAACTTGCGGTTTTGGTCGTACCCGAATTCTACATTTTTTAACTGTATCATATCGCTATAATTTTGATTAGTGTATTAGTGAACTAAGACACTGCAAAAGTAATACACTAAGACATACAATTTACATTTTTTGAAATTTTTTTTCTTACTGAAATTCAGTATGTTACAACAATCTCGGAAAAATAATTCAAAAATAAGGGTAACTTTTTCGCAGAAAAAGAGACTTTCACGCGCAAAATCAGAAAAAATATGTTTTCCTTTGAAGAAGAATAGACCTTCTCTTTTAGAGAACATCCACAGGGGTGACCATGCCCTGAAGGATGCCATCGGGGCGGCCGCTATCTGTAATGAACAAGACATCCAGGCGCACACGACGCTTTTTCGACCGCTGGAACATTTCGCTTACATCCTCCATAATCATATTGGGATGAACAAATCCATAATGAGCATGGGGTTCTTGCTCTAATCGGGTGAATTTTTCTATATCCCTGAATTTCAAATCATCAGAAACGATAAGTGTGCCATTCTCTGCGGTAATTCGCAATATTGTTTTCGTGCTGAACACCCCGACAATACGGTGGTTCTCCACGATGGGAATGTAGGAGTAGTCGTTGCGAGCCATGACCTTTACGGCAGCCATGACGGAATCGTCCGGCGAGGGGGCGAAAATCTGTCCCGAACGGATAGCCACGCGCATCAGTGTCACAGGATTCAGCGAATAGTAGAGGTTGTTGACTTGCCGCACTGCCTGCTCGGTAACGATAATCATATCATTGCCAGCCTTTGACCAGTCGTAGTGGGAGAGCAGATTTCGCAACATCCGGCAAAAAGCCAGATTACTACGGACATTCTTGTACTGCGGCATCTGTTCCAAATCCTTCATCTCGCTCACATTCAAGTTGTTGAGCACCCATTCTTCGATTTCGCGATAGCGTTCCAAAAATTGTCCAGCCTTGTTTTCCATCATAGTCTTGATTTTGCGGCAAATGTACAAAAATTCTGTACTTCAATACACAAAACATCCCTTTTCCACATCAAAATAGGCAGTATGGTCGAAACCGCAACGCTGTAATTCCACCAAAGCTTCAGGAACGAAGAGTGTGAGTTCCTCCGCCTTATGCGCATCGCTGCTAATCAGAACCGGAATGTCAGCTTTGCGGGCTTTCATCAACAACTCTGTAGAAGGATAGAAACTATCGCTGCGCTTCTTGTATAACCCGCGCGTATTCACTTCTATAATTACATCATGCTGCTTTATCAACTGTATTGCCTTGTCTGCTAACATTTTATACCAATGTTCGTCTTCAGTAAAGAAACGATTGCGGTTATGCATCTTGATTTTATCGAAATGGGCGATGATGTCCATCTTCTGCGTTTCCAACATCTCAAAGGTTTGCTCCCAAAAGGTCGTCACTGCCAATTTGATATTGTTGCCGAACAGGTCACGTAACCCGTCGTCATAGATTTCCTGCTTCGGGCCATCGATGAACCAAAGGCCATCGGCATGTGGTGGCTTCACAAGATGCACCCCGCCGATGATATAGTCCAGTCCGTTTGCAGACTGTCTTTCGGAAAAATCCATCGTCATACCCGGAATAAAATCGCATTCCAACGATTTAAGCAATGTAACGAAGGTTTTATCCTTTAAGCCGTCGATTTCGAGCACATATTCCGGAAGCTTTTCTTCGGAAATGGCGAAATTGTTTTCAAAAGGAACGGGTGCATGGGAAGAAAAGCCCAACTGTCGGAGTCCTTGCTTCTCTGCTTCCCGAACTTGCTCCTCAAGAGTGCTTTTTCCATCGCAATAGAGGCTATGGGTATGGTAATTTGCTGGATAATAGTTCATTTGGTTTTTGTTTTTTGACACACTGCGCTGCGCTTGTACTTGTGGTCTGACCTCGCACTGCGCTGCGCTTGTACTTGTGATCCGGCCCCACACTGCGCTGCGCTTGTGTGGGGTTATTTGCACTTCGTGCGTTTTGCCCCTCCGGGGCTGCTTAAGGAATTATGTTAATTAATATATGTTCATCGTTTCATCATCTTGGGTTGTTTCGCCGTCCTGAATACCATCGAGGATGTTGAGCATTTCGGCAGAGCGTCCGACGTGGGCTTTGTTATAGAGGTTGCTAAGAAAGATAATGACGGCGTTGTCGGACGGGCGATAAAGGAAAAGATTCTGGAAACCGTTCCAGAGGCCGCCGTGATAGACCAGCTTCCCGTGCTCAGGGCTCTCCTCGATGCGGTAGCCGTAGCCGTAGATGCTTTTGGGCAGCGTTCCATCGGCCAGCTGGTTTTCGCGCTGGGAGGCGAAATCGACCCATTCTTTCGGCAGAATCTTGCAGTCGATGAAGAAAGCGTTGGCCCAGCGCAACATGTCCTCCACGTTGGAATAGACTCCCTTGTCGCCGAGCACCCCGTTCAATCGGTCGTAAGCAGCCACCACTGCCACTTTCCGATGACCTCGGGCAATGGGAAGGTCCACCACCTCCCCGCGCGGCAACAGATTCACGGACACAGACTCCGCCTTCGGGTCTTTCACATTCGGATAAGTACGGCCATGCGTGGCATCGATGCCAACCAACTCCGTGAAAAAGAAGGTGTTGTCCATACCCGCAGGCTTGAAAATATGCTCGTGGACATATTCCTCAAAAGGAACTCCGGACACCTCAGCCACCAATGCCGCCAAAATCGCGTAGTTGGTGTTCACGTACTCGAAACGGGTGCCTGTGGCAAAAGTTTTGGCATACTTCTGCTTTTCCAACACGCGTAAAAGATGTTCGTTATCAACGAAAGCGACAGATCCATACACCGTGTATTTGAACTTGAAATATTCGGGGATACCCGTCGTATGTGTAAGCAAATGCTTAACCGTCACACCTTTGTATGGCAGATTCGGGAAATACTTCGTAATCGTATCGTCAAGATTGATTTTGCCCTGGGCGCACAACTGCAGCACCGCGACGGCCGTGAACTGTTTGGAAATGGAGGCCAGGTCAAAGAGGGTGGTTTCGGTCATTCGATTGCTTTCGGGTACATTGCGGTGCGGCGGTTCTCCGGTCACACGGAGTTCCCCGTAGGCATGTTCCACCAGAACCGTGTCACGGATGGCTACCAGCATGGTTCCGTTGAGTTTCTCCGACATGTCATTGGCCACAAACTCCAGCCCTTCAATGTCATAGCGGTCGCCGATGGTGTCTAAAAGCTGTTGGACATAGCGTTCTTTCGTGAAAAAAGCCGTGTAGGTGTTCGCCTTGAGTGTGATGGCGAGACAGACAAACACGGCTGTTGCGAAAATTATCTTTTTCATCAAAAATAGGCGCACAAAGACATGGCGTATTATCCGTTCATCGAATTCAGGAATTCCTCATTATTTTTCGTGTCCTGCATATTGCTGAGTACCAAGTTCATCGCCTCGATAGTTGTCATATCGGCGATATGGTTGCGAAGAATCCAAACTTTCTGCAGGGTTGCGGCATCCTGGAGCAGGTCGTCACGACGCGTACTGGAAGCCACGATATCAACAGCTGGATAGATGCGTTTGTTGGCAAGTTTGCGATCGAGCTGCAGTTCCATGTTGCCGGTGCCTTTGAATTCCTCGAAGATCACCTCGTCCATGCGGGAGCCGGTGTCAATGAGGGCGGTGGAGATGATGGTGAGGGAACCGCCGTTTTCCACGTTGCGGGCGGCGCCGAAGAAGCGTTTCGGCTTTTGGAGGGCGTTGGCCTCCACACCGCCGGAGAGTACCTTGCCGGAGGCAGGTGCCATCGTGTTGAAGGCGCGGGCCAGGCGGGTGATGGAGTCGAGCAAGATGCAGACATCGTGGCCACACTCCACCATGCGCTTCGCTTTGTCGAGCACCATGTTGGCGATTTTGACATGGCGTTCGGCGGGTTCGTCGAACGTGGAGGAAATCACCTCCGCGTTCACGCTTCGCTGCATGTCGGTCACCTCTTCGGGGCGTTCGTCTATTAATAATATGATAAGGTATATTTCGGG
Source organism: uncultured Bacteroidales bacterium (assembly GCA_947165685.1). Classification (GTDB taxonomy): domain Bacteria; phylum Bacteroidota; class Bacteroidia; order Bacteroidales; family WCHB1-69; genus F23-D06. The sequence continues at coordinate 59,000 of CAMVBK010000014.1, read as the reverse complement.
ATGGTTATAGGCGATGGCGTTGGCAATATCCTTAAGCAGTACCGTCTTACCAGTTTTCGGCTGTGCCACTATCAGTCCGCGCTGGCCTTTGCCGATGGGGGCAAAGAGGTCGATGATGCGGGTGGAGAGCTTGCAGCCGGGGTGCCCGGTGATGTTGATCTTCTCGTCCGGAAACATCGGGGTGAGATAGTCGAACGGGATACGGTCGCGGATTTCTTCAGGCAGGCAGCCGTTGATTCGGTCGATTTTGGTCAGCGGGAAATATTTTTCGCCGGGTTTTGGGGGACGGATGGCGCCATAGACGGTGTCCCCGTTCTTAAGCCCGAAGAGTTTGATCTGAGACATGGAGACATAGATGTCGTCGGGGGAAGAGAGGTAATTGTAGTCGGAAGAGCGCAGGAACCCGCAGTTTTCGCTGGTGATTTCGAGCACGCCCTCGGCCATCACGGATCCATCGTACTGGGCGTTGGCCAGGTAAGGAACATGTGCATCTTCCAGCATCGCCTCATCGGAGTCCTCCTGCCCAACCGGATAACTGCCGCTTCCGGCTTCCGTTTGTATTTTATCCTGCATGTCTGCATTTGGGGTGTCGGCATCCGGTTTGTCAACCGTGGTGTTGTCAGCGATTTTCTTTTTCGGGCGTCCGCGACGTGGTTTTGCGGCCTTCTCTTTGTTTTCGGTGTCAGCCGGAGCCTGTTTGGCCACCTTTTCAACGTCAAGGATGGGGAGGTCCTTTTCTTCAGAATGCGGTTCTGACGGTGTTTCTAAAACCTCATCTTCAGGAAACAAGCTGTATTCCTTGCGTTCCATTTTATCCGGCGTAGGCATCAGTTCCTCCACCATGGATTCTACCGGAAGGTCGTCAAGCGGGACGGACTGTTTTTTCGGGCGGCCCCGGCGTTTCTTTTCCATGGTTGCCTCCTCTGCCACAGGCTGGACCATATTATTCTCGGCGGGAGCAGTTTCGGGCGTTTGTTTGGGTTTCCTTCCCCGGCGAGATTTCACCTCCACGGGCAGCGGATTGGCCATCTGCGGGATTTCCTCCGATAAAGTAACCTCTTTTACTGTCGTTTTATCGGCGACATCCGCTTTCACGGTATTGAACAACGGCATGGCAACTTTTTCCACCACTCTTGCCTTCCCTTTCATTTTCGTCTCGTTCGAGGTGGCCATTAAACCTTCTCCTCCTCTCACCACCCTTCTTCTTCTGGGTTTGTTTTCGCTAATTTCTGACATTTATTGTCTTTTTTTGTGATAAATTTACATTGGATTGGATGCAACGGGAATGCTTGCCTTTGCCACAGACCGCTGGCTTTCCTTGAAAACCAGCAGCATTTCCCGATGCGAAACATCGTTTTGAAAAGCGGCGCAAAGATACAATATTTTTTTATGTCCAAGCCTATTTTGATTTTTTTCTTTGTCAACATTAAAAAGTGAATGGTATTTTTAAACTCGAAAAGGGTCTTCCCCGTCTAACAAACAAGGATATGACGGTATCACTTATCAACAAACCGGTATTAAGAATTTTTATGAAAAAAAAACGCCGACTCAACCATAAAAAGAGTATCTTTGCCGCCTTGAATAAAATGAACTAATAATAATTAAAAATCAAAACAATTAAACAATGAAAAAGATTTACATGTTAATGGCTGCAATGCTGATGTTCTCTTTCAGCTTTGCACAAATCCAGCCAAAACCTTTCCGCTCAGAAAAAATCGCTGCGGGAAAGCCTGAACTGAAGCTTCAAAAATCCGCAAAGGGAGAGGCTTCTGAAGAACTCTTCAACTATGCCGAGGCCGTTTACGTCTATATGGCACAAGAACTTGACGGCAGCCACTACGCCGCCGGCCGTGTGGCAATGGACTCCAACGGTCTTACCACCTACTCCGATAGCACCACTGGCTACGGTTTCTGGTTCGGTCTGGGTCAAACCTTCGACTTCACCAACACCATTTGGGATGATGTCGCTCCCGAGCAAGGCATCTCCATGAACGCTACCAACAGCTACAACATCGACTCCGTGTTCATTCTGGGTCACTACAATGGCGGCTCAGCCGTTCCTGCCGGCAATGTGGATACCCTTATCGTTGCCATCTTCACCAATTTCACCGATGAATTGATGACTTTGCAAGCAGGTAATCCCGCTGTTTCCGTGGTGGAATATTATCCTGTGCCCTACGATGTCAACACCCACCTTTCCCAAGGCGCACAAATCTACAAAATCCCCTTGACTTCGGCAGATTACGGCGAAGTAGATGCTGAAACCGGCGGTATGTATCCTAACTATTTTGGTGTTCCTGTTCATTTGAACAACATTACCGGCAAAGTGATTAACGTCACCTACACGCTGAAACGCGCCTACGAAGTTCCTTTGAATGACAACATCTTAGACCACACCCGCTTCTATGGCTGGGTTGCGGAAGATCCCCGTCCTGAATATTATCCGTTCGCAGGCAGTGGTGCCGCAACACCTCCCGATGAAATTTACCACAACCACAACCAAGGTACCATCGTCAGCGAGTACAACCTCAACCAGAGTAGCTATGATTTCTTCAATGATTATTTCTATCCCTGCCCTATCTGGAACCAGGCTATCAACTATCCTGACATCACCCTGCGTGTTTCCTGCAACGACTGCGCTATCGTGAACGTTCCCGAGATTGAGAAGAACAACATGACCGTCTATCCGAACCCTGCCACCAACAAGTTCACGGTGGATCTCGGCAACGATGAGAAGGCTAACATCCAACTCTTCAACCTCGTTGGCCAAATGGTTTACAACGAAACCATCACCGGCCGCGCTGATGTGAACGTTGCTAACCTCCACAGCGGTGTCTATATGCTCAAGGTGAACCAAAACGGCAAGATTTCCACCACCAAAGTGGTTGTGAAATAATTTCGACCGTTAATATTCATAAAAAAGGGATGGCTGCAAAGTCGTCCCTTTTTTGTGATTTGTAATTTGTGACTTTGAACACTTTAACCCCCCAACCCTTCCCATGTACAATTTCAACGGAAAACTTTCCCTTGGCACGCCGCTCGTCATGGGCATCCTCAATGTGACGACGGATTCCTTCTACGACGGCGGAAAATACACGTCGGAGCTGGAAATCCTGCAACGTACGGAGCAAATTCTGTCGGAAGGCGGCGACATCATCGATATCGGGGCAATGTCCACGCGGCCGGATGCGCAGGAAATTCCCGAAAAGGAGGAGATGTCCCGAATCGTGGCAGCTGTACGCATCATACGCACCCGTTTCCCTGAAGCAGTCATCTCCATCGACACCTACCGCTCCACTGTGGCACAAGCCGCCGTAGAAGCTGGCGCCGACATGGTCAACGACATCTCCGGCGGCACCTTCGACCCAAACATGATTCCCTCCATCGGAAAACTGCAGGTACCTTACTGTCTGATGCATACACCCGCGAAACCATCTGTGATGCAACAATATACAAACTACCACGACCTTCTTGGCGACATGCTCCGCTTTTTCGGAAGACAGTTGGAACAGCTGCACGCGCACCATGTCCATGACATCATTATCGACCCTGGGTTCGGATTCGGCAAAACATTGGAACAAAACTACTTCCTGATGAAAAACTTGGATGTATTTCAGGAATTAGGTTATCCTATTTTAGTCGGAATCTCCCGTAAATCTATGATTTACAAATTATTGGACTCCACTCCAGACCAAGCCCTCAACGGCACCACCTCTCTCAACACCATTGCCCTAATGAAAGGAGCCTCCATCCTCCGGGTACACGATGTAAAAGAAGCTGTGGAGGTGCGAAAAATCGTCTCCCGACTGGTATAAATATTGCAATAAATCGCGCCATCACAGAGATTATTTCATTCCATGGCATATTTGTGAAAAATATGTACCTTTGCCGAAAAAATCAAAATGAACCGAAACCCATTGACCTGTTGTTTGATTTTGTCACTGGCATTTCTTCTAATAAACTGTCATTCAAGAAGAAACGACCAAAATGAAACGTTAGGTGAACCCGTTGTCTATCCCATGGAGGTGATACGGGACACCTTGACCGCCGATGTCCACAGCCAAACCACCCTCTACCCGTTGCAGGAAGAGGTGTTGGCTTCTTTTTTGGAGAAATCAGGCGATTTTCAAGGCAAAAGATGGACGGCAAAGGCGAACATTCCGCAAGAATGGGGCGTGGAGTGCGTGGAACGGTTACCTGAGGGCCGTGAACTTTGGCTGTTGCGGTCCGAAAACCGCGAATGGACTTATCTTGTGACAACTTCCGGCTTCGGCACCCAGCGTATTCTCGACGTGCTTCCTGTGGCCGTCAGCATTGCCAACCAGCAAGACGAGAACCTGGAAACCGAAAATTGGCAAACCCTGCGCCTTCCCGACGGCCAATTCCGCACCACCAAAGAATACGAATGGATACACTCCGTCTCGAACGCCACCAAACAGGCCTTCCTCAGCGATCCCGAAAAATACCACCGTAAGTCGAAAACAGTGGAACAATTCTTCATCAATGACCAGGGACGTTTTGAAAAAACAGAAATTGTGGACACCCTACCCGACTACAACGCTGTCGTCTTCTATTTCAACCCAAACGAGAAACCGGAAATGTGGGACGAAACCATCCCCATGCTGCAGGCTTTCTGTGAGGAAAACGGCATCCTTTTCGAAGAGGTCAGCGGCAACTACGACCGTGTGACCGTCCGTGATTTCGAGCTGACTTTTGCCCTCGATGCCGACATCACCCCTTACATTGACGCCGCCGGCTCCGGCATGGTGATGATGCGCAAGAACGAGGTGCCCAAATCTGTCAACTTCGGGTCGTTCGAGTACATGCAGATGGAAATCCGACGCTATTTCAAAATCCGTACTGACCTTGAATCGTAGCAGGAATGGCTTCGGGAGAAAACATGCTGAACCGATTTTTGCAGGAACTGAAAGCGCTGGCAGGCAACGACTTCCAACGCAAACGATACCTCGTGGCCGTGAGCGGCGGCGCGGATTCCATGGTCGCTGCCACGCTGTTTCATGAGGCTGGCCTCGACTTCGCTGTGGCACACTGCAACTTCCACCTTCGCGAGACCGACTCCGACCGCGACATGCGGTTTGTGGAACAGGCAGCCCGACAATGGAAGGTCCCTTTTCTCCTCCGCGAATTCGACACACCTGCCATCCAACAAAGCTCCGGCAAATCAGTGGAGATGGTCGCCCGCGAACTGCGCTACCAATGGTTCGGCGAGCTGCTTCACGACTACGATTTCCTCATCACCGCCCACCAATGCACCGACGCCGCCGAAACCCAGCTGCTCAACCTCTGCCGCGGGACCGGACTCAAAGGACTTTGCGGAATTCCACCCAAAAACGGCAAGATTCTACGTCCTTTTCTGCCGTTTACCGCGCAGGAAATCCGGCTCTACGCGGAAACATACCATATAACATATATGGAAGACTTCACTAACCAAAATGAAGACATTGCCCGCAACCGCATCCGACACTCTGTGATTCCACAGTTGGAACACCTCAACCCGCAGTTCCTATCCACCAACGTGCATACCCGCACAGTGCTGCAACGGCAATACGCCTATTACCAAAAGCAAATCGAAAAAGAAATCGCCCGTATCCTCCGGAACGACGGGAATCAATACAAAATCCTACGCGAACAACTAAGAGAATGCGAAGACAAGGAACTGATTCTCTATGAAATACTGAACCGCTTTGGCTTCTCCTTGGATGTGATTGAACGGCTTTCCGCCGACACGCACTTCCAAACAGGAAAACAATTCTTCTCTGATACTCATATTTTATTGATAAACAGGGATTTTCTAATCATTCAACCGAAAACAAAATCCGACAATCCATCCATAGATATCCAGTCATTGGATGAACTGCAACAATATTTTGACGTGGAAGAAATTGAGTGCCCAAAAGACATGGTGTTTGAGAAGAATCCCGATATGCTTTATATCCCGAAGGAGAAACTGACTTTTCCGGTGCAGATCCGCACTTGGCGGCACGGCGACTTCTTCTATCCGCTTGGCGGAAGAGGCCGGCAGAAGCTCAGCGACTTTTTCTCCGACCACAAAATCGACCGCTTCACAAAAGAGCAAATCCAGCTTTTATGTATTGAAAATCAGATTGTTTGGATTATTGGATACCGATCTGACGAGCGCTGGAAAATACCTTCCGGCCAAACCACCCCTGCCATGAAACTCATAAACCGCAAACTTTCAAACATTCACTTCAACGATTCATTTTAACGGCTTCATCAATGGAAAACACCCCGAAACGCACCCCCGTCCTATGGATTCTCGGCATCCTGACCATGCTCAGCGCCGCCTCGTCCACCATCGCCTATCTCAGTTGGGCATTCGCCCCGGACCAAATGCTCAAATCCATGGAAATAATCAAAGAGATGAACATGTTCTCCGCTGACCAAGTGGACCAACTATTGTCGCTGTACACTTCCATCAAAAGTTGGCAATATTTGCTGCTGACCATCGTGCAGCTCATGCTATTTGCCGGAGCCTTCCTCATGTTGGTGCGGCTGAACAAGGCGGGATTCCATGTCTATACCATCGGCAAGATTCTGGAATTCTGCGTGATGAACTTCGCCATCGGCGGATTAGCGGCCATGAACCTCAACGGCATCATCATGTCCGTGCTTTGGGTGTTGATGTACGCTACCCAACTTAGATTTCTACAACCATCTGACAATCAAAATAATAACAACATACAACAATCCTCTTTCCCAAATCAAACCGATCAAAACCAAACCTATGAATAGATCCGATTTTCCCATATTGAATGAAAAAGTTTACGGTAAAACATTAGTGTATTTAGACAATGCGGCCACGACGCAAAAGCCGCAGGTCGTGATTGACGCCCTCCACGACTACTACTGCCGTATCAACAGCAACATCCACCGCGGTGTGCACTGTCTCAGCCAGTTAGCCACCAACGAGTTCGAGCTGGCGCGTGAGTCAGTGCGACAATACATCCACGCAGCCACGACGCAGGAGGTCATCTTCACGCGCGGCGCCACCGAATCCATCAACTTGGTGGCCGCTTCCTTCGGTCGCACCTACCTGCACGAAGGCGATGAGGTCATCGTGTCCGAAATGGAACACCACTCCAACATCGTACCGTGGCAGATAGCCTGCGAAGAGCGCCGCGCCAAACTCAAAGTGCTGCCCTTTAATGAAAAAGGAGAATTGATAATCAGCGAGTTGGAGAATCTAATGACCGACAAGACCAAAATTGTGGCGGTCGCACACGTCTCCAATTCCTTGGGTACCGTCAACCCGGTTGACGAGATTATCCGCATCGCGCACCGCCACAACGTACCCGTCCTCATCGACGGGGCGCAAGCCGTGGCACACTGTCCGGTAGATGTGCAAGCCCTCGACTGCGATTTCTACTGTTTCTCCGGCCACAAGATGTATGCCCCGATGGGCATCGGTGTAATGTACGGTAAAGCAAAGTGGCTCAACGAGATGCAACCTTACCAAGGCGGTGGGGAGATGATCAGGGACGTGACATTCGAAAAGACCACCTACAACGACCTGCCGTTCAAGTTCGAGGCCGGAACGCCTTCGGTGGGCGATGTCATCGGTCTGAGGAAAGCGATAGAATATATTCAAAACATTGGTTTAGAGAATATTGCATCATACGAGAACAACTTGTTGGCCTATGCCATGGAAAAATTGGCGGCCATCGACGGTATGCGTTTCATTGGGGAGGCGGCGCACAAAACCGGGGTAATTTCTTTCCTTGTGGGGAACATTCACCCGTATGACATGGGAGTTCTGCTTGACCATCAAGGAGTTGCAGTTCGCACCGGGCACCATTGCACACAACCCGTCATGACCCATTTCGGCATTCCCGGCACGGTACGGGCTTCGTTTGCCATGTACAATACCTTTGAAGAGGCGGATGCGCTCGTAGCCGCCGTCATCAAAGCCAAAACCATGCTGTCATGATAAAGGAGACATTCGCATTGATTACCGGAGGGAGCTCCGGCATCGGGTATGCCTACGCGGAAGAATGGGCGCGAAAAGGCTACAACATTCTGATTGTCAGCAATCGGGAAGACCTCAACACCGAAGCGCGGACAAAACTTCAGTCGGCTTTCCCGCAGCAAAGGATACTGAGCCGTTTCCAGGATCTCACGCTTCCGGATGCCGCGCAGGAGCTTTTCGACTACTGCGAGCGCGAAGGGTTGACCGTGGAAGTGCTGGTCAATAACGCGGGCATGTTCTATTTCGGCGCGGCAGTGGAGAAACCGATGGCGCTGAGCCACAAGATGACCATGCTGCACTGCACCACGCCAGTGAATTTGTGCGTGCTATTCGGCAAAAAGATGAAAGAGCGTGGCTGTGGTTTCATTCTCAACGCCGCATCCATCACGGCCTTCATGAGTTTCCCCACCATCGCCGTCTATCAGGCTTCCAAGTCCTTTCTGATGCGGTTTTCGAAGGGAATTCACTATGAGCTAAGCCATCACGGAGTGAATGTCTGCTGTGTCTGTCCCGGTGCGGTGGACACCGACCTCTACAACCTTCCTGTAAAGATGCGAAAACGTCTACGTGCCGTCGGCATTATGCTTGCGCCGGATCAGATCGCAAGACGCGGGGTGCGCGCCACGCTGCACAACCGGCGGGTCAAGATTCCGGGCGCCATCAACTATTTCTTCCTACTGCTGTGCTTCCTCGTCCCAGGATTCCTCATCGACTTGGTAAAGAAAAAATTCGTATAACTTTGCAACCAAAAAAAAGGAGATGCCAAATGACATCTCCCTTTTTCATTGCATTTGAGTTTCTATTTCTTGAAATAGCGGTTGAAAAGACCCTCAAAACCTTGTCCGTGGCGGGCTTCATCCTTGGCCATTTCATGGACAGTGTCGTGGATGGCATCCCAGTCCATGCTTTTGGCACGTCTGGCAATACGCATTTTCTCGGCACAAGCCCCGCTTTCGGCCATCATACGCTTTTCCAGGTTGGTCTTGGTATCCCAGACCATTTCACCAAGCAACTCCGCAAATTTGGCGCAATGCTCGGCTTCCTCGAAGGCATAGCGTTTGAAGGCTTCAGCCACTTCGGGGTAACCTTCGCGATCAGCCTGGCGGCTCATGGCGAGATACATGCCCACCTCAGTGGCTTCGCCCATGAATTGGGCGTTCAAGTCCTTAATCATCTCCTCGTCGCTCTCTTTTGCAACGCCAATGACGTGTTCCGTGACAAAAGAAAGGGCGCCGTCTTCAACCAGTTCTTTGAATTTGGAACCAGGTTGCTTGCATTGCGGACATCTTTCGGGAGGAGTATCTCCTTCGTGTACATAACCGCACACGGTACAAACGAATTTTTTCTTCATAATTAACTGATTTGTTGTTGATTAAAAATTTTTTATTTATGTTCTGAAACTTTCCCTAACCTTTTCTCATTGACTACACCATAGTCATAGTTATAGTCATTAGTTATAGTCATTAGTTATAGTTAAAAATTTTCCGCTTTGATTTGGAAATAGGACTGCGGGTGGTCGCACACCGGGCAGACATCCGGGGCTTTCTTTCCAATGACGATATGACCGCAGTTAGCGCATTGCCATATCATATCCTGGTCGCGGGAGAAGACTATTCCTCCCTCTATGTTAGCCAGAAGTTTTTTATAGCGCTCCTCGTGATGTTTTTCAATCTCACCCACCATTGTGAAGAGTTCGGCAATATGGTCGAAACCTTCCTCTTTAGCGGTCTTTGCGAAACCAGCGTACATATCCGTCCATTCATAATTTTCACCTGCTGCGGCATCCTTCAGGTTGGTCACTGTATCAGGTACAGCGCCGTCATGCAAAAGCTTGAACCAGATTTTGGCATGTTCTTTCTCATTGGCAGCCGTCTCTTCAAAAATAGCAGCGATTTGGTTATATCCGTCCTTTTTGGCCTTGGAGGCATAGTAGGAATATTTGTTGCGCGCCTGCGACTCGCCTGCGAAAGCGGTCTGCAGATTTTTTTCGGTTTGTGATCCTTTTAATTCCATAATGGTATTGTTTGATTATCGTTGATTTTTTTCCACTAAAAAATGGATTGCAAAATTAAGCATTTTTCCTTTACCTGCCGATCAAAACCTAAAATTATTTCTCAGAAGAAACATGGAATCATTAATACATTTGTAATTCATTGATATTCAATACACTTTTTCAATTTATCGAAAATTAGGCGAATTTTTGAATTTTTCGAATCAGAAGATTAAAACAAAAAATTCTCTCTAAAAAACATGCTTTTTGGTTTATTTTATTAATAATCAATACTTTACGTGTATTTTTTCATCTCCTATGACCTTGTTTTAAGGAAAATCATCAACGCAGTAATGTCAGCTGGACTTACACCGCTAACTCGCGATGCCTGTCCCAGATTAACTGGACGAAGTCGTTCTAATTTTTCGCGCGCTTCCTTGGACAACGATTGAATATTTTGGTAATCTACATAATCAGGTAGTTTTACAGCGTCCAAATTGGCAAGATGCTGAACAAGTTCCTCCTCCTTTTTTATGTAGCTATTGTATTTGATATAGGTTTCCGCATTGGTAATTTGCTCGGAATCGGCAGCAATTTGATGAAGGAAATCGGTAAAATCGTAATCATAATCCATAATATCTGTTATGGATATTTGAGGACGAAGAAGAACACTCTCAAGCTTTACATTTTGTGTCAACGGAGACGTTTCTTTCAAGGAAAGCAACTCGTTCAACTTTTGGTATTGTGTGGTATGGTTTCGAAGATAATCTACAATCTGGTTTTGGATTTCATATTTATGCAGAAACTCCCCGTAACGTTCGTCGTCAATCAAACCGAGGCGATGTCCGATTGGGGTAAGGCGCTGGTCGGCGTTATCCTGTCGCAACAAAATACGATATTCAGCCCTGGAGGTGAACATCCTGTAAGGATCCTGCACACCCTTAGTAACCAAATCATCAATCAGCACCCCGATGTAGGCTTGTGACCGAGAAAGAATCAATGGTTCCCTATTGACAATAGAAAGGTGCGCGTTGATTCCTGCCATCAACCCTTGGCACGCTGCCTCTTCATAACCGGTGGTTCCATTCACCTGTCCGGCCAAATAGAGATTCTGAATACATTTCGACTCCAGCGTGTAATGCAGCTGGGTAGGGTCAAAATAGTCATATTCGATAGCATAACCAGGACGGTAAATATCCGCTTTTTCAAGACCCGGAATAAGATGTATGGCCTCCAACTGAATGTCTTCAGGAAGAGAAGAGGAGAAACCATTGAGGTAATATTCATTAGTATTTTGTCCTTCGGGTTCCAAGAACAGCTGATGCCTGACACGATCAGCAAAGCGTACAATTTTATCTTCGATGGAAGGGCAGTAACGGGGACCAACTCCTTGTATTCTTCCTTGGAACATAGGTGATTTTTCAAAGCCTTTTCGAAGCACATCATGGACCTCTTCATTCGTATAGGTAATCCAACAGCTGAGTTGGTTGTGCAACTTTGGTGTATTGGAAAAAGAAAAACGTCCTGGATTGCTTTCACCGGGTTGTTCCTCCATTTTGGAAAAATCTACAGATCTTCCATCAATGCGCACTGGGGTACCGGTCTTCAATTTCTGCGTATGGATTCCGCATTCTTTCAATTGGTCAGAGAGATTAAAAGAGGCACTCTCCCCTATCCTGCCACCAGAGAAATTCACTTCTCCAACATGAATCCGTCCATTCAGAAAGGTGCCGTTAGTAAGAATAACCTTCGAGGCAAACAACTCTTTACCCAGCTGGGTTCTCACACCTATCACACATTTACCCTTCAAAATAAGTTCAGTAACCGTGTCTTGTCTCAGATGCAGATTAGGAGTGTTTTCAAGAACATGTTTCCAGTAAATCGAAAAAGCTGTTTTGTCACACTGTGCACGCGGGCTCCACATTGCCGGTCCTTTGGAGCGATTCAGCATCCTGTATTGAATCATTGTATGGTCGGTCACTATACCGGTCATGCCACCCAATGCATCAATTTCCCTTACAATTTGTCCTTTGGCAATTCCGCCGATAGCAGGGTTACACGACATTTGGGCAACAAGGGCAAGATTCATAGTCACAAGCAAAACATGGTGTCCAAGTTGAGCCGACACAACTGATGCCTCGCAACCAGCATGACCAGCCCCAACCACTATTATATCGTAACAATCACTCATCTTTTCACGTGAAAACTTTTCTGAATTTACTGTCTATAAATCATTTACAAAATTTATTGCTCTAACAAATTCAACGCTTCATCCTCTTTCATACGCATCTGCTTTGCTTCTTCATCTGTTTTATCTTTATATCCACAAAGATGCAAAGTTCCATGCACCAAGACTCTGAGGAACTCATTTTGAAAAGTTTTCCCAAACTTTGATGCATTCTCTCCCACCCTCTCCAGGCTGATTAGAATACTTCCTGATACAATGTCACCCTCACATTCATCAAACGTAATAATGTCCGTATATGTGTCATGATTCAGGAATGAAATGTTTCGCTCCAACATATATTCATCATCGCAAAAGATATAGGATATGTCACCTGGAATCTTTCCTTCGTGTCGTATGACACGGTGAAGCCACAGCTTATGTTTCACGGATGGCTCGAACGGACTCTCGCGGAGAAATTCAAAACTTACCATTTCTAATGTTCTATAATGAAAACTTTCGAATAACTATGCATCCCTATGGTCAAACGCATAACATAAATTCCATTTGGAAATCCAGAACAATCAAAAGTCATGTCACTTTCCAAATTCAACCTTTTACATATAACGCCGTTTTCCCCTATTACCACCATGGAGCCGCCTGTTTCAGCATTGGGTACATGAACACGAACTTGAGAACGTACAGGATTAGGATACAAGGAAAAATTATCATTGAAATCGACTACTGACGAAACAGAATCTTCCTCAATCGTATCATTTTCAAAGCACCATTTTTCAAGGGAATCGTAAACAACCGTTTTTACAGCGTTTTTAGCGATTAAGGCCGTAGATGCATCCAAAGTTCCATTCCAAGATATATCGAGCGGATTTTGGCCTGTGAACGTCGTATAAAAGGAACAGGCAGCAATGTATGAACCTAAATAAGAAGGGTGACTTCCATCAGACTGATAAAGCTCGAGATCTGGATTATGGTCGCGAAGTTGGTGCCATATTGCCCCAACTGGGGAAACACAGGCTTCATTTTCTTCAGCCATCATCATGTAACGGCAATATAACAGACTATCCATTCCCTCGTAAGTGTTCAAAGGGGGATAAAATTGCCCGTTCTGGGAATCACCATTCTTACGTCCCCATGTCATATAAAACACGATTTTTGCATTGGGATTGTATTGGCGAACGAGCGAACACAATTCTCGGGCATAAGGGTATGACTCCTGTAAAAATTGATTTTCAGGAAAAGAAGGGAGTTGGCTCTGTTCCTGCAAAACCACATAATCCCAATCACCCTGTTGTATATAAGGCAATGATACTGTACAATGTTGCTGAAATGTACATCCGCCAGGGCTACTCGAAGCATAATAAAAATCTTCACCAGAAGAAAGATAAATTTGCTTCACCAATTCAGGAAGATTATTGGCAGAGGTATAACTATTACCAATAAAAAGAATTTTGGTAGATTGGGCATTAACCCCAAAAAAGGCAATAAATAATAAAAAGGCTATATAAAAATACCTCATCAAAAATTTGCAAAATGGCTTATAACTCTTTCTCGTTGGACTGCTCGTTGAATGGCAAATTTTGTTTTCACGTGAAAAGTCGTAGTAATCACGTCATAATCAGTCGAAAACATAATTTCATCTGCCAACTGATTCAACACAAAAAGGGCAGTATTTTCATTGCTTTCGGATTGAGCAAAAAATTTGAAATCCCCATTTTGAAGCGAGTATTCAAATGACACTTCAGCATTGTCTATTCTAAAAGTAACATCCACGGGTAAAAATGAATGAGACATCAAGTAGTCACACACCATTTGATTGGCCATAGAAAGCGTACCAAAATGATTCCCTATACTATAGTCATCACAAATACGCTCTATAGTTCCCAATGTTTCCTCGTAAAAATTATCCTCTTTCAAGTCAGTTAGTAAAATCTCAATCATACGCCGTTAATTTATTCGATGTTATAAAAATAGTTGTTCGCCTTTGACTTATAATAATAATTCAAGTTTGCCGGAACAGAACGTAGCATTTCGTTTTGCTGACTCTGTTCACGATCAATTTTCCACTCTTTCGGAGGATTCAAATTTGGCACTTGACGAGCCTCGTTTGACTTCCTTTCCTTATCTTTCTCCCGCTCCATATCCGCTCTCTCACTTTGCAACAATCGCGTCTCAATGTCTTTCTGACGATTTATTGTTTGCTGATTAATCTGACGATTAACCAAATCCTTTTCCGTCTTCTGCATATCCTCAATCAGTTTGTCCAAAGCTTTATCCCCCACTCCATTCTGCTGTTTCAACTCGGACTGATAATCCTGCAACATTTTCCTGATAGCCTCCTGTTGAGCAGCCATCTTGGCAAACTGCTCACTCATACTCTGCTGCGGCTTACCCGTCTGTCCCTGCTTGGCCTGCTGCTCCATCGACTTCTTCATCGCCTCCATCTGCCGGTTCAGCTGTTGCTGAAGTTCCCTTGCCGAAGTCTTCTTGGGTTTACCTTTGCCTCCAGGTTTATTACACGATCCATTTCCTGATTTGTTACATTTTGACTCACTTTTTTTCTGCTGCTCCTGCATGTCCTTCATCGACTCCATCAGCATTAAGGCAAGATTGTTCATGGATGTCAGAGCAAATTGCTGGTTTTTAGAGGCATTTGACATCCTGCGGTTTTGTAGCTCGGATTGCGCACTTTCAATATTGCTCTGTATTTTCGTAACCTCCTTTTGGATGAATGGCTTAACAGCGGCCTGACGACGCGCCAACGCATTCAAAGAATCTTCAATATGAGCCATATTCTGCTTCACATTGAACTGATTTTTCATAACATCAGACACAGCGGCAGACATAGAGTTCATCTTTTGAGCCCTTTTCAGTATGTTTTCCTGATCGAAGGAAATTTTCACCAAATTATCCATTATTTGTCGAATAGTGGCGATGTCCTCCGTGATGCTCTCCAGTTCGCTCTCATTGAAATCCTGTTCCATTTGTTCTGCCATCTGCTCAATATCGTCTGCAGCTTTCTTTTGATTATCCGCAGACTTTGAGCGATTGTTTTTTTCAAGATTTTGCTGGCTTTGCTGCATATTCTGATCGGCATCCCTCTGAAGCTCTTGGTTATCCTTGAACTTGGTAGGATCCTCCAATTCATTGTTCAGCTTTTTCATATCCTGGATATCCTTTTTCACCTGATCATACTTCTTTTGCAACTCTTGTTGCGATTTTTGCAAGGATTCCTTGGTATTCTGTTTATTTTCTGTCTTTTCAGCATTTTTCCTGAGTTCATCCGCCAAATCATGCATTTTCTGGACAGCCTCGTTGAGTTTCTTCTCCACTTCCAACTGTTTATATAACTGCAGCTGCTGATCAAGTGATTCATTTATGTCCTCAGTGGATAGTTTCATCTTCTCCATCTGTTGCTGGATTTGATCCTTGTTCATGTCTTGCATCATCTTTTCAAGCTCCTTCATCATCTGCTTCATCTCATCCGACAGAATCTCATCCATTCTCTTTTGCAACTCCTCCTGCTTCTTCAGAATATCCTCGTTCACATTTTTATACTGGTTTTCCACATGTTGATGGTTTTCCTGCTGCTGCTTCAATTCATTAATTTTCTCCTGTAGTTTCTGATAGTCTTTCATCAGTTTTTCCAAGTTTTTCTTATCCTGCCACGACATTTCTTTTTCTTGGCGCATTTTCTGCTGCATTTTCTCTATCTCCTTCGCCAATTCCTTGGATTCTTGCAGCAAATCAGAATAATCCGACTTTGTTTGCTCTTCCGCCCGATGCAAATCGTTTTCAATTTCATCCATCGTGCGAACCCTGTATGTCTGAACAGAGGATTTTGTGGATTTAGCCCCATTCACACCATCATTGTCATAAACCTGGAAATAGTAATCAATCTGTTCACCGGGATTTAGGTCGAACATGCCTTGGTCAAAGTAATAATAGAAGTCCTGTATAGTGACCCCGTTTTGTATCTTCACAGGCAAAACATTGCCGGAAGATATAACTTTTCCATCTTTATCTAACTTATTATAAACAAAATGCAGCTTGGTAAATCCATAATCATCCTTTATGTTTCCCTTGAAATATACACGGTCATGGTAGGCGGAATCTTGCTGAGACTGCACATAAATATCCGGATACATATCCTTTATGACTGTCACTTCATCCGTCAGGGTATCTTTACCTGTCATGAACTTGTTTTTATTCAAAATGGAATACGTAAATGAATTGGAAGCCGTGACATTCACCAAATAATTGTCTTTTTCAGAGGAAATAACCTTCTCATGACCATCCACCATAAGAATCAGATTGTCGGAATTTCGCGTTATGAAGTTCCATGTAATCTTCGTACCCTCCGGCACCGTCAGATTGCTTACATTTTCGAGCACCTCATCGGGCTTGTTCAAGTACGAAGGGTAATGGAGGGAAATATTGAAACCGAGCATAACCGGCTTGGGCAACACTTCTATTTCATAAAGCTTAGAAGTAACTTCATCAGTATTTATCTGAAATTCAGTATTTTGCTGTAAATTACTAAATGTATATGAAAACTCGGAATTGGCGTTTTTCTGACACTTGTAATTACGGTTTTTGTACTTTATAAACACCTCATCGGGCACTTCGCTTCCTTCAACCTTCACATTCACGGTGTAGTCCTCATACTGGAACGCCTTGAGAGAGTCGTTGGTGACCACGAAAGAGTAAGGAGCCGGTTTCTCGTAAACCTCGGAATAATGGACAATACGCTTCGTGGGTTCCGTGAAAATTTCCTTCTTTATGGAGAAAAGAAGCAGGAAGATGGCGATAGGGAGCAACATCCACAGCGCGAAACGCTTCGTTTTCTGCACCGGGATGGCCTGCACGAAGGAATAGGCCTTAAAGGAATCTATCTTGCTGTCGATGGCAGCAGATAGCAGATCGTAACTGGCATAGTCGCCTCTCTCCATTTGCTTCTGCAATTCAAAGAGATTCAACAATTTATCATCAATTTGATCGAAATGGTCACCTATAATTTTTGCTATTTCCTCATTTGACAGCTGTTTTCCAAGTCCTGATATTTTCAACGCAGGTAATATAATGTAAGCCACCGCAATGCCAACAGCAAGCAAAATGAAGGAGTAGAAAAGTATGGACCTTACAACAGAATTTGAATAGGAAAAATATTCGAAAAGAGAAAACGCTATAAAAGTGGCCAAAAGGATAATAACAAAGATAATTATCCCTTTGTACATCTTATCAAGGTAGTATTTCCGAAGGAAATTCCTTATTTTATCATTCAAAATCTGAATCTTTGATGAGCTCATTTGGATTGTCTTCGTGAGGAGGTTGATACGTTACATTGAAAAAATCGCCGTTTTGGCTTTGGAAGTATCCGCAGAGGTTTTTGTTCTTTCCAAAAAATCTTTTGATGAAGAAGTACCTAAAGAATGATCCGTTCACCTTGTTCAATTTGCTTCTCTTATCGAAAAGGGAATAGAGCTGTTTAGGACGAGAAGGTTTAACCATTTGGTTGGAAACCTGCATTTCATAAAGCAGCAGTTTGACAATGGGCACTTGTACAGGGCAAACCGCATCGCAAGCACCGCAAAGGGTTGTATGGGAAAAGACATGCTCTGTGCGGTTATACTTGTCCTGGCAGTTCAACTTAATGAGGTCTATGGGTGACAGCTTTTCGCCTGCGCTTGCCACAGGGCATACTTCAAGGCATCTACCGCACTTTATGCAATACAGCGATTCCTTCAGCAAATCGATGTCAGACGATATAATCGCCTCTATGTCATTCATATAGAGAAACACAGTGATTTTAATATCATCCTGTGCGTACATTTGGTCGGACACGAAGGATACATCAGAAGGCAAAATATAGTTGAGCTGATGCTGCACCACTTTTACATCTTTCGGGAAACTGTCCGTTTTCGAAATGTTCTTAAGAGCGATGAAAAAAGTGAGGTCTTTCTGATTGGCGATAACTTGATCTATATCAACAATCACCATCATATTTTTCACCTTGTTGAAGCAGCATGACGATTTTCTTTCAATGAAAACAAGGGAACCGGTATCGCTTACGGCCAAATCAGCATCGATGACCAAAATGTCCAGATCATCAGCTGAATTTTCCACTACATCAAAAGGAATAACATCCGCCATTTCCTTAAATAAGGAATCGACAGGCAATTTAGAGTCAACCCCTACCCTTCTCGCATCCAGCTCCTTAGCCAGGTTATCCATAGATTCCATCAGGGAATTGCCGTCTTTAGCCCAAACCACATTGAACCCCCTTTTTTGCAGATTTCCTTCAAGATTGAGCAAATGCTTTTCCATATCGTCAAAAAAATTATGACGAAGGGCATAAGCTTTTTTTCTTAGTTCTTCAAAATCCCTATGAGAAAGAGGATTATTAACCATCACATGTTAATTTTATCTATTCTTCTTTGGTGCCTACCTCCTTCAAAATCAGATTTGAAGAAGGATTCAAGGGTAGAAATAGCTGCATCAGGGGAAATGAAACGAGCGGGCAACACCACAATATTTGCATTGTTGTGCTGTTTTGCCAAAGCTGATATTTCGGGCGACCAGCAGAGGGCGGCGCGAATGCCGGCGTGCTTGTTGGCCGTGATGGCCATGCCGTTGCCCGTCCCGCATATCAGTATCCCTAAAGAACCATCGCTTTCCAAAACATGCTTAGCAACAGCATGGGCAAAATCAGGATAGTCCACACTTTCTTCCGTGAACGTTCCCACATCCTCAAATTCGAAACGATCTGCAAAATGCTCTTTTACAAGCTTTTTCAGACCTACACCTGCATGATCAGATCCAATGTATATTTTCATTTTTACGCTAAATATAATGGCTGCAAAAATACAAAAAAGATAAACGTAAGATAAACAAACCTTCCTCATTTTTTGCCGCCTTAATCTAAATCTAAGAAATAAATATTTTTTCTCTATGATAATTATGGCTGTTCATTTGTTGAAAGAAAAACATCGAAAAATTTTGAAATATGAGTTATTAAATTTAATCAACACAATAATGTGAATAATGTGGATTGTAACATACAGATTTTAAGGAAGGATATATGAACGTAAATTTCTTTCATTTTTTTATTAGTGGATAAAATTCAACTTTTTTTCAAGGTTGAAATGTTCATATAAAATGTTCAAAAATGCGGCTATTTGTGGAGTTTTATAGTAATCAATATTTATGCACAAAGTTTTCAAACCGTAACTCGCATAAGTTGGATAAAATCCCCTTTTATCAACTTTTGAATGTTTATTTCTATGTAATTTTCTGTGTTCCATTATTTTGTTGAAATGTTTGAAAACTCCCTATTTTAGGGCATTTTAACCATAATGTATTGCATCTAAATATCTTATAAAAATGAAATAGAGACGCATCAAGATGCGTCTCTACGAATGGGATTAAGGGTTTGATTTTTATTTTACCGTGCTACCCTCCTTGACCTGCTTTTCAGGTTGCATGATGGAGAGTCTTCCGTCGGCGTTTTCGGCCATGAGCACCATGCCGTGCGACTCCACTCCCTTGATGTTTTTAGGGGCGAGGTTGACAAGCATGAGCACTTGCTTACCGACAAGTTCTTCAGGCTGGTAGTATTCTGCTATGCCCGAGATGATTTCGCGCGTATCGATGCCGGTGTTGACCTTCAGTTTCAACAGTTTCTTGGTTTTTGCCACCTTTTCCGCAGCGAGGACGGTCACCACGCGGATGTCCATCTTTTGGAAGTCGTCGAAGGAAACCTGCTCTTTTTCAGGGATAACATCCGCATTGGCCGTCTCATTTGCTTTCTTCGTGTCCTCCAGTTTCTTCACCTGCTTGGCGATGGTTTCGTCTTCGATTTTTTCAAACAGATATTCGGCCGGGTTGAGTTGGCTGCCGGCTTTCAATAGATCGCTTTTACCTCCGTCTTTCCAGCATTTGTTGTCCAAATTAAGGATTTTTTGAAGTTTTTTTGCCGTAAAAGGCAGGAAAGGTTCGCAAAGAATGGATAATGAGGCGCATATTTGGAGCGATACATGGAGGATGGTCTTCACATATTCTGGGTTTTCTTTCTGCTTTTTCCAAGGCTCGGTGTCGGTGAGGTATTTGTTACCGAGGCGGGCGAGGTTCATAAGCTCTGCCTGGGCTTCGCGGAACTTGTAATGTTCGATGCACTCCCCTATCCTGTTCGGGAATTCCTTCATCTTTTCGATGATTTCATTCTCGTAATCGGTCATTACCCCGCATTCGGGTATGATTCCGCCATAATACTTGTGCGAAAGCACTACTGTTCTGTTGACAAAGTTGCCGAAAATGGCAAGCAGCTCGTTGTTGTTTTTAGCTTGGAAGTCGGCCCAGGTGAAATCTGCGTCCTTGGTTTCCGGCGCGATGGAGGTCAGCGTGTAGCGCAGCACATCCTGTTTGCCCGGGAAGTCTTCTATATATTCATGCGCCCATACCGCCCAGTTTCTTGAAGTTGAGATTTTGTCGCCTTCGAGGTTAAGGAACTCGTTGGCGGGGACATTGTCGGGAAGGATATATCCGCCGTGGGCTTTGAGCATGCAGGGGAAGATGATGCAGTGGAAGACGATGTTGTCTTTCCCGATGAAGTGGACGAGTTTGGTGTCTTGATCCTGCCACCACGGTTTCCAGTCGGCATGATGTTCCTCGGCCCACTCTTTGGTGGCGGAGATGTAGCCGATGGGTGCGTCGAACCACACGTAAAGTACTTTTCCTTCGGCTTCTTCCAAGGGGACTTTCACGCCCCAGGATAGGTCGCGGGTGACGGCGCGGGGCTGAAGTCCCTGCTCTATCCACGACTTGCATTGACCATAGACGGTGGATCGCCAGTCGGCCTTGTGGCCTTGCAGAATCCATTCCCTGAGCCATGCATCGTATTCATTAAGAGGTAGATACCAATGTTTTGTTTCTTTCAGTACGGGCGTGTTGCCGCTCAGTGCAGATTTCGGGTTGATGAGGTCGGTGGCGTTGAGGGAGGTTCCGCATGCTTCGCACTGGTCGCCATAGGCGTGTTCGTTGCCGCACTGCGGACAGGTGCCGGTAATATAACGGTCGGCGAGAAATTCATGAGCCTCCTCGTCATAGTAGTGTTGGGTAGTCTTCTCAATCAGTTTTCCGTTGTCATAAAGGAACTTGAAGAATTCTGCGGCAGTTTCGTGATGCGTGGGGTTGGAGGTGCGCGAATAGATGTCGAAGGAGATGCCGAGCTGCTCGAAAGAGTTCTTGATGATGTTGTGGTAGCGGTCAACGATGTCCTGCGGGGTCACGCCTTCCTTGCGCGCCTTGATGGTGATAGGCACGCCGTGCTCGTCGGATCCGCCGATGAAGAGGACCTCTTTTCCGTTGTTGCGCAGGTAGCGCACATAGATGTCTGCGGGCACATACACGCCGGCCAAATGTCCGATGTGGACGGGGCCGTTGGCATACGGAAGTGCGGAAGTGACCGTGTAGCGTTTTATATCTTTCATATTATCAATATTTTGGTGGGTTTTTCTATTTTCAGATGAAAAGCGCAAAGATAAGAATTTTTTAGGTTGGGTACTCAAAAGAAAAGGGTGTCATTACGCAAAAGGTTATGAATATGAATCTGTTTACAACTATTTTTTTGATGAAAATTGAAAGCGTTAAAAAAAACTAATTTTGCGCTTTGAAACTTAAAAATTAAAGATAGTATGAAAAAGCTTTTTACAACAATGATTGTCATGCTTGCTTTTGCAAGTGTCGCTTTCGCTCAGCCTCGTGCCATTGGCGGCCGCTTGGGCTACAACCTTGAATTCTCTTATCAACATTCCATTCTTGATGACATGTATGTGGATGTGACAGCAGGTTTGGGTAATGTATGGAATCCTTGGGCATACGCGGATGCCACCGCTTCTTTTGATTGGGTGTTCAATATCAAAGGTATTTGGAACTGGTTCGTGGGTCCTGCTGCCGGTGTCGGTTTTGGCTATGGTCGTTACTACAATGAGTATAGTTATTCGGCCGTCCGTCTGAATGTGGGTGCCCAAATTGGTTTTGAATGGGAATTCGGCATTCCGTTGAACCTTACCGTGGATTGGCGTCCGATGGTCAATGTATTAGGCTTCAGGAACGATATTTATGGTCCGTGGTATGGGTTGGCCAACGTCGGTGTCGGTCTCCGCTACAGATTCTAAAAGTAATATTTTGCAGATTTCAACAAACGCCGGTTTCTATAATCGGCGTTTTGTTGTTATTCTGATAGTGAATGGTGAATAGTGAATGGTGAATGGTGAATAGTGAATAGTGAAAGGGATAATGTATAAAAAACTGAAAATAGTAAAATAAAAGCAGCATGAACTTCATACTGACATCCGCATACGAGCCTTCCGGGGACCAGCCGGAGGCCATCAAGCAGTTGGTGGCCGGGTTGAACAACGGGGAGAAGGCGCAGACGTTGCTCGGCGTGACAGGTTCCGGCAAGACGTTCACCATCGCCAATGTGCTGAACCAGGTGAACCGCCCCGCTCTCATTCTGAGCCATAACAAGACGCTTGCCGCCCAGCTCTACAGCGAGTTCAAGCAGTTCTTCCCGGAAAACGCGGTCGAATACTATGTATCCTATTACGACTATTACCAACCGGAGGCCTACATTCCGACCACCAACACGTACATTGAGAAGGATTTGTCCATCAATGACGAGATTGAAAAACTGCGGTTACATACTACTGCCGCGTTAATGTCGGGTAGGCGGGATGTTATTGTAGTGGCCTCAGTTTCATGTATTTATGGTATTGGAAACCCGGATGACTTTGCCAAAAACGTCGTGCACCTGCACACGGGTATGGTCATAGACCGCAACTCGCTGCTTCTCAAGTTTGTGGCCAGTCTCTATTCGCGCACGGAATTGGATCTCCAACCCGGACAGTTCCGTGTGAAGGGCGATACGGTGGATATTTTCCCGCCGTACAACGAGCACGCCTTCCGAATCATTTTTTGGGACGATGAGATTGAGTCTCTGTCGGTTATCGAGGCGGCGACGGGCGGGGTGATTGCCAAGGAGGAGAACGTCGTCATCTACCCGGCCAGCATTTTCGTGACCACGCAGCAGACAATGAACGAGGCCATCAATCAGATTACGTTGGACTTGGGCGAACAGCGCGATTATTTCAAATCCATTGGCAAACACTTGGAAGCCAAACGTTTGGAAGATCGTGTAACGTACGATATTGAGATGATGAAGGAACTGGGCTACTGTTCCGGCATCGAGAACTATTCCCGCTATTTCGACAAGCGCGAGCCTGGGATGCGTCCGTTCTGCATCCTCGATTTCTTCCCCGACGATTTCATTCTGGTGATTGACGAGAGCCATGTCACGGTGCCGCAAATCGGGGCGATGTACGGCGGCGACCGATCCCGCAAAATCAACTTGGTGGAGTACGGTTTCCGGTTGCCCGCCGCTTTGGACAACCGTCCGCTGAAGTTCGACGAGTTCGAGGCGCTGGTGGGGCAGACCATCTATATGAGCGCGACACCGGCGGACTACGAGCTCGAGCAGTCGGGCGGCATCGTGGTGGAGCAGGTGGTGCGCCCCACGGGACTGTTGGATCCGCCCATCGAGGTGCGCCCTGCCACGAATCAGGTGGATGACTTGCTGAACGAAATCGAAGACACAGTCGATAAGGGCGAGCGCGTCTTGGTGACCACACTGACCAAACGCATGGCCGAAGAGCTGAACACCTACCTCATCAATATTGGCATAAGGTCGTGCTACATCCATTCCGATGTGGAAACCCTTGACCGTGTGGAGATTCTGCAGAATTTGCGGGCGGGAGCCATCGACGTGTTAGTGGGCGTGAACCTGCTGAGGGAAGGGTTGGATTTGCCGGAGGTTTCGTTGGTGGCCATCATGGATGCCGACAAGGAGGGTTTCCTGCGCAACGTGCGTTCGCTCACGCAAACGGCCGGCCGTGCTGCGCGCCACGTGAACGGTCGGGTGATTTTCTACGCCAACAAAATCACCAAATCGATGCAGGCCACCATTGACGAAACTAACAGACGACGTTCCAAACAGATAGCATACAACGAGTTGCATCACATTGTGCCGAAGGGTGTGGTGAAGTCGGACGAGATGTTGCTCACCGGCATGGCCAGCGACAACAACAAGCAGAGAATGGGGGCGACGTACGAGCGGAAGGAGAAGAAGTTAGCGGTTGCTGCTGAGGACCTGACGATGTACAATGTGGAGCAGTTGGAGAAGAAGAAGAAGGCGTTGCGGAAACAGATGGACAAGGCGGTGAAGGACCTTGATTTCGATTTAGCCGCGCAGTGCCGCGATGCCATCATGGCGATAGAGAACAGGATCAGGGAGTATTAGCTTTTAGCTTTTGGCTTTTAGCTTTGCACTTTCGAAAACTTGAAAACTGAAACAAATTAAACTTTTAACCATTAAAACCGTTCATACACGTTGATTCACCAAATAATCAAAATGATGAAAAGTGTTTTAAAGAAAATCGGTTTTTGCCTGTTATTCGCGGGGCTTTTCGGCGGTGTATTCGCCCAGTCTGCCGATTTGGACAAGCTTTTCGGCAAATACGAAAAGAAACGCCATTTCGAGAAGTTCGAGTACAGTGCTTCGCAGAAGCCGATCTGGCTCAACTTGATAGCGCACAACGCCTCCTTCGTGAAGGTGCTCACGTGCGATGCCAAACCTAAGTCACACAAATACAAGAAATTCAACCAGGACATTCGGAAATCCACCGAGCAGTTCAGAGTGGTGTTCGAGGTCAACGACCAGGACTACCTGTTGCGGGTCTGCGCCTCCGAAAAAGACCAAGATGGATGTTCCAACTACGTGGTGGTGAGTCGGTTGGGTGAAAAGGAGCGGGTGATTTGGCTGTATGGCAGGACCAATTTGAAGAAGTTTATCGATTACGTTAGGGATGCCCTGATGTAGAGACGTGCCAAAACATATCTATACAGGAGATTCAACGAACATTGTTAAGATTTGTTGTAGAGACGCAATGCGTCGCGTCTCTACAATTATTACCTTCTTTTTCCATTCAGGAACACCTGTTCCACCTTGTTGCTTCCGAAGGCGTAGTTCATGTAGTAGAGCGTGTCCATCGGCTTGGTGATGAAGAAGTTGGCAATCTTTCCTTTCGTGATGGTGCCCAACTCGCGCCAGACGTCCATAGCGTAGGCCGTGTTGATCGTCGTGGCGTTGACCGTCTCCTCGGGCAGCATCTTGTACATCACGGAACCCATGGCGAAGACCAGCTGCATGTTGCCGGACGGGCAGGAGCCGGGGTTGAAGTCGGAGGCGAGCGCGACGGGCAGACCGCTTTCGATCATCTTGCGGATGGGGGCGCACTGCATCCCGAGGAAGAAGGCAGCGCCGGGCAGCACCGTGGGCATCGTCTCGCTCTTGTAGAGAGCCGCAATCTCCTCCTCACCCGTGTATTCCAAGTGGTCAACGGAGAGTGCATTGTATTTCACGCCGACTTGGATGCCGCCGGAGCAGGCCATCTCGTTGGCGTGGATTTTCGGGCGCAGACCGTACTTGATGCCCTGCATCAGAATGCGCTCAGTCTGCTCGGTGGTGAAGAAGCCCTTGTCGCAGAAGACGTCCACGAAGTCGGCGAGCTCTTCGGCGGCCACCATCGGGATCATCTCGTTGATGATGAGATCCACGTAGCCGTCGGGATTGTCCTTGTAGAGCAGCGGCACCGCGTGGGCCCCGAGGAAGTTGGCCTTGATGGTGAGCGGGGAGTTCTCTTTCAGCTTGCGGATGACGCGCAGCATCTTGAGTTCGTCTTCGGTGGTAAGGCCGTAGCCGCTCTTGATCTCGCACGCGCCCGTGCCGAAGGAGGCCATCTCCTCCAGCCGCTGCCAAGCCTGGTCGTAGAGTTCCTCCTCAGAGGTTTCGTGCAGCCGTTTCGCGGAGTTGAGGATGCCGCCGCCGCGTTTGAAAATCTCCTCGTAGCTCAAGCCCTTGATCTTGTCGATGTACTCGACTTCGCGGCTGCCCGCATAGACGATGTGCGTGTGGGAGTCGCAGAAGGAGGGGAACACGAACTTGCCCGTGGCGTCGATCTCCTCGATGGGCTCCTTGATTTTCTTCAGGATGTCGGGGTTGAAGTCCTCCATCTTGCCGAATTCCTTGATTTTGTCGCCTTCGGTGAGCAGGTAGGCGTTGTCGATGACGGGGAGGTTCTGCATCTCCTTGCCGGCGCGGAACTTGATGGATTTGGGCTCCGCCTGCACTAATTGCTTTATGTTTTTTACTAAGATTGCCATAGTTGGTAGGTTTTAATTTGATGCGGCAAAGATACGATTTTTAATGGTTATGGGTTATAGAAGCTGGGTTATGGTTTATTGGTTATGGGCAATGGCAATAGAAAGGAGCGGATGACAAGTGTAAATATGTCTTTAATTGTTGATTGTCAGTATATTATGCATTGTTTTGATTTTCATGCAATAATCTTATAACTAATACGTTTATTAGTTATAAGATTATTAGTTTAATATATGGAAAAATTGTTCGTTTTTGGGAAGACTGTTAGTGGTAACACATTTACTGACAGAGAGAAAGAAACAACCAAGTTGGTTTCTAACTTTCAATATGGCGTGAACACCTTCATTGTATCTCCACGCCGATGGGGTAAAACATCTTTGGTGAAAAAAGTGAAAGGGTTGACAGAGAATAAGTCATTGAAAGTTGTGTATGTTGATGTGCAGAAGTGTCGCAACAGGGAGGAATTTTGTGAAAAGCTTGCTTCTGCGGTGTTATCCCAAACGGCCAACAAGATGGAGGAATGGATGGAGAATGCCAAAAACTTTCTCAGTCGTTTTAGTTTTGGTGTGAACGCTTCTGCAGACCCGATGAGTGAAATGACCATCAAGTTACAGCTTTCGCCACAAGATCATTCTATGGACGATTTGCTCCAATTGCCGGAAAGGATAGCACAACGCAAAGACATTCAAATCGTGGTATGTGTGGATGAGTTTCAGCAAATTGGGAACTACCCTGACTCGTTGCAGTTTCAGACCGAACTTCGTTCGATTTGGCAGCACCACGAGAGAACCTCCTACTGCTTGTTCGGGAGCAGGAAACACATGATGGAGGCCCTTTTTGATGACAACACAAAGCCATTTTACAAATTCGGAGACATACTCTATTTGCAACGAATTCCAGCCAATTATTGGGTGAAATACATCAAAGACAAATTCAAACAGGAGGGAAAAGTCATTTCAAAGAACCAGGCGTTGTGGATTGTGGAACACGTTGATGGAAACTCTTCGTACGTACAGCAGCTATCTTGGTATGTATTCCAGAGAACCACACGAAAAGTGTCGGAAAACATACTTGCTGATGCACTCCAAGAGTTGGTGGATCAATGCAATGATGTTTTCGAAGCCAAAACCGATGAATTGACTGCCTATCAAATGAATTTCCTGCGGGCCGTGGCAGATGGAAATCACACTGGTTTGTCTTCTGCCAAAATCATACAAGACTACCATTTAGGATCATCCGCCAACGTCAACATCATCAAGAAATCCCTATTGGACAAGGATCTCATCGTCATTGAAGACAAAAAGATATTTTTATCAGATCCAATAATGGGTCTTTGGTTGCAATGGGAATAATTATCGAATAATTCACCCTATTCGCCGAGAATCATTTCGCCGTTTCTATCGGTACAAAGAACGCTGCCGGGTCTTTCTTCAAATCCTCCGGGGTCATACTCTTGTAGGCTACAATCTTTCCGTTCTTGATTTTCAGCACAGAAACCCCGTCGATGCCGAACGACATGCGGTCGAGCTTGATGGTGGGGTCACACAGCAGGTTCGGCACCTTTTCGCGGATGTCGGAGGGCAGCTTTTTCAGGGTGGCGGCAGAGACGAGCATCGCTTGGTACTTTCCCGCTATCAGGTCCAAATGCGCACTCAGATAGTCAGTTGCCTGCTCGACACAGTTCCGGCAGCCTGTCGGCAGGATGAACAGGTACTCCCCGTCGCGGATCTTGAAATCCGGGAATGTCTCGTGCATGTAGGCCTTGAAGAAGCGGGTGTGCCGTTTCAGGTTATTTCCGTTTGGTTGCGCCGCGAGAATGCCTGCGAACAACAGCAATGTCAGTATTATACAGGTCTTTTTCATTGTATCTTAATATCACAAAACAGGTTTTCTCTTCGTCGGACAGCCGTTTGTCGGCTAAGGCTATTCCTTTCGGCACCACCATGAGCTCATGCTTGCTCAAACAGTCGGGCATGTCCATCTCCGCAATCTGCCGGAAAGCGGAGTCCAGCACCAGCAGCGACCAAGGTTTGTCGGAGATTTTGTTTCGGGTACCGTCTTTGTTCTCGTAAGGCATCGGTCTGGAAACGGTAATGTAGTACAGGTTCCGGTAAGAATCATAAACCACGCCAAGGTACGAGGTTTTGGCACTCTCCGTACGGGCTAATTTCGTGTAATTGTACGTGTTGGCCGTGTCAAATTCTTCCTGGACATGCCGTTGGTGCTTACTGTGGATATAGTGCTGCTCTTGCGTGCCGTCGCGGTGGATAACATACAGCGAATCGATGAAGGTGTATATCGCCACCAAATCCGTGTCTTTGTTCATGGAGGAGGTGAAGTGGTAGTTGTAGCGTGTAATGTCCTTGCTACGGTGGATGGCCGGATAAGTGCCAAGGCCGCGAATCGGATTGAGCTGGCCATCTTTATACGAAAAAACATGGAACATCGGACGGGAAAACATCCTGATCCGCACGTCAAGTCGATAGTCGAAAACATTTTTCAGGAAGGTACAACAATAAAGTAAACCCGAATCCGAAGAAATCGGCACATAGTAATGACTCTTAAAGCCTTGAACAACTACACTGTCCCCGTCTTCTGTCCAAAGATTCATTTTGACCGTTCCTCTCACATCTGAATGATTGTCAATAAGATAGGTAAGAGAATCGAAGACGCAGTTGTAAATCAGATTGTTCCGGT
Organism: uncultured Bacteroidales bacterium; assembly: GCA_947165685.1. Lineage (GTDB taxonomy): Bacteria > Bacteroidota > Bacteroidia > Bacteroidales > WCHB1-69 > F23-D06. Next base: position 29,848 of record CAMVBK010000014.1, on the reverse strand, counting down.
CGAGTGAAAAATAGTAGGTGAGATAGCCAGGGGTCTGGAATGTGGAGAACGGTTTCAGCCCATTTATGCAGTAGTTCAGAATAACCTGTTTTTCTTCCGTATGGAACCAGGTGTTCACTTGCGTTTTTTCAGCAAAGGAGTAGAAAGAACGAGGCATGACCGTTTTGTGCGGGATGGTATATGTGTCCAACTGCGACACACTCCGCACGTTCCCTTTTTTCCGATTTTTGACTTTTAGCTTCGGGGCGGTGACTTTCGCCCCGTCTTGCACACAGCGCACGCTGTAGCCGTTATACACCTTCCCGAAGCAGACGTACGGGCAGGGGTAGTTGAAGTTCTCCAGATAGCGGCCCGTGGCGGTGCCGTCGCTTGAGGGCGTGGAACTCCACCAGAAGGATTCTTCGCCCACTTTCGAGTAGTTGCCGGGGTAGCGGTAGCCGCTGCGAGGCGGACGCACAAACCGTTTGATAATCCGCATATTTTGGGCTGAGAAGGGAATACGGTATTGGTAGCCCTCCGCGACACAGCCCCGTGTCATCGCCGTCCATTCCGCGTCGTCCGGCAGGTGCCAACCGTCGGGACAGACCCCTTGCACGATCGTGGAGGTCGTTCCCGTATCGCGCACCGCTGCCGTCCAGGTGTAGAGTAGCCCGTACTTCCGCACGGAATCTTGGCTGTTGCCGTAGTCGAAATAGCAGGCAACGGTCGTGTCCTTGTCCGCCACCTCTCCCCGTACAATCGGGCTCCCGTCGGCGTAATGGGTTGTCCGTAGGTTCTCCGCCATCCACCGCATCCCGTTGATTTTCAGCGTGCGGTAGCGGTTCCCGTCGCAGTCGCGCACGGTCACGCACGCGGGGAACAGGAGCGCCAGTGTACAGAACAGGGCGAAAAATTTTGCGGCGGGGTTCATTACGGAAGATGTTTTTCGTTGGCAAAAATACTATTATTTTGCAAAAGTGATGAAGTAATAAAAAAAATTGTATCTTTGCCGCCGAATCCCCCTTAGGTGGAATATACTAAGGCTCGCCCACTCCCAATAAGTGGGCTTATTTTTTGAAAAACAATGAAAACAATGGATAAACAGAAAGTTATTGTCTATGTTGATGGGTTTAACCTCTATTATGGTCTGAAAAAGAACATGAAATGGAGGCGTTATTACTGGTTGGATGTCGTGAAGTTTTTTGAAATGTTCATGAAACCGAATCAGGAGTTGGTATGTGTGAAATATTTCTCTGCCAAACCGGACAATCTTGATAAAGCATTGCGACAAAACGCCTTTTTTCAAGCCAACAAGGAGAATCCAAAGTTCCAATTGTTCTTAGGCAAATATCTACGCAAGAACATCAAATGCTACAATTGTGGCCATATCATTCAGACATACGAAGAGAAGGAATCCGATGTCAGGATTGCGACACAAATCGTCAATGATGCTAATAATCATCATTGCGATGTGGCCATTGTTGTGTCTGCCGACAGCGACATGATTCCCGCTATTGAGTTGGCCATGGCGGCAGGGACGAAAGTATTTGTCTATTTCCCTCCTTTCCATCGTTCCAACAGCTTGAGTGGTATCAGCACATCAAGAGTGATCAACCTAGAACGTTATGAATCAAGATTCCGCCAGTGCATCTTGCCAGATATTGTGCATCTCAAGTCTGCTGATTATGATTTGGCAATTCCTGACAAGTGGAAAGCCTACCAGAACAGGCAAAACAATTGATTATCTTTTACCTCGCATTCTCCTCTATCCACTTCCCGATTTCCGATTCCGAGAGGCCACCGCCCTCAAAGCGGTTGACCTCCACGCCGTCTTTCAGCAAAACGACGGTCGGCACTACTTTCACGCCAAAGCGGTTTGCGGTCACGGGGGACTCGTCAATGTCGATTTTGAAGAAGGCAACCGTCTTGCGGTGCTGGCGAGCAAGGTTCTCCAAGCGTGGTTCCAGCAGCCGGCACGGACCGCACCATCTCGCCCCGAAATCCAACAGCACGTATCCCTTCTTCACCTTCTTGTCGAAAACCTCATCGGAGATCTTTTCCACATACTTTCCCTCTTTCTGGGTGAGCATCTCGTTGATTTTCAAGCTGTCGCATTCACGATAGACATTATACAGAACTGTGATCCCTCTTTGCAATACCTTTGACAATAAAGCTGATGACCAACATGAGAACGATGATGATCAGTGTCTGCAAGAAATAAAGGGCAATCTCGCTGGTGATGTAAGGAGAGATCCATTTTCCCGTCAAATGCATAATAGGCACGGTCATCAGAGCGATAGAGACACCCATGAGCCATAAATTGTCCTTTCCTTCTTTGCCTTCTTCTTTCAGCTTTTTATTGCGAATGCCGTTATAAAGGTAGTACGCCATTCCAATGATTCCGAGAATAAGTAAAATAATGTAAATAACTGTGCTCCACATAATTATAAATCTATTTATTGATAAGTGATTTTGACGCGTCAAAGATACGAATTCCCGCAACACCGGCCACCGCCAAACTCACAGGAGGCGAATTTTGGCGGAGGTGTGGTCTTTAATTGCGTTTTTATTCTTTCAGTAGCTCGTCGATTTCCTCGCTAAGCTCGTCGTAACGATTCGTCACCTCCCGGGTTCTTTTGCGACCAAAGGAGCCATTAAAGAAGCTGCCCCAAATAATCATGGAGAAGAAGGCAATGCGATCGTAAAAAAAGAGGAAAACTTCAAGTACTAGAAACAAAATGATTCCGATAATTCGGATGATGGTGCGTTTGCGCTTCGAGTAGGTCTTTAAACTTTCCCGCAGCGAGAGGAGACCTTCGCGGCTCTGCACGTCGGCCTTCCGGAGACCGATTATGGCGAAAAGGCTGTCAACCGCTATCCAACCAAAGTAAAGATCGAACAAGAGGATGAGCCACCATGGCCACTTGATGAGAGCGAAGGCGATGGTTGCGGCAATCATGATGACTACTGTCGCTCCTGTGAGAAAAGCGTTGAGCCAGTAGAGTTCATTGCTGGACTGTTTCACCGCACGCTGCCATACCTCCCTGTTGAAGGTGCTGTGCTGCTCCACATTCTGCTGCAGGTCGTGCAGTTCCTGCTGCAGTTCGCTTTTGATGTCTTCGTACTGTTCCATATCTGTTTTGAGGTTTAGTCGGTGAATGATTTGAGTTTCTCGCGTATGCGTACCAGCCGTACGCTGACGTTATCGACGGTGATGCCGAGGATGGCGGCAATCTCGTCGTAGGGCAGGTCTTCGAGCCAAAGCAGAATCAGTGCGCGGTCGAAGGGATGCAGCCGTGCGATGCGCTTGTGCAGTCGGCTTGCCGCCGGACAGGCCTCCTCGGCGGCGAAAAGGTCGATGTCCATTTCCAACGGCACGCAGTCGGGACGGCGGCGGTTGCGTTTGTCGAAGGTCACGCAGGTGTTCAGGGCCACGCGATAGACCCACGTTTTGGCTGAGCTGCGCCCTTCGAAACTGTCGATGCCCTGCCAGAGGCGTATCAGCACCTCTTGGGCGAGGTCGTCCGCTTCTTGCCGGTCGTTGGCGAAGAGGTAGCACACCGAGTAGATGGTCTGCCGCTGCTCCTGCACTAACCGCTCGAAGTCGCGTTCTTTCTGTTCTTTGTCTTTTTTCTGCTTCATCTGTCAGACATTGTTTTCCTTTTGACTACAAAGGGGGATGAAAAACTACACCCTAACCTCAAAAAATGGCAATACCAAACTTCTGGGATTTCTCATTCAGGCTGGATTTATAAAGCCAAAGCCTATTGCTGCATCGTCGTCGGCTGCATATCGACACGAGTGTAGATTTCGGGGTGGAAGTACTTTTTCATGAATTCGACCATCTCTTTCTTGGTAACCGAATTGACGATGTTGTCGTATTCGGAAGGCGCGATAATCGGCTCATCTTGGATAACCTTGCCGCTGATATAGCCTAACCAGAAGCTGTTGGATTGGATGTTCTTGGCATGGGTGCTGGTCATCTGCTTCTTGATGAGGGCCATGGTCTTATTGTCTGGACCCTTGGCCTTGAAGTCGTTAAGAATCTTGAGGCTGGCAGTAGCCAATTTGTCGGTCTTCACCGGGTCGCAACCTAAGAGAATCATCAGGGTTATTTCAGGACGAGGCAGTTTGCCGGCGCTCATACTTACCGTCGGGGAATAGACATCGCCCATCTTTTCACGCACAATCTTGACGAACAGGATGTCTAATGCCTCACCGATCATATCGGTGATGATGGCGTTGCGGTAGCTCCAGTCGATGGGGTTGGTGATGAACATGCCCATCCAGCCCTGTTCCTCGGTACCGGCATAAACGGTTTGCGTAGAGGCCTTGTCGGGACGCGGTTTCAGTACGTTGAGGTTGTAGTTCTCTTTCTTACCGGATTCGGTCTTCATGGAACCGAGGTAGAGTTCCACGAATTCTTTCATCTGTTTTTCGTCGTAGTTGCCCACGAAAAGGAAGGTAAAGTCAGCGGGATTGGCGAAACGCTCCTTGTAGATCTGCACGGCGCGATCGAAGTCAGTCTGTTTCAGATATTCCTCATCGTAAGAGAAGAACTGTTTCATATAGGGGTCGTTATTGTTAGCGGCTTCAATCAACTGGCCCAAGAACTGGTACATCGGTTGTGCTTGGAGCATCTTGATGCCCTCGTGGCTCTCGTCCATCACCAATTCGAAAGCGTTGGGGTCGATGCGCGGGTTGGTGAAGAAGGCGTTGAGGTACTGGAAGAAGAACTCCAGGTCTTTCGGGGAGGAGGAGCCGCTGAAGCCTTCCGTCAGGAGGTTGATTTCCGGGGAGACGCCGGCGTTTTTGCCTTTCATCTTCTTCATCAGGGAGTTGTAGTCCAATTCGGAGATACCGCCGCGGTTGATAATGTCGCAAGCGAAATCAGCGGAAGCCAGATCTTTCACGGGATAGAGCGTTTTGCCGCCCTTGCTGATGGCGGTAAACAGAATCTCATCGTTCTTATAGTCGGTTTTCTTCAGATAGACAGTGATGCCGTTAGAGAGCGTCCATTTCTCGGCACCTACGGTCTCGATTGTCTCCACATTTGTGATTTTGCCGGGCTTCAGTGTCTCCTTTTCGAGGATTTCCTGATCCTTATAGGTATCCACATAAGGTTGTACATTAGTTAAAGACTTGTCTTTCAATATAGAAAGGATCTCGTCCTTGCCGGGAACGGTGACGCCTTCTTTGTCTGGGGCGGTGACAACGGCCACCATATTATCTTCCGTCACCCAATTCTTGGCCAATGCATTGATTTCCTCCAAGGTAATATCTCCCATCAGCTTCTTGGCGTAATTGTTCTCACGTTTTGCACCCGGGATGGGGTCTTGATGCAGGAAGTTGTTGACGTATTCGGAGGCGAAACTGGCAGATTCGGTCTTGTCAGCCTCCTTGGCCGCCTTGTCGTAGAGCTCCAGGAGTTCCTCTTTGGCACGATCGAGTTCGGTCTGCAGGAAACCGTATTTCAGCACGCGGTAGTCCTCTTGCAGGAGCGCGCGCAGCGCATCGGGAATGCGGTTTTCCTTAGCTATGGCTTCCAAAGCGTAAGCATCGGTGTTACCGTAAAAGTTGCCATATCCGCCGTTGGCACCCATGAACGGGCACTTCGGGTCCAGCGCCATTTCCGTAAAGCGGGTGTCCAACATGGTGTTATAGAGGTCGATGCAAAGTTGTTCACGGAAATCACCGATGGTCTTCATCGGAGTGTGTTCGTGCTTGCGGATGACCATCACCATGTTGCCGGTGGCTTCCTTGTCAGTGCAGACGGCCACGAGCGGTTCCTTGTTGGGGGCGATTCCGTAGGTCTCTTTCTTGCGGGGGTTTTGTTTGGCGGGGATGTTGCCGAACATAGCTTTGATTTTGCCTTCCACTTCCGCCACGTTGATATCACCTACCACAATCACCGCCTGTAGGTCTGGACGATACCAATCGTTGTAAAAGTCCTTGATGACTTGGTAGTCAAAGGTTTGCAGAATGTCAAGCTTACCAATGGGCATACGGTCGGCATAGCGGGAACCTTGCATCAGGATCGGCCAATACTCCTTGCGCATACGGTCCACGGCACCGAGACCGAGACGGTGTTCCTCGATAATGACACCGCGCTCCTCGTCAATTTCTTTGTTGTCGAAGAGCAGACCGGCAGCCCAGCCTCTCATGATTTTGAGGCCGAGGTCAATGTTGGTAGGATCGTCCGTCGGCATGGGGATCATATAGACCGTCTCGTCGAAGTAGGTGTTGGCGTTGAGGTCGGCACCGAACACCACGCCCTTGCTGCGCAAGTGATCCACCACGCTATTGCCCGGGAAACCCTCGATGCCGTTGAAGGCCATGTGCTCGGTGAAGTGCGCCAAGCCCTGCTGGTTATCGTTCTCCTGGTTGGAGCCGACATTCACCGCGAGACGGAACTCCACACGATTCTTCGGGTAGGTGTTCTTGCGGATATAATAGGTCAGACCGTTGTCCAGCTTGCCGATGGTCACGTTGGGGTCGGCTTTGATGGGATCATTCAGGTTCAGGTCACCCTTCTGCGCGAAAGCGGTCAACGCACAGATCATCGCCATCAGCAACAAAAAGATTTTCTTCATAAACGTTTGTTTTATAATAATTTAGACTTAAGACTTAAGAAGGTCGGGATTCGTTCAGTAACTCGTCGATTTCTTCGTTGAGTTCGTCGAAGCGTTTCTTTACCCGCTTGGAGGTTTTGATCACGACAGGAATGGACAAAAGACCGGAGACTAGTAGAGTAAAGAACATTGATCTGTCGTAGAAAAAGAGGTAAACATATATCAACAATGATATTATTATGCCAACAACCTGTATGACAATGCGTTTACGCTTCGAATAGGTCGTGCTCTTTTGAATACTATCCCGCAGCGAAAGGAGACCTTCGCGACTCTGCGCGTCGGCTTTTCGGAGACCGTTGGTGGCGATAAGACTGTCCAACGTAATCCAGCCAAGAAAGAGGTCACTGGGGAGTAAAAGCCACCACGGCCAATATTCACAGAGGATAAAGTTACTGGCGGTTATGATGACTACCAAAAATATGACGGAAAGCAAGTTCTGCATATAGAGGTGTCTGCTGTGCCGTTTCACCGCACGCTGCCATACCTCCCTGTTGAAGGTGCTGTGCTGCTCCACATTCTGCTGCAGGTCGTGCAGTTCCTGCTGCAGTTCGCTTTTGATGTCTTCGTACTGTTCCATATCTGTTTTGAGGTTTAGTCGGTGAATGATTTGAGTTTCTCGCGTATGCGTACCAGCCGTACGCTGACGTTATCGACGGTGATGCCGAGGATGGCGGCAATCTCGTCGTAGGGCAGGTCTTCGAGCCAAAGCAGAATCAGTGCGCGGTCGAAGGGATGCAGCCGTGCGATGCGCTTGTGCAGTCGGCTTGCCGCCGGACAGGCCTCCTCGGCGGCGAAAAGGTCGATGTCCATTTCCAACGGCACGCAGTCGGGACGGCGGCGGTTGCGTTTGTCGAAGGTCACGCAGGTGTTCAGGGCCACGCGATAGACCCACGTTTTGGCTGAGCTGCGCCCTTCGAAACTGTCGATGCCCTGCCAGAGGCGTATCAGCACCTCTTGGGCGAGGTCGTCCGCTTCTTGCCGGTCGTTGGCGAAGAGGTAGCACACCGAGTAGATGGTCTGCCGCTGCTCCTGCACTAACCGCTCGAAGTCGCGTTCTTTCTGTTCTTTGTCTTTTTTCTGCTTCATCTGTCAGACATTGTTTTCCTTTTGACTACAAAGGGGGATGAAAAACTACACCCTGAATCTCAAAAAAATTGAATTTCCGTATATTATCGCATCCCGTTGATTTTCAGCGTGCGGTAGCGGTTCCCGTCGTAGTCGCGCACGGTGACGCACGCGGGGAGCAGGAGTGCCAGTGCACTGAAGAGGGCGAAAAGTTTTGCGGTGGGGTTCATTACGGCGTTACATAAAATTTGTCCGTGTTGACCAACATGATGCCCGCTTTCTTGACGGCTCCGTTTTCGCGCAAATTGGTCTTGACTGTTTCAATGGCCGATTTTGAGATTTTCGGAAGCATATTGGTCCAAAACACTACAATCAGGTACTCGGAATCGTCGTTGATTCCGTAAATGTCTCTGATTTTCGACAGATTCTGCATTTGCGGAGTGATGGGGACAGCCGTCGCCGGCGGGAATGTTTCAAACCGTTGATCCGTATTCCAGTTCAGGTTGGAGAGTCCGCCCTTTGCCGTGCAATTGATGTGATAGGAGAGAAGCGAATCCTTTTTGAAGTAGAGGATTTGAACCGGCTGGACAGCAGTCTGATGTTGCCACAAACTGTCCTGGATGCACGTCCGATAAGCGTCAAACTGCTCGTACTCACTGACTATAGGTTTGATTTTGAAATCCCGGTCCAAGACAGAAGTAATCATCTGGTCATATTCTTTCTGATCAAACTGCTTTATGGGTTTGAAATCGTACAGCACCCTGCAGCCTGCCAGCAGTATTGCGATGGCAAGAAACAAGAGGATAATAAGTTTTCTATTAATCATTACACTCAGTATTTCAGAATGCAAAGATAATATCTTTTTTTCATTATCCAAGAAAAATACTATCTATTTTTGACACTTTTCCAAGGTTAAAAGCTGTCATTCATGACACTTTTCCAATATTTGCCCACATCGCCCTGGGCGGAGATTGAAATTAATACCTCGGATGGAACAACGCGATGTTCGTCCGCAGGTAATCCTGGTCCAGATGCGTGTAGATTTCCGTAGTCGTGATACTTTCATGGCCGAGCATCTCCTGCACGGCGCGGAGGTCGGCGCCGCCCTCGATGAGGTGCGTGGCGAAGGAGTGCCGGAACGTGTGCGGACTCACTGTCTTGTCGATGCCCGCCTCTTTTACCCACTTCTTGACGAGCATGAAGACCATCTCGCGGGTGAGGTGCGCCCCCCGACGGTTCAGAAAGACGTAATCCTCTTCCCCTTTCTTGATTTTTAGCTCTTTACGTTTTCCGTTAATGTAAAGGTTCACCATCTTCATGGCTGTTGTCCCGATGGGGATCAACCGCTCCTTGCTGCCCTTGCCTACCACCTTGATGAAGCCGTCGTCGAAAAAGAGGTTGGAGAGCCGTAAGGTCACTAACTCGCTGACCCGCAAGCCACAGCCGTACATCACCTCCACCATGGCGCGGTTTCGGTGACCCTCCGGCGTGCTCAAGTCTATCACGTCCATGATGTCCTGAATTTCCTCAACGGTTAGTACATCAGGGAGATGCATCCCGATTTTGGGAGCATCCAACAGTTCCGTCGGGTCGTCCTCCCGCAGGTTGGCATAGATGAGGTAGCGGTAGAAGGCCCGCATTCCGGAGACAATCCGTGCCTGCGACCGCGCGTTGAAGTCCGATTCGTAAAGGTGTTTCAGGAACTTCTGCAACTCCTCAAAGGTGGCGTTCTCGATTTTGTCCTCGCCCAGAAAGTCCGCCAACAGCTGCACATCGTGCAAATAGGCCTCCACGCTCTTGGGCGAGAGGCCTTTTTCATAGACTAAATATTGCCGGAAGCGGGCGATTTGCGCGTTCATCGGTGGATGTCTTTCTCGATTTCGATGCGCAGCATGTTGAGTGCGGCGTGGGCGGCCCGCTCAATGATTTGCTTCCGACCGGTGTGCTTCCCGAAATGGAACTCTTTGGTAACCAGTCGGGTGGGGGTGGCCACAGCTATCCAGACGGTGCCGACGGGTTTCTCGGCAGTGCCGCCGTCGGGACCTGCGATGCCGGAGGTGGCCACGGCGTAATCGACATCCAAGAGGTCCATGACGTTGAGGGCCATGTCGCTGACGACCGGCTCGCTCACCGCGCCGCGTTTCTTGAGGTTGTCCTCCCGCACGTTGAGGATGTCGCGCTTCACCTGGTTGCTGTAGGAGACCACGCTCCCTTGGAAATATTCGGAACTGCCCGGCACGGAGGTGATCAAGTGCGCGATGAAGCCGCCGGTGCAGCTTTCGGCGGTAGCCACGCGCTTACCGCTCCCGCGCAGGAGCTTGCCGATGACCGCTTCCATCGGGATGTCCTCGTCGGCGAAGGCCAACGGGCCCACCTCCGCTTTGAGTTTCTCAAATTGCTGGTTCAAAGAAGTTTGCAGCTCTTCGTTGTTGGCACCCGAGGCGGTCAGCCGCAGACGGATGATGCCCGGTTTCGGCAGGTAGGCCAATTTGATGTTCTCCGGCAGCTGCGCCTCGAAGTCGGTGAGCTGGTCGGAGAGGTTGCTCTCGCTGATGCCGGTACACTGCAGCACCTTGTACAGCACGGCGTGCTCGTGGTGGAAGATTTCCTGCAATCTCGGCAGAACTTCCTCACAGATAAGTTTTTCCATCTCGAACGGCACGCCGGGCAGTGCGACCAGAATCTTGCCGTCCTGTTCTATCCAGAGTCCCGGGGCGGTGCCCAGGGTGTTCTTCAGGACGGTGCAGCCGTCGGGTACGTCGGCCTGGTGGCTGTTGGTCTCTGTGAGTTCCATCCCGCGGGCGGCGAAAATCTCGCGCACCCACTCCAAGGTCGGCTCGTCCACTACCAATTCGCGGTGGAAGTAGTCGCAGATCACCTTTTTGGTGATGTCGTCGCGGGTGGGTCCGAGCCCGCCGGTGACCACAATCAGGTTGGTTTTTTCAAAGCCATTCGTGATGGTATTGCGAATGGCATCTTCGTCGTCGCCGATGGTGACGCATTCGGTCATTTCGATGCCCGCTAAGGCCATTTGCTGCCCGATGAAGGCGGCGTTGGTGTTGATGACTTGTCCTAAGAGGAGTTCGTCTCCGATGTTGATGAGAATCATTGGTTATAGGTTATTGATGGTTATTGGGGTTATTGGGGTTGAGGTTAAAGTTTCGTGAAAGAGTCCGATACCTTTTACGGTTAGAAGGTATTTTTGACGGGGATGTTTGGGGTTTTCAGGATAAAGCATTCGAACAAAACCCTCCTTCATAGCTGGATTTAATGAATATTCGATGAAGTTTTTCCGATCTTTCAAATTTACAGCTACAAGTAATTCTTTTACAGACATTTGCTGTGTTCCAAGCGCATTGACAACACGTTTTATATTATCATTGTCCGTATAAAATTTGTTGCCTTCATTATGAAGCGAGCTTGTGGGGGTACTTGAGGGGGTGCTTGTGGGGGTGTTCCAACGGATGTGCAAATAGCGGTTTCGTAACTCATTGTGTTCACCCATTAATAGATTTCGGAAGAACAATTCTAAATATTGCGGAGAATAATCCACGTTTTTCTGTACATTTTGATAATTGGCTCTCACCAAAGCATTGCGGAAATACCATGAATTTTGAAAGAAAAGGTCATTATTTACCTCAAATCCGATATTTTGCAAATATTTGATGGTAAAAACAGCTGTTGTCCGTGTGTTTCCTTCTCTAAATGGATGGATTTGCCATATTCCCGCGACAAATTTTGTGATATGCTGCACAATTTCAGACATGGGCAACCGGCTGTAGTTGAAGTTTCTCTCTTGTTCCAAATCGTATTCGATGGCGAGTTTGAGGTCAGGAGCGGAGACATACCTCACGGTGTCACCATCCAGCACCCACTCTTTTTTTGTGATATTCACATCACGAATTTGTCCTGCAAATTTGAAAATACCATTGAAAATACGTCTATGAATGGCTGTTAACCCCGCGTACGTCAAAGCAAAAGTGGTCTCGCCGAGCAAAGCGGTGATGTTTGATGCCACACGGTCAGCCTCTTCCGTATCATTGTCTCCATCTGTGCGGACACTCTTACTTACGTAATAGGTTTTGACAAGCTCTTGAACCTCCTTAATGGAGATTTTCCCTTCAATATGCTGCCGTGCTGTCTGTTGCAGGTACTCCGAAGTGTGCAGACCATCTACCGCCTGCAGGCCGATGGCGATCTGCCAGTTTTCGGCGCGTTGCCGCCGGTCTGGCTCGCCCTGCTGGATGTATTCCTCAAAATCGGGAAGTTGCGGGAGTATGGGTTCTTCGATCATCATATCTTTTGCCTATCTACCTGAGTGACAAGTTTTCGTGTCCTTTTCTTCAGATTTTTATTTTCCGCAAAGATACAACTTTTTCAATTATAGGGAGCTGCTCGCTCTCGATGGTGATCTGCTCGGGGGCGAGGTTAGGGGTAAACGGAAATTGCACCCTAACAAACAAAATCTTCCAAAATTCCAGACAGTCAATCCAAGGCATCGCTAAATATTGTTTTATGCATTTCTTGCACTTTGCCATTTTCTTTCCGGAAACAGCAACTTTTCAATCGAAAAATGTCACTTTTATCATTTTGATATTTAGCGAGTTAAATATAATTGGCTCTTGATTTGTTTGCTTTAATTTTGTAAATTTGCAGGCAACAATTTAAAAATTCAGAGATGAAAAAGAACGAGGCTGAACTTGTGAAAATTGAATCTACAGACACGCTTTATCAAGACGCCTGTCAGATAATCGAAAAAGCTCGCAGTAATGCCGTGCGTAGCGTTGATTTCTGTCGCGTGCAGATGTATTGGAACTTAGGGAAGCGTATCTTTGAAGAAGAGCAGCAAGGGAAAGAGCGCGCAGACTATGGCAAGTACATCATCCGAAATCTTTCGAAGCGTTTGACACCTGAATACGGGAGTGGGTTCAGTGTGCGCCAATTAGAACAAAGCCGTCAGTTTTACAGAACTTACCCAATTGCGAACACAGTGCGTTCGCAATTGAATTGGAGTCAATATCGTAGGCTGATTCAGATTGAGGATCCCGACAAGCGGGAGCCTCCGCCCCGCCAGCGCAACTGCTAACTACTAACTGCTACCTCCTCACTATCTTCCTCACTATCTTCCTCACCACGCTCACCCCCCGCTCGAAGTTGATCTTCACGAGGTATGTGCCGGAGGGATAGGGCGAGAGGTTAAGGCAAAGGATAAGGCAACAATCTTTCAGATTGACCTTGATATAAATTCGCAAAAAATGCGAACTTTTGAACAAAAATATTATTTTTGCACCTTGAAAAAAATGATGTGATGGAGATAACATTCGAACAAGACTACCTTCGGGAATTATACTATGACGGCGAAGCCAGTGACAAACAACACCGTTACCAACCGAACATCGTGAAAAAATATGTGCGCGTGGTGAACATCTTAGACTCTGTTGACAAAGCTGTTGATCTTTATAGATATCGAACCCTCCGCTATGAGAAATTGGCGGGCGACAAGGCAGGACTGGAATCTGTGCGAGTAAATGACCAGTACAGGGTTGAGTTTAAAACAACCGCAGCGGGAGGCATCACCATTTGCAACATTACTGAATTGTCGAAACATTACAAAAAGAAATAAAGGAGGAAACAATATGGGAAACTTAGGATATGGGGCTTATCCCACACACCCGGGCGAGGTGCTGAAAGACGAGATTGAAGAACGCGGCATCAGCCAGCGTCAATTGGCGGAGAGCATGGGATTGACCTATTCAGTGGTCAACGAAATTCTGAACGCCCGTCGCCCACTGACGGCTAAAACGGCCCTTATGTTTGAGGCGGCCCTTGACGTGCCCGCCGATTCATTGATGTATCTCCAAACAAAATACAACATGCAAACTGCCCGAAAAGACTCTTCCTTAATGGATGTATTAAAGGGCATAAGAAAGGTGGCGGCTATGCTATAAAGCAAAATTGTCACCACATGGAAAGCAATTACGGTTCCGCTCTGTTTTTCAGGGCGAGATTGTTGTTGCCCAACTCCTAACTGCTACCTCCTCACTATTTTCATCACCACGCTCACCCCTCGCTCAAAGTTGATCTTCACGAGGTACGTGCCGGAGGGATAGGGCGAGAGGTCGATCACCGGCAAGGACGTGCCGTCGGGCGAATCCAAGAGGGTGGCCAGCTTGCGGCCCTGGAGGTCGAGCAGCTCGATGCTGCGGTAGCCGTACATATAGCCGCACACCACGGCCTCGCCCGACGTGGGGTTGGGGTAGAGGTAGATGTCGCTCTCACGCCTGCCGAGGTAGTCCTCGATGCCCACCGAATCGTCGGGGACGAAAGGCTCCAAGATGGACGGGTCGTACTTGTACGCGAATACGGCGTGGCTGTTCCCAGGGTCGGTAAAGTTGAGGGAAATGTCGTGGCCAAAAGTTAAGTCTTGGGTGGCAATTCTATCACATAATATACCTCCATAGTTGTTTACAATAGTTTTTAACGGTCTTACACGTGAATCAGAAGTATGGTATATTGTATCTGCTGACACAAACTCTCCCTCGGTGTTGAAATAAGCAAGCATACAACCTTGGCTAAAATCATACGTAAACTGACCAATTAAATGGTTGTTGATGACAGCAGGCTTTGCTCCTGGAATAGCCGATGTGTGTAGTCCTGTGGGTTGTCCAAGCTTCTTGAATGAACCATTCTCTTTGTCAAATTTTACATAAAAACCTGTATGGGCATTAGTAGGTATTTGGAGGGAATTGTTCTCGTTATCGAAATAGAATAATGGATGATGACCACCAGCATCATCTGCGCGTCCCAACAAATAAACACCTTCATTGTTAACGAAATTGTCAGACCATTCCGGTGTATGGTAAGTATTAATGTTTGGCTCATTTTTTACGTATGCCTGATTTGACCAAATAATGTTTCCATCTGAAGAATATTTCAGTATAAAAGGGAGTTTTGTTGCCAAACTTTTATCGGCTATTTCTGCAAAATGCGTGTTGTCCCAGTATATTCGCATTGGATATTGATTATATGCATCCATAAAATCCATTTCGGTTAAATAGCCGGAAATATATAAATTGTCATCTTCATCAATACTCATTCCACCCATATAAGGAACAAAATAAGGATGTAACGAGTCATATGGTAAAGCGGGAGAAAGCCCTTCCGTATGATCCACTATCAATTTCATCCAAGCCAGTTCCCATGTGGGCGTAAATTTGCAAATCATCATATTATATATTTGTTGACTTTCATCAGTGCAATTTCCTGGTAAAAAAATCTGATAGGTTTTAGTTGAATCTCCATCAATAATGATAGTGTAAGGAAGGGTGTCGGGACCTGCGTAATAAGTGCTCATTGCAATAAATGTATTGCCTTGGCTATCCACACATACAGGATGTGCTCCAATTATTCGTCTGCTTAGTGGCATATCCAACAAATATTCTCCTCCTATACGTTCACGAGCTATGGCGTGTACAAAATGATTTTCCAGTTTGTTACCATCCAAATCAAAGGTGACAAAATAGCTGTAGTTGCCAAACGTATATGGTGGATGAATCGTTCCCGACGGGTAGGAGAGTGCACATTGTGAGTCTATCAAAGTGTCAATAAACCACAACTGCGTTACACTGTTTAATTGGAAAGCATATTCTCCAGCAATTGTGATTCTGTTGTCACGCACAAACATGTCGTATGGCATAGAAGTACAATTTAAACTTTTGATAAATCTGTGCCAAAGCAGATTTCCAAGGGAATCAAATTTAGCCAATACAGATCCCGGACTGCCATTTGCCACAATCGTCGCATTATCGGAAAAATGCGAGGTGCCATTTTGGGCATAAAGAGTCGCGCTACCACCGCAACTTCCGAAAACGTATATGTTTCCATCATCGTCAAATGCAGTTCGCACAATACAATTTGTTAGATTGTTGCCAAGTTCATCGCTTCCCGACCAATAGTTCGCCCACTTCCACTCGCCCTGAGCGGAGGCGGAGAGGGTGGCCAGAAGGATGAGGATGATGGAAATCAGCCGTTTAATGGCGAGATTGGGGGGCAAGAGGTTGATTTTCATATTGTTATAATTTTAATTGGTTTAACATTCAGATGATAATAATCCCTTATATCCTCTTTGTCGCACAAAAGGACGATTTTGTCACATCGAATGTGAAATTTTTTTGATTGTTATTCGTATGTGGTTGATATTCTTAATGTTTCAATTATTAAAATCAAGGATTATCGGGTTGAGTTTTTTCCAAAATCGTAAAATTTCGGCAACTTTGGAAAAAACTCAGGTTGATGTTGCGTTTCTCCATGATGACGCCACGTGTCACTATCGCAGTAACAAAAAGGTTAGTTAATATCGGTTACTCTCCTGCAATCAACTTATTGATAACACCAATAAATTCCCCTGTTGGAGCAATCAGAGGTGTAACATCTTCTTCTGTTAGGTCAAAGGTGTCACTGTAATCGCCCGTTTGTCGTAATGAGAACAGTCTGCCATACAAGGCACCGTAACGGTTTTCCACCAGCCCTGTTTTAATGAAATGAAGTCCGAACAAATGCATAACACCATGGTGCGTTTGTGCGACCAGACCTTTGTTTATTAGTAAAGCAGAGACTGCGTAAAAGGAGGCATAGTACAAGCGGTTCGCCACAATTTCCCAATATCCCATCGGAACTATGTTCTTGACCTGAGAAAAAGCCTTGTGTGATTTTTCTAACCGATGTTTCACAACGGCCTGTCGTTCCTCATTCGTTAGACTCATAACAGTACGCCCTCCCGCATGACATTTTTATAAAAAGGCGTGAAACTTGCTTTCTCCCAATCTTTTTTTGTATATAAAACAGGACTGATCATAGCATCCACTTCCCATCCAAGTTGATCGAAAGGATATGCTACTTCAGCATAGTCCTGATAGGTGATTTTATCCTTGTCAAGAACTATCAAAACATCCCAATCGGAGCCATCAGTGGCAGTTCCTCTTGCTTGAGAACCAAAAAGGAGTGCCACACCACCGAGAGGGAGGGCCTTATTAGCAGTCTCCTTTAATTTTTTCAGTATGTGTTCCGCAGTCATATATCTTTTTTCGCTGCAAAGATACAACTTTTTCTATAAGTCGCACAAAAGGTCTATTCCCACTCGATCGTTGCGGGCGGTTTCGAGCTGATGTCATAGACCACGCGGTTGACGCCGCGAACCTTGTTGATGATGTCGTTGGAGACCTTGGCGAGGAATTCGTAAGGCAAGTGCGCCCAGTCGGCGGTCATGCCGTCGGTGGAGAGCACGGCACGCAGGGCCACGGCGTTCTCGTAGGTGCGCTCGTCACCCATCACGCCCACCGATTGAATCGGCAGCAGGATGGTGCCCGCCTGCCACACTTTGTCGTACAAGTCGTTGTCCCACAATCCGTTGATGAAGATGGCGTCGGCCTCTTGCAGGATCCGGACCTTCTCGGGGGTGATGTCGCCCAAGATGCGCACACCCAGGCCGGGACCCGGGAACGGATGGCGCTTGATGAGCCGCTCGGGAATGCCCAAGGCTGTGCCAATACGGCGAACCTCGTCCTTGAAGAGCAGCTTCAGCGGTTCGATGATCTTCATGTTCATCTTCTCCGGCAGGCCGCCCACGTTGTGGTGCGATTTGATGACCATGCCGGTGATGGAGAGCGATTCGATGCGGTCGGGATAGATGGTTCCTTGCGCCAACCACTTAATATTGTCTAACTTACGGGCCTCTTCCTCGAACACTTCGATGAAGCCCGCACCGATGATCTTGCGCTTCTTCTCGGGATCGGTCACGCCGCGCAAAGCGTCGTAGAAACGCTGGGAAGCGTTTACGCCTTTGATGTTGAGTCCCAAGGTTTTGTACTGCTCCAGCACGGAGGTGAACTCGTCTTTGCGCAACAAGCCGTTATCCACGAAGATGCAGTTGAGCTGCTTGCCGATGGCTTTGTTGAGCAACACGGCCGCCACGGTGGAATCGACACCGCCGGAAAGGCCGAGCACCACGTTGTCGCTGCCGACCTCCTCGCGCAGTTCGCGCACGGTGCTTTCGATGAACGATTCGGGGGTCCAGTCCTGCTTGCAACCGCAGATGGTCTGCACAAAGTTGCGCAGGATGGTCGTGCCGTCGGTGGAGTGATAGACCTCGGGGTGGAATTGCACCGCCCAAGTAGGTTCCTCCAGAATGTGGTAAGCGGCCACTTTCACCTCCTTGCTACTGGCGATAATATGGTAATTGTCAGGAAGTTGCAGGATAGTATCGCCGTGCGACATCCACACTTGGCTCTCTTGCGGAACGCCTTTCAGCAGCACATCGTCGGCCTCCACGAAGGCGAGGTGGGCGCGGCCGTACTCGCGGGTGGAGCTTGCCCCGACGACACCGCCGCCAACCTGTGCCAAATACTGCGCACCATAGCAGATGCCGAGCAGCGGGTAGTGGCCCCTGATTTCCGAGAGGTCCGGTTTGAAAGCGTTGGCGTCGTTCACCGAAAACGGACTTCCGGAAAGGATAACGCCCTTGATGTCAGGGTCTCCGAACGGAAACTTGTTGTAAGGCAAAATCTCGCAATACGTGTTCAGTTCGCGGATACGGCGCGCGATGAGCTGCGTATATTGGGAACCGAAATCCAAAATGATAATTTTCTCCATCGTTTATTTTTCAAAAATGAGGTACAAAGATTCAATTTATTTCGCTTCGGCTTGCGGACCGGGCATGCGCATTTCCACCATTTCCGCCACGTGGATCATGGTTTTCACGTATTCGCTCTCTGGATAGACTTTCGACATGTTCGTGTTGATTTGCTTCAGCAGGTCCAGATCTTGGTACATGTCGAAGAAGTTCCGCCGGTTATAGCTTTGATAGAAAGCGATATAGGAAGCCATGTTGTTCGGGTGGGTAGCGATGAAATCTTCTAAATATTTTCGATGGTTTTGAAGTGTTTTCACATATTTCGCTTCAATCTCCGCGCGGGAAGAGTCGTTTTCCATGTTTTTTTGGTACGTTTCGTATAATTTTTCCGATTTGGTCACAAATTGTGTCAGCGCACTGTCTAATTGGTGCATCAGCACGGCTTCCTCGCCGCCGGAGATATGGTAGGTTTTGGTGAGGTCTTCCGCATCGGCGGTGATGACCAGTTTCTCGCCTTTTTTGGCCATGGTGGCCAGACTGTTGTCTTCTGTGAGGAACAGTTGGAACATCATGGGGGCGTTTTCGCGCTCTTTAATCAGTTCGTTTTCAGAGGAGACCTTGAAGTCGAAATGTCCGTTTTTCAGGTTGGCGGAATCAATTAGCTCCATGCCCTCCGAGGTGATGAGGGCCAGTACGATTTTTTGGGTGTTTCCGTTTTGGATGTCGCCCGAAATGCGCACGGAGGTGTGTCGGTTGGTACAAGCTGCCAACATGGATATAGCCAAGAGAAACAGGGGTAATTTCTTCATCGGTGATTGGTGATTAGTGATTAGTGTCAGATGCCGTGCATGGTACATTATACACTGTACATTGTTCATTGTAAGGGGTGGGGGAGAGGTTCTCGCATCCGCAGTTGCGGTCGCGCCGATGCGGGGTGGCACCGTTAATCTTTGGCGAACAAGATGTTAATACACAAATCGTTACGCAAAATAAAATTCCAAATATCAGTTTCTTTTTCATACGGCAAATATACAAAAAAACTTTTTCCTTAAGCAGCCTCGGAGAGGCAATACGCACGTAGTGCAAATAACCCCACACAAGCGTAGCGCAGTGTGGGGGTATCACATAAACACAAGCGTAGCGCAGTGTTGGGGTATCACACAAACACAAGCGTAGCGCAGTGTGGAGAGCACAACCGTGCAAGCCGAAGGTGTCGTGTGTCGCACCGCATCTGTCAGTGTCCGTCACAGTGTGGTGGCGGCGAGGGTGACCACGCTGACTTTCACGCCATCGACCTCTATCAGCTTTCGGATAGCGGCCTCGGTGGTGGCGCCGGTGGTGAGCACGTCGTCGCAGACCAGCACGTGCGTATAGGCCACTTTTTCGGGATGTTGCACCTCGAAAACCTCCTTCACGTTCTGCCAACGGGCGAACCGGTTCTTGCGGGTCTGTGTGTCGGTGAATTGCGTTCTGACGAGTACGTTGGTCAGGTAGGGGATGCCCATGCCTTTTGAGAGCCCCATGGCTATCCATTCGCTTTGGTTGTAGCCGCGCTTCCGTTTCTTTTTGGGATGCAGCGGGATGGGCAGGATAGATTGGATACTGCGGTATCGTTCCTCCGTAATCAGTTGTCCACCAAAATATTCGCCTAATACCGCTCCGATTTCTTTTTGACCTTTGTACTTGAGATTGTGGAGGATTTTTTGGGTGTGGTTGGCTTTCTTGTAACTCATCAGGGCGGTGACTTCTTCCACGGGAACACGTCCGTCGAACACTTTCCGCAGTGGGTTGAAGTGCTGTTTATGGAACTGTGTTTCAGGTAGATGAAGCATGCAATTCAAGCAGAGGCATTGCTCGTTTTGTTGGAGAGCGTCGCCGCATGATGCGCACAATCGTGGGTAGAAGAGGGATAAGACGTTGTCAATCAGTTTCATAGTTTTATTTATTTTGTTTACAGGGTAGATAACGAAACCGAGACCATTTTATTGTAACGGTTTGCGAGTTTGGAAGATTTGAATCGAAAAGAGTAGGGGAGTGTTTTATTTCCTTTTCTCCACTGAGAATCCAAATTTGCCGATTTTTTCGCCCAAAGCGTAGTAATGTCCGTGCGAATAGGTCACCAAATCGGCACGTTGCAGGTTGATGGCATCGGTTTTCTTGGAAAACAGATGTTCGTTCACGTGCACGGCCACCACTTCGGCGAGGAACATGTCGTGGGTGCCGAGAGGGATGATTTGCGTGATTTTGCATTCCAGGTTGACGGGCGACTCTTCGATCATAGGTGCGCGTACTTTAGTGGCACGAATCGGTGTCAGACCTGTTTCCATAAATTTGTTGTATTTTTTCCCCGAACGCACTCCACACCAATCGGCAAAAGGGGCCAATTTCTTGTCAACCAGGTTAATGACAAATTCCATGTTTTTTTTGAGGATGGCAAACGAGTGGCGTTCCGGGCGCACGGAGATGAAACACATGGGCGGGTCGGAATTGACCGTTCCCGCCCATGCGATGGTGATGATATTGTATTCATCGGGGGTGTTGCCGCAGGAGACCATGACCACTGGAGTGGGGTTGAGCATGTTGCCTCCGCGCAGTTCCCGTTTCTGGATTCTTGCCATTATCTGCTGATGCCCACGGCGGACACATTGGGGATGATGAGCAGCGGCATCTTGGAGGTGCTGAGAATCTCGCGCATGTGGGCGTTGCTGGTGAAGTCGGTCTCGTTTTCCTCGCGCATGATGGCAATCAGGTTGGCATCGAGCGTGAAAGCGTGATTCAGCAACATTTGCACGAGATTGTCCTGTACGGTCAAGGTTTCCAAGTCGAAGCGGACATTGGCATCCTCGCACATGTCGGCAGCATGACGCATCTGAACGTTGATGATATGGCGCGTGTCGGCGTTATTCGGATAGTAAATGCCGGCAATGGCAACCTTGGCGGCAAAAGCCTTCGCCAGGAAAGTAGCGTAGCGCATTTTCTGCAAGGTCTCGAAACTCAGGTCGATAGGGGCATAGATGTTATGCAGGTCGCGTTTGATTTCGATGTTTTCGCGCATGATGAGGATTGGAACAGTGGCGTCTTTGATCAGGCGATAGACGTTGTTGCCGATATAGCCTTCCTCGAATCCCGAGGTGCCGTGTGTACCCATCACGATGATGGATTCGGGCTGGTTGGCGGCATATTTGGTCACTTCCGCGTGAACCTTGCCTTCCAAGACAACTATATTCACCTCTGTTTCAGGAGATTCCATCTTGCACATGTCTCTCCATTCATCCAGGGCGGTCTGAACTTTGTGGATATAGTTGTCACCGCCGTCATCGGTCACATTGTTGGAGACGCCTGGGGTTTTCACCCAAACCAGGTGCATGTCGGCGCCTGTTTTCAGCGCCAGTGAAACTGCGTGGCGCATTGCGTTGAGGGAGCTGTTGGAAAAATCCACGCCTACGATAATGTTTTTCATAATAATCGGTATTTAGATGATGAATAAATTATTTAGCTTCGCTTGAATAGTTGGGAGCCTCGCTGGTGATGGTGATGTCGTGCGGATGGCTTTCCAGGACGCCGGCGTTGGTGATGCGGCAGAAGCGGGCGCCATGCAGTTTCTCAATGTTGGCTGCGCCGCAGTAGCCCATGCCGGAGCGCAGGCCGCCGGCCATCTGATAGACCACCTCATAGAGGTCGCCCTTGTAGGGCACGCGTCCCACGATGCCTTCGGGCACCAGTTTTTTGGCATCATCGACATCGCTTTGCATGTAGCGGTCCTTTGATCCGTGCTGCATGGCTTCGAGGGATCCCATTCCTCTGTAGGTCTTGAATTTACGTCCATTGAAGAGGATGGTGGTGCCGGGCGACTCTTCCACGCCGGCGAGCAGGCCGCCGAGCATCACGGAGTCGCCACCTGCGGCGAGGGCCTTGACGATGTCGCCGGAGTAGCGGATGCCGCCGTCGGCGATGAGCGGGATGTCGTAGCCTTGGAGGGCTTTATAGACGCCATAGATGGCGCTGAGTTGCGGCACGCCCACGCCGGCCACCACGCGGGTGGTGCAGATGGATCCGGGGCCTATGCCCACTTTTACGGCATCGGCGCCGTTGTCGGCAAGCAGCTTGGCCGCCTCGCCCGTGGCGATGTTGCCCACCACAACGTCCACGTTATCAAAGTGTTTCTTGATTTCAATAAGCGTGTTGATCACATTTTTCGAATGGCCGTGTGCGCTGTCGAGCACAAGGGCGTCCACACCGGCCTCTACGAGGGCTTCGGCACGCTGCACCGCATCGGCGGTGATGCCGATGCCGGCAGCCACCCGCAGCCGTCCTTGAGCATCTTTACAGGCGAACGGTTTATCTTTGGCCTTTGTTATGTCCTTGTAAGTGATTAAACCTAAGAGAGTTCCGTCCTCTGCCACAACTGGGAGCTTTTCAATCTTGTGTTCCTGCAGAATGTCGGCGGCGCGATACAGGTCGGTGTTCCGGGTCGTGGTGATTAGCCCCTCCTTCGTCATCACGTCGCAAATGTTCCGGTTGAAGTTTTTTTCGAAGCGGAGGTCACGGTTGGTGACGATGCCGATCAGGATGTTTTTTTCGTCCACCACAGGGATACCGCCGATGTGATAGTCTGCCATGATGCGCAGGGCGTCGCCCACGGTCTTGTCGGGCGTGATGGTCACTGGTGCGTTGATCATGCCGTTCTCGGCACGTTTCACCGACGCCACTTGTTTGGCTTGTTCGGCGATTGACATGTTCTTATGAATCACGCCGATGCCGCCTTCGCGGGCAATGGAAATGGCCATCTTCGACTCTGTGACCGTGTCCATGGCCGCAGAGACAAACGGCAGGTTCAGATGTATGTTGCGCGTGAACCGCGTTCTCAAATCAATCTCTTTAGGAAGCACTTCCGAATATGCCGGAATCAAAAGCACATCGTCAAAAGTCAACCCTTCTAATGCTATTCTTTCTGTGATAAAGGACATAATGGACTATATTTTATTTTCGTGCAAAAATACGAAAATTATAATATGTACCGACACTTGCCAAAAATATATTTTCAGTTCCTACCTATCGATGTATAAAATCTTGGTTCTCACATCAGGGAATCCCATCTTTTCCAAGCATTTTTGATATTCTTCAAGTTGCGCTTCATATTCGGTTTTGTGTTCACTGCCCGTCTTGTAGTCGATGATCATGACATGGTCGGGCTTCAGGATGATGCGGTCGGGACGCCGCACTTCGCCAGAATCTGTAATGATGGATGCTTCGTTCAACACCTTGTCCTCGTCGTTCGGGTAGAAATAAGGGCGAAGGTTCTCGTCAGACCAAGTGATTTCAAATAAATGGAGGAGTCGCGCACGTATTTCCGCAGATTCTCCCTGCACCAATTTCTCCCGTTTTTCTTTCGTGTCGGGAAAGAGTGTTAATTTTTGCAAAAACGAATGGATGTAGGTGCCTTTTTCTTGGGATTCGGTATTGGATTCCGAAGGAACCACTTTGATGTGTTCGTTTGCTTCAAAATAAAGCTCCGAGCAGGTAACCTGGATAGGTGGTGCTGACTTTTGGGGCTCGTCGGGCTGTTTTTGATTTTTCCAGTTGAAGTCGCCGAAATAAGGGATGTCGTTTTCCTTTTTCAACGTTTCGGAAAATTCCTTCAAGATTTTTTTTACGTTTGTTTTGCCGTTTTGTTCCTCAGAGCCTTCGCTTTGTTTCGATTTCGCGCCTTCTGTGAAGTCCGCAATGATGTACAGCATGTCGCGCGCACGGGTGAAATCGACATACCACAGATTCAGGGCATCCAGTTCTTCCTTTTGCTGTTCTTTTTCATAATCATCTTGAAAATCAGAGTATTTCATGTCTTTTGCATGTCTCATATAGCAGCTGAGGCCGGAGGTTTTGTCTTTTACCCAATAGTGGGTGTCGTTGCGGTTGGACGTGGTGCATTGGGTAATGACGACAGGGAACTCCAGTCCCTTGGAAGCGTGGATGGTCATCAGCCTCACGGCATCGGAGGAACCCGCCAGCGAAAGTCGTGGAATGGTTTCGCGATACCTGTTCATGTCGTTCCACCAGACAAGGAAGTTGGCGGTGGCGGCGACCTGCGTCTGCGTATATTCATGCACGCGGTCGAGAAAATCGGCGATGAAGGGGTCAGCCTCCACGGGGAATCTGTAAAATTGCAGAATTTCCTTCACTGCAATGGGAAGCGGGCTTTTGTCCCAGGAATCCAGTGTGGACTTAAAATCTTGGATATCAAAATGTTTTTCCAGAATCTTGAAAAAACCGCTTTTCTGCAAATCGCACCATAGAATGTTGGGATCAAGATGATTTTTATGGGCGAGGTATTGGATTATGGTTGCCTGCGACAGAATGTCGTTGGGGTTGGTAAGGATTCGTAAAGTGCTGATAATGACGTTTATATTCGGATTATCACAAAGCTGTAAGGATTCGGAAGTGACAACGGGGATTCCGGCAAGCATCAGGTTCCGGGCAAGTTCGTTGCATTTTCCCCTGCCACTGAGCAAGACGGTTATGTCTTGGAACGCGTAGCCTCGCTTTCGGGCGTCCAGCACCGCATAGATGGTTTCGGCCGCCATGGGCGGAAGTTTTAGGTAAATTTCATCATAAAAATCGTTTTCGCATTCCGGCCATATTTTCCGAATGTCTTTGTAATCCTGCTTGTTGTAGCCGTAAAGCTGTACTAATCCCCCTTCTTTTCCTGGTCGGGTCTTCTGTTCCACTTCCTTATAGTACTCTTCCCAGCCTTCTTGCTCGGCGTAGTGTTTGAAGAACTTGTTGTTGAATTCTATCACGGCGGATTGTGAACGGAAGTTAGTGGTGAGAGGGGTGTAATGAAAGGCTGTTTTGTCGTGGAGCAACGATGCGACATCCCTGTCGGCGCTTTGTTTTAGGCGGTTATAGTCTGAAAGATTGTAAAACAGTTCCACTTCGCCGTTGCGGAACCTGTATATTGATTGCTTGACATCTCCAAACAGTGTCAAGTTTCCATTGTTGCTCAACACGTTGAAAATCAATGGTTTCATATCAAACCATTGCATAAGGGATGTGTCTTGGAATTCATCGATGAACAGGTTTTGGTAGCGGTCCATCTTCTCGAACAGACTGTCACCGCCTCCATTTTCGATTTCATCGCTCAACAGCGGGTTGCTTTCGGACAGGAAGAAGGAATTGGTCTGATTCTTTATGTTTTCAATATGGTCACGCAAGGCGTTCAGCACCAGCAGGTAGTTGGCGTTTTGGGAAAGCAATCGGTAAGAAAAGAAAGATTTAGCATTTTTTAACACTATATCCCTGATTTGCTCGAAAATGTCATTCAGTTGGTTGGAATAGTGCTCTTTCTGACTTTTGTGGCGCTCCTTCATGGAGGTGCTCCAGTTCTTAGGGTAGGCGAGAGCCTTTTCCACATTCATGGGTTTGTGGCACTTGCTGTTTTCAAAACCCTTTTCCAATTGAAAAGGGTCGTTGGCGATGTGGTCGAACCATTGGTCCCATTTGTAGGTTTGATTGGCTTTAAGACCTTCTTGTTCAGCTGATTGCAGAATTTGAAGAGCTTTTTTCGCCCATGGTTCCACTTGTTTTTTGCAGGTTTCGAGAATATGGTGCTGCTCTTGTTTCCAGAAATCTGTAATGATTGATAAATCAGAAAGTTCAGGAAATAGTTTGAGATGCGGATGACTCTTTTCTGCATCGTAGTAGATGATGGCGAGGGCTTTTGACAGGAATCGATGGATGTTTGCGCCGCCCTTCTCTTCCAGTTGTTGCAATAGTTCCTTAACCACCACATTGAACTGATTTTGATTATTTGGCAACTCGCAGACATACTGCTCGATGGCCATTCTGAAGAAATCTGTCAGGCGAATTTGCACGGCATAGTTCATGCTGAGGTTGAAAAGGAGTGCCGAGGAGCGGATGACGCGTTGAATGAAACTGTCTATTGTCGTGATGCTGAAACGTGCATAGTCATATAAAATGCTATGTAGCAATGATTTTGAAGTTTCTCTAATAAACAAGAAACATTCCTCTTCCGAGAAAGGGTGTGCCGCTCCGAAAACTTTCTTGCACAGATTGTTGAAGTCGTTTTGGTCAAGTTCCGTAATGTTTTGCGCGAAAGCAAATCTGTTGAGCTGCTTCACCACCCGTTCTTTCATCTCGGCGGCGGCGTTGTTGGTGAATGTGATGGCCAGAATGCGTTGGAAATCAGTGCACGAGGGACATTCAAAATGGCGATGGTCCAGTTGATTGGCAAAACGTCTCAGATGAGGTTTGAGGCAGGTGGCGAGATAGTCGAGCACCAGATTGTAGGTTTTTCCGGAGCCTGCGGAGGCGGAATAGACAGTGAGCATTGGAAGGGTTAATGGGTTAGGGTTAGTTGGTTTTGAAGGTATAGGAGATTTGGGCGAGATCGGCGTTTGCCTTGACGATTTTCTGCTTGAGGTTTTGTTTGAAGTTCACCACTTTGGCCATCATTTCGGGATTGTTGACGCTGAGCATTTGCAGGGCGAGGATGGCAGCGTTCTGTGCCCCATTGATGGCGACGGTGGCCACAGGGATTCCCGGAGGCATCTGCAGCATGGCGAGGGCGGCGTCCATGCCTTCGAGCGACGACTTGATGGGCACGCCGATGACGGGCAGGGGGGTCATTGCGGCGATGACACCGGGCAGATGGGCGGCCATGCCCGCACCGGCGATGATTATCTTGATGCCGCGCTCGTGGGCATGTTTGGCGTATTGTGCCACCTCATCCGGTGTGCGGTGCGCCGAAAGGGCCAACACCTCAAACGGGATTTCCTGATTGTCAAAAAATTTGCAGGCCGCCTCCATCACCGGAAGGTCGGAGGTGCTGCCCATGATAATACTGACTAAAGCTTGCATGTCTTTTCTTTTTTAAGGTTAATTTCAGAAGCGCAAAAATACACATTTTCCTTAACCTTTTTTTTGTACCTTTGCGCCCTCAAATTTTAAAGTGAAAAGAATGATAAAAAAATACGCTCTCTCTTTGCTGATGCTGGCATGCAGTGTTGTCGCATTTTCTCAAAACGCTGTATTAAAAGGATTTACCTACGATGAGTCTTCGGGCGAAATCTTGCCTTATAGTACTATCCAGCTGATGGGCACCGGATATGGCACTCTTTCCGATGCTTCGGGAGCCTTCCTCATCAATAAAATTCCGGCCGGTACCTATACGGTCAAAGTGTCCCATTTGGGATATAACGATTTCATTGACACCGTCACTTTTGCAAGCAGCGGATCCGTAACCAAACGCTACAACATATCGCCAAACACACAAACACTTGATGCTGTGCAGATT
Organism: uncultured Bacteroidales bacterium; assembly: GCA_947165685.1. Classification (GTDB taxonomy): domain Bacteria; phylum Bacteroidota; class Bacteroidia; order Bacteroidales; family WCHB1-69; genus F23-D06. Next base: position 2,232 of record CAMVBK010000014.1, on the reverse strand, counting down.
ATGGGCGAAAACACGCAGAAGGTGCAGGAGACGCGCACCGCTGTCATCAGTGTGACTCCCAAGGACATGAGCAAGATGCCGGCTATTGGCGGACAGCCTGACTTCGCACAATATCTGCAGGTGTTGCCCGGCATCATCTCCACTGGCGACCAAGGCGGACAGCTCTATGTGCGTGGCGGCACCCCCGTGCAAAACATGCTCCTCCTCGACGGCATGATCCTGTACAACCCCTTCCACTCCATCGGCATCTTTTCCGTTTTCGACATGGACATCATGAGCAGTGCGGATGTCTATACTGGCGGATTCGGTGCGGAGTTCGGCGGCCGTATCTCTTCCGTGATGGACATCAAAACCCGCGACGGCAACAAGAAGCGACTGGCCGGCAAGGTCGATTTGAGCAACATCGGGGCGCAGCTGCTCCTCGAAGGCCCGCTGCTGAAGCTCAAGGATGACCGGAAGACCGCCATCAGTTTCATCCTCTCTGGCAAGGGCTCCTTCCTTGAACAATCTTCCAAAGTCTTCTATCCTTACGTGAAAAATGCCGAAGGATTGCCTTACACTTTCCTCGACCTCTACGGTAAAGTTACGCTCTCCACCCGGAACGGCTCTCGCTGGAACATCTTCGGATTCAATTATGATGACCGTGTAAAATACAATTCCATAGCGAACTACGGTTGGGATAACTGGGGTATCGGAACCAACTTCCTCATCGTGCCCGGCGATGCACCCACTACCCTTGAAGGCTCGCTCTCCTACTCCAAATACGAGTCCGAACTTCAAGACGCCAATTTCGACCCGCGCAGGAGCTCCATGGACGGATTCACCTTCAATTTCGGCTTCAACTACTACCTCGGTAAAAGCCTCCTGAAGGTTGGTATCGATGTGGTCGGGTACAACACCAACTACGAATATTATACCATTTATCATTCCCAGCGTAAAATCGAAGACCACACCACCGACATGTCGCTCTTTGTTAAATATAAGTACAATTTCCGCAATAAACTGTTGATTGAACCGGGCTTCCGGTTGCAGTATTATTACTCCCTCGGCGAAGTCTCGCCTGAGCCCCGTTTGGCTATTAAGTACAATATATTGAATAACTTGCGTTTAAAACTGGCGGCGGGTATGTATTCACAGAACTTGGTGGCTGTTACGTCTGACCAAGATGTGGTGAGCCTGTTCAATGGTTTCGTCTCTTCGCCGTTGGAGAGTGCGTTGCTACCCGAGACCTTGATTGGCGACGACAAGGAAATCAAGGGCCGTCTGCAGAAATCGCAGCACGTCATTCTCGGACTGGAATACGACCCCATCAGCCCGCTGAGCATCAACATTGAAGGCTATTACAAACATTTCTCGCAGCTGATTTCCGCCAACCGTTACAAGATGGTGGACACGGATAGTGAGTTCATTTGGGAGAAAGGAGATGCCTATGGTGGCGACATTTCCGTGAAATATGAGCAGAAAGGCGTTTACCTTTGGTTTGTCTATTCGTTGGGTTGGGTGAAGCGCAACGACGGTGTCGTCACCTACTATCCACATTTCGACCGCCGCCACAACATCAACCTTGTGGCTTCCTATTCGTTCGGCAAACGTCGTTCTTGGGAAATCAACGCACGTTGGAATTTCGGTACTGGTTTCCCGTTCACGCAGACGCAGGCTTACTATCCGCACTACGACCCGAGCCAAATCAACGACAACTATGTGACCAACAACGAGGATGTCTATTTCCTCCTTGCCGGTTTCAACCAGTCGCGCCTGCCCAGCTACCATCGTCTCGATATCGGCGCGAAGAAGAAATTCTACCTCGGTCAGCGGCACACGCTCGAAGCCAGTGTCTCCATGACCAATGTCTATAATTATCGCAATATCTTCTACGTCAACCGAAACACGAACGACATCGTCTATCAGTTGCCGTTCCTTTACTACTTTGGCTTGACGTGGAGGTTCTGACAGAAGAAAACAGTGGCTTTTGTGATTCCAGAAATTGCAGACTTTGAGATGGAGTTTTTCCATTTTGTGTAATAAAATATCTCAGTGAGATTTCCATGGAGATTCAAAAGCTAAAAAAAAGAATATGTAAACTATTGTTAGTAAGGTAATTATAACAAAAAGAAAAAAATATTCAGTTTGGTGACGAGCAATTGAAAAAAAGTGTATTTTTGCGCCATCAAACAACGAACGGATCGGTAGTTCAGTTTGGTTAGAATACATGCCTGTCACGCATGGGGTCGC
>CAMVBK010000013.1:0-67702 GCA_947165685.1 uncultured Bacteroidales bacterium | reverse complement strand
AACTCAATGCCGCTGTCGTGGTAGAGTTCGAAGAGTTCTTCGGAGGAGAAGGGGGTGAGGAAGTAGTCGGCGAGGAGATCGCGCATGTTTTCGGAAAGCGCGAGTCCGGATTCCGCCAGAACCATTCCATCCTCGGCCGACTTGTTGCCGACGAGATGGAGGGAGATGAAGGTGATAGTCGCTTCTTTCATAGGGGTGTTTTCCACACCTGCAAAAATAGCATTTTTCATTATAAAAATAGCATAAAACGCTATGTTTTTTGCAATGAGGTCTTTTGGCAAAATAGAACAGGAGTCCACTTTACGGTCGGTCATTCGTACGTACTAACAATGTCTTCCTAAAAGCCTCACGGTCTTTTTCAGAATGTATTCTTCCGCGGTTTTCAGTTGGGTTCAAACGATGACCAGCAACTTTCTGACCACAGCGACAATCGCTTTTGTATAGCTCTTGCATGAAGGTCTTTGGGAAAAGCTTCCTTTCTTGCCCCCCCCCCCCATGCGCGACGCACCCCTTCGCCTGTGACGGTCGGAAACGGCGGAATCTTTTTTTTCGACAACAAATTTCCTGTAAACTGCTTGAATGATGCTTGTGAAACGGTTGTTTTTATTCAAATTTCGCATGTTAAAAAAGTGTATGAAGACTGTTTCCGGCCACAGCGGACCGCTGCGGCCGGAGTGCCATTCCCCTTCTTTTTAAGAAGGGGTGCCCGTAGGGCGGGGTAGTAATATTAAACATCAGAATTCCTTGTGAAAAAAATGATCATCATCAACGATATTTGAATCAAAGACCACTACGTCCATAATCTCCCTGCAAACAAGGAGTTATCGAACTATGCCCGTAAGAATCGCAGGGCGGGCAGTTTAGCCGAGATTACGTTCTGGAAACAAGTTAACAAAAACCCGAATGTTTTCCACACGACAGCCTTTGACGTACTGCAGCACGTGAACATCGTGCTGCGGATTTGAGGAAATACATTATTGAGCATTACGAGCATGATGAGGATGAAAAAAAAGGAATAAGAATGCCCATATTACTACCCCGCCTAACGGCACCCCTTCTAAAATAGAAGGGGAATTGTCCCGCCCGGCAAAGTGTGCGTGGCCGGAAACAGCGTGCGAACGAGAGTGTCGGCGTCGCGAATGACAGGACAGTTGTCTGTTGAACAGCCATCTAAAACAACTTCACTAAATGTTTGGAATTAAGTGTGCGAAACTTAAATTGTTTTTATCCTTTCATTTTTTTGCTGAATGAAAAGGACGTTTAGATTTTGGCGCGATTTTGGCGCGGTGATTTTATAAAACCCCGCAACGTTTTGTAAAACAGCGCGTTGCGGGGTTGTTGCGGAAAGTACAGGATTCGAACCTGTGAGAGCTTTTACACCCTGGCGGTTTTCGAAACCGCTGCCTTCAGCCGCTCGGCCAACTTTCCTTTCTCAAAAGAGCGTGCAAAAATACATTTTTTTCGGTATGGTCGAGTGGGGAGCGGAATTTTTTTTGAAGGGTGTTTCGCGCGTCTTAAAGTTGTTCGGCATAGTCTTCCGGAAACCATCGTTCTTGGTTTTCAGCGGAATGCCGGTGTCTGCCGTAGGGAGGCCGTTCGGGAAAAGTCATTGCAAGGCGGTGATCTTGATGTCGGAGAGGAACCAGGCGGACTGGCTGTCGGAGTGCTTGAAGGCGATGCGGAAGCCGGAGGTTTGGGCATCGGCAGGCAGCTCGGTGCCGAATGTGCTGGTGGTCGTCGCGTTTGCGTTGGCGAGATTGTCGAACGGAATCCACTGGGTGGTGCTTGCGTCGCCGGTGTACTGGGTGGTGTAGAAGCACTGCATCGTGTTGGGGGTGAAGCCCTGCGGGGCCCGGTGGCTGAAGCTCAGTGCGGGGCTGTCGGCACCGCTCAGGTCGATGGCGGGGGAGACGAGCCAACGCTCTTGTCCTTCGCCTGCGTTGACGAAGAAGCCGCTGAAGTTGCTGTTGACCAGGGTCTGCCACGGGTTGCCGGCACCGCTCTGCGTCCAGCCCTCATTGAAGGCGTTGGCGTAGTTGACCGAGAAGATGGTTTGCCGTTGTTGCGGCAGGGTGAAGTTCTCGAGGTCTGCGAGGCTGCTGATGACGAGCTGCACGTAGTTGTTGTAACGGGTGAGGATGCCGGTGATGCTGCCTGTGCCTGCGGGCAGCGTTTCGCCGGCGAAGGTGGCGTAGTTGCTGGTGCGCAGGGTGATGGTGGACCCGTCGGCCAGCTTGAGGTCGTGGCTGGTGGCGGCACCGGGTTCCGAGAAGGTGGCCATGCCGCCCTCCACAAAGGAGGCACCCTCGATGCGCACCAAACGGTTGTACCAGGAGGCGGGGATGTCGTTGGCCGCCGGGATGCTGCTCATCGTGATGGCGGGTTTCACATCCACGGGCGCACCGTCGGGGAAGAGGTAAAGGTAGGTCTTGAACGATGGGATGGCCTGCATGGAGCCGTTGGCCCAGAGACCGAGCTGCGGCAGTTTCCGGTAGTCGCCTAACACCAGGCCGTCGCATTTCACGAAGAGGCGCTGTCCGACCCGGTACTTGTGGTAGAGGGCCTTGTTGTCAATCTTGATTTGGATGGCGCCGGTGGAGTCCTCGATGTTGATGTACTTGTAGTTGTTGCCCCACTCGTCGCTGGTGGTGACGATGCCGCAGATGACGATGCCGGCGGGCACCGAGTCGAAGGAGTCCTCGGAACCGATCTCGTGCAAGGCGAGCAGCTCGGCGATGGTGGTGTTGGCCTCTCCGAGGAAGGTGGGCATGGGGGCCACGTCGGGCTCCAGGTTGCAGCCGGTGAGTATGGCTGCGATGACAGTTAGTGCTATCGTTATTCTTTTCATATTTGTTTTTTTTCTTTTGTTAGTGTTCCGGGGCTCACTTCGTTCACCCTGGGGTTGCGTAGGTCAGGCTTTCAGCCCTCTTTGGAATTGTATTTGTTATTACATCGAGAAATTGACCCCCAGGTAGAACGTCGTCCCGAAGGCGTAGTAATATTTGTTGGGGTATTTGTTGACGTTGTAGTTGGTGTAGTCGAAGCGGTACTGCTCCCAAGCAGTAGTGACTAAGTTCTTGTTGTTGAGTAGGTTGGTGACGCTTGCGTTGAAGCCGATGTTGTATTTGTGCTTGATGCGCCACGACTTGCTCACGGAGACATCCATCGTGAACTGCCCCTTTAGGCGGGTCTGGTCGGCGATGAGATGGTAGAGTTCGGAGTTTTCATCCAAGGAGCCGCGGGCGGTGGTGGTGCGGCGCTCGGGGTTCAGGTCGCAGTAGATTTTGTCGAACCAGTTGCAGTTGATGTTCACCCACCAGTAGTTGTAGTTGAATTTCAGCCCTCCGGTTGCGGCCACCTGCGGGGTGCCGGCCACGTGGAAGTTCTTCCAATAGACGGTGCGTTCCACTTGTCCGTCGAAGTCGGTGCCATTCTCGGCGTTCATCGTCACGTGTGCGCGGTCGGTGTAGCGGTAGTCGGCCCAGGTGCCCGCCAGAATCAGCGAGAACATGGAACCCAGCTTGATTTCCGCTCCGGCCTCCACGCCGATGTGTCGTTGGTCGATGCCCGAAATCGCGTAGTTCACCATGCTGGACATGTTGTCGTTGTAGAAGCTGATCAGGCGCGTGGCGTTGTTGATTTTCGTGCCGAAGACCGTTGCCCGCATCTTGATGACCGGATAGTTGAGCACGTAGGTGAGGTCGCCCGAGAAGACCGTTTCGTAGGTCAGGTTATTGACGAATTTGTTGTTGATGCGGGGGGAGAGGAACGAGTTGAGGATATTCGGCGATTTGGTCTCGCCCAAACCGTTGAGGACAATGTAGTTGCGTCCGTTGATCTTGTAGGTCACGCCCGCTCTCGCGCCGTTGTCCATATAGGTTCTCTTGGCGGATGGCCCGTAGGATTCGTCGGGGAAGCGGCCGTTCCGCATGTGGCCGTCGCGCCACAGCTGCGAGGTACCGACCTGCAGGGCGAAGTAGAAGTCCCAGTGGTTGTAGGTGGCCTTGATTGTGCCCCAAAGCTTTTGGCGGAAGACATGGTAGTCGTAGTCGTAGCCGAACACGTCGCCTTCGTGGAGTGTGTCGCCGATATGGTTGAGGTCGTTGTATTGCACGTTTTGGTCGGCGGGGAACTCCCCTTCGGAGAACTTGTCGATGTCGATCCAGTAGGCTCCGCCGAGCAGGTCGTTGATGGTCTTGTAGTTGTGTTGTTTCATGTGCTGTACGGATGCGCCGGCATAGAGTTTCCAGTGCTCGTTGATGGTCCAGTTCAGGTTGGTGCTGACCCCGCCTGTGAGTTCGTCGTAGCGGCGGTTCTCCACCATGTACTGTGCGCGCTTGCCCTGCAGGGCGGCCGTCTGGTTCACGCGGTAGAGGTTGTCCCAGTTGATCTGGGTGTAGCGCTGGTCGTTGTTCTGCCAAAGGGCGAGCACGTCGTAGTAGGCTTGCGAGGTGTCGCCGTTGTCGATCTGATAGCTCGGCAGGTAGCGGTAGTAGTCGGGGCGCGGGTCCTGGGCATCGTACCAGTTCAGGGAGGTGGTGTTGTTGAAGCCGAAGGCGAGGAGCGCGGAGGTCTGCACGCTGAGCTTGTTGTTCGCGGGGGTGAAGTTGTGGGTGAGCAGGAAGGTGGGCTCGCACTGGGTGCGGATGCGGGCGTTGCGCTGCTTGCCCTGGTACCAGCCCCAGTTGGCGTTGTAGTAGTGGTTGTCGAGCAGGTCATAGACCTCTTGCACGGCGTTGGACTGCATGCCGCGCTGGATGTAGGAGGCGAAGGCCGCGAGGTTAAGCCAGTGTTCGGTGTTGATTTTCTTCTCTGCCGCCACGAAGCCGGAGAACCCGTTGTAGGAGGTGCCGTCCACGTAGGAGATGGCGTTACCGAAGCGGGCCGAGGCGGAGGCCGTGAAGGCCCAGCCGTTGGAGAGCAGGCCGGAGCTGTAGGTGAGCATCAGGCGGTTGTTGTAGGTGCGGTTCGTCAGCGAGTAGGAGGCGCGCAGCTGCTTGCGGAAGTTGCTGGCCCGCAGGTTGTAGTTGCTGCTCCCGCCGATGTCGCCGAAGTCGAAGGTGGCCATGTTCAGTCCGCTCACCGTCTCGGGGTAGCGGAAGATGTTGTTCAGGCCGCCCCACTGCGAGAAGTTCGCGCGGCCCGTCACCATGTTGTTCATTTCGAAGCCGTTGGCGAAGACGCCTTGGTAGCGGTTGTCATAGCCCCGCGCCCGGAAATAGGCGATGCTGAAGGTGTAGGCGGTGTTGTTGGTATAGACGTCCGTGCTGCTGTGCAGCAGGCTCGGCACGTATTGAGCGCTGCCGTTGTCGAGGTCGTCGTCGTCCGAATCCTCGTTCACCACGTAAGTGCTCTCGTCGGGGGTGTCTCCGGTGGTGGAGGCCTCCTTTTGCGTTTTTTTCTTGTTTTTCTTCTCCTTGGGGGTGTCCTGCGCGAAGGCTCCGTGGCAGAGGAAAAGGGTCAAAACGGTCAGAAGTAGGGCTTTTTGCATATAGTTGTTGTTTTATTCCTATATAAATTATTCGTTGAATATAAGACGGCAAACATACAAAAAAAAACGGCAGCAAAGGCCGTTGTTGATAAAAAGTGGTAAATAGCCGTGGCCGGGCACGTTTGCACGTTTCCCGGTCGGCGCTCAGGAAGCTTTAGGATGGTTTTTTCGCTGCGACCGTCGTTGGAGGCGTTCGAGCCGCCGCTCCTCGATACGTTGCATGCGTTCTTTCATGCGTTCTTCGCGTTCGGCGCGGCGGTTGATGACGGTGCTTCGCACCTCGGAGAGCATGTCGCCGAGCACCAGCACCTGGAATTTGCCGCGGCGCCCTTCGTCTTGCATCAGCTGGTTGAACTTGAACTGTCCGTCGCGCATGCCTTCCTCCAAGCAGGCGGCCTTGAAGCGGGCGTAGGCGTTGTTGATGAGCCGGTGCGCGATGGGGTCGTGGAGACGGAAGCTGGCCCGTTTGGAATCGTACTCGATGTTGATGGCGCGGAGCCGCGTGTCCACCTCCCGTGCGAACGCCTCTGCGGTCTCCTGCGTGGTTTCCGGGTCTTCGAACTCGAAGTAGAAGTGATAGACCGACTCGTTCACGTCGGCGAAGCCCACGAAGAAGGTGGTCGTGATGCCGGTCTGTTCCTCGGTCTGCTTCACGGCCTCGATGAACTGCGGTTCGTAGAGCTTTTCGCCGGTGAGCGACACGATGCCGTTGACCTTGCTCACCATGTGGATGGTTGGGGTCTTCTCGTATTTGCCGCCCACCTCGATGAGGTCGTTCATGTTGTAGCGGAAGAGGCCGGAGTAGGTGGTGACGTAGGCACAGTAGCGTTTGCCAAGTTCGAGTTGGTCGAGTTGCAGGAAGTGCTTGCGGGGCGTGTCGAGTTCCTCCTCGGCCACAAATTCGTAGTAGTGGAGGTGCGGGAACATCACAGACTCGACGGTGTCGTCGAGAGCGAATCCGAACCGGCACTCGGTGGCGATGTAGCCAAGTTCTTGATAGAAAGTTTGTTCCAAGTCGAAGTAGTAGAGGTACTTGTCCATATACACCTTGGTGTTGCCGCATTTCCAGGTGCTGAGGATCTGCAGTTTGGGCCAGTACTGTTTGGGCAGGATGCGCCCGTTGTTCTCGTCTCGGATTTGCCGGAGTTCGGCAGCGCGCTTGGGGTTGGGCCGCATGTAGTTGCGCAACTCTTCCCGGATTTCGGAGCTGATGTTGAAGCTGTCGGAGAGCGTGCCCTTCTCGATGTCGTCGATGAGCGTGTCGAGGTTTTCATCGACGGCGCGCTGCAGTTCCAGTATGGTGGAGGGGTTTGCGGTGGCCCAAAGGGTGACGTCCCAATGTTGCACGGCTAAGCGCATGAGGGTGTAGTTGCGGGCGGCGTAGTCCTCGATGGACATCACGCTGGCGGGAGCGGTGTATCGTCGTTTGATGATGGCCGGGATGTCGCGCACCAGCACGCCGCTCACCGATCCGTAGATGGTGCCGTCGGGGGCGTAGCCTTCGCATTCCTTGCCCACGATGGGGAAGATGTGTCCTGCCAGGGCGTAGCGGCGGTGCTTGATGAAGTTCCAGAGCCAGACGTGCGACATTTTGCCATAGACATCCTTCAGGTACTTGCGGGTCATGGGCACCCACTTGGGTTTCGAGGTGGTGCCGGAGGTGGTGGCGTACATGTAGGGGCTGCCAGGGAACAGCACATTGCGTTCGCCGTTCTTGTGGCGTTCCACGTACGGTCGGAGAGCCTCGAAGTCGTTGGCGGGCACCAGATGTTGGTAGAGGTCGAAGAGCTCGTCGTCGTTCGGGGCCGCGATGATCCGGTCGAAATGGTGCTCGCGACCGTAGTCCGTATCCTTGCTGATTTTCAGGATGTCTCGCAGCGTGTTTTCCGAAGCCAGGCGCGGCCGGCGCGAGGCCAAGCGCAGGCGAATGGACTGTATGCCTCCCGCCACCATCAGCAGGAAGTTGGTCAATATCGGGTAGTGTAGTTTATGCTTCATAAAAAGCGCTCGGATGAATACATTTAATCAGCTTTACTATAAGTCGGCAAAAATACTATTTTTTTTGTTTGTTGTTTCTTTTTTTGTTTGTTGTTTCAAATAAATCCTTTTGCTCGTTTGTTGTTCGAGTGATTCGTCCACAGGAGGGGGCTGTAGGTGTCTTGTAAAGGTGGTTTGGTATTCTTCGTTAAGAAGTTTTTGGAGTCCTGTTTCCAGTATATGGAAGTTGACTGTTCGCCCCCTTAACCCAATGTCCTCTGTTTGGAAATTATAGTTAAAAATTTGCTGTGTATTTGCTGTTCTGGAAGGGCGGGGGGCTAGGTATTTTGCCTTGCTCTGGACTGATTACATAATATGGTATCACCTGGCCGACGCGTTCTATCGTCCGCTCGAATCGCTGGGTGTTGTTGCAGCGGCAGTTCCTACGTCGGAACAATGCCTCATAGACGTATCGGTGGAACATGGCGGCGGATACAAAGTGGTAGATGCCTGCTACCATGCGTTTCACTTGTAGCCATAGACCATTTGCAATTCCTTGTTTAACAATGCTTTTTGTCTTAGAATCCCGTCTTATGCCGTGCGGCTCCTCCACATGGTACTTTTCTTGTTCGCTCTCCTCCAAGGTCTGGTAGCAAACATAGTCATCGGTGAAGATTCTACTTTCGGGCTTTACGAACGGTAGAATTTTAGGGTGCAGGTTCAACGGTTCTGTCAGCTGACGGATGACCAGTGGCCTGCTGGTTCCTTCGACCACGTTTACTTTCTCCCCTGGCACTATATCTGGAAAATTGTCGTCATCCTCACGAAGCAGGATCCGAATTTTATGAAGTATGTGCCATGCGGTGCTTTGCGCCACCTCGATTTCACGCGCGAGTTGCGCGGAGGATATGCCCTGTTTGTTGTTGACAAATAGATATATGGCCTGGAACCATTGAAGGAGTTTGATTTTGGTGTTTTGGAATACGGTGCCAACGAGGACGGAGAAGGTGTTCTTGCACTCCTTGCAGGCATATCGACCGTCTTTGCGGTGATAGACAGTGTGACATCCGCAGTAGGGGCAGAAGGGATGTCCGTGCCATCGTTGCTCGGCAAGGAAGTCGATGCACTTTTGTTCGTTTGAGAAATGCTTGGTCAGGGCGGTGAGAGTCCTGAACTTGGATAAGGGTTTGTTTTTCATTTTCAAAGTTTTTAATAGAACGAATATTTTGTCACGTGCAAAGATAAAACAAAAATGGGGAAAAGTCAAGATATTATGTTGTTTTTATAATTTATTGATAATCAGCATTTTGGTTTTTCGCAGTCATCTTCCGAATACTGGATTTGACCATCGTCTATCTCCTGTTTTCGCATAATTTCAAACTTTTCTTCGCAAAATACTGCCATTGCCTTTCTGCTCCACCTCGAAATTCCCGCACACAGCCTGTTCAGTACTCTTTCACCCATTTCCCAATCGGACTCTTTTGGACTAAATAGCTACGAACAAGTCACGCAACCAGAAATATATCGAAATATAACAAGTTGATAATTAATAAAATACCGCTTTGTAAACTAGAAAAGACAAAAGCTGAGTAATAAAAGTGCCACGGGTGTTGACCTGCCTCAGGGTTCGCCGATAGGTTTGTCGCAAAATGGCCCGAACCCACTCGAAGGTACGACAATCGTGAGCCTTTAGGTGAGTGCGGCGGGTTCCGAAAAGAATTTGTGGCCTTTCATGGCGGACAGGTCAAAGGCTTCCCATTACCTTAAATTATTCGCCCGTAGCGTCTTCGATTTTCGTTACGTTGATGCTGTCGGTTCCGGTTTGTCGGTCTGCCGCCTCCGCGATGAATAACGGAGTGGGGGCGTCCCAATGCGCATCTCCCGATTTGTTTCATGAAAAAACAAGTCCCTTTGGATTTGTGCCCATATTTTTTGTATCTTCGCGGCCGAATTTTAGAATTTTATTTTTGTTCAAAACTGTTTGAAAATGACAAAGAATGATGTGAAGTATGTCTATACTTTTGGCGGAAAGACGGCCGAAGGTAAGGCGGACATGAAGAACCTGTTGGGCGGTAAAGGCGCCAACTTAGCCGAAATGTGTCTGCTGGGACTGCCTGTCCCGGCGGGTCTGACCATTACCACGGACTGTTGCACCGCATATTATGCGAACAACTGCCAGCTCCCCGAAGGCCTGATGGATGAGGTCTGGGCCGGCATGAAGAACGTGGAGAACATCATGGGCCTGAAATACGACGACGCCGAGAACCCCTTGCTGGTCTCCTGTCGCTCCGGCGCCCGCAGCTCCATGCCCGGCATGATGGACACGGTGCTCAACATCGGTCTGAGCTCCAAGACCATCCCTGGCCTGATCAAGAAGACCAACAACCCCCGCTTCGTCTATGACTCCTACCGTCGCCTCATCATGATGTATGCCGATGTGGTGATGGAGAAGTCCGAGGGCATTGAACCCGCCGACGGCAGAGGTATCCGCAAACAACTGGATGACATGCTTGACGCATTCAAAGCCGCCAAGGGATATAAGAGCGACACCGAGATTACCGCTGACGAGCTCAAAACTTTGGCCGAAAATTTCAAGGCCAAGGTGAAAGAAGTCCTCGGCACCGAGTTCCCGGATGATGCCAGAGCGCAGATGGAAGGCGGCATCAAAGCCGTGTTCAAGAGCTGGAACGGCAAGAAGGCCATCTCCTACCGCCGCATCGAAGGCATTCCCGATGACTGGGGCACGGCCGTGAACGTGCAGGCCATGGTGTTCGGTAACATGGGCGACAATTCCGCCACTGGCGTGGCTTTCACCCGCAACCCCGCCACTGGCGACAACCAATTCTACGGCGAGTGGCTGATCAACGCCCAGGGCGAGGACGTTGTGGCTGGTATCCGCACTCCCAACCCTCTCAACGACGAGACCAAGAACGAGCAGAACAAGCACATGCAGTCTATGCAGGAGCTGATGCCCACCACTTATAAGGAACTTTGCGACATCCGCGAAATCCTTGAGAAAAACTACCACGACATGCTTGACATCGAGTTCACCATCCAGGACGGCAAGCTGTATATGTTGCAGTGCCGTGTAGGCAAGCGCACCGGCGTGGCTGCTCTGACCATGGCCCTCGACATGCTGCATGAAGGCCTCATCGACGAGCAGGAGGTGGTGATGCGCATGGCTCCCGCCCAGCTCGACGAGCTGCTGCACCCGATTCTGGATTCTGCTGACGAGAAAAAGCACACCGTCATCGCGAAGGGGCTGCCCGCAGGTCCTGGCGGCGCCGTCGGCGTGATTGCCTTCGACAGCGAGGTCTCCAAGGCCTATACTGCCCAGAAAATCAAGAACATCCTCGTCCGTGAGGAGACTAATCCCGAAGACGTGGAGGGTATGCGTGCCGCCACCGGCATCCTGACCGCCCGCGGCGGTATGACCTCCCACGCCGCTCTCGTGGCCCGTGGCTGGGGCAAGTGCTGCATCGTGGGCTGCGACGCCCTGAAGATCGACATGTCGGCCCGCACGCTCACCATCGGCGACAAGACTTTCAAGGAAGGCGACCTGCTGAGCTTGAACGGCTCCAAGGGCTGGGTCTATGCCGAGGAAGTGAAGATGATTGACGCTACGGAAAATCCTCTTTTCCAAGAGTTTATGAAGTTGGTTGACAAATATCGCAAGATGGGTGTCCGCACCAACGCCGACAACCCCGCCGATGCACAGACGGCCATCGACTTCGGTGCCGAGGGCATTGGCCTGTTCCGCATCGAGCACATGTTCTACGGCGAGAACAGCGAGAAACCGTTGGAGAAACTGCGTAACATGATTCTGGCCAATACCCGCGAGGAGCGCGTCGCCGCCCTCGACGAGCTGGAACCCTATATCAAGGATGCCGCCAAGGGCACCCTCAAGGTGATGGACGGCAAACCGCTGACTTTCCGCCTGATGGATCCCCCGTTGCACGAGTTCGCTCCGCAGGGTGAGGCCAAGATGAAAGAGGCCGCCCAGCGTCTCGGCATCAGCTACGAGGATGTGAAGAAGCGCGTGGAGTCGCTTCACGAGGTGAACCCGATGATGGGTCTCCGCGGCGTGCGTCTCGGCATCATCTATCCCGAAATCACCCGCGTGCAGTTCCGCGCCTTGTTCAGCGCCACCGTTGAGTTGATGAAGGAAGGCCTGCACCCGATGCTCGAAATCATGGTCCCGCTGACCATCAACGCCGCCGAGCTGCGCCACCAGAAGGCCATCGCCACGGAGGTGAAGGAAGAGGTAGAGAAAGCCTACGGCATTACGTTCGAATACAAGTTCGGCACCATGATCGAGATCCCGCGCGCCGCACTGGTCGCCAACCAGATCGCCGAGGTGGCCGAGTTCTTCAGCTTCGGCACCAACGACCTGACGCAGATGACCTTCGGCTTCTCCCGCGACGACGTGAACGCCATCGTGAAGACATACGTGGACGAGAAGATCATCCCCGCTGACCCGTTCAACTCCTTCGACCGCGAGTGCGTGGGCGAACTGGTGCAGACCGGCATCCAGCGCGGCCGTTCCACCCGTCCCAACCTCAAGTGCGGTGTCTGTGGTGAGCACGGTGGTGACCCGACGGCTGCCGAGTTCTTCTATAAGGCTGGTATGAACTATGTCTCCTGCTCCCCGTTCCGCGTGCCCGTGGCCCGCTTGGCCGCCGCCCAGGCAGCTATCAAAGAGTCAAGAGCATAAGACTGTCGATACATTATAATATATAATGTAAGGGCGGAGTGTGAAAGCACCCCGCCCTTTGTTTTGGATTTTCAAAGTCGCTATTTCGTTGACTTCAGCGGCAGGTAGATGGTGAACGTGCTCCCCTTGCCCTCCTCGCTCTGCACCTCGATGCGGCCGTTGTGCAGCTTCACGATCTTCTTCACGTAGCCCAGTCCCAAACCGTAGCCCTTCACATTGTGGATGTTTCCGTGCGGGACGCGGTAGAAATTGTCGAAGATCTTGCTGATGGCGGTCTGGGGAATGCCGATTCCTTTGTCAGACACCGACACCACGAAGTACTTGTCGTCGGAGAGGGTATAGACGATGATTTCGGGGCTTCCATTGGAGTATTTGATGGCGTTTTCAATCAGGTTGGTGATGGTGTTGGTCAAGTGTGTGCGGTCGCCGAAGAGCTGATGCCGGTCGGCGTTCAGCGCCACCTTGAGTGTCCCGTTGGAGGAGTTGACCAACAAGGCGAAGCTGTCTGTGATTTTTTGTATAAGTTCGTGCATGTCAATTAGTTCCACGTTCATCTTGATTTGTCCTTTGCGTAGTTGCGCCGTCTCTAACACCGTAGTCACCATGTCTTTTAGACGGTTGTTCTCGTCGTTGATGATTTCCACGTATGATGAGCGTATGTCTTTGTCTTCCAGCATGGTGGGGTCGGCAAGCACTTCGCAGGCCAGCGAGATGGTGGCGATGGGGGTCTTGAATTCGTGGGTGACGTTGTTGATGAACTCGTCGGTGACTTCGGCTGTTTTCTTCTGCCGGTAAAGCGAGTAGAGCGCGACGAAGGCGACGGCGAAAGTGATGACGAAGAAGACCACAATCAGGATGAGAATGTTGCTCATGCGTCTGAAGACGATGCCGCGCACGGTGGGGAACTGGATAATCAGATAGTGCGGGGAACTGATTTTCTCGTTGTATTTCAATAGGAATACGAACTCGCTGTTGAGAATCTGGTCGGGCTGGGCGTATTGCGGCTCCACCACGAATTGGGAGGTGAAGGCGTTGAAGAGCGCGAAGTCGAAGCGGGAGTCTATGTTTTCCTTCTTCAGAGCCTCCGTGATCATCAGCCGCAGAGTCCCGGCGTTGAGCAGGTCGGCGGTGGCGCTGTCGAGCTGGATCAGGTTCTTGTCGCGGATGTTGAACGAGCCGGAAATCCCGTTCTGGAAGTTCTTCGGATCCCACGGCTCGTTGTAGAGCGGGAAAATCCGCCGGAAGGCCGCCGTGAAGAACTCCGTGTCGTTGGCGATGAGGGGACCATTGTTCTCCTGGAAATAAATGGTGGTTTTGATGACGCCGATAGGTTGCTCATTGACGCTGTCTATCAAGAATTTGCGACTTTGCTGCATGGAGACGAACTCGATGGAGTCGATATTGGTCGTGCTGATGTTCTGCGTTTCGGTGTCAAACAGCGCCGTCGTGTCGTTTTTGACGAGCGCGTCGATGCGGTCGATGACCTCGTTGCCGGCGGTCAGCACCTCGTTCACGAAGATGCTGCGCTGCACCTTCTCTGCCTCCGTGTAAAGGTAGAAGATACCGATAATCAAGGGAATGGCCGACAACCCGACCAAGATGAAAAGGGTGATGATGATGCGTTTTTTCATACCGTGGATATACAGGTCGCAAAAGTACACTTTTTTCGTGCGCGTGGATGTTAATGGAACAAGTGGCGGCACTTTGGCCCGCGATGGAATTTTTCCGAGTTGGCACTGCGGGTGATGTCCTTATTTTGTGTACATTTGCGGCCAGTTTTCTTTGAATGCGAGGGGGAGACCGCGTTAGCCTTTTTGGATTCAGAAAGGTGTGAGTCTCAGATGGTTATCCTCAACCCATCCCCTATAACCCCTTTCACGTTGCACCGTGAGGGGAATAGTGGTTTTTGCCTCGGAGAAGGGTAGAGGGTGAGCTGATGGCCGGGAAATGAATTATCGTATGACAATGATCGGAAAAGATGAGAGAGACAGAGAATGCTTTTCGATGGTACGCTTACAAGGTCTTCTTCAACAAGGTGTTTGAAGTGGACCGCGCGATGCGCGAGGAAGGGGTGGAAACCTATTTCCCGACCGTGCAGGAGGACAAGCTGGTCGGCGACAAAGTGCGGAAGGTGATTCGCCCCGCCATTTCGTCGCTGCTTTTCGTGCACGGCGCGGAGAGCATGGTGCTCGACTGGCAGAAACGGCTCTCCGGCAAGGTCATGCTCTACAGCCATGTCGCGGGTGGCGTGCGTGTCCCGTCAGCTATCGACGAAGAGGAGATGCGCGTCTTCATCCTGGTCTCCTCTTCAGCGGACGAACGCCTGCAATATCTCGATGTCGGGACCGTCAACTACCGGGAAGGACAGAAAGTGAAGGTCCTCGACGGCCCCTACAAAGGCTGTTCAGGTTACATCAAGCGCATCAAAGGCAATCGCCGCCTGCTGGTCGCCGTAGAAGGCCTCGCCTTAGTCGCTACCTCCTACATCCCCTCCGCCTTCCTGGAAAAACTATGAAGTGTCTCAAAATCATAATCTTCTAAACCCCCTAAACCCCCTAACCCCCCTAAACTTCCTAAACTTCCTAAACCTCCTAAACTTCCTAAACCTCCTAAACCTCCTAACCCCCCTAAACCACTTAACCCCCTAAACCAATCATGAACATCACCGTTGCGGGGACCGGCTATGTCGGCCTCTCTATCGCCACCTTGCTGGCGCAGCATCATAACGTCACCGCCGTCGATATCGTGCCCGAGCGCGTGGAGATGGTGAACGACCGGAAGTCGCCCATACAGGACGACTACATCGAGGATTACCTGGCGCACAAACCGTTGCGGCTCCGGGCCACCACCGACTGGGAGGCGGGCTATGCCGACGCTGAGTTTGTGGTCATCGCCGCCCCGACGAACTACGACAGCACCAAGAACTTTTTCGACACCTCCGCCGTGGAGGACGTGATTGGCAAGGTGCTGCGGGTCAACTCGTCGGCCACAATGGTCATCAAGAGCACCATCCCGGTGGGCTACACCGCCTCGGTGCGGCAAAAGTTCGCCAAGCCCGACGGCACGCAGCCCAACATCATTTTCGCCCCGGAGTTCCTGCGCGAGAGCAAAGCCCTCTACGACAATCTCTACCCGTCGCGCATCATCGTCGGCTACGACAAGTCGGACGCGCACTTGGAGGAACGGGCGCACGTGTTCGCCGCGCTCATCAAGGAGGGGGCGATAAAAGAGGACGTGCCTGTCCTGTTCATGGGCAGCACCGAGGCCGAGGCCGTGAAACTCTTCGCCAACACCTACCTCGCGCTTCGGGTCTCCTACTTCAACGAGTTGGACACCTATGCGGAGATGAAAGGGCTCAGCACCCAGGATATCATTGACGGTGTCTGCCTGGACCCGCGCATCGGGACGCACTACAACAACCCCAGCTTCGGCTACGGCGGCTACTGCCTGCCGAAGGACACCAAGCAGCTGCTGGCCAACTACGCCGATGTGCCGCAGAACATGATGTCGGCCATTGTGGAGAGCAACCGAACCCGCAAGGACTTTATCGCCGACCAGGTGCTCAAGAAGGCCGGCTACTACGACTACTACAACCGCGGCGACTTCCGCGCGGAGGACGAGAAGGAGTGTGTGATAGGGGTCTATCGCCTCACGATGAAGTCGAACAGCGACAATTTCCGGCAGAGCAGCATTCAGGGCGTGATGAAACGGGTGAAGGCCAAGGGCGCGCGCGTCATCATCTACGAGCCCACGCTGAAAGACGGCAGCACCTTCTTCGGAAGCCTGGTAGTCAACGATTTGGATAAGTTCAAGCAGCAGTCGCAGGCCATCATCGCCAACCGCTACGACGCCTGTCTCGACGACGTGTCGGAGAAGGTTTATACGAGGGATATTTTTCGGAGGGATTGATTGGTGGGTTAATGGGTTAATGGGTTAATGGGTTAATGGGTTAATGGGTTAGAGGTGAGTGGCGGTGAAAGTTTTTTTTTGAAGGAAGAACGGAGTCTTGTAAGCATTTTCGCGATGGACACAATTTCGGCGGATAGAGTGGAGAAGTCCTCAGGTAGGATATAGCCCAAGTCAGCTGCGATTAGTAATTGACAATAAACTTCCATTAACGAGCCGAATGCTATTTCGATGAAATGGATTTTCTCTTTTAGGGAATCTCTTCCGCTTCCTTCTGCAATATTGGAAGGCACAGACAAAACCGAGCGCCGAATCTGGTTGCATAACGCATACTGTTCATACGAAGGAAATAAGC
Organism: uncultured Bacteroidales bacterium; assembly: GCA_947165685.1. Classification (GTDB taxonomy): domain Bacteria; phylum Bacteroidota; class Bacteroidia; order Bacteroidales; family WCHB1-69; genus F23-D06. Next base: position 51,259 of record CAMVBK010000013.1, on the reverse strand, counting down.
GCATTAACCGATAGACATCGCTGACGAGTCCTCTTGATTTTTGCCAAACGTCTAAGGATTCAAAGGAAAAATTCGTTTTGTTCATGTTTTAATAATTTTTTTTAATAATAAATTGTTTTACAAAAAGTATCAATGCAAAAATAAATTTTATTGTCTTCACCTGTCTATATGAACCGACAAATTTCCCAACATTCCATTGTTAACAAAGCAACTCTGTAACCGTATAACCGATTAACCGACTAACCTATTAACCCAATCCCCCAAAAAATGAAAGGCATCGTACTCGCCGGAGGATCCGGCACCCGATTGTATCCAATCACCAAGGGCGTGAGCAAGCAGCTGCTGCCCATCTATGACAAACCGATGGTCTATTACCCGATCTCCGTGCTGATGTTGGCCGGGATCCGCGACATCCTGATCATCTCCACCCCCTACGACCTGCCGGGCTTCCGGCGGCTGTTGGGCGACGGCTCCGACTACGGCGTGCGCTTCGAGTATGCCGAGCAACCCTCGCCTGACGGACTGGCGCAGGCCTTCATCATCGGCGAACAGTTTATCGGCGACGACACCGCCTGCCTGGTGCTGGGCGACAACATCTTCTACGGCAACGGCTTCACCCGGATGCTGAAGGAAGCTGTGCGCACCGCCGAGGAGGACCGCAAGGCCACGGTCTTCGGCTATTGGGTGGCCGACCCGGAACGCTACGGCGTGGCGGAGTTCGACCGCGACGGCAACTGCGTCAGCATCGAGGAGAAACCCAGGGAACCGAAGAGCAACTACGCCGTGGTGGGGCTCTACTTCTACCCCAACAAGGTGGTGGATGTGGCCAAGACCATCAAGCCGTCGGCGCGCGGCGAGCTGGAGATCACCACGGTGAACCAGCGTTTCCTCGAAGACGGCGAGCTGAAGGTGCAGACGCTCGGGCGCGGCTTCGCGTGGCTTGACACCGGCACGCACGACTCCCTGAGCGAGGCCAGCACCTTCGTGGAGGTCATCGAGAAGCGCACGGGACTGAAAATCGCCTGCTTAGAGGGCATCGCCTACCGCAACGGCTGGATCGACGCCGACCGCTTGCGCCAGATCGCCCAGCCGATGCTCAAGAACCAGTACGGCCAGTACCTGCTGCGGATGCTCGATGAATAGCGGACGCGATAAATCATCGTCCATACAAATCGGAAACATCCCGTCTATCTCCTGCGCGTGACGGACAGGAAAAACCGACCGTACAGACATGAAATCATCAAACCGTACCCACCCCTAAACTTCCTAAACTTCCTAAACTCTCTAAACTCTCTAAACTCTCTAAACTTCTAACCCAATAACCCAACAACCCAATGCCATACAAACACTTGCATTTTCCCAAAGAGACGCTTTTCCTGGTCACGGGCGGTGCCGGCTTCATCGGCTCCAACCTTTGCGAGGCCGTCCTGAACATGGGCTGCAAAGTGCGCTGTCTCGACGACCTGAGCACCGGAAAGCAGGCCAACGTGGACCTTTTCCTCGGCAACCCCCGCTACGAGTTCGTGCGGGGCGACGTGAAGGACTTGGACACCTGTCTGCGGGCCTGCGACGGCGTGGACTATGTGATGCACGAGGCGGCGTGGGGCAGCGTGCCGCGCAGCATCGAGATGCCCCTTTTCTACAGCCTGAACAACATCCAGGGAACGCTTAACATGCTGGAGGCGGCGCGTCAATGCGGGGTGAAGACCTTCGTGTACGCCTCGTCGAGCTCCGTGTACGGCGACGGGGCGCACCTGCCCAAGACGGAAGGCGCGGAGGGCAACCTGCTGAGCCCGTATGCTGTGACCAAACGCTGCGATGAGGAGTGGGCGAAGCAGTACACGAAACATTACGGACTGAAGACCATCGGACTGCGCTACTTCAACGTGTTCGGGCGGCGGCAGGATCCGGAAGGCGCCTATGCGGCGGTGATCCCGAAGTTCATCCGGATGCTGCTGCACGGCGAGCGGCCGGTCATCCATGGCGACGGACGGCAGAGCCGCGACTTCACTTTCGTGGAGAATGTGGTGGAGGCCAACCTCAAAGCTTGTCTCGCCCCCGACGAGGCATCCGGCGAGGCCTTCAACATCGCCTACGGAGGGCGCGAGTACCTCATCGACATCTACTATATGTTGACAAATGCCCTCGGAAAGGATATCGAGCCGGCGTTCGGCCCCGAGCGCCCCGGCGACATCAAGCACTCCAACGCCGACATCAGCAAGGCGCGACGCCTTCTCGGCTACGACCCGGAGTACGACTTCGCCCGCGGCATCGCCGAGACCATCGACTGGTACCGCGAAAATCTTATTTGATTGCGAAAATGTGCGAAAAAGACGAAAAAGCACGAAAATATAATCAGCTAAACAATAATAATAAACCAAGTAAACATAAAATCATGAGAACAATGAACAATATCGTATTTCCTAATGAATCCTATAAAATCAACGGAGCCATATTTGAGGTACATAAGCGGCTTGGGATTGGCCTGTTAGAAAAGGTCTATCAAGAAGCTTTTGAAAAAGAATTGAAATTTCAGAACTTACAAATGCACATAAAGCACAGGTGAGAAACTATCTTGGCATTACGGGTTATAAGTTGGGACTCCTTGTCAACTTTAATCAAGAATATGTGAACCCTATTCGTATCTTGAACAGTGCTGCCATTTGATATTTTTCGCACATTTTCGCTGTTTTTGTTTATTTCGCAATTATTTCTATCCGCATTTTTTTTAACAATATGAAAGAAACCAAAATTTGCGTCATTGGGCTCGGCTACGTCGGACTGCCGCTGGCCCGCCTTTTTTCCACAAAATATCCCACGGTCGGCTTCGACATGAGCCAGGCGCGTGTGGACGCCCTCATGGCGGGGCACGATGCCACCCTCGAAGTGGCCGACGACCTGCTGCAGGACGCCATCCATAACCACGGCTTCCGCTGCACCACGAAGTTGGAGGACATCGCCGGGTGCAACTTCTACATCGTGGCTGTTCCCACGCCGGTGGATGCCGACAACAATCCCGACTTGACCCCGCTCATCGGGGCGAGCACCACCGTCGGCAAGGTGATTTCCGACGGCGATGTGGTCGTCTATGAATCGACGGTCTATCCCGGTGTCACCGAAGACGAGTGCATCCCCGTGGTGGAGCGCGTCTCCGGCAAGAAGCTGAACGTCGGGTTCTACGCCGGCTACTCGCCCGAGCGCATCAACCCGGGCGACAAGCAGCACACCGTGGAGCACATCAAGAAGGTGACCTCCGGCTCCACGCCTGAGATCGGGCGGTATGTCAACGAGGTCTATGCCTCCGTAATCACGGCGGGCACTCACCTTGCGCCTTCCATCAAGGTGGCGGAGGCCGCCAAGGTCATCGAGAACAGCCAACGCGACATCAACATCGCCTTCGTGAACGAGCTTTCCAAGATCTTCAACCGGATGGGCATCGACACCTTGGACGTGTTAGAAGCGGCGGGCACCAAGTGGAACTTCCTGCCTTTCCGTCCCGGACTGGTGGGCGGCCACTGTATCGGCGTGGATCCTTACTACTTGGCGCAGTGCGCGAAACGTTACGGCTATCATCCCGAAATCATCCTTGCCGGCCGCCGCATGAACGACGGCATGGGCGAGTATGTGGCCACCGAAACCGTCAAGCTAATGCTCAAGAAAGGCATCCAAGTGCTGCGCTCGCACATCTTGATCCTCGGCTTCACGTTCAAGGAGAATTGTCCCGACGTGCGTAACACCAAGGTCATCGACATCTACCGGGCACTCAAAGAGTACAATGTAGATATTACGGTGTATGACCCGTGGGCGAATCCGGAGATTGTGCGCCGCGAGTATGGCATCGAGGTGGTGAACGAGCTGCCGACGGAGAAGTTTGACGCGGCCGTCGCGGCGGTGGCACACCGGAAGTTTGACGGTCTGGATGTGTCCTCCTTGCTGAAGTCCGAGCACGTCATCTTCGATGTCAAGGGAACCCTCGACAGAACGGTTGTGGATGGCAGACTGTAAAAATCTGATTTTTAGCCAAAATATAAATATATGGAATATAGCATTATCATAGAAAAGAATCCGGAAACAGGATGGTATTGTGGGCAGTGTTCACAGATGCCCGAAGCCATGAGCCAGGGAGCGACTCTTGACGAGTTAATGCAGAATATGAAAGAAGCTATTGAACTTGCTATAGAATGTCGCAAAGAAGAGTTGAGAAACTTGTATAAAAATCGTAAAGTTTTTCACAGAAGATTGACAGTGAATGCATGAAAAAGGAAAAATTTCTGAAATACCTTCGAATGAATCATTGTTATCCCACGGGCAGGCAGAAAGGCAGTCATGCCCAGTTTGTGAATCAAGATACCGGTGCAAAAACCATTATACCTTTGCACAGTGACATTGACGATTTGTTGGTGAAGAAGATCTGTAAACAATTGGGCATACCTTCGGCAGGAAATAATTAGAACATGAACAAGCTCCAACGGCGTATTTCTTCGATGAAAGGCGATAATGCCCGCACGCTGACGAAGAACTTTTCGGCACTGGCGATATTGCAGGCCATGCGCTACCTGATTCCGTTCGTCGTGCTGCCGTATGTCACGCCCATCATCGGGGTCGAGCATTTCGGAGACATCGCCATCGCGTACTCCATCGCGCTGATTTTCCAGACCATCGTCAACTTCAGCTTCGACTTCATTGGCGCCCGCGACGTGGCCCGCAACCGCGAGGATCAGGACAAGGTCTCCGACATTGTCTCCACGATTCTCTGCGCCCGCATCGTGCTTTATGTTGTGGCGTTCGTGCTACTTGCCGGTCTCGTGGCCGTTGTCCCGAAATTTCGCGAGATATGGCTGCTGATCCTGATTTCTGTGGCCACGGCCTTCTTCTCGATGAACGTCTCCGAATGGTTTTTCCAAGGCATCGAGAAGATGGAACACATCACCATTGTGAACGTGATTTCGCGGGTGGTCTATTTGGCGCTGATTTTCCTGTTCATCAAGGAACGGGAGGATTATCTGCTCTATCCTTTGTTCAACATGCTCGGTTTTGTGATGGCGTCCGGTTATTCCATCATCATGATGACGAAAAAATACAGGTGCCGCCTGAAAATACCGTCGTTTGCCCGGATTTTGGACAGTTTCAAGATCGGGAAGGATCTGTTTGTCAATCAGGTGTGCATGAGTTTCTGTGTCAACTTGCCCAACATTCTTTTAGGCACGCTTTCGGGTTCCGCCGCTGCGGGACTGTATGACGCCGCCGGCAAGCTGCACAATGCGGGCAAACACAGTATCGACGTGCTGAACCGCACTTTTTTCCCGTTTTTGTCGCGCCGCATGGACAAGCATAACGGCTACCGTCGCATCAACTTCGTCTTTTCGCTGTTGCTCGCGGTCGCCCTCTTCTTCTTGGCGCCGTTGCTCATCCGCTTACTCTATTCAGAGGAGTTCGTGTCGGCTATCCCGCTGCTGCGCATCCTTTCGGTGTCGGTCTTTTTCACCGGCATCAGCAGCGCATACGGGCTCAACTACCTGATGCTCGTGGGGCGTGAAAAACTGCTGCGCAACATCACGCTGACCGTCACGCTGGTCGGGGTGGTGCTGTTTGTGTCGCTGACCAAGCTGTACGGCACGGTCGGCGCGGCGGTGGCCGTGGTCATCCTGAATGCAGGCTTCGCCGTGTCCTATTTTGTGGCAGCAAAACGCTGTCCGTCGAATGAAAACGTTGTACAATCGTGAGTATCGCTGTTTTGATATTGCTGTCTGTCGCCGTCCTGGCGCTCACCGTGTGGAAAGCGGAACGCCCGGCGGTCTATGTGCTGTGCGCCGCCTTCCTCCTGCGAATGTTGGTGCTTCTCACGGACTATTGCCATTGGGGGCATATTCCCTTCACGGGGGCTGACACGGAGGATTTCCACATCACCACGCTGGCTTTCATCGCTGGCACCGGACCGATCAAGACGAACTACACCTACGTCCTCGCCCTCTTTTATCGAATTTTCGGCGATGGCGGCCGGCTGATGGCGCAGTTCTTCAACGTGTTGCTGTCGTATGGCGCGGTGATGCTGGTCTATGCGACGCTCCGAGATTTGGAAATCCCCCGGAAGCGTCTTCTTCTGGCGGTTTCCTTGGTCGCGTTCATGCCCGCCACACTTTTCCTGTCGGGTGTTCTCTTGCGCGAAGCCTGGATTCAGTTCTTTTTGACGCTTTCGGCGTGCGCTTTTGTCTGGTGGTACCGAAAGGGTAGTATGGCCAACGTTGTTGTCTGTTTAACAGCTACTTATGCGTCTATGTTGATGCACGCGGGCTGCATAGGCGCTCTTGCGGTGTATGCGGCCGGATTCCTGCTTGCGCGAACTTGGAAGACAGTAGGAGGGAGGACTTACGCGGTCACGGCGTGCCTTTTGGCGGGCTTTCTCGCCATTTTGCTGCTGGTGCCCGACCTGTTGCTGGCCAAGTTCCACCATGCTGCGGTAAGCGGACACAGCTTCAACCCGAAACCGGTCGCGGCGGGTTCCTCCTACCTGATGTGGATGAAGGGCATGTCGCTGCCGATGAAGCTGCTGCTGTCGCCGGTGCGGATGTTCTACCTGCTGTTTTCGCCGTTGCCCTTCGACTGGCGCGACGTGACGGACGGCATCGTCTTTATGGTGGACAGTGTGTTTTATATCGTATTGACTGTCATGGTGTTCCGCCGTCCCTTATTGGGCAAGGAGGCTAAAATGAAACGTTTTCTGATATATACGGTGTTCGCGCTGACTTTCGTGTTCGCGATGGGCACGACCAACGCCGGCACCGCCGTGCGCCACCGCGCCAAATTCCTGCCGGTGATGGTGTTGGCCGCTTCGCTGACCGCTGCCAAAACCAACCCTGACTCCCGCGAATTAACCGATGTCGAATGAATAAATGCCTATAAAACATGAACGGACGAGTTCTTTTCGAGAAATATGGCGCTGTCATACGTTTTATGTCGAAATGTATGTCCCTTCTGCCTAAAAGATGGGTGGAATGGCGGTATTTTCGTTGCCACGGACGCGGAAACTGGAGTATTCTGATGCGTTATCTCCGTGTGCGGGCCTTGGCAAGAAAAACGGGCGCGAACGTCTGTGTGATGGACCATGTCTATCTGCAGCACTGCGAGAATCTTGAGATCGGTGACAACGTCTCCATCCATGAGCAGTGCAACCTCAACGCGTATGGCGGCGTGCGCATAGGGAATGATGTCTCCATCGCGCACGGGACTTCCATCGTGAGTTTCAACCATACCTGGGCGGACGAGGCGACCCCCATCAAGTACAACCCGTCGGAGCCGCTTCCGGTGGTCATCGGGAATGATGTCTGGATCGGCTGCGGGGTGCGCATCCTCGGCGGCGTCACGATCGGCGACCGCGTGGTGATTGCCGCCGGCGCCGTGGTCAACAAAGACTGCGAGCCGCACGGGGTCTATGCCGGGGTGCCGGCGAAGCTTGTGAAGCGGATTTAGGGGAGGCGGATACAAGGTTCAAGGTTCAAAGTTCAAGGTTTAAGGTTCAAAGTTCGAGAGGACATGGCAGAGAAAGACATTTTGGTGTTAACCAACAGTATTGTCGGGTTATTTGCTTTCCGGAAGGAAGTGGTGGCGGCTTTGTTGGGGCGCGGGTTTCGCGTGTGGATTTCTTCGCCGGACGATGACCATGACAAGTATTTATATTTCAAGGAGTTGGGTTGTGAGATGGTGGAGACGGCGGTGGATCGGAGGGGCACGAACCCTTTCCGGGATCTCGTTCTTCTGCGCTCGTATCTCCGCTTGATGCATCGGATAAGTCCGATCGCGGTGCTGACCTACACCGTCAAGCCGAACGTCTATGGCGGGGTGGCGGCGCGTATGGCGCATGTCCCCCAATTGGCGAACATCACGGGCTTGGGCACTGCCGTCGAGAACCCCGGGTTGTTGAGCCGGATCACCGTTGCGATGTACCGTTTTGGCCTGAAAAGGGCGAAAACCGTGTTCTACCAGAACGCTTCCATACAGGAATTTTGCCGAAAAAAGGGAATAGGCCGCCACGGGGTGCTGCTGCCGGGCAGCGGTGTGAACCTCGAATGGCACGCTGTGCAGCCCTATCCGATACAAGGGAGTCCGATCCGTTTCCTCTTCATTAGCAGGGTGATGCGCGACAAGGGCATTGAGGAACTGCTGGAGGCCGCCGAAGCCGTCCGGAGGAACCATCCGCAAGTCGAGTTCCACATTCTCGGACCTTGCGAGGACGGTTACGAGGCGCGTCTTCGCGAATTTTGCGACCGGGAGGTGGTCGTGTGGCACGGGAGCGTGCCTGATGTGCGGCCCTACTTGCGCGAGGCGTGGTGCACGGTGCATCCGTCGTACCACGAAGGCATGGCCAACGTGCTGTTGGAGAGCGCGGCGGCGGGACGGCCCGTCATCACCACCGATGTGCCCGGCTGCCGCGAAACCGTTGACGAAGGGGTCAGCGGACTGATTTGCGTCCCCAAGAATGCTTCATCCCTCGCAGACGCGCTGGAGCGTTTCCTCCGGCTTCCTTACGACGAGAAGGTGCGCATGGGCCTCGCTGGCCGCGAGTTTGTCTCGAAACACTTCGACCGCAACATCATCATAAACGCCTACCTAAACGAACTCTAATCCTCCTAATCTCTCTAAACCTTCTAAACTCTCTAAACCTTCTAAACATACTAAATGTACCCATTCTTCAAACGCTTCCTCGACATCCTCATTTCAGCACTTGCCTTGCTGCTCGTTGGGTGGCTTCTTCTGCTTGTGGCGTTGTTTCTGCATTTCGCCAACAAGGGTGCGGGTGCCTTTTTTCTGCAGGAGCGGCCGGGCAAGGACGGGAAAATCTTCAAAATCATCAAGTTCAAGACGATGACGGACGAGCGCGACGCGGACGGGAACCTGCTTCCCGATGCGCAGCGGCTGACGAAAGTGGGGCGTTTTGTCCGCTCGGCCTCCATCGACGAGCTGCCGCAGCTGCTGAACGTGCTAAAAGGGGACATGTCGTTGGTTGGGCCGCGGCCGCTGTTGGTGCAGTATCTGCCGCTCTATTCGCCTGAGCAGGCCCGACGCCACGAGGTGCGCCCGGGGATTACGGGCTGGGCGCAGGTGCACGGGCGCAACGCCATCTCCTGGCAGGAGAAATTTAAACTTGACGTGTGGTACGTCAATCATTGTACATTGGCGACGGATTTGAAGATTATCGCGCTGACGGTCAAGAATGTGCTGCGGCGCAAGGACATCAGCTCCGCAACGTCTGAAACGATGGAAGTTTTTACTGGAAATAATTGATTGTTATGTATTTATATGGAGCCAGCGGCCATGGCAGGGTCATAAAGGAGATACTGGAAGCCGAAGAGCTTGAAGCGAAGGCTTTTGTGGATGACAACCCTCAGCTTGAACAGTTGGACGGGGTGCCGGTGCTGCATCAAGCAGACGGACTCTCGCCCCTGATTGTGAGTATCGGCGACAATCGGATTCGAAAGAGGATCGCAGAGTCGTTGGACTGTTCGTTCGGGGTGGCGATACATCCTTCCGCCGTCGTCTCGCCATCTGCGAGAATAGGGGCGGGTACCGTGATTATGGCCGGGGCGGTGGTCAATGCCGGTGCGGTCATCGGTCGGCACTGCATCATCAACACCGGTGCCTCTGTCGATCACGAGTGCGTGTTGGGCGACTACTGCCACGTCGCGCCTCATGCCGCCTTGTGCGGGAATGTCCGCATCGGTGAAGGGACGCTGGTGGGGGTCGGAGCCTCCGTCATTCCGTGCGTGAAAGTGGGGGAGTGGAGTATAGTGGGGGCCGGCGCCGTTGTGACTGGCGACCTGCCCGCCCATTGCACCACGGTGGGGGTCCCCGCAAAAGTGATTAAGAGTAAGGACAAAAACTAAACATCAGATTTATAACTCGTTATGTCAGATAGAAAACGTATATTTTTATGTCTCGCACATACCAGCGAAACACAGCTTGAATTGCAGTATATCAAGGAGGCGTTCGATACGAACTGGGTGGCGCCTCTCGGTCCGAATGTGGATGCCTTCGAGGCGTTGCTGAATGCGTATGTGGGCCACGGCAAGCACACGGTTGCGCTTGCCTCCGGCACGGCGGCTGTGCATCTGTCGCTCATCGCCAGTGGTGTCTGTCCTGGCGACGAGGTGATGGTGCAGTCCTTCACGTTCTGCGCCTCCTCCAACCCGATTGCCTACGTTGGTGCCATCCCCGTTTTTGTGGACTCGGAGCCGGATTCCTGGAACATCGACCCCGCGCTGCTGGAGTCGGCCATTGAAGACCGGATTCGCATCACCGGGCGGAAACCGAAGGCCATTCTCCCTGTCACCTTGTACGGGATGCCTTACAACATTGCGGAAATCATGCGGATAGCGGAGAAATTCGGGATTCCGGTGATTGAGGACGCGGCCGAGGGCTTCGGTTCGCGTTTCGACGGCAGAGCCTTGGGCACTTTCGGCGACTTCGGCATCTTGAGTTTCAACGGCAACAAGATGATCACCACCTCGGGAGGCGGTGCCCTGATCTGCTCCAACGAGCAGGTCCGTCACGACATTATGTTCTACGCCACGCAGGCTCGCGAGGCCTATCCGTATTATCAACATGAACAGATCGGCTACAACTATCGCATGAGCAACATCTGTGCCGGCATCGGCAGGGGGCAAATGTCGGTCTTGGATGACCATATCGCGCATCATCAGAAAGTTAACGACTTGTATGACAGATTGCTGTCGGATGTGCCGGGTATAACCGTGCACGTAAACCCTGCGCCGCAGTATGACAGCAACTTCTGGTTGACCACGGTTCTGCTCGACCCCGGTTTGCATGTCGCGGGGGAAGAGGAAGCCTATCGGACACCCGTCTGCAAGGGTATCGGAGGAGCAGGCAATGTGTTGCACAGTGCCGACAGTCTGCACACTGACTGCGAGCCGAATGCGAATGTGGAGGCTATGCGCGTGTGGTTAGACCAACACAACATCGAGGCGCGCCCGCTGTGGAAGCCGATGCACCGGCAGCCGGTCTTCAAACACTGCCCGTCCTACGTGAACGGCGTGTCCGAGTCGCTGTTCAAGCGCGGACTTTGCCTGCCAAGCGGCCCATGCGTCACGGATGACGACGTCCGTTACATTGTGGAATGCATGAAGGAAGGGTTGCGCGCTTAGAAGTTTAGGGTGTTTAGAAGTTTAGGAAGTTAAGGAAGTTTAGAAGTGTTTAGAAGTTTAGAAGTTTAGGGTGTTTAGAAGTTTAGGGTGTTTTCATTCTCAATTGTAATTCTTAATTCTTAATTAAAATATGGCTGGATTGACGTATAGGCTTGTGAGGAGGTTGTCGAATTTTATCGACACGAAGGTTGTTTTTGCGATTGACTGTTTTCTTTCAGTGGTCTCTTCGCTGTTCGCGTTGTTGGCGCTGGGGTTTGTCAGGGGGTCGCTGTATCAGTCGGGGCGGTTTGCGCTGCTGTGGCTGCCGGCGGCGTTGGTCTCCACGGTGGTCGCCCTGCTGGTTTTCAGGGGGCACAAGCTCATCATCCGGCATCTGTCGGCCAAGGATTTGCTCTGTTTCGTCAAGGAGGCGATTCTGAAGACGGTGCTGATGACCCTTGTGATGCTGGTGTATTACCACACCCTCTACAATGGGCTGCTTATTGCGCTCTTCGCCGACTTCCTGTTCACGCTGTTCCTGCTGGTGTTCGTGCGGGTGGTCATGGTGGCCGCCTACCAGCTCTATCTGACCAAGCGGCGCGAGGACAAGATGACGCAGCGCGTGCTGGTGTATGGCGTCTCCGACAAATCGACGGCGACCGTCGTGCGCTTCCAGAATTCCCCGCATTACAACATCATCGGCTTCCTCTCGAAAAAGCCGCAACCGGCGAATCTGATGCTCTCCAACCTTCCGGTGTTCTCCTGTCAGGACGACGAGCAGCTGTCGCGTATCATCCACGACTACAGTATCGACGGCATTCTTTTCACTACGGAGGCGGACGCGCGCCGGGAGCGCGACGGTCTGCTGAAGCAGTGCCTCGACAACCATGTCCGGCCGCTTATCATTCCGGCCATCAACGAACTTAACGGCAATGAGTTGCATCCAGGAGTTCGCAAAGTGAAGATCGAAGATCTGCTCGGCCGTAACGAAATCACCATCTCCATGGATGCCATCATGGAGAATTTCCGGGACAAGGTGGTGTTGGTGACGGGCGCGGCGGGGTCCATCGGCTCGGAACTTTGTCGGCAGTTAGCCACTTTCGGCATCCGGAAACTGGTGCTGTTCGACAACGCGGAGACCCCCATGCACAATATCCGCTTGGAATTGGAGGAGAAGTTCCCGAACCTGTCGTTTGTGCCGGTCATCGGGGATGTGCGGCAGTCGCCCCGCCTTGATTTCGCTTTTCGCGAGCATCATCCGCAGGTGGTCTTCCATGCCGCCGCCTACAAGCATGTGCCGCTGATGGAGGAGAACCCTTGCGAAGCCATGCTGGTGAACGTCTATGGCACCCACAACGTCGCCGACAAGTGCATCGAGTACAATGTGGAGAAGATGGTGATGATTTCCACCGACAAGGCCGTGAACCCGACCAATGTGATGGGCTGCACCAAGCGCATCGCCGAGATTTATGTCCAGTCGTTAGGATTGGCCATTGAGCGCGGCGAGAAGAAGGGGAAGACCACGTTTGTGACCACCCGTTTCGGTAATGTGCTGGGTTCTAACGGTTCTGTGATTCCCCGTTTCCGCGAGCAAATCGAGAAGGGCGGCCCTGTGACGGTGACCCATCCCGACATCACCCGCTTCTTCATGACCATTCCCGAGGCCTGCCGTTTAGTGATGGAAGCCGCCACGTTCAGCACCGGCACCCAGATTTTCGTCTTCGACATGGGCGAGCCGGTGAAAATCGACGACCTCGCCAAGCGCATGATTGGGTTGGCAGGCCTTCGCGTCGGGGTCGATATCCAGATAGAATACACGGGTTTGCGCCCCGGCGAAAAACTCTACGAAGAGGTGCTCTCCAACAGCGAAAACACCACAAAAACATCGCACGATCGAATTTTTATAGCAAAAGTGCGCGAGTACTCGTATGAGTATGCATTGGAGAATATCAAAGAAATGGAAAAGTTGTCCGAGGTGGTCGATATCCCCGACATGGTGATGAAAATGAAGGCTTTTGTGCCGGAGTTCGTCAGCAGGAATTCCGTTTTTGAGAAGTATGATAGGAAGGGTTAAGGGTTAAGGTTTAGGGGTTAGTGTTTAAGGGTTAAAAAATGTCGCATCGGTGAACGATGCGATATTTTTTTATCGTGGGAGCGTGATGGGTTTCTACCACATCTTTCCTGTTACGGAATGTCCGGCCGTGTGGTCGGGTTTGCGCGGAACGCAGCCTTCAACACCCTGACAAACCGGGTCTACACCCTGTGCCGGTATGAGCAAGTAATGCGTCTTGGGATGAATTGAATAAGCCAACTAATTGATAATCAGAAACATATTGCCCCCTCCTAAAAAGAAGAAAAAATCAAAAACAAGCCGAACTAAAAGAATATTATGTAGATTTGCAGCGTCATATTTTCAGATTATGTTCAACGGACCTCGCATGGTCTGGAGGTGTGGCGCAAAATGGTAATAATAGAGGTCCCCTATATCTTTGCAGCATAATAAGAAAACAAAAAACTGATATGAAGATGAACTCATTCCCCAAAATAATATTAAGTCTCTTCGCACTTCTGACACTAATATTGCACTGTTATGCACAGAATTCTGTAACGTTAGTGTTTTCAGGGGAAGACCAGCAGGGTTCCTATGTCAAAATGAATGGCATAACCATACAAAATCTAAGTCGTGATTGGCAGGAGACCTTATTGTTTCCAGACACTACATATACGTTGAATATTGGTGTGGGCATTGAGGATGTCCAACAAGCCAACGAAATGAAGGTGATGCCTAATCCTTTTGAAGGACATACGCGAGTGAATATCTTTTCCGACAGGAATGAAGAAGTGATCATCCAGATTCTGGACATTAATGGGAAAAGACATGCCCAGTACACGGGCAGAATCACATCGGGGGACAATTATTTTGACATCACGCTATCCACCCCGCAAACCTATGTGTTATCCATACAGGCCCGAAGTGGCATCCGTAGTTTGAAGATGGTAAACGTCGGACACGGTGGAGCTGACAGAATCGCTTACGCAAGCAACAATCCAAAGACGATCAAAGTAAATATCAAAGGGTCCTCTTCGCATGATTTTGAGTTGGGTGATGAAATGCGATATACCGGATTCGCTCAAATTTACGACCACATTCGGCAAAGTGCGCCTGTCCAACAGATGCAATATACCAGTGAGGAGATTACCCTTGCGTTTGCAGGATACCCCATTGAAGTTACTACGGATTCTGTAAAGTTTCCTGATAAAACCACTTTACATTGTTTTGGCACCGTGAACACATACGATTTAGGGACTGTTCAAACAGGTTTTTGTTGGGGTAGCGAGCCGAATCCTTCTTTTCATGACAATCACATCTCAAGCGGCATGGCAGAAGGTATGTTTTCTGCTGTTCTCACAGAGATGGATGCAAACACCCGCTATTTCATCAGGGCCTATGCCATAAGTGGAACAGACACGGCGTATGGTGAAAGTGTTTTATGTGCGCCTACGATCTCCTTTACAAATACAGAGACTGTTTTTATCCCGGATGGTGTTGATTGCGATAATGGTTGTGTTCATGGTTCTTCCATAGAGGTTTCAGGTTTCACACCTACAGCCACCCTCCAGGACGCTGAAGATATTTTATTTATTCGCGCCAAACTGGAGCATTCCTATATCGGGGACCTTTATATTGCACTGACTTGTCCGAATGGGCAAAGGGCAAAGATAATGAACAAATACGAGCAGGGAACCTCCTTATGTTCAAGTCAGATTCCAACTCCCTGGGGATGGCACTTGACGACAGGCTTCGTAAGTGGTGCATTTTTTGGTGAAGCTAATACCAGTTCCTCCGGATGTGATCCTACTAACAGCCAGAATCAAATAGGAGTTCCATGGAATTACTGTTGGTCAGATAATACGACCAGCGGCTATCAATACGCCAATGGGTCAGGTTATGTTTATGACAGTATAAATGTTACAGATGGTAAAGTGGACTCTACCAATACGATCAACATGACCCAAGTATATCACCCTGACCAACCCTTCTCCCAACTTATTGGTTGTCCGATAAATGGTACATGGGCTATTGAAATCATCGATGGTTGGGGTGCTTATAACGGCTGGATGACCGAATGGGAAATTGCTTTTCGTGGTAGAAACAATCCTGTTTCTGTTGAGGAAAACCCCTATCTTACCAATCCGTGCCAGAATGTCACAACCGTGACAGATGTTGATGGAAACGAATATCATGCCGTTGCCATTGGCAGCCAGTGTTGGTTGAAAGAGAATATGCGCGCAATTCGTTACACGGATGGTGAAATGATTCCATTGGGAGAGGGGACGAGTGTGTCGACGGCCTGTTTTTATCTGCCAGGCGATAGCGTAGGGGATTCCTTCGCAGGATATTTGTATAATTGGGCAGCCGCGATGAAAAGTGCAAGTTCCGGCACCCCATCCACAGGCCCCATTCAAGGCATTTGTCCTTACGGCTGGCATTTGCCCAGTGATGCCGAATGGGCGCAATTGTTAGAATATCTTAGTTTCAGGAGTGAGTATATATGTGGCGATAACACAAGCAGTATTGCCAAGTCCATGGCGCTCGATACGGGTTGGAGCGTTTCCGGTAACATTTGTGCTGTTGGTCACGAAGTCTCTTCCAATAACACCACCTCCTTTTCCGCTTTCCCTGCGGGCTACGCATACGGTATCTCCGATGGTTATGGCGAAAGTGCCAATTTCTGGTCGTCCACGGCCTACAATGACGACTTTGCCTATTATTACAGTTTGAATTACGGCAACAGTTTTGTGGAAAGGAACAATTTTGGCAACAAAAGTAATGGTATGTCAGTCCGTTGTATTCGCAATGAGGGAGATCCCGTGTTTTTGCCAAGTATATCCACTCTTCCTGTTTCGGATGTCACCGAATATTCAGCAATTTGTGGTGGTCGGATCAATTCCACGGGAGGTTCTCCCATAACAGGACGCGGTATTTGCTGGAGTACTTCTCCCGATCCCACGATTATTGACAGTCATATTTCGGATAACAGCGGGTTGAATACATTCACCTGTAGTATGGATAATTTGGATGCCGTCACCACTTATTATGTGCGGGCATACGCCATCAACGTTGCCGGTATTGCATACGGCGAGCAACGCAGTTTCACTACTCCTGTGTCATTTATAGCGGTGAACACCACATCTGTAAGTGACATCACGTGTGCTTCCGCCACTTGCGGAGGAAATGTAGCGGCAGGCAATCCTTTCGCCGTTGAGGCCTATGGCGTTTGCTGGAGCACTTCGGCTGATCCCACCCTGGCAAACAGCCATACCGTTGATGGCAGCGGCATTGGCAGTTTCGCCAGTAGTATTTCAGGTTTGCAACCCAACACCACCTATCACGTGAGGGCATACGCCATCTATTATGGCACAGACACCGTATATGGGGAACAAAAGAGTTTCTTCACCCCGAGTGCCCTGCCAACGGTGACCACGGCTGCCTTAAGCGATATCACTTTCACCTCTGCCGCTTGTGGCGGGGAAGTGACTTACGAAGGTCTTGACGGGGTTGCCGCCCGAGGGGTATGCTGGAGCATTTCCCCTAACCCCACAACCAATGACAGCCATACCGTTGACGGCGGCGGTTTGGGCAGCTTCTCCAGCTCCATTACGGGTTTGCAACCTGACACCCGCTACTATATTCGTGCCTACGCCACCAACAGTGCCGGTACGGTTTATGGCACACAACGGTTCTTCAACACTTTGGAGCCCATGCCTGAAGTGAGCACCAACACCGTCAGCGACATCTCATACACCACGGCTACTTGCGGCGGAAATGTAACCAGCGAGGGCATGACAACTGTGACGGCCAAAGGCGTATGCTGGAGTACCTCAACGAATCCCACGATAAACGACAGTCTGACCGTTGACGGCAGCGGTTTGGGTGATTTCACCAGCTATATCACGGGTTTGCTGCCCAACACCCATTACTATGTGCGGGCCTAAGCCACGAACGGTAATGGTACGGTTTATGGCACACAACGAAGCTTTTCAACTCCAGTAGGAACACCCATAGTAAGCACAAACATTATCAGTAGCATAACAGACTCTTCTGCTGTCTGCGGCGGAGATGTGACCAATGAAGCCGCTTATCCGGTGACCGCTCGAGGCGTATGCTGGAGTACCTCGACAAATCCCACGATAAATAATAACTTGACGGTTGACAGTAGCGGTTTTGGCAATTACACCAGCTATATCACAGGTTTGCAGCCCAACACCCGTTATTATATACGGGCCTACGCCACCAATAACTCGGGGACAGCGTATGGTATTCAGCGAAGCCTTATTACTACCGTCAAAACACCAACGGTAAGCACTTCTGCAGTAAGCAATATTACCTGTATTGCAGCAGACTGCGGAGGAACTGTATCTTCAGATGGAATCTCCGGAGTGACAGCCAAAGGCGTATGTTGGAGCACTTCCACGAATCCCACCATTACAGACAGTCTTACAATTGATGGCAACGATGTAGGCAGTTTCACCAGCCATATCACAGGCTTGCAACCTGGCACGCATTATTATGTTCGGGCATACGCTACCAATAATGCAGGCACTGTATATGGTACACAACGTCAATTCACCACACCGGCCGCCACGCCGACAATCACAACCAACGGAGTGAATAGAGTTTCCTTCACATCAGTCACTTGCGACGGCAACGTGAATTACGAAGGCATTGCAGCAGTAACGGCTCGCGGTGTATGCTGGAGTACCTCTCCTAATCCTACTGTTAATGACAGCCATACTGTTGACAGCAGCGGATTGGGCAGTTTCACCAGCCTTATTACGGGTTTACAGCCTATTGTCCATTACTATGTGCGGGCATACGCGACGAACAGTGCAGGTACAGCGTATGGCAATGAGATAGAATTTACCACCACTGATGGATATCCATGTCCCAATGCAGCTACCCTCACCGACATTGATGGGAACATATACAACACGGTGCAGCTTGGCAGCCAGTGTTGGATGCGTGAGAACCTGCGCACCACACGTTACGCCAACGGCACGAATATACCCTTAGCCAATTATACTGAAAACTATGCATATCGATGTTATCCAAATGGTAGTGCAAGCAATGTGTCCACATACGGCTATCTCTATAACTGGCAGGCCGTGATGGGTGGCTCAGCCTCCAGCAATAGCAATCCGAGTGGTGTGCAAGGCATCTGCCCCAATGGATGGCATGTGCCAAGCGATGCGGAATGGACACAACTGACGGATTATGTAAGCAGCCAAAGCCAGTATCTTTGCAATGGTGATTCAAACTATATAGGCAAGGCATTGGCGGATAATGCCTTGAGCTGGAGTTATGACACCACTACTTGCGCGGTTGGCAATATGCCAAGTAATAACAACGCCACTAATTTTTCCGCACTTCCCGCAGGGGATATTACTAGTTTGGGCTATTTTGGTTTCCTCACCTTCACTAATTTTTGGACTGCCACCCAATATAATAACAGCCGCGCATACGACCGAGATATTGCCTGGTATGTCGCCACGGTGCGCAGACAAGACTTCGAAAAAGTAAGAGGTCATTCCGTCCGTTGTCTTCGCAATGAATAATCATCAACAAAACGTTATCGTATGAAAAACATTTCTCTTTTTCTACTGGCAGCATTATTCACGGCTTATGGTGCAATCGCACAAAATCTGCAGGTCACCCAGATTGCCGGCGCTTCCGCTTTGGTGTCATGGGACAACGACTCTACCGGCACTGTCAGTTCCTATTCTTTGGAATACGCTGAAGTGGGCCAAGCCGATGGCGTTTTTATATCAAATATTACAGGCACGTCCTATATGCTCAGCCCACTTGAGCCGCTCACCTATTATGTGGTACGTCTCCAAGCCAATTACAATGACAATACCATGAGCGAATGGAGTACAATATCTTTTACTACAGACTGCTTGGCGGGTGGTGAAAATGCCGTGGGCAACGGCACTTCTATGAATGAATATCTTCCCACATACGACTTCTATCAATATGGATATTCACAGCAAATATTCACAGCGGCGGAAATAGGGAGTGCAGGCAACATCTATTCCTTATCCTTTGAGATGTCCAATGTGACACAATCCAGACGTTATAAAATTTATCTGATGCACACTACAGCGACCACAGTATCCACCTGGTTGCCTGCCAATGATGCTCAATTGGTATTTGATGCTGACCAAGACTTGGAAAATGGATGGAACACCTTTCATTTCTTCGCTCCATTCGCCTATAATGGCACTGATAATCTTGTGTTAATCTTTGTTGATATTACCAATGATTACACCGCTCTTTGGGACAACACCCGTTGTTCCGTTCACACTGCTCACTCAAATTGTACACGTTATGTTTACAATCGAAACACACCTTACGATATCAACACGATTCCATCATCGTCTGGTACGCCAGCAAATGTTCGTAACAATGTCATCTTTGGTGGCTTTTGCGACAATACGGTAACCTGCATCGAGCCGAACATCTATGTTGACCATGTCAGTGACACTTCTGCTGACGTGATTTGGGTTCCTGGTTATGACGAAAATGCGTGGGAAATGGAATATGCCCTCTTTAGCGATTCATTATGGACATCCATCATCAATCCAACAGGGGGTATGGTCACCCTCTATCAACTGGATTCGCATACCCGCTATAAAGCAAGAATGCGTGCCGTATGCGCTCCCGGTCAAGTAAGCGAATGGGCTATGACCGATTTCACTACCGAATGCGCTAAAATCTCCATTCCATTTTCCGAAGATTTCAACTCATGTAACACCACGGGCTCCATAAGCACGTGGATTCCAGACTGTTGGACTAAATATGATTGCTTCAGCACTTTTTATCCCTTTGTTAGCCTCCCTAATCACGGTGGAGCCGATGGTCGTTCACTGAGGTTCTATTCTAACGCTACCAACTATAACATGGTGGTTATGCCTGAAGCAGAAATCGATGTAAGTCTTTTGGAAGTCTCTTTCTTTCTGAGAGTTGAAAAACTTGTCAATGGAATGATTGTAGGTGTGATGACGGAGGCTGATGGTTTTGATGGTTTCGTTCCGGTTGACACTGTCTTTTGTACAGCTACGAATACCTTTCAACACCAGGCGGTTGACTTGAACACCTATCAGGGAACAGGCAAATACATTGCATTTAAAAACTTCAACAACACTTCTGGAGAAGTTTATCTTGATGATGTTGATGTGACGCTGATTCCAAATTGTCGGTATCCAAATCATATTGTTGTCACGGATATTTACAAAGACTCTGCTGTAGTTGCTTGGACAGAAAGAGGTTCGGCCACTGAATGGATCATTGAATACGGTCCTTCCGGCTATACCCCGGGTACGGGCACCGCCATACAAATTACACAGAATCCATATACGCTGACGGGTCTCTATGCAGGCACTGGATATGATGTTTACGTGCGTTCCGACTGCGGCGAAGGAAATATGAGTGACTGGTGTCCGGATCATGCGTCTTTCACCACACGCAATTGCACACCTGCCCATCAATGCGAATATTCTTTCGTGTGTGTTGACAGTCATGGTGACGGCTGGAATGGTGCATACGTCAGCATACAACAAAACGGATTGCCCATAGCCACTGTGAAAAACACTACGCATGCGACAGGTGTATATTCCACCATAATTGATACTGTCGGTGTAATGCTATGCGACATGATCAATACGACAATGATTTGGAATTCTGGAAGTTATGATGACGAGATCATGCTAACAATATTGGCACCCACGGGAGACACTCTATTTTCCAAGGATGACATGTCCACAATAACTTCCGATACTTTGTTGAATTTCATCACGAATTGTGACGGTTTTATATCTCCTGTTTGCGAAATGCCTTTATACGTTACTGTTGATTCTGTTGGCTGGAACAGTGCGGATATTAGTTGGACAGCTGGTTACGTTGAGACCGAATGGAATTTACAGTATAAGGAAGCAGCCGCCTCTTCTTGGGGCGAAAGCATTCCTTTAACAACTACCCACTACCAAATTCCAGACTTGACAGCAGAAACCGAATATCAGGTGCGTGTGCAGGCAAACTGCATTGATATGATCAGTGACTGGACAAGTCCTGTCAGCTTCACCACCCCAAGTGGTGGTATTGACAGTGTTGATACCGACAGTGTAGGTGTTGACCATCACCTTTTGGCTCAAAGTATTTGTCTGAGGCCAAATCCTGCTGGCAACTATATCGAATTGAGCATCAATGGCAATGTTGAAGTGAAAGAAGCAGTGGTTTTCAATGCTTTCGGCCAGCTAATTCAGACTGTGGTACTAACTGACAACCATGCCCGTCTCGATCTCAGCAATTTGGTCTCCGGTGTGTACTTCGTGCGCGTCAGCAGCGACAACAATAGCGCCATCCGGAAGTTTATTAAACGCTAACCCAACGTTCACCTTGTGTTTCTGCCGCCATGTATGCGAACGTACAATGGCGGCACAACCCCGCGACGGGCAAGGAGGCTCCTAGCTACAGGTTCAAGGAGTCGTATTTGGACGTGTGCGGCACCGCGGTCTCCCGACTGAAACGCCAATTCCCGCCATTGAGCTGCCATTTTCGGCCAGTCTGTCTGCGAAGCCGTGCAAAAAACAGAGGTCGTGTTTTCACGGCAACTCCCTTGTCTGGCAGTTTTTTGCAATGATATGGTCAAAAAGATACAGTTAATTGCATAAAAAATTATATTTCAAAAAAAATTAATATCCTGTCTTGGTATATTGAAAAAAGTCTATCTTTGCGGCGTGAATGATATTACAAATTTTAATTTGATTAAAATATGGATAGAGAAGTTATGTTAGAGGAACCCACGCTGCCGCAACTGATAGAGAGGGTCCAGAGGAATACCGAAAGGATCGGCAGACATGAGGTGGCACTAAATAAGATGCAAATGGAAAATGCAGAGCAGAAGCGTAATATCAGCGAATTCGATAGAAGGCTTGAACTCTCCAGCAAGGAACACGACCGTTGGATGCGCGAATGGCGCCAGGCCATGAAGGAATCCAGCAGGAAGTTCGACGAGGAGTTGGCTCAATCTCGCAGGGAATTAAAGGCAGAACTGGCGGAATCTCGCAGGAAATTCGATGAGGATGTGGCTCAATCCCGTAAGGAGTTCAAAGAGGGTTTGGAGGAATCTAGCAAGAAGTTTGACGAGATAAATGCGAAAACAAACGCCGCCATCACCCGGATTTCGACGGAATTCCTCGGCGTCACGGGCCATATCGTAGAGGGCTTGGCAAGTTCTGCCGTTGATGAAGTTTTCAAGGCCGCCGGTCTGCCACTCCTGCATTTCGGAAAGAACATAAAACCGAAACACCCCGAGGCGAACAGTCAAATGGAGGTCGATGTCATGCTCGGCAACGACAGATTCACGGTCCCTGTGGAGGTCAAGGCGAACTTCACCAAGAAAAAAGTGAAGAGGTTTCTGCACAAGATGGAAATGTTCAGACCCCTGTTCCCGGAATACTGCGACAGAGATGTCTTGGCCGCCGTCTGTGCCATCAACTACGAGGATGGCGCCGACCAACTCGCCCACGACGAGGGACTGCTTGTCATCCGAGTGAACAGCGACAACGTCTTCTCCCTCGACCCGTTTGACGAAGAAAAACTGCGGAGGTTCTGACGTGGGGACGCGTATGGCACGTCTCCATGTGAAAACCTCCGCAAGTCACTATTTCAAAAACGCGATGATGTCGCCCTTGTTGACCTTTTGGCCTTGCTGGACCACTACTTCCAACAGTTCTCCGTCGAAGAGGCTGGTGACGGGTTCCATGCCGTAGTAGGCGCTCACGAAGCAGACCGTATCGCCTTTCTTGTAGGGTGTTCCGACCGGCTTGGCCATTGACTTCTCGTCACCGACGGCGATTTCCCAGAACAGCTGTCCGCTCACGGGAGCGACAATCTGCTTGGCATCCGGATGTTTCTGCATCATCCATTCGATGGCTTCTTTCTGGATGTCCACCGGGTTGGAAGGAATCGTGATGCCGGCCTTGGCCTTTGCCTTGTCTTTTGCAATGGCGAGGTCGCGCAGGAAGTTTTGTTTGGCGCGGCCTTCCTTATAATCGATATACTGGCGTTCGTGCATGGCCAGTTCGAAGAGTTCTTCTTCGTCTTGTCCCACATCCCAGCCTTTCTCTTCCATCATTTTACGGTATTTGGGCAGTTCGTCGGGGTAGTTGTCTTGCGGCACGCCGTCGAAGAAGGAGAAGCCTTTCGCCTTGGCCATCTCCACGATTTCGGGCGCGAGCGGGCCGGGCAGGCGGCCGCATTTGCCGAGAATCATGTCCCACTGGTTCTGTTCCATGTAGGTGAAGCGCGGTTTGCCCTCGATTTCGGCGCGGACGTTCATCAGGGCGATGTTCTTGACGTACTGGCTGAACGGGGTGACCAGTCCGGGGGTGCCCACCATCGGCCACACGGCGGCCACTTCGTCGAACAGCTTGACGAGCAGTTCGTCTTCGGTGAGTTCTTTCTCTCCCTTGTTTTTCAAGGTGGTGTTCAGGTAGTGGTGGATGCCTTTGAGGTCGGCCATCATGGAGCCCATCATGCCGCCAGGCAGTCCGCATCCGAGTAGCAGGGAGGTGGAAATCTTGTTTTTCGGTTCGATGAAGTAGCCGAGGAAGTCGTCCATGAACTTCTGGGTCAGGGAGCGGGCTTCCATGTAGGCGTTCATGTTGATGTCGGCGACCTCGAAGCCGTCGTCGCGGAGCATGGCCTGCACGGCGATGACATCGGGATGGACCATGCCCCAGGAGAGGGGTTCCATGGCCACGTCGATGATATCGGCGCCGTTGCGGCACACTTCGAGCACGGAAGCCATGGAGAGGCCGGGGCCGGTGTGTCCGTGGTATTGAATCACCAGGTGCGGGTATTTTTCCTTGATGGCCTTCACCAGCTTGCCCAGTTCGGCGGGGCGGCCGATGCCGGCCATGTCCTTGAGGCCGATTTCCTGGGCACCGTACTCCACGTATTTGTCAACCACGGAAAGGTAGTGTTCCAGCGTGTGCACGGGGGAGTGCGAGATGCTGAGGGCGGCCTGCGAGATGAGGCCGAACTCGTTGGCGTATTTGATGGAGAGTTCGAGGTTCCGGTGGTCGTTGAGGCCGCAGAAGGAGCGCACGACATCCACGCCCTGCGCTTTTTTCACCTTGAACATGAGTCGGCGCACGTCGGCGGGCACAGGGTACATGCGCAGCCCGTTGAGGGCGCGTTCCAGCATCTGGCACTGGATGCCGGCAGCGCGAAGCGGTTTCGTCCATTCGCGCACGGCATGGTTGGGGTTCTCGCCGTACAGCAGGTTCACCTGCTCGAAAGCA
Organism: uncultured Bacteroidales bacterium; assembly: GCA_947165685.1. Lineage (GTDB taxonomy): Bacteria > Bacteroidota > Bacteroidia > Bacteroidales > WCHB1-69 > F23-D06. Next base: position 26,756 of record CAMVBK010000013.1, on the reverse strand, counting down.
CCGCCGTTGGTCTCCACACGGTCGAAGCAGCCCATCCGCACGATCACGGGGGCGATTTCGGTGAGCTGGTCCACTCGGGGCTGGTACTTGCCGGATGATTGCCACATGTCGCGGTACACCAGACAGAATTTGATTCTCTTTTTCATACTATTTCCTTTCTCAATATCTTTTTAATCAGTGATTTATGTATTAAACCGCCTTCTTTCAGGCGGTGGCAAAGATACGAAAAAAAACGGTCGGCAGGGAATGCCGACCGTTCTGTTTTTTTGTGGATTCGTCAGCGGTTAGTCGCCGAGGGTGGCCACCATGACAGCCTTGATGGTGTGCATGCGGTTCTCGGCCTCGTCGAAGACGATGGAGTTCTCGGATTCGAAAACGTCCTCGGTGACTTCGATGCCGTCTAAGCCGAACTGTTTGTTCACGTCGCGGCCGACCTGCGTCTCAAGGTTGTGGTAGGCGGGCAGGCAGTGCATGAACTTGCATTTCGGGTTGCCGGTGAGGGCCATCATCTCCTTGTTGACCTGGTAGGGTTTGAGCAGTTTGATGCGTTCTTCCCAGACCTCGACGGGCTCGCCCATGGAGACCCATACGTCGGTGTAGAGGAAGTCGCAGCCTTTCACGCCCTTCTTCACGTCGTCAGTGACGGTCACTTTGGCGCCGGTCTGTTTGGCGATTTCCTGGCACTGTTTCACGAGGGCCTTGTCGGGTTGGAGGGCTTTTGGGGCCACGATGCGCACGTCCATGCCCATCTTCGCGCCGCCGACCATCAGGGAGTTGCCCATGTTGAAGCGGGCGTCGCCGAGGTAGGCGTAGGTCACCTGGTTGAGGGGCTTGTCAACGTGTTCGCTCATGGTGAGGAAGTCGGCGAGCACCTGGGTGGGGTGGAACTCGTTGGTGAGGCCGTTCCAGACGGGTACACCGGCGTATTCGGCCAGTTTCTCCACGGTGGCCTGAGCGAAGCCGCGGTATTCGATGCCGTCGAACATGCGTCCGAGCACGCGGGCGGTGTCCTCCATGGACTCCTTCACGCCAATCTGGGAACCGGTGGGTCCGAGGTAGGTCACGTGTGCGCCTTGGTCGTAGGCGGCCACCTCGAAGGCGCAGCGGGTGCGCGTGGAGGTCTTCTCGAAAATCAGGGCGATGTTCTTGCCCTTCAGACGGGGTTGCTCCGTGCCGGCGTATTTCGCGCGCTTCAGGTCGCGGGCCAGGTCAAGCATGAATTGGATTTCCGTCGGAGTGAAGTCCAACAGTTTCAGGAAGCTTCTGTTTCTCAAATTGAATGCCATATTCTATAATGTATTTGTGATGAATTTTTTCGACCGCAAAAGTACAAAAAAAACGGTTACGAGCGTGTCTCTTTGTCCGTTTCGTCACACCACTACCTCGAAGATCCGTTTCCCGTTCCATTCGATCCATTCGGGCTCGGTGTTGTGTTGCGCTGTTGCGACGCTGGGAAGCGTCGGCTCCTTTTTCGAGAAGTCGAACGTGACGAGATAGCCCTCGTCCTTGCCGCGGATGGCGAGATACTCCGACAGCTGGTCGCGGCCCCTCTGCTCGTACTTGTCGCCGCGCCAAATTTTCAGCTCCACCACGAACTCTTCCCGTCCGTAGGTCACGATAAGGTCCATCCGGCGGTTGTCGCGGGTCTGCGGCTCCACATAGTAAAAGCCCGTGCCGTTGATGATGGGTTTCAGGAACGTCAGGAACAGCAATCTGCCCTCTTTCTCCACAAACGCCTGCGTACTGTCGCGATACTCCTCGTGCAGCAAGTCTCTGAAACGGACGAGCACATGTTCCATGTTCAGCCGCCCATTCACGACGTAATTGGTCATAAACGGTGATAGCCTTGCTGTGTTTTTAATACTGTAATCCACTGTGAAATAAAGGAATAGCGCTTCCTCAAAGACAAGATTATGTATGGCTACCCGACCGTTTCTGTTTTGGATATAAGAAAACATATTTCCCATGTTGACCATTGGGTTCAGCAACGTGTAGGCATAATCCTCACTGTTGAAAGCCACTTGGAACATGAATTCGCGAAAGTCCGGATAATGCTCCAAATTCTTGGAAAGATCGTCCATCAACGTGCTGCCTCCCTGCACGATATATTTCACTGCTTGAAGAATGCCATCAGCGTCCCACTGTCTGGAAAACTGTTCGTCGATCAATTTGCAAATGTAGCTCACCAAAAACGGATACCCGTTCGTGTATCTGTAAATCTCCTCGCTTATCGCCTTGATGTCCATGCCCGTATGTGTGTCGTTTTCGTAATCGCCGAGCATCTGGGCGATCTCCTCGGGGTGGAAGGTCATATCGACGTTGAAATCGGCGGCGATGTTCCACGGGGAGTTGTACTTTTTCTCTTCGTCAGGACGGAGCTTCAGCTTGAGGTTCTTGACATCGTACACACCCGCGAGAATCACGCTATGGAACGTGGAGTTCAATCCCTCTACACTACGTTGCAGGTACTTGTTGCGAAGCATACCCAAGAAATTGAGGAACAACTGGTTGTCGCTGCTCTTATCCACCTCATCAATGGTCAGCACCACCGGCTTCGGGCTCATTTTGGTAAAGCGGGTGATCGTTTCCGACAACTCGTCCAAGTCTTTGGCCGTACAATCTTGCCAAATATTTACCAGTCCCTCTTCAATACATCTCGGTTCCAAACGGTTAACCATTTGTCTTGCGAACATCTTGGCAAAGGCGGCATGAGAGGAGAAAGCGTTATCATCCACGCCTTCGAAACTACAGTCGATAATCAAATACCGGTCCGACAGCCTACGCCATATCATTTGCAGCATCGTGGTCTTCCCGTACTGCCGCGCCCTGTTGATGGTGAAATACTTGCCTGTGTCTATCAGGCGCTCCACGGCCTCAAAGCGTTTGGCGCTGTCCACCATGTAGTGCCATTCGGGATTACAACTGCCGGTTATGTTGAACTCTTTTCTCATAATGCGTGATTTATCAATCGGCAAAGATACGATTTTTTGGGTTTAGGTGGTTTAGGAGATTAGGAGGATTAGGAGGATTAGGAGGATTAAGTCAGTCGTGGTCGCGGCGGTTCTCGCATTCGCAGATGTCGGTGAAGAGGATGTCGGTTTCGGGCAGTAGCGCCTCCATGGCCTCGTATTCCCAACGGGAGAGCGGTACTTGTCGTAAGTCCAAGGTTTTCAGTGTTTTGCTGATGCTGGCGATGGAGTGGGGGAGGACATACAGTGGGTTGCCCCAGGCGTCGATGGTGGCGAGCCGGTGCAGGTTGCCGATGCTTTCCGGCAGCTCTTCGAGGATGTTGCGCGAGATGATGAGCGTGCGCAGTTCCGTGAGCTCCCCGAGGCTTTCCGGCAGCCGCAGCAGCTGGTTGTGGTCGATGTTAAGGTATTGGAGATGTGTGAGTTTGCGGATGTTCCAGTTCAGTCGGCACAGCCGTTGCCCTTTTACGGTGAGTTCCCGCAGCTCCGTGAGCCGAAAAAGATCCTCCGGCAAGGAATCCCTGTTAGACAACTTTTTGATTTTCAGTCGATAGACCGGCTTCTCCGCTTGCAGCGCCGCCTCGATGGAGGTATAGACCGTCCCGTCGTCGTCGGGCGCGTAGAGGGTGGTGGCCTTCTGCGCGGAAAGGGAAGAAAACCAGAAAGCCATCAGAAGGATAATCGATGCGGTAAGCGTCTTGCTCATTGTTTTCCAGCTTTATGTTCAACAAAAACACCCAAAAATCTCAGTTCTCAGTTCTCAGTTCTTAGTTCTTAGTTCTTAGTCATTAGTCCTTTGTCATTAGTCATTAGTCCTTTGTCCTCAGTCCTCAGTCCTGAATCCTCTTCTCGTACGCCATCCGTTTCCCGTCCCTGACCTGCACGGTGCCGCAGAGGGTGAACCCGAAGCTGCGGATCAGGTTGCGCATCGGGCGGTTGTCGTGGTGGGTGTCGATACGGAACCATCGCACGTTTTGGGCGCGGGCCTTCCGCTCGGCGAATTGGAGGATGTGGCGGGCCAGGTCGAGGCCGAGGAACTCGTCGGCGACGGCGATGCGGTGCACGGCGACGTAGGGCTCGCCGTCGCTGAGCCACTTCCCGTCGATTTTCTCGTAGTAGGGATCCTTGTCGAACACGATTGCGGCGTAGGCTGCCGGCTTGTGCCATTTCAGGAAGTAGTGCCCCTGGTGCCGCCGCTTGTCGTTGAGGATGGTTGCCTCGTCGGGGTAGCCGTCCTGCCACTGGTCGAGGCCTTGTTCCTTCATCCTGCGCTTCGCCTGCTCGATGATGGCCATGATCTCCTTGATGTGGTCAAACTTCGGGTTGAAATGGATGGAACGGCTGGGGCTCAGCAGGTGTTTTGCGGTTTCCCGATAGTCAATGAGGGCGCTGATCAGGGCGTTTTGGCTTCTGAATTTTTTCTCATCCGCTATTTTGTAAACGGGTTTGAACGCGATTTGTTGGTCGTAAAGCCAAGGGCTGGCATCGATGATGTGGATCTCGTAGGTGAGTTCGCGCAGACCCAGCGTCGGGCGCGTGCCCACGTAGAGCATCCCTTTGTGTCGTTTCCTGCCGTATTTCACCCAGGCGGCGTAAGCCCCCTTTTCGAGGTCAAGGGGAGTATCGGGCTTCACGTTGGCGGTCGGGAATCCGAACTTGCGCCCGTTTCCAAGCCCTTTGATGACGGTTCCGGTTATGTAGTCGCAGATATACATCGTTTGAAATAATTGTTGGCGCGAAAATACAAAAAAAACGGGTTCAGATTTCCTTTTGACCGCCCTCCACCGCCTGCCGCATCTTGCCCAGCCAGTGGTAGGCGGCCTTGAAGGTCGGGATGTTGTGGATGCTGCAGACGAGCTTGCGGTTCGCCTCCTTGAGCTGCACCACGGGGTGATTCGCCTGCATGAACTGGAGGAAACGGCCAAACTCGTCGGACTGGAAGTACTTTGACTGCGCGTTGCCGGTGAAATAACCGTGGAAGACCTTTTTCTTGAGGACGATTTTCTCGAAGTGGAGGTCGGCGGCGAGCATCCGGAGCGGGATGGTTTGCATCAGTTCCTCGGTTTCGCGCGGCATCGGCCCGAAGATGTCGGTGACTTTCTTGCGGAACTCCTCTAATTTCTGTTCGTCTTTGATGGACTCCAGTTCCTTGTAGAGGTTCATGCGCTCGGTGACGTTGGAAATGTAGGTCGAGGGGAACAGCGCCTCGATGTCGGTCTCCAAGGAGCACTCGCGGCGCAGCAGGGCACTGTTGTCGGCCATCTGCAGGTCGCCGATGCCTTCGTCGCCGGCGTCTTTCATCTCTTGGATGGCCTCGTTGAGGATTTTCTGGTACATGTCGTAGCCCATTTCGTTGATGAAGCCGCTCTGGTCGGCGCCGAGGATGTCGCCCGCGCCCCGGATGTCGAGGTCGCGCAGGGCGATGTGGATGCCGCTGCCGATGTCGGAGAACTGTTCGAGGGCCTGCAACCGCTTGCGCGCCTGGTCGTTGAGCGTGTCCCAGGGCTTGATGAAGAGGTAGCAGTAGGCCTTCTGGTTGTTGCGGCCCACGCGCCCGCGCAGCTGATGCAGCACGTTGAGCGCGAAGTTCTGCGCGTCGTTGATGATCATCGTGTTGGCGTTCACGATGTCTAAGCCGGACTCTACGATGGTGGTTGAGACCAGCACGTCGTACTCGCCGTTGATGAACTGCGTCATGATTTTTTCCAGTTGGTCGCCCTCCATCTGCCCATGCCCGATGGCAATCCGCGCCTTCGGAACCAATCGTTGAATTAAACCTGATAATTCCTTGATATTCTGTATCTTGTTGTGTACGACAAAGACTTGTCCGCCGCGGTCGAGCTCGAACTGGACGGCATCGCGTAGGATGTCCTCGTCGAAGACGTGCACCTGCGTGTCGATGGGCTGGCGGTTGGGTGGGGGCGTGGTGATGACGGAGATGTCGCGGGCCCCGATGAGCGAGAACTGGAGCGTGCGCGGGATCGGCGTCGCCGACATGGTCAGCGTGTCGATGGTGGTGCGCAGCTCGCGCAGCTTCTCCTTGGCCGCCACCCCGAACTTCTGCTCCTCATCGATGATTAGAAGTCCTAAATCTTTGAAAACCACATCTTTGCTAAGAAGGCGATGCGTGCCGATGAGGATATCGACCTTGCCCTCTTTCACCCGCTTCAGCGTCTCCTTGATGTCCTTGTTCGTCTTGAAACGGTTGATGTAGGCGATGTTGCAGGGCATGTTGGCCAGACGGTCGCGGAAGGTGTAGAAGTGCTGCATGGAGAGTACGGTGGTGGGCACCAAAACGGCCACCTGCTTGCTGTCGCACACGGCCTTGAACGCTGCGCGGATGGCGATTTCGGTCTTGCCGAAGCCTACGTCGCCGCAGATGAGCCGGTCCATCGGATGGTCGCTCTCCATGTCGGCCTTCACCTCGGCGAGGGTCTTGACCTGGTCGGGCGTGTCCTCGTAGATGAACGACGACTCCAGCGTGCTCTGCAGGTAGCTGTCGGGCGAAAAGGCGAACCCTTTTTTGGCCTTGCGTTCGGAGTAGAGGCGGATCAGGTCGATGGCGAGCTCCTTGACCCGCTTTTTGGTGCGTTCCTTGAGCTTCTCCCAGCTGCCCGAGCTCAACTTGTGGATGGTCGGCGGGGTGCCGTCCTTGCCCACGTATTTGCTGATTTTGTGCAGTGCGTGGATGCTCAGATAGACCACGTCGCCGTCTTTGTAGCTGATTTTGATGACCTCCTGCGTGCTGCCGCCCATCTGCATCTTCTGCAGCCCTTCATAGACGCCGATGCCGTGGTCGATGTGGGTCACGTAGTCACCGGGCTGTAGGTCGTATATCTCTCTGAGTGTCAGTGCTTCGCTCTTTTTGTAACGGTCGCGCAGCACCATGCGCTGGAACTTGTTCCAGAACTGGTGGTCGGTGTAGAGGGCGATTTTGTGCGCCTCGTCGGTGAATCCTTCGTGCAGCACCTGCCGCAGCGGGGTGTAGAGCTGTTCGATCTTGATTCTCCGGTCGTTCTGCCGGTTGTATTTGTCCAGAATGTCGATCATCACCTTGTAGAGGCGGTCGAGCTGCGACTGCGTCTCCGACAGGAAGTAATTCTGGATGCCGTGCTCCACGTGGTCGATCCATTCCAGCAGCAGGTAGTCGAAGCTCTTGTCGAAGTCGTTTTGCGGCTGCATCTGGAAGTTGAGCGCGAGGGTCGGGTTGGCGATGTCGCGCGTGTTGACGAAGACCTGCGGGAAGCGGGCAACCTCCTGGAGGAACGCTTTCTTGTTGATAATGGGGATGTTGTCTTCCTGGAAATAACCGTTTTCCACGATGTTCTGGCACGCGCTGTGGATGGTGGAGGCGATGTTGGCGGCGTTCATCTGCCAGACGACGGCGTTGCCGGGCAGGATGGAGAGGAACGGCACGCGGTTGCCCTGATCCTCCGACTGGGTGATGGGCGTCATGATATAGACTTTCTCCAACTCCTTGATAGACAGCTGTGTCTCGGGGTTGAAGAAGCGGATGGACTCGATGCGGTCGCCTTCGAACTCGATGCGGTAGGGGTATTCCTCGGAGTAGGAGAAGATGTCGAAGATGTTGCCGCGCCAGGCGAACTGCCCGGGTTCATAGACGAAGTCCTCCGGCAGGTATTCCAGTTCGTAGAGTTTGTTGAGGAAGTCGTCGGAAAGAAGTTCTTCGCCGCGTTTCACGGTGAAGGATTTGCGGTTTATAAAATCCTGCGTGACAACGGTTTCCGAAATTCCTTCAGGGTAAGAGACGAGAATGATCGGCTCTTCGCTTTGCAGGGAGAGTTTGTGGAGGATTTCGGCGCGGAGCTTCACGTTGGAGGAGTCAGTCTCGCTCCAGCGGCTGTTACGTTTGTAGGATGACGGCAGGTAGAGCACCCGCTTGTCCTGCAGGGACTTGCTGCGGTCGTTGAGCAGGATTTCCATGTCGTTGTAGAAAAAGGCGGCCTCCTCGCTGTCGCGGAAGAGGAAAACCTGCAGGTAGGGGAGCTGTTCCGCTGTTTGTGCCGCGATGAAGGCGTATGCGGAGCCTTTGATGCCGTCGATGGCCACGACCGGGCGTGCGGAATTGTCTCGCAAGGCTTCCGCAAGTCTCTTTGCCTCAGTCTGATAATACTTCTGCTTCAGTTCTTCTAAGGTCATAACAAAAAATCGCGCAAAGGTACGATTTTTTGGGAATCGGCAGCCTAAGTGTCAGAACCCCACGCGCACCCCGAAATGGATCTTGCCCGTCTTGAAGGAGAGTTTGTTCCCCATTTGTCTCGGCAGCGCGTACTCGAAGTAGAAGACGCCGCTGCGCACTCCGATGTTGACGCCCAGGCCGAACCCGAACGGCGTATCGAACAGGTAGTGGTGATACCCGCGCTGCTCATAGACCCCGCCGTCGAAGAAGAGGTGGACATCGGAGTTGCGGCCGAAAAGATAGCGCAGCTCGGCCGTGTAAAGCAGGTAGGTGCTGGCATAGAGTTCGTTCTCCCGGAATCCCCGTATCTGTCCTTCGCCGCCGATTTTGAACATCTCGTTGCGGTAGTGCGGTCCCGCCAACATGCTGCCCCCATGCGTCCGCAACATCAGGACAAGTTGCTTATAAAGAGGTATGTAGCCGGTTATGCCGCCGGTGATGCGGTAGGAGGTCTTCGCCAGGTCCATGCCTGCCAGTTCCGATTCGGCGACCGAGCGGTCCGGCTGCAGCGTGCGTCGTCCGGCGGCCGCGTCTGCAACCAAGTCGAAGCCGCGCCTCGGCTGGAAGGGGAAATCGACCCGCATGACTCTCAGGCTCAGTCCGTAGAGGATGTTGCGGTGCCCCATGCAGGCGGTGTCCGAGGGGCTGCCGGTCTTGGAAGACCCTAAAAGTTGTGACTGCGTGATGTCAATGTAGGGTCGCAGGTAGCTGTCGTGGCGGAAGTGGTAGGGGATGCCGACGTGGTAGTTCAGCGTCAGGTAGGTGGTGTCTTGCTTGTCGAGGCGGAAATGCCCGTCGAGGCCGAAGCGCGTGCGGAAGAGGTAGGGGAACTCCGCCTCGATGTTCAGGTACTGGGAATACCGCTCGCTGCTGCGCCAGTTCATCGCGATGCGCTCCCCGAGGTGGAAGAGGTTCTGCAGCGAGAGGGTCAGCTCCCCAGTGACGGCCAGCTTGCCGGTCAGCTCGCTCACGGGCTGGAAGCCGATGTAGCCGTCGAAGCGGTTCACCGGACGCTTGTCCAAATAGATGTACAGCGAGGTCTTGTCCTCCGAGAAGGCGACCCCGGGCGGTTGGACGACGGTGGCGAACGGTATGGCGGCGAGCTTCTGCGCGACTTCCCGGATGGTCTTCTCGGAGTACGGGGCTTTGCGTCGGAGACCCAAATAGGGCCATAAGTAGCTTTTGTTCAGCTTGATGTTGCCTTTCAGCACGATGGAGTCGATCTTTGTGAAACGGCTGCGGTCGATGTGCATGACGTACTGCGGGATGCTGTCGTCAATCCATTCGGTCTTCAGGGTGACGGAGGCGAACGGATAGCCGTGGTTCTCCAGGTATCGCACGACTTTCTCGGCGGCTTGCGGGTAGTTCTCTAACGTCAAAACCTGGTTTTTCCGTCCGATGGCTTTCGCATCCCTCAAAAGCTCCGCATCGTTTTCGCCAAATACAATGGATGGTGATTGCCCGAACACGAAAACTGCGCTCCACAACAATAAAATGGTGATGATAATGCTTTTTTTCATCGTTTCCGTTATCGGTTCATCGTGATTGGTACCGAGGGCTCGCTGCGCTTGCCTTTGGTTTGGGATCCCATGGCTCGCTGCGCTCACCCTGGGCTGACATATTCTTGCCCTTTCAGGGCTGCTTAAGGAAAGTGTTTTGAATAATTTTCAATTCTGAAATCGCTTCGCCGACCACGAAACAGCTGCCGGTGATGAAAATGACATCTTCCGCCTTTGCGGCCGCTTTTGCGGCTTCGATGGCCTCTTTCACGGAGGGGTGGGTGGTGCAGGTTAGTCCGCTTTCCCGCATTTTGGCGGCGAGTTTCTCTTGGTCCATCGCCCGTTCGATGTGGGCGCGGCAGACGTAGTAGGTGAACTCTTTGCGCAGGAGCGGCAGGATGCGGTCGATGTCTTTGTCGTTTACCATGCCGAAGACCACGTGGATGCGGCTCTCCCAGGCGGGGCGTTCCTCGAAAATGTTGGACATGGAGTTCTTCAGGCAGGCGTAGTTGTGGCCCACGTCGCAGAGGATGCGGGGAGGCTCATCGGAGAGCACCTGCCAGCGGCCGATAAGGCCGGTGTTCTCCTGCATGTTCTCCACGGCCGCGCCGATCTTGTCCTCCTGGATGTTGAGGACGAACTCTAGCACCTTCGCGGCCTGGAAGAAGGTGAGGATGTTCCGGTCCTGGTAGTGGGCTTTGAACGGGGTGTAGAGCGTATAGACTTTCTCGTGGGTCTCCTTGTTGCGTATCTCTAAGTGGCCTTTGTTGTTGAAGGTCTCGTAGTTGACGTTGGCGGGGAAGAGGGGGGCGTCGTGCTGGTGGGCCGTGTCCTCGAAGACAGGGAAACTCTCGGGGTCGTATTCGCCGATGACCACCGGCACGCGGTCTTTGATGATGCCGGCCTTCTCGAAGGCGATTTTCGCCACGGTGTCGCCCAACAACTGCGTGTGTTCCAGCGAGATGTTGGTGATGACGGAGAGTAGGGGAGTGATGACGTTGGTGGAGTCGAGTCGTCCGCCGAGCCCGACCTCGATGACGGCGAAATCAACTTTCTGCTTGGCAAAGTAGTGGAATGCCAAGGCGGTGGTGATTTCGAAGAAGGAGGGTTCCAGGCGGGCGAATTTCTCCTGGTATTCGTCGAAGAAGGCCAGCACCTCCTCCACGGGAATCATGGCGCCGTTGATGCGGATGCGCTCGCGAAAATCGACGAGGTGCGGCGAGGTGAAAAGGCCTGTCTTATAGCCAAGTTCTTGAAAATAAGACGACAGGAACGACGACACGGAGCCTTTGCCGTTGGTGCCGGCCACATGCACGCAGCGCAGTTTCCGGTGCGGGTTGCCGATAATGTTCAACAGGGCTTCGATGTTTTCGAGGCCTTCCTTGTAGGCCGCGCTCCCGACCTTGTGGTACATCGGGTAGGCGGTGAAGATTCTCTCTAAAATTTCATTGTACGTTTCCATAAATAACCGTTCCTCTTCAGATTCTTGAACCATTAAAGGCGGCAAACATACACAAAATATGAATATGTGCGGAGAAGGAATCCGTTACTTCACCACGGTCACGGTCAGCGGGTCGCTATGGCCGCGGAATTCGGGCGCGTACATGCAGTCCGCCGTGGCTAAACCGTTCAGGAATGTGCCGATCTGGGTGGCAAAAAGCGGGTAGTCGATGATGTGCGTCCCCTCCGGCACGCGGTCGAAGAAGAAGTCCATGGCGGCGTCGTGCGGGACCATCGTGTAGGGCAGCGGACGGCGGTATTGGTATTCCGTGTGGCTGCTGACCGGCTCGAACGCGGCAGCACGGCTGTCTTTCAGATGCACAAACTCCAAGTCACGGTCGGAGGTGATGGTGAGCCGCACGATCAGCTTCTCGCCCAGACGAACGGGATTTTCAGTCGTCACGGGTACCAAACGCGTCCCTTCCGGACCGCTCACTTCGTGATACAACGCCCGCTGGATCCGCAGTCCCGTGGAGGATTCGGACACCTTGGAGATGTCCTCGACGTACTGCCAGTAACAGGCCCCGAAGACGAAATGGTTCGTGTCGGTGGCGATGGCAACCTCCGCCAACTTCGGCGTGATGTCGCCCTCCGTCCACGATTTCGTGAAGTATCCGGTGCCGGGAACGGATGTGGTTTCCCGCGCGGGCACGAACCGTTCGTTCCCGACGCGCAACGTGGTGTTGCACTCGGTGTCGAGCACGTCGGCGTCGCCCATCATCAGCGCGAAAATGGCTTCTGCGGTGGCCTTCGTGTTTGACCAGCCCTGCTGATGTTTTTGCATCAACAGCCACTGCTTCATCAGGTCAAGCTCCTGTTTGTTGGGTGAAATAATGTTAAAAGCCTCAATCAAGATGGCCTGCCGTTCGATGGGCGCCTGATACCAACGGTAATATTTCCCGAGGTATTCCTTTTTCCAGTACATGCCCTCTTCGTTGCTCGTAATTGCCTGCTGCCGAATGCGTTCCATGACACGTTGCGCCTCATGCGTGCGCCCGAGGCGATAAAGCACCAATCCGGTTTGCGCTTGCTGCATCAGCGGCTTGCTCCGTACATCGGCGGTCAGGAAGGCGAGCAGGTTCTGCACGTAGGCTTGCGACAGCCAAGACGAGTCCGCCCCGAACCAGGTTCTCGCATAGAGATACTGGATATCCTCTTCCGTGAAGTAAAACTGTTTGTGTTTTGATGTATCTTTTTGGAAATAAGAGAACTTTTCTTGCTGATGAGCATCTAAACATTGCACAGCTTTGCGGATGATCTGATCCATGTTGGGAATTTCCACGCCAAACGATTGGAGTTTGGCATAGCCGGCCGCCAAATGGCTCGTGATGTAGGGGGAGAAAAAGCTCTTACCGAACCAGGCGAAACCGCCATCATCCATCTGGTTGTTCTTCAGTTTCCGCGTCACCGCCGCCATTTCCTTGTTCAGCCGGCTGGTTTGGAAGAGTCTCGCCATCTGTTGTATGCGTGCATTGTCCTGTAGCGCATCCATCACCCACGGACTTTCCGACAATAGGATATTCTTGAGCTGTTCGTTCTTAAGCAGCTGAGATTCAAGACACTGCATCGTTGTGTCACTGGCCCATTGTGCATACACCTTCTCGATTTGCGGGAATTTGGTCACGATGTGCCGTGCGAGCGCGTTGGCGTACAGTTTGGAGAAGAGTTGCTCGTTGCATTCGTAACGGTAGGTCATCAAATATCCCAACGACTGGATGGCCGTCCACGACGGGTTTGCGGTGATCTCCACCGTATAGTTGTTGGAGTGCAGGGTCGTGCTTTGATTGTCTTTCAATCTATTGAATATCAGCGTGGTATCTTCTCCAGCAGGAATCACGAAGTGCATGGATTCGGTCGCGGCGGTGCGGTTGCTCAGCACGGGCAGCACAGCTTCCATCCCGTCGGTGTAGCGCCCTGATTGTGCGGTGATCCGGTACGCGACGACGTTGATGTTTCGGGGCACCGCCATGCGCCAACTCACATTGGTGGATTTCTGTTCGCCGCATTGGAACTCCTTTTCCGGTGTGTCACTCAATAGCATAGGAATCCGTTCGTTGGTCTCCGGGTTGAAGAACTCGATGCGGGCGGTTCCGTACAGAAGGGTGTCTGTGACATTGGTGATTTTCGCTTGGAACATCATCGTGTCGCCTTCGCGGAAGAAGCGCGGGGCGTTGCTCTGGATCATCAGTGACTGGCAAGTGATGGCGGATAGAGCGTTAAAAACTGTTAACCCCTTGCGCGTGTGTCCGTACAGGTTCATCTGCCATTCGGTGAACTGGTCGGGCACGGTGAAGACCATCCGCACCCGGCCCTCCTTGTCGGTGCGCAGCATCGGTTCGAAGAAGGCCGTCTCCGTGAAATTCTTCCGGATATAGGGGCGCGGCGAGGTCACGATATCTATTTGGTCCTCTGTGAGATCTTCAGCATCAGCGGATTCTTCGCCTTTTCGCACTCTTATGCCATCCACGACGGTCTTGGCACCGTCGGAGCGGTTGCCTCGTACGGAGGTGAGGGTGCCATCCTCGGAGGAGACTCCCTCCAGGTTTGACAAGGCGGAAGTGACTGACCTGCCGGGTGTTGTGCGGATGCTTTCCCCTCTAAGGCGTGACGTGGAAGTGGCATCCGGCGAGAACCATCTCACCCCGGACCGTAATCTCGGAGTTTGGACCTCCTTTACGCTGCATTTGATGGCGGGTTTCAGTGTCGGGCGGGTGGCTACGGAGGTGTTTCGAGGAAAAATATCATAGAAACTTCCACGGAATCTTTTCCGGTTATAATGCTGTAACCATTGGCGTTGCAACCAGTTGTTGTCTTCCCAAGTACGAATACGCTCCTTGATTTCTAACGGCGGCATGTCCAAACCGCACAGGCTCTTGTCGAACATCCAGGCTAACACTTCTGTGTTCGGATGGCGGTTTTTGGTGTCGTTTATCTCCACTTCCCAGTGGCTCTCTCGCCCGGGCTCAATTCGGCTGTTCCAGTGTATGATATTGACGTTGAGTTTGTTAGAAAAGTTTGACACCATGCGGAGTTGGCTCTTGGTTAGCTTTTGTCGCACGGAATAGAAGCGCGCGGCGGAGAGGAGTTGCCCATTTTGGTAAGTGAACGCGCTCATCTTGAGGAACCCTGTGTTTCGGAGTCGCAGATAAACGGTGTCTAATTCGTGGCTTAGCCGGAATCGTTTGATTCTTTGCATGTTATGGCTTGTCCGATAGCAAAGCGTCACATAGGCGTTTTCCAGTGAAGTGCCGATCACAATCGGGACCCTGTATTTCCGGAAAAAATGGTCGTCCTCTTTTTCGCCGTAATCAACCAGATTCAGCCGCACTTTATCCACCGGGATTTTTGTTTCGGTTGGCAAAACTTCGATTTGTAAAGGAGTTTTGGAAGGTATAGCCCGCTTTCCGGAGTGGATGATGCGGACGAATTGCGTCTCTTTTGTGGTGTATAGAGAATCCTTCAGCAGGTATTCAAATCGGTAATATCCTGGAATCCAATTTGATATGTCAACGGACAACAGGCTGTCCGGATAGAAGGCGCGTGTGGTTTGCCAAACGGTGTCCAGAACGTCCCAATAAGCGGGATTCTCCCCGTCGCGACGGTCGAAGTAGTATTCGGGGAAATATTGCCGGTACTGCGCTTTCGTGTAGAGCGGCTCTTGGGGAAGGGGATGATAAACGCCGGATTTCTCAGGCATCCGAAGCCGCATGGCCGTGACCTGGACGGGTGGATTCACCGTTTTGTTGAGTTTGTCGCGGGCGACCACCACCCCATAGAGCGTGTCCGTTAACCCTTGGTTGACTGTTTTCGGCATCGTTATGTTGAACTGCAGGGGCTTCGAGTGTATGTAGATGCGCTTCTTTGCCCAGTGGGTCTCGCCGTTGATATCGGTGACCTTTGCCTCTACCTCTGTAAAAGGATAGAAATTGTCGTTAGAAGAGGGAAAAGCGTACGAAAAGCAGCCCGAAGCATCCGTTTTCAGGGTTGTTTCGTGAAGAATGTCGGCATAGCCGTTGAGCCGCAAGGTCACATCGGCACCGATGACCGGGAATCCGGCGTAGGAAACCGCGCTGCCTTTCACGAAAATGGAGTCGTGATGCCATTCGCCCTCGGGATTTTCCAACAGTTCCACCTTGAACGAGGGCAATTTGTACTCTTCCACCGTGACCATCTCCATCCCATAGTATTTCCAGCTATTTCCTTTTGTACAACGGATTGTGTATTTTCCGGTCTGGTTGGGCAGCACGAATTGTCCCGATACGCTGCCGAATTTCGACAATGGCAAGGTCATGTTTTCAAGTTTTTCTTTGCCGCTTTTTTCAAACGTCACTTCCACCGTGCCGTGTCTGAGCGGTTTCTCGTTTTTCTGAAGAATGGCCTTGAAATAGACGGTTTGCCCGGGACGGTACAGCGTTCGGTCGGTGATGATTCGGATGTTTTCATCTGTGTCATCGTAAACTCTTCGTGCGCGCCGGTAGCGGTATCTGGACGCGTGCCGCCGAGCTGAAGGAAACTCGATTTCCGCACGATAGCTGTCGCAGTGGTCTGGAAGAGAGAGCGTTACATCTACCAATAAAAAGTCATCATAGTAGGAATTGTCGCGGAGAAAGTCCCTTATCCGATGGCGCTTGACAAAAATCCGTCCGTCCTTGTTGGTCCGGCATCGGATGGCGCCCGATTTTTCCAAGTCGCTGCAGAGGGATGCGTCGAAGTTCAGGGAGACTTTTCGATGGGCTATCGGTTTGCCGGTTTGTGCATCGGAAGCGAAGAGGCAAAATACGTCGGGATGTTCGATTTGTGTCCACTGCACGGCCGAGATAATCATCGGGAAGACGCAGAGGCAGTTGTCGGAATCGGGTTCGACGCCGGTGTGCAACACCACCGTGTACCTTCCGTAAGGCAGCGAGTCGATCCAGAGGTCGGTGGAGGCGACCGTTCCGTGAACTGGGTTCAATAGGTACTGCTGTTTTTGCACGCACTCGCGGAAATGGTTCTGGAAATGGGTTGAAAAGGGCGACATCTCCACTGTCTCGTTTTGATAGACGGTGATGATACTGTCCGTTTTATATACGGTAAGATACAGTGTGTCAATGTTTTTATATTGAATGGGAATGTCGATTTTGCGGCGCGGGAGGCGGTTGATTTTGGGGTTTGCCAATTGCACTCTGGGTTCGGTGAGCTTGTCCAGAAGGCAACGTGCGTTCTGCGGAATCAGCGTCTTGTCGTCGGGCAGGTCGGTCAGCTTCTCTAAGATTTCCTTGCAAGGTGCATAGAATTCGGGGCGCGTTTGGTGATGAACGTAGAGAAAGAACGCTTTCTGATATCTCACGGAAATGTCATGGGAATATTCCCGTTCCAGCCGTTCCAATTCCTGCCAGTAGGGTATGCTGTCCAGTGGTTTCCGCACGGAGTCTTCGATATTATGACGAAGATTCAGTAGCTGAAGTTCATAGAATACGGCGGCTTCGGGGCGTTTGTCGGCGTTGTGCCGTTGGATGGCTTTCGGCAGTAGCGTGTCTAACATGCTGTTGGCGAAAAAAGGGTAGGGGAAAGCAAGAAGATCCATCAGGACCAGGTCGAACAAGACGGGTTGCCAGCGAAGGGAATCACCACGGGCGTTCAACAGGAAGGAGAAAGGCGCGGCCGGAACGTCCCCATGTTCTATCAGTTGTGAAACCCCTGTCGCATAGTGCTGTTGGGCCGCCTCCAACTTCTCGTCGTCGCTCCACTCATCGTATTGAGACAGATCCGTCTTCCCGGAAGGTGTGGTATTCTTGAAATCGAGATCGGATATTATCTTGTTTGCTATCAGATAGTGGTATAGTCCTTGATAAGGTTGCGGCGACGTTTTCCGGAGTCCGTCCAAGAAGAGCAGATGGTTCTTAGTGGTCCAGTTGCTGTATCGGTTGCGAAGCGTGTAACGCTCATAGTTCACCCTGAAAAGCTGTAGTTCATTGTTCTCCGCGTAGGCAAATCCGGAAATTTTGTCGAGCAGCTTTTGCGCATCCTGGTAGTAACTGAGGTCGACTTGTTCATACGCATTCCATAAGGACTGATAATCAGTGGGCTGGGCGAAAACTCCACTGATGAAAACAAGGAGTGCAAAGAGTATAACGGTTCTTTTCATAATAGAAACATTTTACTTCACATTGTTGATCCGAATGATGAAAATTCATAAAGGCAAACAATGCTGCAAAATTAGCAACTTTAACAAAATGTATGACACAAAAAAGTCAAAAGGTTGCTCTTTTTCTTCTTGTTTCAAAAGATTGGTTTAAGACGAATAGCTATTTTGCTGTAATATAGTGTTTTAAATGCAAAAATCCCACACGATTTTGTCGTGAGGGGTAAGGATATGGGGTGAAGGTTTGCAGTCTATCGGCTAAGAGAACACGATGATGCGCATCTCCTCTTTGCCGGGTTTGTAGATGGCCTGCTTTGCGCGGGCCACGCATTGTTGCTGTATGTTTCGGTTGGTGATGGTGGTTTTGTGCCGAGCGTTGTTGATGACGCGCGCGTCGATGACGTGGCCGTCGGCGGCGATGTGCACCTCCACGCAGACTTGGCCTTCCTCGTTGACGGTGGCGTCGATGTTGTTGATCATGCCGCGGTGGCCGGTGCCGTAGCCGACACCTCCGCCGCTGCCCGCGCCTTCGCCGGGACCGAGACCGCTGCCCGTGCCGCTACCGATGCCACTGCCGGAACCGCCACCGCTACCCGTGCCGCCGCGACCGTGGTACATGGACGACTGGTCGGGCTTCGGGGTGG
This sequence comes from uncultured Bacteroidales bacterium, assembly GCA_947165685.1. Classification (GTDB taxonomy): domain Bacteria; phylum Bacteroidota; class Bacteroidia; order Bacteroidales; family WCHB1-69; genus F23-D06. The sequence goes on along the minus strand of CAMVBK010000013.1, from coordinate 8,820 downwards.
AGGAGGTCGTGGGGGTGTTGTTGTTCGTCGAGGGACGGTCGGAATGGTTCACTGCCGGGGCGTCTTGCGCGTTCTGGGTGGCGTAGCTCTGCCCAGATGCCGGCTTCGGCTTGGAGGCCACCTCAGGGGTACCGCCGCCGCCCCCGCCGCCCACGCTGGCGATATCGACATACACCATGTTTTTCGGCGGAGGGGGTGGGATCTGCGTCTTCAGACTGCAGGCCAGAAGCAAAATCATGAGCAATGCCATGGCGCCGATCGTCGTGCCCCAGGCAATCGCATTGTCCTTTCTATTCTCGTTAGGTGTGTTCATTTGGCTTCTGTGGCAAGTACCATTTTATATCGTTCCTCTTCAGGGAAATTCTCGTTCAGTTGGTTGAGCACGTCCATCAGGGCGACCACGTTCTCGATCGGGACGCTCTTGTCGGCGCGCAGGATGATGTTCTTCTGGGCGGAGTTGTCTTTCTCGACCTCGCCCATGAGCACGGGGAGCAGCTCCTCGTAGGGGGTGGGTTGGGCGGAGGAGCCCTGCGGGTTCACGTAGTAGTTCAGGTCGGCATCGATATAGACCTCCAACTGCCTGTTCGACAGCTGTTTGTCGGCGGTGCTCTTCGGTAGCACGAGGTTGATGGCGTTGGGCGAGATCATGGTGGAGGTGAGCATGAAGAAAATCAACAGCAGGAACACCAGGTCGGACATGGACGTGGCGCTGAAGGTTGTGTCGATTCGGTTTTGCATCTTGATAGCCATGGCCGCGGGGTTTTAGGCGTTCTCGTGGAGCAGGTCCATGAATTCGGTGGTGCGCACCTCCAGCATATAGACCACGTTGGAGATTCTGGAAATCAGGATGTTGTGGAACACTAAGGCGATGATGCCGACCACGAGGCCGCCCACGGTGGTGATCATGGCGGTGTAGATGCCGGACGACAGGGTGCCGATGTTGAAGTTGTTGGGGTCGGCGGCCATGTTGTGGAACGCGCCCACCATGCCGACGACGGTTCCGAGGAAGCCGAGCATCGGGGCGACGGCCGCGATGGTGGCCAGGGCCGAGACGCCCTTCTCCAGGCGGGCGACCTCCAGGTTGCCCTCGTTCTCGATGGCCGTGCGGATGTCGTCCAACGGGCGGCCTAAGCGCGACAGCCCCTTGTCGATCATGCGGGCCGTGGGGTTGACGTTGCCGCGGCACAGCGCCACGGCTGAGTCGAGCTTGCCGTCGTGGATGAAGTCGCGGATGTTGTTCATGAAGTTGCCGTCCTCCTGCGAGGCGCGGTTCACCACCAGCAGCTTCTTGACGAACATGTAGATGGCGAAGGCCAGCATCAGGATCAGCGGGATGATGATCCACAGGCTGTTGACGGCGAACACCAGTTTGAAATAGGAGGTCTCTTCCACGTGCGGCTCCGCGGCGGTGGCAACCACCCCCATCGAATCGTTAACGGCCGCTAATAAAACTGTCATCATATTCATTGTCGAAAAATTTATGCAAAAATACGTTCTTATTGGCTATCAAATCCTTTCCCTGATTTTTTTTTCCAACATTGCTGTGTTTATATAAAACTGGTCGGTTTAACGTCCGTCTTGTACAAATATTGTATTTTTGTCGATGTTTTTGGGCCGTTGGCCTTGGAACTTAGAACTTGGAACTTTGAACTATGACTATAACTAAGAACTATGACTATAACTAAGACTATTACTTTGAAACTTGAAACCTGAAACCTGAAACCACCGCATCGTGTCAAAAAAATCAAGCACATCGAATATGAAGAAGTTTGCCGAGTCGCAAGGCGACGGGGCATCGAAGAAGAACGCGCGCAAGTCCTCGTCGGCGGGGAAAGCGACTAATCGCAGTTCGTCGTTCTCGCTTTTGAGATTTCTGTCGGGGGAGAAGATGGTCGTTTTTTACGGGATTGTTCTCGTCCTGTTCTCCATCCTCCTCTTCATCTCCATTTTCTCGTTCTATTTCAACGCCCACGAGAACGTCTCCTTCGTGGTGGGCGACCGTGCGCAGGACATTCCCGCGCCGAACCTCGCCAAAGGGGTGGGGGCGGCCCTGTCCTATTTCTTCATCCAGTTTTTCTTCGGAGTCTCTTCGGTCGGTTTCCCTTTCCTTATACTATTATATGGTATCCGCATCGTCTCGAAGAAGTCGCCCCTGCCGCTCGGGAGGACGACCTTCGCCACCATCATGACCATGGCCTGGCTCTCCATCACGTTCGGGCTGATAGGCTACAACACCGACAACTCCTTCCTCGCCGGCAACTTTGGCAACTTCATCTGCCAGTATCTGATCGACCACGTGGGCTGGGCATTCACCATCCTGCTCGACCTCGCGCTGCTCATCCTGATTCTCATCTTCTGCTACGACATCTCCTTCGCGGGTCTGTTCGGAACTCTTCAACAATGGCTTGTTAATATCCGGGAACGCCGGGAGGAGCGGCGGCACGACGCGGCCGTGCAGGCTGTGACGGTGCCGCGTTCGCACCGCGAGGACCTGGATGACCTTTACGTCACCGACCACGGCGCGCTGAGCAAGGAGTATGCCACCAATCGCTACGACCTGGAAGACCATAAGGAGGATCCGCACGAGGAGGAAAAGGCCAAGGCCGGCGATGTCCTCGACCCTGACCAGGTGTTCGGCGAGGTGCAACCGGCAACGGAGACCTCATCGGAGGATATTCCCTTCGACTTTGTCAACATGAACGATAAAGCTGCGGAAGATAAGAAAGTTGAGGAGGGTGAGGAAGTTGAGGAAGATGAGGAGGTTGAGGAGATTAAGGACGTGGAGCAGACGCATCGTGCGCTCACGCCCGAGGAGGTGCGCGAGCTGGAGCCCTACGACCCGCGCAAGGAGCTCTCGCACTTCGAGTTCCCGCCGGTGGAGCTGCTGAAGGACTACCCCTACACTGCCTCCACGGAGGAGCTGATCAAGAAGGAACTCTTGGAAAACAAGGTGAGCATTGAGAAGACGCTGCTCAGCTTCGGCATCGCCATCAAGAGCATCTCCGCCGTGGTCGGCCCGACGGTGACGCTGTATGAGATTGTGCCCAAGGAGGGCGTCCGGATCAGCAAGATCAAGAACTTGGAGGATGACATCGCGCTGAGCCTCGCCGCGTTAGGCATCCGCATCATCGCGCCGATTCCGGGGCGCGGCACTATCGGCATCGAGGTGCCCAACAAGAACCCGAACATCGTCTCCATGCGCGAGATCATTACCTCCGAGAAATTCAAGAAGAACAACTATGCGCTGCCCATCGGTTTGGGCAAGACCATCAACAACGAGTCTTTTGTGGTGGATTTGGCCAAGATGCCGCACCTGTTAGTCGCCGGTGCCACTGGCCAGGGCAAGTCTGTCGGCCTCAACGCCATCATCACCTCCCTGCTCTACACCAAGCACCCGTGCGAGATGAAGTTCGTGCTGGTCGATCCCAAGAAGGTGGAGTTCACGCTCTATTCCGCCATCGAGAACTACTATCTGGCCGCGCTGCCCGACAACGGCGACGCCATCATCACCGACACGAAGAAGGTGGTGCGTACCCTCAACTCCCTGTGTGTGGAGATGGATAACCGCTACGACCTGCTGAAGGCCGCCAAGATGCGCAACATCAAGGAGTACAACGCCAAGTTCTGTGCCCGCGAGCTCTCGCCGGCATTCGGGCATCGCTACATGCCCTACATTGTGGTGGTCATCGACGAGTTCGGCGACCTGATCATGACGGCCGGGCGTGAGGTGGAGCAGCCTTTGGCCCGTCTGGCCCAGCTGGCCCGCGCCATCGGCATCCACTTGGTGATTGCCACGCAGCGTCCGTCGGTGAACATCATCACCGGCAGCATTAAGGCCAACTTCCCGGCGCGTATCGCCTTCCGTGTGCAGTCGGGTGTCGATTCCAAGACCATTCTCGACGCCACCGGTGCCAACCAGCTCATCGGCAAGGGCGACATGCTCATCTCCACCGGCAGCGACGTGGTACGCCTGCAGTGTGCCTTCGTTGATACGCCGGAGGTGGAGAAGATCGCCGAGTTCATCCAGAACCAATCGATGGAGCGGCCGTTGCGTGAGCCGTACGAGCTGCCCGACGTGCCGGAGCCTGGCGAGGAGGGGAGCGGCCGCAGCGAGGATTCGGTGAATCCCAACGAGCTCGACCCCATGCTGATCGATGCCGCCACGCTGATCGTGCAGACGCAGCAGGGCTCCACCTCTTCGATACAGCGCAAGCTGAGTCTCGGCTACAACCGTGCTGGCCGCATCATGGACCAGCTGGAGGACCTGAAGATCGTGGGACCCGGCAGCGGCAGCAAGCCCCGTCAGGTGCTCATCAAGACCGAGGCGGAGCTGCGGCAGCACCTCGCGGACCTGCAACTGCTGTGAGTGGAAATTCAGAATTCACAGCGTTTTATGGTGGGCTAAAACAAAGTGCACAGTGGATTTCGCCTGGGGTATGCATGGGCTGAGGAGCGCACCCGCCGGATGTCGGCCACGCCGTCTTTGCGGGGCTTCCACTTCTTGCCGAAGAACCCGCCCTTGGAGAAGTTCTTGTCGAAGTGGTCGGAGTCTGTTTTGTATAGTTTGAATGCATTTTTCTCTATCCATTCCTTTGAGACCTCTTTCGGGTCGCGGTCGATGGCGTTGCCGCCGGCTATCAAGAATATGCAGGACAACACGACGATTGTGAGATAGAAGGCTATCATAATACGCCTCCTTTCATTTCGTCGGCTTTTTTGATGAGTTCTGCAAGCACCCCGGCCACCATGCTGGCCATGTCTGGTTCATCAACCTTCACCAAGGGAATGTAGCAGTTTATATGTATGAGACTAAACTCGGCATTAATTAAGTGCCGCCCTTTCAGATTTGCTATGAACTTCTTTTTTTGTACCTCCGTCAGCGGCTCAGACGTGGTGAGTGCTTTGCTGAAAAGCGGGGTGACGGTGAATTTTCGTTCCATTCTACATTCTGCATTACAAAGGGCGTGGCCGGTGCGGTCGCGCCCTGATTCTTGGTTCCTGCGCGTTCGTGGGAACGGCCCGCACACCTGACGGCGTGCGAACGTTTGCGGGTGCCGTTATTCTCTACCAAGCCCTGCAGTCCTGACGGACTGCGGCAGATGTACAAAGATTTCCACACGGGCAAAAAAAGAGCCGCAGCAAAAACTGCGGCTCGATGTTGTTCTGCAACGCTTGGAAGCGTTGTTTCCTATTTCCGCACCTTTTTCACGAACTCCTCCACCTCCGGCACGCCGCCCTGATAGACGAGGTAGCCGTCGTAGGGCTCGCGCTTGGTGATTTCGTCGTTGATGGGGGTGAGCATCAGCTTCTTCACGTCCTCGCGCTTCTGGCCGCTCTCCTTGGTCAACCCCAACGCCCAGCCGAGCTTGATGTAGGAGCTCTCGGCCAGCATGTTGTCGGCGGGGATGATGCCGCGCGCCATCATGTCGCGGCCCGTGTCATAGACGAACATGTGGGTGTAGCCCCAGATGGTCTGCACGCTCATGTACTGGTGCACGCCCGCGTCGGTGGCCCGCTGGATGGCGTCGAACATGCCCTTGTTGACGTGGCCTAAGCCGGTGCCGTCCCACACGATGCCCTTGTAGCCGTTGTCAATCAAGGCATCCAACACGTCGGGTTTCATGCCCGGATAGTAGTAGAGGATGGCCACGCGGTCGTCGAATGTCGGCACGATGCGGGTGACGTTCGGGTCGTTCAGCGCCAGACTGCGCTTGTAGTCCTCGTAGTTGGTGATGACCTCGACCTTGCGGTGCTGCTCGCCGTGGCGGCGGTGGTTATAGACCTCTTTGATGGGCTGCACGCCGTCTTTGCGGTTCACGGTGGCCAACGGCGTGTCGCCGATGGTGCGGAACGTGGAACGGTAGGAGCTGTGCATCTTCCTCACGCGGGTGCCGCGGTGCAGGAAGCCGTAGTCGTCGCTGGTGGGACCGAACATGCAGACCATCACTTCGGCAATGTCGCCGTGGCCGGCGGCGGTCATGGCGTGCATGAGGTTCAAGGCCGCGTCGGAGCTCGGACGGTCGGAGCTCCGCTGCGAGCCGACCAATACCACCGGCATCGGCAGGTTCTGGCACATGTAGGTCAACGCGGTGGCGGTGTGCGCCAAGGTGTCGGTGCCATGGCCGATGACGATGCCCTCGATGCCGGCCTTGATCTCGTCGCCGATCTTCTTCGCCAACGCGATGTACTCCTTCGGCGACATGTTCTCGGAGAAGACCGCGAAGACCTTCTCGGTCTGCAGGTTGCAGATGTCGGCCAGCTCGGGCACGGCGCCGTAGAGCTCGCCGGGCGAGAAGGCGGGGATCACCGCGCCGGTGCGGTAGTCTAACCGCGAGGCGATGGTGCCGCCGGTGCCGAGCAGCTTCACGTGCGGCAGCCCGGGGGTGTAGGGGAACTCCTTCTCCGGGATCTTGAAGACGGGCTGCGGGTCGCGCTCGCCCTTCATGTCGGTCACCGTCTCGATGTCGATGCCGATGTTGTAGCCCGTGGCCACCTTCATCACGATGTGGATGTCGTCGGTGTTCTCGGCGCGGGGCAGTATCTTGCCGGAGAAGTGCCCGCGGGTGGTCTCGACCTCGGCCTTGTCCCATACGTGGACGTCATATTTCTTGAGCATTTCCAACGCTCTTCCTTTGTATCCTTGGAATGTTACTTTGTCGTTGTTTTCCATAAATATCTGTGAATGGTGAACAGTGATTAGTGATTAGTGATCAGTGATCAGTGGTTGGTGACCAGTGAACAGTGATCAGCAAATTACTTGGTGGCTAATTCGGTGAATGCAGGGTTGCCGACGGCCTGTTGGCGGGCGCATCCGAGGAGGTAATTGCGTTTGTCCTCGTCGTTGGTGCGCTTCCGGCACGGTTGGAAGACCTCGGCCATGAGGCCCATGCCCTCTTCGATCTCCTGCTTGGTCATTTTCCGATAGCCCGTGACTTTCAGCATTTCTGCGAAGTCGGCGGTCGGGTGCACGAAGAGCAGTTTCAGCAAATCGGGCGCGATGGACTTGTCGATGCCCTGCTCTTTCAGGAAGGCGAACAGGTCGTAGATGCGGTCGGCGTAGAACGGGATCTTGCCGTATTGGCCGTGCAGGTGCTTGAGCCGGTGGCCGAAGAAGGTGCCAAGGTATTTCGGGCAGACACCGAGTTCGTCGGCGATGCGCTTGATGAGCGGGAAGAAGTTGTGGGTGAAAATGTACTTGAAGCAGTCTTGCGGCACGCCCCAGGCGACCATCTGCGCGTAGCGGTCGGAGACGGCATCGGGGATGTTCTGTCGGAGCTCCTCGATGTAGTCGTTGCTCAGCGGGATGGGCGCGGAGTCGGTGTCGGGGTACATGCGGTCGGCGCCGGGCAGCACGCGCTCGAAGATGGTGGTGCCGTCGGACAGCACTTTTCGGGTCTCCTGCGGCACGCCGTCGAAGGCCATCAGAGCGCGTTCCTCGATGGTCTCCAAGGCGGTCTTCACGTCGTCCTCGGCGGCCCAGAAGATGATCTGCGCGTCGTTCTCGCCGGCGTTCATCGCTTGGGCGGCCTTCTCGAAGACGCTGCGGCTCACCACGTCCTCCAGGTCCTCGCTCGTGGCCATGTTCGGGCGTTCCAAGCAGGCGATGACCTTCAGGCGGTCGGCGAACTCGCTGTAGAACGGATGTCCGGGCTGGGTGAAGTGGGACAGCAGGCCGGCGAACTGCGGTAGATTGACGGCATAGACCTTCGCACCGGCCTTGATGGCATCGGTGATGGGGTCGAAGTAGAAGTGGAACTGCTTGGGGTTCAGTTCTATATAGCTCATTTTCCAATCCTCTTTTTTGATGCGGGCCTTGAGTTGGTCGCGGATGGCGAGCAGGGCCCACTGGCGGAAGCACTCCACGTGGGTGACCTCCGGGATCCATTTGGTGTGGGAGACACCCTTCACCTCAATGCGGGTGCCGCCCTTGCAGCTCACGTTCACGTCCTCGCGGCCCGCGCCGATGCCGGTGCGCACGCGGCCGGTGCTGCGGTTCAGGAAGCGGATGTAGTTGCAGGCCTCCTCCACCTCGTCGGGGTTCACCATCTCGGGGTAGGTGACGGTCTCGATGAGGGGCATGCCGAGGCGGTCGGTGCGATAGACGCGCGTGTGGCCGATGTCGGAGACCTCACGGCAGGCGTCCTCTTCCACGCTGAGCTGGATGAGGCGCACCTTCTTGTTCCGGAGCTGGATTTCGCCGTCGATGCCGAGGATGGCGGTGCGCTGGAAGCCCGTCGGGATGGAGCCGTCGAGGTACTGCTTGCGGGTGATGTGCACCTCGCCCACGATCTTCAGCTTGGAGGCGAGGGCGATCTCGAGGGCGTACTGCAGCGCCTCGGGGTTGATGGGGAACGGCGGGGTGTCATCGACCTCGTAGGTGCACGCCGTGCGGTGGGCGATGCGATAGACGATGTTCTTGCGCGTCTTGAATTCCATGAGCGCGGTGCCGTCGTACTCGCCCATCTCGGAAAGGGTAGGGCGCATGTGGCGCAGCAGCTCCGCGTCGTACTCATCGGGTTTCTGGAAGATGCCCGCCGGACACCGGCAGAACAGCTTCTCCTTGGTGGCCAACTGTTGGTGCACCTCCAAGCCCGACATGAAACCGATGCGGTCGTAGTCGGCCTGGGTGGCCTTTTTGCGGTCAACATAGCCGATGGCGGCCCTGCTGTCCTCGTAATTCTTCTGGGGATTGATGGTTTGCATATCGTTTTTAGTTTCAAGTTTCAAGTTTCAAGAGTTCAAGTTTCAAGAGTTCAAAGTTCAAGAGTTCAAAGTTCAAAGTTCAAAGTTCAAAGTTCAAAGTTCAAAGTTCAAAGTTCA
>CAMVBK010000012.1:0-70666 GCA_947165685.1 uncultured Bacteroidales bacterium | reverse complement strand
ACAAGCGAAGCGCAGTATGGGGGAGACCAGCACAAGCGAAGCGCAGTATGGGGGAACCCGGCACAAGTTCGGTAGAAGAACGGGAAACGACGATGAAGCATATATGAAAAAGATAATCACGATAATCATCACGTTGGCATGCGTGGCGGCGAGTGCACAGCGCATCCCCACCGACAGCTGCACGCTCTCTTTAGACAGCTGCAAGGCGATGGCATTGCGGAACAACGCGACGGTGAAGAACGCGGCGTTGGACGTGGCGGCGGCGCAGGAGGTCAAAAGGCAGGCGTTCACGAAGTATTTCCCCAACGTGAGCGTGATGGCGGGCGGCTATTACGCAGCGAAACCGCTGTTGGAGTACGGCATCGACAACATCGGCAACGCCCAGGCGCGACAGTGGCTCCACAGCCTCTATTTCGAGTACGGCGCGGCAATAGGGCTCCCCGACCGCATCTCCTTGTGCGAGAACGGTTTGATGGCTGGCGCGACGGTCATCCAGCCGGTCTATATGGGCGGACAAATCGTGAATGGCAACAAGCTGGCCAAAGTGGGGGTGGAAGCGGCGGAACTGAAAGCGCAACTAACCGAAGATCAAGTGCTTAAGCAAGTAGAAGAATACTATTGGCTGATTATATCCTTGCAAGAAAAACAAAAAACGCTGCAGCAGGCACTGGTTTTCTTGGACGCGTTGGAACGCGATGTCAACACAGCGGCTGAAGCCGGATTGGTCTCGCAAAACGACATTCTGAAAGTAAAACTGAAAAGGAGAGAAATGGAGGCCAACCAAACGAAAGTTGGCAACGGAATCCGTCTCGCCAACCAGGCGCTTTGCCAGGCAATGGGCATGGAGATGCGCGGAAATTTGACACTGTCGGACACGCTTGGGGAAGTCTCGGAAATGTTTGACTGGGGTTTTGTGGACGATCAAACGGCTGTTCAGGGTCGGAAGGAGAAACAATTGCTGGACTTGCAGGTCAGCGCCGAAGAGCTCAAGAAGAAAATGACATTGGGAGAGACGTTGCCCCATCTGATGGTCGGGGGGACGGCCTCCTACGGCAACCTCGTGTTCGACCACTACTCCGCCAACGCACTGGCATTCGCGACGTTGCAGGTGCCGCTGACCGGCTGGTGGGAAGCCTCGCACAAACTGAAAGAACACGACATCTTGGTGGAAAAAGCGAAAAACGAACGTATTGACCTGATGGAAAAGATGTATTTGGAGGTTATGCAGGCCAATTACGACCTTGATGATGGCATCGCCCAGGTTAATCTGGCGGAATTGGCGCTGCAAGACGCGGAAAACAACCTTCGCGATGTCAAAACCGACTATGACGCCGGCCTCGTCCCCGTTGCCGACCTCCTTGAAGCACAAGCCCTCCTTCTCCAAACCCAAAACCGACGCACCGATGCCCTCATCGATCTGAAAATCAAGGCCGAACGATACAAACAGATTACGAAGGCGCACTAACGAGCCGCCTTGTTCAATCAAAAGCGCACGGAAACCTTCGCCGCAAAAACGTGCCCGAGCCGCTTCCGGTCGGCACGCTGCCGCAAGGTATAGTCGAGGTGGACCCGCACATGTTCCTCCGGCCACCACTCCAAGTCGAACGAGTAGTAGTGGTGGGCGACGGGTTTCTGCAGGTCGCGGACATAATAGTCGTAACGGAACAGCGGGCGCAACCGTTGCATGGCCGCGTTCTTACTCCCCCACCCCATCTTGAACCAATAGCCCACAAAAGCGTACATACCCCGCGTGTTCACAAGATAGATCGCATCCTCTGCGGCCAGCGGACTGTCGTCGGCCACACCGGTCGTGCCCTGCAGATATTCCGCCCGTGCCGTCCAATGCTCGCCCAAATACTCCATGCCGCCCGAATAGCGATGACGAGGCGCATTTTTGTCGGGAAAGAGCGAATAGTTGCCGATATAGACGGAACCCGAAAGACGGAAATTTTTCACGAAAGGATAGAAGTCGAGGCGCGCGGCGAAATCCTTGCTCAGGTTGTCTTTGCGGATGTTGATGCCCGCGCCGCCGAAAATGCCGGCATAGTAGTTCAGGATAGGCAAACGCTCGCCGTCACGTTCGATATCCACCAACGTGCCCGACAGCATCGCCCCGATTTCCAGTCCGTTGGCATACGCTGCGATACCTGATATGTCGCTGAAGCCCGCCAATGCCGCCACCGACTGCGACAGCTCCACGAACTCCAAGTCCAAGGGCGACAGAAAGTTATCCATCGTATATGGTGTCTTTAGCTGCCCAATCCACAGATGGGCGTACTTACAGAATTTCACCCGCAACCAAGCGTCGAGCAGGCGCGGCGTGAAAGCCATGTCGGCTTGCAGACGGAAGTCGAGCATCGGATGCAACTTTCCGGAGAAGTCGAACCGGGCACGCCGCAGCATAATGACACTGTGTTTTTCCATGCCCCCGTTGTCATCCGGCTGCAGGGTATAATCGTACTGCGCATCCACAAACCCGTGAATCTGCAGATAGTCGCTGAGCTTCCAATCTCGCACGCGCTTGGCCTTGGTCGGGACAGAGTCAGCCTGCGTCTGCGCCACGGCACGATGCGACGGGCAAAACGCCAGCAACAAGAGGGTCAAAAAAAACGCGAAAACCGTTCTACTTACTGATTTATGAGTCATGTTTGTTCATTACACTTGTGGCGGCAAATATAGTAAAATTACGGACACCAACCGAGTCGAATTATTTTTGTATCTTTGCCGCACTATTTCAAAAAACTTTAAAAACAGAAAAAATGGCATTAGAACAAAAAATCAACGAAGACATCAAAGCGGCGATGCTGGCCCGCGAATCGCAGAAGCTCAACGCCTTGCGCGCCGTCAAGTCCGCCATACTGTTAGCCAAGACCCAAAAAGGCGGCGGCAGCGACCTGGACGAGGAGGCGGAAATCAAGATCCTGAAGCAGCTGGTGAAACAACGCCAGGAGTCGGCCGAGACCTACCGCGCCCAAAACCGCGAAGACCTCGCCGCCGAGGAGCAGTTCCAACTCGACATCATCAAGGGCTACCTGCCACAGATGCTTTCCGAAGAGGAGGTGGAAGCCGCGTTGAAGGGCATCATCGCCGACAACGGGTTCAGCGGCATGAAGGACATGGGCAAAGTGATGGGCATGGCCACGAAGACCTTTGCCGGGAAGGCCGACAACAAACTCGTCTCCGACATCGTGAAACGGCTTCTGGCCCAATAGTTTAAGGAATGAAATATTACATTGTGGCAGGCGAGGCGTCGGGCGATCTGCACGCCTCCAACCTCATCAAGGCCCTGAAGGAGAAGGACCCGGCGGCGGAGTTTCGCGGCTGTGGCGGCGACCTCATGCGCGACGCCGGCGCAGAGCTGCTCATCCACTACAAGGACATGGCCTACATGGGCTTTTGGGAGGTGTTCGTGCACCTGCCCGCCGTGCTCGGCAACATGCGGCGATGCAAGGCCGACCTCCTTGCTTGGCAACCCGACGTGCTCGTCTTGGTGGATTTGCCCGGCTTCAACCTGCGCGTCGCCAAATTCGCGAAAAAGCACCGCATCAAGGTCGTCTATTACATCTCCCCGCAGATCTGGGCCTGGAAAAAAGGGCGCATCAAGCAAATCCGGCGCGATGTCGATGAGATGATGGTGATCCTGCCCTTTGAGAAGGAGTTCTACGCCCGCCATGGCATGAACGTGCACTACGTGGGGCATCCTTTGTTAGACGCGGTGAGCCGCGACCTGCCGCAGCGCCCCGACGTGCAGCGGTTCCGCGAGAACAACGGCTTGGACAACCGCGACATCGTCGCCCTGCTGCCCGGCAGCCGCAAACAGGAAATATCCGCGCTGTTGCCCACAATGCTGCAGATGGCGGAACGGTTCCCGCAGTACCAGTTCGTGGTCTCCACCGTCTCCTGGCTGCCAAGCTCGCTGTACAACAAGTACCTGGACGGGTACGACGTGGCACGCGTCCGCAACCAGACCTACCCGCTGTTGGCCAACGCCAAGGCCGCCGTCGTGGCCTCCGGAACCGCCACCTTGGAGACAGCCATGATCGGCACGCCGCAAGTGGTCTGCTACGCCGGCAGCGAACTCTCCTACCTGATTGCCAAGCGCCTGATTTCCGGCATCAATTACATTTCCCTGCCTAACCTCATCCTCGACGCGCCCGTAGTGACCGAGCTTATCCAGCACGACTACAACACCGTCCGCCTGGAAAAAGAACTGCGCCTCATCACGGAAGATGCAGGGAACATCTCCGCCATGAAAGCGCAGTATGAGGAATTATATACCCGCTTGGGCAATGGCTCCGCCTCGCGGAAAGCCGCCGAGGTGGTCCTGCAAGCCGCTTCGGAATGACTACCAGACTAGCTTGAAGCCGGTGCTGTGCACATTGATAATCTGCACGTTGGGCTCGCTTTTGAGCAATTTGCGGAGCCGGGTGATATAGACATCCATGTTCCTGCTGTTGTAGAAGCTGTCCTCCCCCCAAATCTTCTTCAACGCATAGCTCCGGTAGAGCACATCGTTGCGTTTCTCGTAGAGCATATCTAACAGGGCGGCCTCGCGGGAGGTCATCTTCTGCTCCTGCCCCCCGACGATCAGCGTCTGCCGTTTCCTGTCGAACTGGATGCTGCCGATGCTCACGACATGGCTTTCAGGCTCCTCCTGCACTCCCGTGCGCCGCAGCAGCGCCTGCATCCGCGCCAACAGAATCTCCATCGTGAACGGCTTGGTGATATAGTCGTCGCCCCCGATGGAGAGGCCCTTGATCATGTCTTCCTGCATCGTCTTGGCCGTCAAAAAGATAATCGGGATTTTCTGATCCATCTTCCGGATTTCCTGCGCCAGAGTGAACCCATCCTTGATGGGCATCATCACATCGATGAGGCAAATATCGAACTCATTGGTGCAAAACAGCTCGTAGGCGGCCTCGCCGTTGTTGGCGTGCCGCACGTCAAACCCCTTGCCCGTGAGGACAGTGGTGAGCACCTTGCCGAGGTTCATGTCGTCTTCCGCCAAAAGTACCTTTTTCGCTTCCATTTTTCCACATTTTTTGAAAGAGCAAAAATAAAAAAAACATGGACATACACGGAAGCCGATATTAAAATTTTTTATACCTTTGCGACCGTTTTGGACAAATCGTTTGCTGTTATTATTTAATTGAATTTCAAACAGATATGAAAATCATAACCACCGTAGAGGAATTGATAGACATCGCAGCGCGCGAACGTGCCGCCGGCAAGACCATCGGTATGGTGCCCACCATGGGTGCCCTGCACGAGGGCCACTTGTCACTCATCCGCCGCGCCCGTCAAGAGAACGACACCGTTTTCTGCTCCATTTTCGTGAACCCGGTGCAGTTCAACAACGCCGAGGACCTGGCCAAATACCCCCGCACCCTGGAGGCCGACGTGCAGCTGATCGGCGACCAAGCCGACTACGTGTTCGCGCCCACCGTGGAGGAGGTGTTCCCCGTGAAGCCCACGGAAGTCTATGACTTCGGCACCGTGGCCAACGTGATGGAGGGCGCCGCCCGCCCGGGCCACTTCAACGGCGTGGGTGTCATCGTGCGCCGCCTGCTCGAATGGACCCGCCCGCACAAGTCCTACTACGGCGAGAAGGACTACCAGCAGATTGCCGTCATCCGCGAGATGTGCCGCCAATGCCGCATCCTCTCCGAGATCATCCCCTGCCCCATCGTCCGCGAACCCAACGGCCTGGCCATGAGTTCCCGCAACCGCCGCCTCTCCCCCCACGAATTCGAGACTGCCGCCAACATCCACCGCATCCTCGAAGCATCCCGCTCGTGTGCCACCGTACCCGAGATCAAGGCCTTCGTGGAGACGGAAATCGCCAAAATTCCCGAATTCCAGCTCGACTACTTCGAAATTGCCGACGCCGAGACCCTCCTGACCACCGACGACATCCGCAACCCGCACGGCGTCATGGGGTTCATCACCGTATATGTGGGACCGGTGCGACTCATCGACAATATTAGATATTAAAACATAAAATTCCTTAAACAGCCTCGAAGAGGCAAAACGCACGAAGTGCAATTAACCCCACACAAGCCGAAGGCGCAGTGTGGGGCGCAACGAAAAACAACCCCGCAAGCCGAAGGCGCAGTGTGGGACGCAACGAAAAACAACCCTGCAAGCCGAAAGCGCAGTGTGGGGCGCAACGACAAACAACCCCGCAAGCCAAAGGCTCAGTGTGGGACAAACAAACAACCGAAAAATGAACATCGAAATCCTGAAATCGAAGATACACCGTGCTACCGTCACGGAAGCCAACCTGAACTACGTGGGCAGCATCACTATCGACGAGGCGCTGATGGAAGCCGCCAACATGATCGAGAACGAGAAGGTGCAGGTGCTGAACGTCAACAACGGAGAACGCTTAGAGACCTACGTCATCAAGGGCGAGAAAAACTCCGGCGTGATCTGCCTCAACGGACCCGCCGCCCGCAAAGCCTCCCCCGGCGACACCGTCGTTATCATCTCCTACGCCTCCATGGACTTCGAAGAGGCCAAGACCTTCAAGCCCACCATCGTATTCCCGAACGGAGAGAACAAACTTTAGCTGTTGGCTGTTAGCACTATGACTTAGACTTAGACTATGACTTAGACTTAGACTATGACTTAAACTAACATGCTGGCGTTTGACCGATTACAAATCTCCAATCACTAACCGCAAGCTTCAATAACCAATAACCATTATAAAAGAAAGAATGTACAAACTGATATTAATACGCCACGGACAGAGCGAATGGAATCTGTCGAACCAGTTCACCGGATGGACCGACGTGGACCTCACCCCGCAGGGTGTCGAAGAGGCGAAGCAGGCAGGGCGCATCCTGCGCGACGAGCCCGGTCTTGACATCCGCTACACTTACACCTCCTACCTCAAACGCGCCATCAAGACGCTGAATTACGTGCTGGAGGAGATGGACCGGATGTGGCTGCCCGTCTATAAGACCTGGCGACTGAACGAGAAGCACTACGGCGCTCTTCAGGGACAGAACAAGAAGGAGGCAGTATCCGTGTACGGCGAGGAGCAGGTCAACAAGTGGCGGCGCAGCTACGACGTGCAGCCGGAACCGTTAGCCGACGACGACCCGCGCCACCCGAAATTCGACATCCGCTATCAGGACATCAAGTTCAAGGCCGCCCGCCCCGCCACTGAATCCCTCATGGACGCCACCAAGCGCATCATCCCCCTCTGGAACGTCAACATCGTGGAATCGCTGCGCGAATACAAGCAGGTACTGGTCGTGGCACACGGCAACAGCATCCGCGGCATCATCAAATTCATGAAGAACATGTCGAACGAGGAAATTGTGAAGCTCAACATCCCCACCGGAGTGCCCTTCCTGCTGGAACTCGACAGCGAAATGCAGGTCATCAGCGACCGCTATCTCGGCCTTTCCGAAGAGGAACTGAAAGCCAAACAAGACGGCGTGGCCAACCAGACCAAGGCGTAACAAACCGTCCCCTTCAGCATTTTCCTACATTTACATACCAAAAGGAACCCCGGACACTTTACCGCGTCCGGGGTTCCTTTTTCATTTCCAAATCCCGCGCCGCTCAGCGCAGGGTCCTCTGAACAACAAGCCTATTTCAGACCCCTGTTCTTCAGCAGCGGCTCGATGGACGGTTCCTGGCCGCGGAAGGCCATGTAGAGGTTCATCACATCGTCGGTATTGCCGCGTTCCAGAATGTTGGTGCGAAACGAGGTGGCTGTGGCCGGATCGAAGATGCCGTGGTCTTTGAAGCACTGGTAGGCATCGTTGTCAAGCAGTGCCGACCAGGTGTAGCTGTAGTAACCTGCCGCATAGCCGCCGGAGAAGACGTGTTGGAAGTAGGGGCTTCTGTAGCGGGAGATGATGGACGGAATCAGCCCGATTTTTGCCATCCGCTCGTTTTCGAAACCGGGCTGCGTGAAGTTCACGGGCTCCGTCACGGTGTGGTAGTCCATGTCGAGGATGGAGGCGGCAAGCAGCTCGGTGTTGACGAAGCCCTGGCCGTAGGTGGCGGCCGCCTCGATCTTCTGCACCAGCGCGTCGGGAATCAGCTCGCCAGTCTGGTAGTGGTGGGCATAGACCTTCAGCACCTCCGGCTCGAAGGCGAAGTGCTCCATGAACTGCGAAGGCATCTCCACGAAGTCGCGCGGTACGTTCGTGCCCGAGAGGCTGGGATAGTGGCAGCGCGACAGGATGCTGTGCAGCGCGTGACCGAACTCGTGGAACAGCGTCTGCGTCTCGTCGATGTTGAGCATCGAAGGCTTGTCGCCCACCGGCTTGGTGAAGTTGAAGACTAGCGACACCACCGGGATGTGGTTGTTGCCGTCGCGGTCGTAGTACTGTTCGCGGAAGTTGGTCATCCAGGCGCCGCTGCGTTTGCTCTCGCGCGGGAAGAAGTCCATATAGACCACCGCGATGACCTCGTTGTTGTCAATCACCTCATACACCTTGACGTCCTTGTGATAGACCGGAATCTCAGGATTCTCGCGGAACGTAAGCCCGTAGAGCCGCTCGCAGACATAGAACAGCCCCTTGCGGGCGGAGTCGAGGGCGAGGTAGGGACGGATATCCTCGTCGTTGAGGTCGTATTTCTCCTTACGCAGCTTCTCGGCATAGTAGCGCCAGTCGTAGGGCTGCAGCGCGCCGGAAACGCCGTCCTTGTTCATCATTTTCTGATAGAGGGCGGCCTCCTCCTTGGCCTTGGCGAGGGCGGGCGTCCACACCTTCATCAGCAGGTCATAGACGTTCTTGTCGTTCTTGGCCATGCACTCGTCCAAAACGTAGTTGGCGTAGTTGTCGAAGCCGAGGATTTTCGCTTTCTCCAAGCGCAAGTTGGCAATCTCGTTGATAATCTCCGCATTACCGTATTCCCCATCAAGGCAACGGGTGGAATAAGCGGTCCAGAGTTCCTTGCGCAGCTCGCGATTCTGGCAATTCTGGAGGAACGGTTCCATGGAGGGCACATGCACGGTGAAGGCGTACTTTCCTTTGGCATCCTTCATGCCGTCGGCCGTCTCCTTGGCAGTGGCCAATTGACTTTCCGTCAGCCCTTTGAGGTCCTCTTCGTTGTCAACGAAGAGCGTGTAGGAGTTAGTGGCACCGAGCACGTTGTTGCCGAACTTGAGGGTGAGCGCGGAGAGTTTCTCGTTGATTTCGCGATAGCGAGCCTGCTTGTCGGCGGGCACGTTCGCGCCGCCGTGCACGAAGCCTTTGTAGGTCACCTCCAAGAGCCGCTTCTGCTCGTCGTTGAGATTTTCCTTGTCACGGTTCTCATACACCGTCTTGATACGCTGGAACAATTTGTCGTTCAGCATAATGTCATCCTCATGGCGCGTAAGCATCGGGATGATGGTGTCGGAAAGTTCCTCCATCTCCGGGCTGTTCATGCACTCGGCGAGGTTGAGGAAGACGGCCGACACTTTCGTCAGCAACTCGCCGCTGTATTCGTACGGAATCAACGTGTTGCCGAAGGTAGGCTCCTCGGAGTTGTCGCAGATGGCCTGGATGTTCTCCTTCTGCTGCCGGATGCCCTCCTCGACGGCCGGCAGATAATCGGTGGTTTTAATCTGGTCGAAGGGCGGCACACCGTAAGGGGTGTTCCACTCTTTCATGAAGGGATTGTCGGCCAATTCGGGGCTCTCGGCCTGTTTCTTCTTGCACGCGCCGCCGAGAATGACGGTCGCCAAAGCCAAGGTCATGATGGGAAATTTAGGGTTCATAATATGGAATTTGTTTGTAATTTTTTCCTCGTTCAAACAGTTTGCAAAAATAGCTTTTTTTTGAATGTATTCCTACTTCTTGATGAACCCCTTTGCGAAAACACCTCTGTCCGAAATAATCCTTACAAAATAGACACCGCTGGAGAGCATCGAGACATCCGTACGGGTCGGGTTGCCTTGAAAGCCAGTTGTCTGGACAACCTTCCCGTAAACATCACAGACTTCGATCCGCTGAACGGCAACGTTGTCATCGCTGAAGCGGATGTCTATGTACTCTCGCGCAGGGTTCGGATAGAGGCGGACGAAGTCATCAAGGTTGCCATACCCCCCGATGCCGACTCCGCTTCCGTCCGTCAGACGCAGCTGCACGTCATCCACATACAGCGTCGAAGCCGTTGCCGTGCTGCATCGGAGAACGATGGTTTTTCCGGAACCCGTATAGTTGCTTAGCGGCACGGTATATTCTTGGTGGATAGCGCTCACAACATCCACTGTCCCCACTGCCGTGAACGAACTCTCGTCCTCAAGGTCTTCTAAAACGCCCACTTCGACGGTGCTGCCCGCAGAAGCAGTGATGGCGATGGCTTTCGCATAAAAGGAGACCGTGACAGTGTTGGCGGGAATGCTGTCGTCAAGCCTGGGCAGCACAGCGGCACACACAGGTTTGAACCTGAGAGCGTTGCTCCCAGAATGTGAGTGAGTCGAAATGACAGAGGGGAAATTCGAGCCTGAGAATCGCCACCAGCAGAGGGGGAGGTGCGTATCTTCCGAGAGGTCGTCCTCGAAGTCCCAGATGCGCGGCAGCGAACGAATGCGCCCGCAGTCTGTGGTGAACAGCAGCGTGTCCGACGGTTCCTCGGCATTGCAGGTCCTTGTCACGAAAAGTTCGTAAGAGGTAGAAGGCGACAGCCCCGGAAGAGTCGGATTGTCGCCAGTGAGCAAAGCCGTCTGCCATTCGTCACCGTCCACGGGACGGTAGTGGACCACGAGGGTGTCACCGATTTCGGCACCCGTGACGGCCAGCGTGACAGAGACATCTGACAAGTTGAAGATATGAATGGAATCAAACGGTTGACATCCAGTGGTAAACAAGAGGGTACCGGACGGTGTGCTTTCATCGCAGCTGTGGGTCAGGAACGCCTCGTATGGCGTGTCAGGCGAAAGCCCGTCAAGCAGGAAGGAAGGACTCGTCGCGGAGAACGACTGCTCCATCCAGGTTCCGCCGCCTGACGCACGGTAATGCACGATATAGTCAGGATAGTAGCTGTCGAATCCCGTCCAGTGGAGACGCGCTGAATGGCTCGTCACTTCGCTTGCCGCAAGGTTTTCCGGGAGATGGCACACCGGGATATAATCCAACGTCAAGTCGTCAATATAGATGTCACCGCTATTCGGTGTCGTCACGTCCTTGATACAAATGTACTTCCCGTCGCCCGTGTAGGAGGAAAGATGCAGGTCGAAATATTGGTAGTCGTATTGGAAGTTGTCAATGCTCTGCACAGGAGTATAGGTCATGGGGTCGTAAGGGTTGCTCATCACGCCGACTTCAATCTCCAGTTCGGGGTTGCTCCAGTAGTCAGAACTTCCTTTCCTCGCATAGAAAGACAGCCTCAAATCCCGGGCCGCTATCGTGTCGTTCAGCGCGGGCAGTATCACATAGGTCCCGCTGGACCTGAAGAAGTTGAACGATGCCCCGCTGTTGTGGGCGTAGTTTGCATCGGGCCAGATGCGCGGGAAACCGTTGTCGTTGGCAGGACGTATTTTCCGCCAGCATTCCGGCATTCGGAGCGAGTCGTCATACTCCTCGAAATCCCAGAATTGCGGCATGGAGTCCATGTAGCCGCAAACCGTGGCGGCTACGACGGTGTCTGTCGGGAAACAGGGGTTGCAGAGCGCCTCCACCACGAATTGATAGACCGTGTTAGGCTGGAGGCCAGCGGCGGTGTAGGTGCCGGAAGCCAGAAATCCCGTCGTGTCGGCGAGCCACTCCACGCCATTGGCGGATTTGTAATGGATGACATACCGCGCAGAATCCACATCATGGTCCCAGTTGAGTTCAATGGAACTCGTGGTGGAGTGGATGGCCGCCAAGTTGGAAGGCCTGGGACAAGAGGGGGCCGGATAGAGGATCATGTCGTCGATAAGAATCAAGGTGAAAAAGTCCATGGGATACCCGGGGATGACGTTAAGGGCCAGGCAGGTGCCGTTCCCCGTGTAGGAGCCCAGCGGGATATCCACCAGTTTGTAGTTGGCGTTCAGCGGGGGAAGCGTGTCTATCACCTCGAAAGTACTCGTGTCCGAGGGGTCGGTCAAAGCCCCGAGCAAGATGGTGGGCGGGGTGGCCGAAGCATTGACGGTGCCTTTGATGTAGAATGAGAGCTGGAGCTCGCGCAGAGGCCAGGCGAGCGTGTCAACGGGCGGGAGGATGCCGAAGCGGGAGGCCTGGCAGTATAGACGCAGTGCGTGTGACCCGGAGAGGGCTTGGCCGGCGGTGTTGTAAACGTAAGGATAGGTGTTGTCGGCACGGCTCCAGCAGGCGGGCAGCGGGGCGCTGGCCGTGCCGGACGTGTTGTTCGTCTCGAAGTCCCAACGGACGGGCATCTCGCTGATCAGGTCGCACGCCGTGCTGAAGGTCATGACGGAGGTCAGCGAGTCGGGAGCGCAACCGGCAGCGAAACGGCACTCGTAGCGCGAGGAGTGGTCCAGCCCCGCCAAAGTGTATTGCGGACCACTCAAGGAGACCGTTTGTGTCTCCCACTGTTCATCTCCCTCTTTCCGATAGTAGAAGGTGTGTTGCGGGTTCTCCTGTCGGTAACCTAACCAGCGGATGACCGCCGAATTGGGCGTGATGTCGCTGACGGTGACCTCGTTGATGCGCGGGCAGGCGGGGACCGTGTCGAGGACAACGTCGTCAATGAAGCGGAAAGTGTTCGTCTCCCCGACAAACCGCAAGGCGACAAATGTTCCGTTTCCGCCATACTCATCCAACGGAAGGGTGAACAACCTGTAGTCTGACTGGACTTGCGTAACCGTGTTGACGGGTTGGAAGGAGGCCGTGTCATCAGGGGATGTCATCACACCGACCGTGAACGCTGTCGGATGGGTGCTGTTGGATGAACGCGCATAAAAAGAAAGCTGTAATTTATTGATTTCAAGCACCGTAGTGTCTATTTCGGGCAAAACAAGGAACTGCCGGCCAGCGGCGCTGAAACGCAGGTGGCGTGAACCGGAATGGGCATACGACGGTTCCTCAATCACCCATGCCGCATCGGGATTGTAAACGGTCCAGCAGGCCGGCTGCGGACGGTTGGGCGTGCCGCCAATGTTGTTCGTCTCGAAATCCCACGACGCGGGCACCGCGCCGATCGTTCCGCACGCCGTGTTGAACGTGACCGTCTCAGAGACCTTTGAAGTGTCGCAGCCCGCCACCACTCGCACGCTGTATTGGGAAAGGGGCTGCAGGTCCGTGAGCGTGTACTGCGATGAATCCGCCACGAAGGACAGCGATTCCCAGGCCGTGTCGGATTGCCTCTTGTATTGCACGGCGAAGTCAGGATGCTGCGCGTTGTAGCCCGACCAAGACAGATCCGCCGAAGTCAGCGTGACGTTGTCCACTTGCAAGATGCAGGGCCGCGGGCAGGCGGAGATGGTGTCAATGGACATATCGTCAATATGGATTTCAACGGTTCCGTCGCTTCGGATGGCAATATGGCGACCTGAGCCTGCATAGCCCGACAGCGGGATCTCGAACGCGGACCAGCTGCTCGGAACGTGTGTGATGGATTCTATGGGGACAAAGGAGCTGGAGTCTGCCGGATCTTCCATGACACCGACTTCGACAAGGCCGTATTCCGGTGCCTGGTAACCGCTACTACGCATTCGGAACGAAACTTGCAAGTCGGCGAGATGATGCGCAGAGGTGCTCACGGGCGGAAGAATGACCCATGTGGAGAATTGTTGGTAGTCGCTCAGGGCGAGGAAATGCTCCGTGTATTGTTGAATATGAATGGTTGCGGGATTCCGGCCGATTTGCATCCAGCAGTCAGGGAGGACAGGCGTGGAGTAAAGCGTGCTGCTGTCCGTCCCGAAATCACACGCCCAGGGCAGCGAGTCGATGCCCGCGCAGTAGGTGCTGACCGACAGCATGGGAGATGCCAAGCTGGTGTCACAGTCGGGGATAAGGCAAAACTCATACAATGTGTGGGGTGACAGCCCGGTTACAGGTAACGAGAGGTCTTGCGGGGCTGCGGGAACGCTTATCCACACGCTGTCACCGGTTTGCCTATATCGAAGGTGATATCCGTCCGGAAGGCTGACACTGTTCTCCCAATGCAGCACCAGGGAAGTGTCGGTCAGCTGAGTGGCATACAGATTGTACGGGGGCAGGCAGTCCGTCAACGGGTATAGGTTTATGTCGCTCAACCGGGCTCCGCATAGCCAATTACTGTGGGAATCCGTTATCTTGAGTGCCACCCTGTTGCCCTGTCCCTGGTAACCGGCAAGCGAGACCCAATACGGCTGGGCGGTGTTAGGGATGTGGTGGAGGGTCTTCAGCGGCACGAAGGACGCAAGGTCGCAGGTGTCTTCCCAAATGCCAACCTCAATGGTGGGGGTGTAGAGCGCATACCCGGATCGAGAGGCCGAGAACGAAAGGCAAAGCTGGCCGACATGCAGCACAGCGGTGTCGATGGGGGGCAGTGCAATCATGCTGAACGCGTCTGGGAAGGTCAGGTAGTCATGCGGTCTGACGCCCCAGACGTTACTGCCGTAGTAGCGATACGGCAGATAGGCGGTGCTCGCGGTGTCTGTATTCCGTACTATCCAGCAGGCGGGCAGGCGGAGGAGATTCTCGGAAGTGTCAACCTCAACCGTCAGCGGGACTGCCGCGACAAGGCAGCTGTCGTTCTGCGCTTCACCGTACAAAGCGGGAAACAGCATGGTCACGAAAAGAAGAAAAACGTCCACCACGCGAGAAATCCCTTCCGTTTGCGGTATTCGGGATATAGAAGCCTTCGTTTTTTTCATAGCAAACTGTCTTTTTTCAGATTCATCCCGCAAAAATAGTAATTTTTCGGAAAGACGCACCTGGAAAATGCCTAAGTCCAAGTTCATTGGTCATCGCTTGTTTTCGCAACCCTGACAATTCATCACAATCAGCGGCAGACACAGCGAAACCTTACGAAGTTTGAAAACATAATTAACAATAAATTCTTAAAATTATTACACACATAAATACTAATACATTGATATTCAGTAAAATAAAAATTTACAGAAAGCATCAATAGCGATTGATTTTTATTGTATCTTTGCGGCGCGTTTTTAATATACATCAAAGACTATGCAAAACGAAGTAGCACGTAAGGATTTTGACATGCCACAATTAAGGCAGATGGTGTTGAAGAACACCGAGAGAATTGACAGAAACGAACTGATGATCAATCAGATGCGTATGGAAAACATGGAGTTTGCACGCAAAGCCGCCGAGCGCGACGAATGGCTGGAGAACTCCCGGAAGGAGCACGACCGCTGGGCCCGCCACATGAGGGAGACCTTGGACGAAATCGCGCAAATCACCAAGCAATCGCAGATTGAGCAAGAGAAGAGAGAACGGGCGAGAGAGCTGGAAAGGCAACTGAGAGAACGGGAAAGGGAGCAGGAAAGGCAACAGCGGGAGCAGGAAAGGCAACAGAGGGAGCAGGAAAGGGAGCGAGAAAAGCAACTGCGGAAGCAGGAAAGGCAACAGAGGGAGCAGGAAAGACAAGAACGGGACCGAGAGCAGGAAAAGCGGAAGCGCGAACTAGATGCTTTGTTCGCGGAGACCGACCGACAGCTGAAAGAGACCTCCTTGGAAGTGAAACGGCTCTCCCGTCAACTCAGCGGCACCACAGGACATATCGTGGAAGGTCTGGTCAGTTCCTCGACAGAGAGAATTTTCCAGAAAGCTGGACTCGAACTGCACAACAGCGGCAGAAATTTGAAAAGGAGCATTCCGTCTGAAAAAATCGCGATGGAAGTGGACGTCCTGCTTAGCAACGAAGAAATGGCGATACCCGTCGAGGTCAAGGCCAACTGCACGGAAGCCAACGTGAAAAGATTCCTGCACCAAATGGGCCATTTCCGGCGACTCTTCCCCGAATACGACGGCAAAGAGGTGTATGCCGCCATGGCCGCCATCAACTACGAAAAAGGGGCCGCAGAACTCGCCCACAAAGAGAAGCTCCTCGTCATCCGTGTCAACAGCGACGACATCTTCTCCATCGACTCCTTCGAAAGGGAAGACCTGCGGAAATTCTGAGACCTGAAAAAGACAGGGCACGCTGACTCGACCGCATGCATAGTGCAATCCACATGGCGGGTGAATCAACTATTTTTGTATTTTTGCCGTCCGTTTGAAAAAGCATACATTATGGTTAAACCGTCCATCCCAAAAGGCACCCGAGACTTCACGCCCGTCGAAATGATGCGGCGCAATTATATCTTCGACACCATCCGCAACGTTTTCCACAGGCACGCATGCCTCCCCATCGAGACACCCGCCATGGAGAACCTCTCCACCCTCATGGGCAAGTACGGCGAGGAGGGCGACCGCCTGCTGTTTAAAATCCTCAACTCCGGGGACTTCACAAAAGGAGTTGACTTTCATGACGAGAACAAGTCCGTCAACAAACTGGCCTCCGAACTTTGCGAGAAAGGCCTGCGCTACGACCTGACGGTACCGTTCGCCCGCTTCATCGTGCAGCACCAGAACGAGCTCACCTTCCCGTTCAAACGCTACCAGATGCAGCCCGTCTGGCGCGCCGACCGACCGCAAAAAGGCCGCTACCGCGAGTTCTACCAGTGCGACGTTGACATCATCGGCAGCAACTCACTGCTCAACGAGGCGGAACTGGTCGAAATCACCGACGAGGTGTTCCGCGCTTTCGGCATCAATATCGTCATGAAAATCAACAACCGCAAGATCCTCAGCGGCATCGCCGAAATCTTCTGCAACGCCGACCAAGTCACCGACCTGTGCGTGGCCCTCGACAAACTCGACAAGATCGGACGCGAGAAGGTGTGCGAGGAGATGCGCGAGCGCGGCATCTCGCAGGAGTCCATCGATGGACTGTCGCCCCTGTTCGAACTCAGCGGACTCTCCAACGACGAGGTATTAGACAAACTGGCCGCAATGCTCGCCACCTCCGAAACCGGCATGAAAGGCGTGGAGGAACTGCGCAAAGTCCTTGACTACACGGCCAAAATGCAGATAGCCACCGAGCTGGAAGTCGATGTGACGCTGGCCCGCGGTCTGAACTACTACACCGGCGCCATCTTCGAGATCAAGGCGAAGGACGTGGCGATGGGCAGCATCTCCGGCGGCGGCCGCTACGACAACCTTACCGGCATCTTCGGCCTGAAGAACATGTCCGGCGTGGGCATCTCCTACGGTGCCGAGCGCATCTACGACGTCCTCAACGAGCTGAACCTCTTCCCGCAACACATCCTCACCCCCATCACCGCCATGTTCGTCAACTTCGGCGGCGACGACGAACTCTACGCATTGCAAGGGCTCAAACAGCTCCGCGACACCGGCATCCCGTCGGAAATCTACCCCGATAGCGCCAAAATCGGCAAGCAGATGAACTATGCCAACGCAAAAGGCATCCCCTACGTCATCATGGCCGGCGAGAACGAACGCACCCAAAACCTCTACACCCTCAAGAACATGCAAACCGGCACCCAGCAAACCCTTTGCTTAGATGCCCTAATTAACACATTAATACATTAATCCAAAAAGGGCTGTAAGCCCGACCTATGTCAACCCAGGGTGAGCGAAGCGAGCCCTGGGAGCAACGCCAGGGAGGACGAAGAGAGCCCTGAGGATAATGAAATATGGAAGAAGAACCCAAAATAGAAGAGACAACCCAAAGCCCGCGAAAACGCCACTCCCTCAAAGTGTGGGTACGAACATTCTGGTACAAAGTACTGGAATACACGCACTTGAAAGATGACACGGACTACGAAGCCACCGTCAAGTACATCTCCGACGGTGTGGAGTTCCGTGGCATGAACCTGTGGGTGCTGGCCTTCGCCATCATCGTGGCCTCTGTGGGCCTGAACGTCAACTCCACCGCCGTCATCATCGGCGCCATGTTGATTTCACCCATCATGGGCCCGATCATGGGTATCGGCCTCTCGGTGGGCATTTTAGACGAGCACTTGCTGAAGAAATCACTGCGAAACTTCATCATCATGGTGATTATCAGCCTGATAACATCAACCTTATACTTCCTGATCTCCCCGTTGAGCGAGGCGCAGTCAGAGCTGCTGGCGCGCACGCGGCCCACCATCTTCGACGTCATCATCGCCTTCTTCGGCGGGCTGGCGGGCATCGTGGCCACCTCGCGCAAAAGCCAGCCCTTCACGGTCATCTCCGGCGTGGCCATCGCCACCGCCCTCATGCCGCCGCTCTGCACAGCCGGCTTCGGCCTGGCCACCTGGCAACTGCGCTACTTCGGGGGAGCCTTCTACCTCTTCTTCATCAATTCCTTCTTCATCGCCCTGGCCACCTTCGTCATGGTGCGCTTCCTCGGCTTCCCGGAAGTTCGCTACATGAACGACTCCCGCCTCAACGCCGTGAAACGCATGATCTACGCATTCGCCATCCTCGTGATGATTCCCAGCGTCTTCATGGCCATCAACCTTGTGCAAGAATCAGCTTTCAACACCCAGACCATCAAATTTGTGCATGATATCCAGCTGACACCGTTCTTTGATAACGTGCAACTAATCGACTCCCAAAAAAAATATGCCAAAAAGTCGCAAACGCTGACGCTACGGGTCATCGGGAAACCCTTGACGGACGAGGACATCGAACGCATGGAGACCATCATGCAGACCGAATACGGCCTCGACCGCGCCAAATTGGTCGTCAAACAGACCGAAGGGCTTCTTGATGTCACCCGGCAAAACCAGGTCATCGAGGACATCATCGACAAGAAAGATGATGTAATCGCTCGCCAAGACTCCACCATCGCGGAACTGCGGGCTGAACTGCACAAACTGACCGGATCGTCTGAAAACACGGAACAATTAGTGAAGGAAATTTACACACAATATCCTGACATACAACAATTTGCAGTTTCTTCCATGGATTGCTACGACACCAAGAGTTTGGAGCATCACGCCATGCCGATCGTCTATGTGAAATGGAAGGACGGGAGAGCCCACCCAGAAGCGGAAAACAGGCTGATAACGTGGCTGAAAGTGCGTCTCGATGTGGAGTCCATCGAGCTGATGCGAGGAAAATGACAAAATAAACGTGACTAATAAAATATTGTATATATTTGCCGCGTCTTTTTTTCACCAAATTTAAATACGTTATGAAAAAAATCATCATTCTCCTTTGCGCTGTGGCAGCCATCTTCGGCATGACCTCCTGCAAAAAAGCATCCCCGACAGACACGGTCAACGCGTACTACAAAGCGCTCCAAGCCGGCGACTACGAGAAAGCGTTCACCTACACTGACATCACCGACAAAGAGGAAGTGAAGAAACAGATTGAGAAATTCCAGGGCTTCAATGTGAAGATTGTCAGCTATGAGATTCTCTCTGAAACGATTTCCGACGACGGGAACAGCGCCGTGGTGGAAGTGAAGCAATCCACAACATCTGCCTTCAACGAGACACCCGAAGAAGAGACCAAGAAACTGGATCTTGTCAAGGTGGACGGCAAGTGGCTGCTACATGAATAACCACCTGATTCACAAAACAAATCATAGGGACGACCGACGGGTTGTCCCTATTTTGTTGCACGGGTGCTGCGTGACCGCTTTCGCAAAGAAATGCGTTGCCTTCTTTTTCACCACAAAACAGATTTTTTGTATTTTTGCGACCTCAAACAAGAAGTGCGTTAATGAATAAAATTAAAGATATGAAGAAACAGTTATCCCTTATTTCAGTGTTTTTCGTGTTTTTGGCCATGGGTTTCGGCGATGCTGCCGGCCAACTGGTCTCCGTGGTGGAGAAAGCTTTCAACGTCTCCCCTTTCACCGCGTCGTTAGTCTCCCTCTCAGGCATGATCATGTTCGGCGTGCTGTCGGTGCCCACCGGCGTGTGGCAGTCGAAGATCGGCAAGAAGAAGATGCTCACCATCGGGCTGATCCTCTTCCTCGCCGGCGCGGTGCTGCCCATCCTCGCCTTCAACTTCCCGGTCATTCTCTTGGCAGTGCTGCTGATGGGCGCTGGTGCCACCATCCTGCAGGTCTCCGGGAACCCGCTGATCCGCGATGTCTCCGATGAAGGCAAGTATTCCAGCATGCTCTCCTTCGCGCAGTCGCTGAAGGCCATCGGCACGCTCTCCACATCGCTGATTCTGGTGCTCATCGGCACCTCGCTGATGAAATACGGCTGGTTCTCGTTCACCCCCGAGGGCGGCGAAACCATCGACATGGGCTTCCGCATCCTCTTCCCGATATTCGCGGCGGTGCTGCTCATCACGCTCGTCATGGTCGTGGTGTTCGTGCCCGACAACGTCAGCAAGTCGGACGAGAAGCCGACCACCCTGGGCAACTGCATCCGCGCCTTGGGCGACCCGTTCATCCTGATGATGTTCCTCGCCATCTTCTTTTACTGCGGCGCAGAGGCCTCGATGTTCAACCGCATTCCGTCGATTCTGAGCGAGAACACGAGCGTGACCCCGGCCATGGGCAACATCGTGCTGATCATCTCCCTGTTTGTGGGCCGTTTCCTCGGCGGCGTCATCTTGCAGAAGATGAGCGCGAAGAAATTCCTCGGCATCACGGTGGCGATCTCCATTCTCGGCAACCTGCTGCTGTTCCTGCCCTACAACGCCTTCACCACGTGGCTGAGCTTCATCCTCATCGGCGTGGGCTTCGCCAACATCTTCCCGTTGGTCTTCTCCATCTGCGTCGATCACAAGCCGGAGATGTCGAACGAGATTTCGGGCCTGATGACCACGGCCATCGTGGGCGCCGCCATCGTGCCGCTGCTCACGGGCGCCATGGCGGGCATCGGCATCCGCTATGCCTTCCTCGTGCCGCTCTGCTGTCTGTGCTATCTGTGCTTTGTGACAGCGAAAGTGGCGAAAGAGAAATAACCACTCATAAGAAGAAAGTCCAACATTACAGACAGCTGCGACCCGAGTCGACAATCTATGGCGAATACGGCCCAAAGAGCTGCCACCATAGAGGAAATGATAGGCTATGGGGTATATTTCACCATCAACCTTATGCAAAAGTTTGGAAAGACGACAACACTTTGCATGATCTGGCGCAGCACAAATATGGGCAACGAGACCGATCCGCAATGGGTGGAAGCAAACGGGAGTCTTGGAATCTCTTGAAAGCAAGACATTCGCAAGCGAAAAGCGCCTTCGCCAAGCACTTAATTGACCCAAAATGCACTATTTAAGTAATCGATTTTTGATTTTCAGATTAAACAAAAAGAATATGAAAAAACCAATCCTTCTCCTGATCGCAATCCTGACGGCGGCGTTCGCCTTTGCGCAGTCGCAGTACGTCAACCCGCTCGTCGGCACCGATGAGCACGGCCACACCTACCCCGGCGCCATCCTGCCCTTCGGCGCCATCCAGCTCAGCCCCGACACCCGCTTAGAGGGCTGGGACGGCTGCTCCGCCTACCACTACAGCGACAAGCGCATCTACGGCTTCTCGCACACCCACCTCAACGGCACCGGCTGCGAGGACTACGGCGACATCCTTGTCACCCCGTTCCTCGGCGAGCCCTCCGTCATCAACGAGAAGTACGCCCTACCCTTCTCGCACGACCAGGAGACCGCCGAACCCGGCTACTATGCCGTGAAGTTCGACAACGGCATCACCGCCGAGATGACCGCCGCCAACTACGTGGGCCTGCACCGCTACACTTTCGCCAAGAGCGGCAAACGCGGCATCATCGTCGATTTGCAGCACCGCGACAAGACCCTGGAGAGCTACATGACCCTCAAGGCCAGGGACCTCGTGGGCTTCCGCCGCTCCGACGCATGGAATCCTGACCAATACTGCGCCTTCTCCCTCAAGACCTCCGTGCCCCCGACGGAAGTTGTCTATTACCAAGACGATAAACCCGTGAACGTCAATGAGATAAAAGGAAAGAACTGCAAGGCTGTCCTCTACTTCGATGAGAAAGTCAAGGAGGTGGTTGTGAAGGTGGCCATCTCCGCCGTGGATATGGACGGCGCAATCAACAACCAGACCGAAGTCCGCGACTTCAACTTCGACCGGGTGCGCAAACAGGCCACCGAGACCTGGAACAAGGAACTCGGCAAAATCAAGGTAGAATCGAAGAGCGAGGAATTCCTTCGCACTTTCTACACTGCTCTGTATCACTGCTTTACATCCCCATACCTCTACTCCGACATCGACGGACGCTATCGCGGAGCGGACCAGAAGACGCACAAGACGGACGGGAAGCACCAGATGTACACCGTCTTCTCCTTGTGGGACACCTACCGCGCCCTGCACCCGCTGCTCAACATCATCGACCAGAAACGCAGCGCAGACTTCCTCTACACCTTCCTGAACCAGTACCGGCAGCAGGGCTACCTACCCATGTGGGAGCTCTCGGCCTACGAGACCTGGTGCATGATCGGCTACCATGCCGTGCCAGTGATCTACGATGCCTACATGAAGGGAATGCGCGACTGTCCCGCCAAGGAGATGCTGGAGGCGATGGTCGCCACCGCCAACCTCAAGCGGCTGGGCCGCCCCGAATACGCCCAATACGGCTTCGTGCCTGGCGACATGGAGAACGAGTCTGTCTCCAAAACCCTCGAATACGCCTACGACGACTGGTGCATCGCCATGTTCGCGAAGGAAATCGGCGACAAGGAGGTTTACAACAAATACATCCGGCGCGCCCAGTCCTACAAGAACATCCTGGACCCCAACGGATTCATGCGCGGCCGCATGAACGGCGGCTTCATGACCCCGTTCAACCCCCGCGAGGTCAACAACTTCTTCACCGAGGCCAACTGCTGGCAATACACCACCTACGTGCCACATGACTTCAACACCTACATCGACCTGATGGGCGGCCCCAAGAATATGGAGCAGTTCCTCGACCGCCTCTTCAACTCCAGCTCCGAAATGGCCGGCCGCGCCCAAGCGGACATCACCGGTGTCATCGGCCAATACGCGCACGGCAACGAGCCGAGCCACCACGCCGCCTACCTCTACAACTTCGTGGGCCGTCCGGACAAGACCCAACAACTGGTCAAGAAGATCCTCGTCAACCTCTACACCTCCAAGCCCGACGGCCTCTGCGGCAACGAGGACTGCGGCCAGATGTCGGCTTGGTACGTTTTCAGCGCCATGGGCTTCTACCCTGTTTGCCCCGGCAGCAACCAATATATCATCGGCTACCCGCTCTTCGACAAAGCTACCATCACTCTTGAAAACGGCAAAACGTTGACCATCAGCAGAAACGACGAAAAGCCGTTCATCCAGTCGGTCACCCTGAACGGCAAAGCGCTGGATCGTTCCTATCTCACCTACGACGAGATTTCCAAAGGCGGCGAACTGGCGTTCACCATGGGCGACAAACCGAGTGACACCTGGGGCAGAGGCAAAAACAACGAGCCCGTGACGCGCATCGACCCTGCAATGAACATCGTGCCGGTACCAGTCTTCTCCACCGACAAGGTCTCCTTCCAAGACCAGACCCGCGTGGCACTGCGCGTACCGAAAGTGGTCGATGAAGAGCTTAAACGAAAGTCGAAAGACACGAAACCGAATTTGGACAACAAAGTGCGCATCGCCCCGCAGGACGAACGCAGCATTCTCAGCAGCCCGAAAATGGAAAACGAGCACTATGAAATCTTCTACACCACCGACGGGCGCGAGCCTTCACCCAAGACAGGCATCCACTACACGGGATCCATCCTTGTCGATAAGGACATGACCATCAAGGCGGTGGCCGTGGATGCCAAAGGACGGAGCAGCCAGGTGGCGGAAGCACACTACATCCGCTACACCCGCGACAAGGATCTCACCTACGTCACCAAACCCGACCCGCAGTACTACGCTGGCGGCGATGCGGGGCTGGTCGATAACCTCCGCGGCAAGGTGAACTATCGCATCGGCGGATGGCAGGGCTTCACCACCGATTTCGAAGTCGTCATCGACCTGCGCGAGACCAAAAAGTTCACGGAAGTGGGTGCCGGCTGCTTAGAAGAGCAGCGTGCCTGGATTTTCTACCCGCGCGGCATAGAGGTCTATGTCTCCAACGACGGCAAGGACTACACCCTGTTCGGCAAGAAGAACATTGATGTTCCAAGAGCCGGCGGCGCACACATCGACGACTTCACGGTCAACGGCAAGGGAAACGCCCGCTACGTGAAGATCAAGATCCAGAACTACGGCAAGATGCCCGAATGGCACATCAGTGCCGGTTCTCAGGCCTGGTTGTTCGTGGACGAGGTGTGGGTGAAGTGAACGAATAACGAGTAAATGACAAGAGCGAAGGTTGAAAAATCTTCGCTCTTTTTTTCAAAGACATTTTTTTTACATGCGAAACCTGAATAAAAAAGTTCATGCGGAAGCCGCGACCCTTTTTTTCAACCATATCCAAGCAACCAAAAAAAATGTATCTTTGCCGATTGTTTTGAATTTTAGATAAACCATCATTATATGATTAACATCACACTGCCTGACGGCTCAGTCAAACAAATGGAAAAGGGCTGCACCCCTTACGAGGTGGCGCAGGCCATCAGTGAAGGCTTGGCACGCAACGTGCTGGTAGCCAAAGTGAACGACCAATTGGTGGAGCTCGACAAACCCATCAACGAGGATGCCACGCTCACCCTCTACACGTGGAACGACCGCGAGGGCAAGGACACCTTCTGGCACAGCTCCGCCCACCTCATGGCGGCGGCCATCGAGTCCCTCTACCCCGGCGTGAAATTCGGCATCGGCCCCCATATCGAGACCGGCTTCTACTACGACATCGACTTCATGGACTACTCCATCTCCTCCGACGACTTCCCCAAAATCGAGGAGAAGATGAAAGAGCTGGCCTCCCAGAAGATCCGCTTCGTGCGCCGCGAGGTGCCCAAAGCCGAGGCTCTCGACTACTTCCAGAAGAAGGGCGACGAGTACAAGCTGGAACTCATCGACGGTCTCGAAGACGGCCAAATCTCGTTCTACGAGAGCGGCCCCTTCACCGACCTCTGCCGCGGCCCGCACCTGCACGACACCTCCATGATCAAGGCCATCAAACTGCTGAAGACCGCCGGAGCCTACTGGCGCGGCGACGAGAAGCGCAAGCAGCTGACCCGCATCTACGCCGTCACCTTCCCGAAGAAAAAGGAACTCGACGAATACCTCACCCTCCTCGAAGAGGCCGCCAAGCGCGACCACCGCAAGCTGGGCCGCGAGATGGAACTCTTCACCTTCTCCCCGCTCGTAGGACAGGGCCTGCCGCTGTGGCTGCCCAAAGGCGCCGCCCTGCGCGACCGCCTGGAACAGTTCCTCCGCAAAGTGCAGAAAAAATACGGCTACCAGCAGGTCATCACCCCGCACATCGGCAACGTGAACCTCTACAAGACCTCCGGCCACTACGCCAAATACGGTGCGGACTCCTTCCGCCCGATCACCACGCCGCAGGAAGGCGAGGAGTTCTTCCTTAAGCCGATGAACTGCCCGCACCACTGCCAAATCTACGCCGCACGCCCCCGCTCGTACAAGGAACTGCCCCTCCGCTTAGCGGAGTTCGGCACCGTCTATCGCTACGAGCAGAGCGGTGAACTGCACGGCCTGACGCGGGTGCGCGGCTTCACGCAGGACGACGCCCACCTCTACTGCACCTCCGACCAAATCAAAGAGGAGTTCTGCAAGGTCATTGACATTATATTGTATATATTCAAGACCCTGAAGTTCGACAACTACAAGGCACAGGTTTCCCTGCGCGACCCGAATAACAAGGAGAAGTACATCGGCACCGACGAGAACTGGGAGAAAGCCCAGCGCGCCATCATCGAGGCAGCCGCCGAGAAGGGCCTGAACACCGTGGAGGTGGAGGGCGAGGCCGCGTTCTACGGCCCGAAACTCGACTTCATGGTCAAGGACGCCATCGGCCGCGAATGGCAACTCGGCACCGTGCAGGTCGATTACAACCTGCCCGAGCGCTTCGGACTCGAATACACCGACGCCGACGGCCAAAAGAAACGACCGGTGATGATCCACCGCGCCCCGTTCGGCTCCATGGAACGCTTCGTGGCCGTGCTGTTGGAGCACACCGGCGGCAACTTCCCGCTCTGGCTCACCTCCGACCAGGTCGTCATCCTGCCCATCAGCGAGAAGTACATGGACTACGCCCAGAAGGTGCGCGCCGCCCTCGACGAACAGGACATCCGCTGCTACATCGACGAGCGCAGCGAGAAGACCGGCCGCAAAATCCGCGACGCCGAAACCGCCAAAGTCCCCTACATGCTCATTGTGGGTGAGAACGAGGAGAAGGACGGCACCGTCAGCGTGCGCCGTCACGGCAACCTCAACGACGGCACCATGCCGCTCGGCGACTTCGTGACCCTCATCAACGAGGCCATCAAGGCGGAATTGGAGAACTAAAATTAAAAAATTGAAAATTGAAAATGGGAGTGGGCTTTGCCTGCTCCCTTTTTTTATTTTTCGTGACCAAAATCAAAATATCCGCCCAGCGTATAAAAAAAATGCTACCTTTGCCGCCATAAAACAATATCCAATTTTATGAAGAAAGACACCATTTACACAACAAAAAATACACCAAAACTGCTCTTTTGGGTGGTTTTAATGCTGTCATTCCCGCCCCTGCACGCCCAGATCGACAATCTTTTCTGGTTCGCAGCACCGGAAATCTCACCCAACCATGCACACAATCCCATCACCTTTTGTTTCACTTCGTTCAGCAACGCGGCCACGGTCACCATTTCCCAGCCGGCGAACCCGTCCTTCACGCCCGTTACCGTCAACCTCAACCCCTACAGCTACTACGCTTTGGACGTGACGAACCAGGAGAGCACAGTCATCACCGCACCGGTGAACACCGTCTGCAACCACGGCTTTTTGATCACCTCCACGGCCAACATCACCACCTACTACCAGTTGGGTGCCAACAACAGCGAGATTTACACCCTCAAGGGGCGCAACGCCTTAGGCACCGACTTCACGGTGCCCATGCAGAACCTGCTGGTTGACGGGCCTCCGTCAGACCCGCGCAACAGCATCGAGATTGTGGCCACAGAGAACAACACCACCGTGACCATCATCCCGTCGCAGCCGCTCGCGGGCGGCATCGCGGCCGGCACCCCCATCACCATCACCCTCAACGCCGGACAGTCGTATTGCATCAAGTCGGCCGACCAGTCCGCCGCCGGCCATCTCACCAACACGCGCATCACCTCCGACAAGCCCATCGCGGTGAACTCCACCGACGACTCCGTGGCCAGCAACCAATTCTCGGGCTACTCCGGACAGGATCTCGTGGGCGAGCAGCTCGTTCCCGACGAATATGCCGGCGACTTCTTCATCGCCATGTACAACAATCGCCAATTCGAGAACCTTTGCATTATCCCTGTCCAAGACAACACGCACGTCTATATCAACGGCAGCACCACCCCGGCCGCGACCCTGAACACGGGGCAGAGCTACACCTACATGCCAAGCAACTCCCCGACCATCGCCACAATGATCACCTCCGACAAGCCCATCCATGTGTTCCAGCTGACAGGTTCTGACGGCGAGGCCGGCGGCACACAGCTGCCCGCCTTGGGATGCACCGGCTCGCAGGAGGTCGTCTATGCACGCCCCTCCTACTCCACCCACCTGCGACTCTCCATCGTGGTGCCCACTGCATACGTGGGCGGTTTCACCATGACCGTGGGCAACAACAACGTCCCCGTGCCCGCCTCCTATTTCACCACCCTGCCCTACAACAACGCCTGGTCGTATTGCTACCGCGATTTCGCCTCGTCGGTGCCCAACCAGACCGTGATGATACTCCAGAACTCGCTCGGTCCCTTCCACTTGGGCATCCTCGACTACTACTCCGGCATGTCCTCCTCCTTGGGCTACTTCAGCGACTACAGCAGCGTGGGCCGCATCGACGTGATGATGGACAACATCTACTGCCTGCACGACTCCGTGCGCTTCCACTACCTCACCGAGAACATCGACACCGTGCACTTGGTCACCCCCGCCGGCGACACCCTCACGCAGGAACCCTACGTCATCGACGACCTGACCCTCGCGGACACCGGGTTGTACTTTATCCTGGCACACAGTGCCATCGGCTGCGAAGACACCTGGCTGAAGGACAGCATCCGCATCCAATTGGTGAACTCCTACAAGCCTGATCTCGGTCCCGACCAGTACCTTTGCACTGGCGAGGTAGCCGTACTGAAAGCCAACTACGCCGCCGACCAGGTGCAGTACAACTGGAACACTGGTGACACCGGCGACTCCATCGAAGTCATCACCTCCGGCGAATACATCCTCAACGTCGCCCTTGACGACCCCAATGCCTCCTTCACCTGCGAGAGTTCCGACACCGTGCTGGTCTATTTCTACCCGCTGCCGCACGCCGACTTGGAGGCCAACATCACCGAAGGATGCACGCCACTTTCCATCCAGTTCACCGACATTTCCTCACCCAGTGCTGACAGCTTGACCACCGAATGGACGGTCTTTGACGCCAACAACAACATCGTGGACTTCTCTAACGAAGACAATCCTGTGTTCGACTTCACCGACGCGGGCACTTTCTCCGTGAAATTGGTCATCACCACCCCCGAGGGCTGCAAGGACTCCATCACGAAATGGAACTACATCACCACCTCCCCGCAGCCGCACCTCGATTTCCTCGCATCACCGGAAGTCTCCATGATAAGCGACAACGGCGGCAACGTCGATTTCACCGCCTATCTTTCTGACAACGTGACCGAAAGCTACGCCAACCAGCTGGTGTGGGACTTCGGCGACGGCGAACAAACCACCGGAGAGATCTCCACCTCGCATGTCTATGCCAGCTGGGGCGACTACGTAGTGACCCTTTCGTTAGTGACCATGGGCGGTTGCGGCGACTCGGTGAGCCACACCGTGGTGGTGGAAGACGACCTCATCTTCCCGAACGTGATCACCCCTAACGGCGACGGCATCAACGATGTGTGGGCCATCGAGAACCTCAACACCGACATCAACCCGGAGGATCCCGACGAATACCGCCACAACGAGCTGCGCATCAGCGACCGCTGGGGCAAAGTGGTGTTCACCGCCAAGAATTACGACACCTGGGCCAAGGACGGACAAATCCACGAGGGCGCAAACCCCTTCAACGGCGAGGGGCTCAGCGACGGCGTCTATTACTACACCTTCAGCTACAAGGGGAAGGCCAAAACCACAGAGTGGCACGGCTCCATCACCATCATACGATAAGAATCTCACCTTTTTACAAACGCCCGCCTTACCCGAAAAAAAATTGTATCTTTGCGGCTTAATTTTTTTGGGAATGAGAAACGACAACAACAGACATAGAAACTACAGAAGAAGAGAGGGCGCAGACGCTCGTACGGAAAACAGACTGGATTCAGAAAACACTGATAACATGCCCGTTGGCGAACCCGCCGAGACGAAAAACGAATCGGGCAATACAGGTACACCTCGCCAAGGCAACGCTCCTGAACGCAAAAAAGACAACAAGCCGGACCGCAAGCCCGCCGAGAAAACCGCTGACGAGAAACAGCAAAAACGGCCCGCCGGCGACAAGCCTGCCAAAGCTTCCCCGAACGGCAGTAATGGCAACAATGGCAACAATGGCGGCAATGGCAACAACGGCGGCAACGGCGGCAAGCGCAAGGACAACAACCGGCGCAAAAACAAAGTCAGCGGCGAACGGCTGCTGAAAGACCCCACCTTAGACCACAGCGACGACGAGACGGACGAAGACCGCGAGTATTTCGACACCCTCACCGCCGAGGAACTGGAGGAGGTGACCAAAATGATGCGCAAGAAGACCGCCACGGTCGATAAGCAGGACCTCGAAAGCAACGTTCCCGCCGGCGAGGACTGGGAACCGTATCTTGACATGGACATCCGCACCGGCGTGTCGCGCGAGGCCGGAAAAATCGCGGGCAACATCTTCCACACCCGCGGACTGAAAGATCTCCCGAACCCTGAACATGCGCATTGCGCACAATACCAGTACCAATCGTGCAAACTGCCCTCCTACAACTGGATGGACGACCTCGACATCAGCTTAGAGCATCTGGAGTTCCCCATCGCGGAGGTGCGTTTCAAGAACAGCCACAAGGACTTCTACCTGATGCCCCCCGGGGTCACGTTCCGCGTGGGCGACATCGTGGCGGTGGAGGCCAGTCCGGGCCACGACATCGGCATCGTCTCCATGCTCGGGCTGCAGGTGCAGCGCCAGATGCAGGCCAAGCGCGTGAAGCCCGAGAACGTCACCAAGAAGCTCTACCGGCACGCCCGCTACGCCGACATCGAGGAGTGGATTGCCACCGTTGACAAGGAGTACACCACCATGCTGTCGTCGCGCTACACGGCCTGGGACCTCGACTTGAAGATGAAGGTCAACGACGTGGAATATCAGGGCGACGGCACGAAGGCCATTTTCTACTACTCCGCCGAGGAACGCGTCGATTTCCGCGAGCTCATCAAGATTCTGGCCGAGCAGTTCCACATCCGCATCGAGATGCGGCAGATCGGCGTGCGCCAGGAAGCGGCCCGCCTCGGCGGCATCGGCTCCTGCGGCCGCGAGCTCTGCTGCTCGCAGTGGCTCACCAACTTCCAGTCCGTCTCCACAAACACCGCCCGCACCCAGCAGCTCTCCCTTAACCCGCAGAAACTCGCCGGCATGTGCGGCAAACTCAAGTGCTGCCTCAACTTCGAGCAGGAGACCTACCAGCGCGAACTCAAGGAATTCCCATCCTCCCACGTGGTGCTCAAAACCCAGAAAGGCAAGGGCATCTACAATAAAATCGACATCTTCAAGAAACTCGTCTGGTACGCCTACCAAGACGACCCCAACAACCTCTTCTCCATTCCGCTCGAAAAGGTGAAGCAAATCATCAAAATGAACGAACAGGGCAAGATGCCCGAAAACCTCGAAAGCTTCGCCGTCGTCAACCAGAAGAAGATGGAGGAAGGCGGAAACGTGAGTGCCGAAGAACTCAAACATATCGCTGATTCTTAATAGGTTATGAAAAA
The DNA here is from genome assembly GCA_947165685.1 of uncultured Bacteroidales bacterium. GTDB lineage: Bacteria > Bacteroidota > Bacteroidia > Bacteroidales > WCHB1-69 > F23-D06. The sequence goes on along the minus strand of CAMVBK010000012.1, from coordinate 39,715 downwards.
ATATCTATTGCTCTTCGCCCTGTTCACCACGCTCCTTTGCGGATGCCACCACAACGAATATTACGGGCAGGTGAACATGATCCCCGACGAGAAGTGGGCCATCGACAGGCCGCAGTATTTCAAGCTGAACATCGAGGACTCGATGCAGTATTTCAACATGTACATCCTGCTCCGGAACACCACCGACTTCGAGACGCAGAACTTCTACGTCTTCATGAAAACAAAGTACCCCGACGGCCACACCGAGCAGGACACCCTCGGCTTCATCCTCTGCGACAAGTTCGGCAACTGGACCGGTCACGGACAAGGCCGCCTGAAAGACAACAAGTTCCTCTTCCAGCCCAAGGTACGGTTCCCCTACAACGGCGAATACACCTTCACCGTCACACAAGGCATGAGAGACTCCGTGGTGGAAGGAATCGAGAGCTTCGGAATCGTGCTGGAAAAGTGGGAGGAAAACAATTAGGAATTAGGAATGCAGATAGGGATAGTCATAGAGAATCAACGAAAAGGAGAATATCAAACTACAGCATTCCAAAAAGGGCTGAAAGCCCGACCTATGTCAGCCCAGGGTGAGCGCAGCGAGCCCTGGGGCCAATAAATGAATGAAATGAATAAAATGAATAAATAAAATAACCCCACAACCCAATAACCCCATAACCCAATAACCCATGAAAACAGCCCCCCCCACCCCCCCCGATTTTTACCCGATTATTTCATGGCCGGCGACAGACGCGGAAATCACATCACCGCAGCCCGGCCGCTCCGACATACACGGATATTCCGACAATATTTTCAGCAAAGCATTGCAGCAAAGCGATTTAAGTACGCTCCTGCGCTGTGACGTGCATTTGGAAGCTCCCTACCGCGCCATTCCCTACGAACCCGCCATCGCACTGGTCGATGAAGCGGCCGGCCTCTACATCGATGTAGAAATCGACGCGCCCTACCATGGCTGGTACCGCGTGCCGATGCATCAGGTCGAGGGCAAGGATGCCGTGCGCGACCGCTGGTTCAGCGACTGCGGCTGGACGGTAGTGCGCTTCACCGAACGGCAGGTGTGCGAGCAGACGGACGCCTGCGTGGAGTTGCTCCGCCGGGTCGCGGGCAGGCTGAAGGGTGAGTCGGCGGACATGGGAAGTACCGTGGCGACGGAGCCCCGCTGGACCTTCAAGGAGGCCGCGACCAAGGAGCGCGACCTGGTCCGCGAGAAGTACCTGGGCATCCAGACGTTCGGGCAGCCCGACCATCTGCCTGCCTTGCGCGAGCGGATACGGGAACGGGCGGGCGGCGCGGCAGCGGGCGGTCACCCCGTCATGGTCTTCAACGAGACCACGCACACCTACGCCGACGAACGCAACCAGAGCGGAACAGCCGACTACACCTCCGTGACCACCCTCATCGAGAAGTTCTTCCCCTATTTCGACGAGGAGGCGTATATCCAGAAGTTCATGGCCGACTCGGGAAAGACGCGCGAAGAGGTTGTCCGCAAGATGCTGGAGCCCTCCGAGCGCGGCACCTTCATGCACCAGCAGATCGAGTACTTCCTGAAAGGGAAGCCGCACGAGGAGGACTTCAAGGAGTTCCGGCTCTTCCGCAAGTTCCACGAGGAGCAGATTCTCAGGCGTGGCCTCGCATTCCACGATGCGGAGAAGATCGTCACGCTGCCGCAGTACGGCATCGCGGGCACCGTGGATGCGCTCTTCCGCAAGCCCGGCGGCGACTTCGTGATGGTCGATTGGAAGCGCAGCAAGAACCTCATCATCGACGGCTACCCCAAGAAGTACGGCATCGGCCGCGGTCTCTCCATTCTCTCCCACTTGGACAACTCCAGCTACTACCACTACGAGCTGCAGCAGAGCTTCTACAAGTACATCCTCGAAACCGAATACGGCATGAAGGTCTCCTCCATGATCCTCTGCGTCCTCCACCCCGACTACGACCGCTACTACACCATCAAGCTGTCCGACTACCGCAAAGAGGAGGTCGAGGAGATGGTGGCGGCGTTGGTGGCGATGAGCCATTAGAGGCGCCCAATTAGATTTCCGATTCCAAAGTTGACTTCTATAAAAGTGAAAAGCATTTTCATTTTCGCTTTTGCAAAAGCCACTTTGCTTACATCATTGTGCTTATGAGAATGGGTTATTGTATATATTTGGTTATATCCTTCATTTTTTGAGACCACTTTGCAATATGCTGCTTTCAATCCATTATCCATCATCATGGGTAGCCACTCTTGCGAAGTGTTGTTGTAAGTGGTTACGTCTTCGGGCAGCATTAGGCCATTGTCGGTAAGTTTGGGCATCAAAAATTTGGCAATATGTTCGTAAGCATTCTGCTTTTCAAATTGGTCTTTCGTCACAAACTCGCAAATGGCCTTGAAAGAGATTATTAGGTCAAACTGTTTGTCCAAAACCTTATTCAGTATGTGATGTGCAAATCGTAAAAATCGTCAATCATGATGGGAGCGGCATTGTTTTCCACTTCAAAACGGATATGAGATTGCGCCTTCTTCAATATTTTCTCATAAATCCTAAGTGCATGTTGATTCCCGTCTAAAGCCACTATCCGCACCTTTTTAACATGCGGCAAACACTCATCAATGACAGCAAGCAAGCCAATGATTTCACCTCCTGTACCACAACCGAAGTCGAACACGGAAAGAGCTGTTTGAGTGGCAAATTCGTCTGCATGGTGTTGGAAATATTCACTGAAAATGCAATATGCCTCAGCATAACTACGGAGAAAATACGTACCGAGATAATTCAAGGTCTTGGCCTTGTCATCATCAATGTTCGTCATGTCGGAATAAGAAGGACTATATTCCGCCTTTTGTTCTCCAAAAATGCAATCGTCAAGCCACTTTGGCAATTCCATTGTTTCCGAATAATCTCCACGGCGACCCCCGACTCCGTACAAATAAATCATTCAATTTACCACACATAAAAAAAACGCGAGAATCCGAACCATCGCTCATCCCGCGTATCAGGCTCTGGTATTGCCCATCTTCCGAGGATAAGCAATGCCGAAGCCCACGCCGTCGTATATGTAACGGATTGTTTGAAAATCCGTCATGTATAAACGTGAAATCTTGCGCCTATACAGCCAATACACAACCATGGACATTGGCCATTGCCTTACCGTGCGGAAGATTGTGAATTTACCAGATTCGAACAAGCCGCAGATAAGACGTTGACTCAACGCCTTTTTCAATATGTCACTTTTCTGCTGTTTTATGCGGAAAAGTGCGGCAAAAGTACAAAAAAAATGGATTTCAGGAACGACAGCTGAAAAAAACTACCGTGGCTATAAACAATCGCAAAAACGACACCATGGTCTCGCGAAAATTATGTACTTTTGCCACCTGTAACATTTGGCGAAACATCATATCAATAGAAAACAACTCACATCAGAAAACAATGACAAAAGAAGCGCTTCTGCAAAAATTGACGGAGAACATGAGGGATGACTTCGGGTTCAAGGCCGCTTCGATAACAAATATGGCCGTATGAGAAAGATAAAACCACGAGAATGCCAAACCATTGAATATAAAAGCAGTTGGCACGACAAATATTTGGAGTGGGTCTGCGGATTCGCGAATGCGCAAGGCGCGGTGATGTACTTCGGTGTGAACGACGACCACGAAGTTGTCGGACTGGAGAATGTTGACCGGCTGATGGAAGACATCCCCAACAAAATCATCACCACCTTGGGAATTGTGGCGGACGTGAATCTGCATGAAATGGACGGGGTTGAGTACATTGAGGTGTATGTGGAGCCCAGCAACACTCCCATCAACTACAAGGGCAAGTATTACTACCGCTCAGGCAGCACCATGCAGGAACTGCGCGGTCCAGCACTCCAGCAGTTCGTGTTGAGAAAGATGAACATCACATGGGATTCTACGACAATACCAGAAGCGACTATCAATGATATTGACCCTGAAGCAGTGAACTACTTCGTACAATGTGCCATCAGTGCAAAACGTATCAGCGAGACCACATTAAAAGCGAATACCGAGCATGTGCTGCGAAAGTTGCACCTCATCAATGCAGAAAGCGGACAGTTGACCATTGCTGCACTCCTCCTCTTCGGAAAAGACATAGTGCACTGGAATATGGCAACCTCGTTTCGTATTGGCCGTTTCGGGAATAGCGAAGCCGATCTGATTATTCAAGACAATATCGCATGTCCTCTGGTAATGATGCCCAATAGGGTTATGGAAACACTGAAAACCAAATATCTGGTTTCCCCTATTCATTTTGAGGGGTTGTATCGCAAGGAATCGCTGGAAATCCCAGAAGATGCTTTGCGTGAAATGCTCTGTAACAGCATCGTACACAAAGACTATACAGGCACTTTTATCCAGATGAAAGTTTACGGCGACCGCATTACCTTGTGGAACGGAGGCGCATTGCCACTACAATATACCGTGGAAACTCTAATGACAGACCACGAGTCTCATCCAAGAAACAAACTGATAGCCAATGTATTCTATCTGACAGGGTTTATTGAATCCTGGGGCAGGGGCTATCAGATAATCCGTGAATCTTTTCAAAAGGAAAAGCTGGCTATCCCTATTTTTGAAGAAACAAGAGGTGGTGTTCTGGCGACCATTCCGAGAGAGAAATTCATTGCCATTCAAAAGGGAAATGTCGTAAGTGATGTCGTAAGTTTACCATTAGTTCAACTAACTGATAGACAAAAGGAAATGTGCAAATTAATGATAAAGAATCCCTTCATTTCGGCACAACAAATGTCGGTAGTTCTGTCGGTAGTTCATCGAACTGTACAACGCGACCTTTCAGCCATGCAGAACAAAGGCGTTCTAATTCGCGAAGGCAACACGAGTGCCGGCCACTGGGTGGTATTGACGAAAATGATTGCCGATTGGGAATGAAACCTGCAACATTTGGCGAAACATCCTATCAACAGAAAACAACCCCTATCAGAGAACAATGACAAAAGAAGCGCTTCTGCAAAAACTGACGGAGAACATGAGGGATGACTTCGGGTTCAAGGCCGCTTCAACAACCTATAACCAATAACCCACTAACCCACTAACCCACTAACCCGCTAACCTACTAACCTACTAACCTACTAACCCATTAACCCATTAACCCATTAACCCACTAACCCATTAACCCACTAACCCACTAACCCATTAACCCATTAACCCAGCCATGAGCTTCCTCCAACAACTTTCCGAAGCCATCGACGTCCAGCAGCAGCGGCAGGACGAAGAATACAACGAACTGATGAGCAGGCCGCTGCAGGAACGCGTGAACCGCGGCTACACCATGACCAACCTGCACACGGAGTTCGAGTTCCACGACGGGGCACCCAACCGGTTCACGCCCGCGCCGGCCGGCACGATGCGCTACATCGACCGCGTGCATATCCACTGCGACCACAACATCTCGAAGTTCCGCGAGGGCACGCAAGTGCGCCTCAGCCACGGACCACTGTCGTTTCTGATGGAAATCGAGCGCGACGACGTGAACGACTTCGTGCTGCGCTCGGGAGCCTTCGAGGTGAAACACAATCTCTTGGACATCAGCGACTATCCTCAGGACGGCTGGGAGGTCAACGCCGTAAACAGCAACATCACCCAACGGCTGCTGCTCGCCACCCGCGATGCGCTCTTCGGACTCCCAGAGTACTGCGACCACATCGAGAAGTTCCTGTCGGGCGGCTTCCAAAACCAGTACCGCGAGTCGCCGTCGCCAAACTGCGGCAACGCTTCCCAAAACGAGGCCATCCGGAAATCCATCGTCTGCCACTATTTCCACCTGATCCAGGGGCCTCCGGGCACAGGCAAGACCTTCACCATCGCGAAAATCGTCTCTTACCTGATGCAGATGGGCAAGAAGGTCTTCGTGACCGCCCCTACGCACACGGCCATCAACAACTGCCTCAACGCCATCGCCAACGAGCTGCAGGACAAACGGTTCGTGGTGAAAGTCGGGGAGCGGCACCAGGCCGACGAAATCCTCCACAACCCGCACATCACCCGGAAGCAGGCGCTGAAACTCCGCGACTACCAGAGCAACCCCGAGCTGTCGCAAGCGGGGTTCGTGGTGGGCGGCACTCCCTTCGCGCTCTGCTACCCGGCCAGCAAGAAGCTCGAAGGCTGGCAGTTCGACTATGTAATCGTGGATGAAGCCGCACAAATGAGCATCCCGCTCGCACTGCCCGCCATCCTGCACGGCCGCCGCCTCGTCTTCGTGGGCGACCACCAGCAACTCGACCCCATCGTGCCACAGGGCACCGGCAACAAGTTCTTCGACCGCAGCATCTTCCGGCAGCTCGCCGACCTCTACCCGCAGGACATCACCCTGTTAGACCAGTCGTACCGCCTCAACGACAGCCTGATACGAATTCCCAACCGGCTGTTTTACGACGAAAGGATAACGGCGGCCCATGAACTGGAGCGGCCCTACACCTTCTTCGATTGCGAGTTCGCGCCAGAAATCGTCCGCCACGAGGCCAACGAGCTGTTGGTCGTCCACCACGAGTTCGACTCGCTCGGCCGGTCGCCCTTCGAGGCCAACCTCACCGCCGATATTGTCAGCGACCTTTTATTCAACGACGTACCTATCAGTGAGATAGGGGTGATGAGTCCCTACCGGGCACAGATTCGCGAGGTGAAGCGGGCGCTGTTGGAACGATGCGGGCAGGAGACCGCCGCAACGCTCTTCGTCGACACGGTGGAACGGATGCAAGGCCAAGAGAAAGACTATATAATATATAGTATGTCTAACTCCAACCCGGCAGAGGTGGAGGACCATCTGGAATTCTTCTACAGTCCGAACCGGCTGAACGTGGCCCTCACCCGCGCGAGAGTGAAGTGCGTGGTCATCGCCAACGAAAAGATTTTCACCTACTGCAGGGAGTTGCTGCAAAAAAAAGACCTCTTGCAGACGATACGCCACGGCGCGGAAGTCTTTCTTTGCTATTTCGACACAGCCACCAAACTGGAACTGCAAACCATTGAGGACGAAGAGTGGTGAACCGGACGACGAGCGCCGTCCCGAAGGACGAAAAAACAAAATCGAGCTTGCAAATTAAACTTTTACCATGCCCATCGGTCTGCAAAGCTTTCATTGACAGATCAGCATTCGACTTATGACCCGCATGAACAAAAGCACTCTGAGATTCCTGATGGTTTTATCCATCTCCATACTCATTTTCAACCTTAATGCGCAACCCGAGATGCAACGCCCTGCGCAACAGACCCGCACCAGCGGCACCGTGATGGGCACCATCGTGGACGCCAACAACGTGCCCCTGCAATACGCCTCGGTGAACGTGAAGCGCGTGTCCGACTCGGTGACCGCCCAGTTCGGCCTCACCGACGAGGCCGGCAAATTCCTCCTCGAAGGAATCCCCTTCGGCCGCTATTTTGTGGAAATCCAATATGTCGGGTACCAGAAATCGACATCCCCCGCCTTTGAGATCAGCAAGGCCAACGCGGTCTATCGCATCCCCAAGTACAAAATGACCGACAAACTCACGGAGCTGAGCGCGGTGGTCATTCGGGCGCAGAAAGACGCGCTGCAGACCAATCTCGACAAGACGGTCTATAACGTGGAATCGAACATCAGCGCGGCAGGAGCTTCGGCGGTGGAAGTGCTGGAGGAGATTCCCTCCGTGCAGGTCGATATCGAGGGCAACGTCAGCCTGCGCGGCAGCGAGAACGTGACCATCCTGGTTGACGGCCGTCCGACCAACCTCACCCTCGACCAGATTCCCGCCGACATGATCGAGAGCGTGGAGGTCATCACCAACCCGTCGGCCCGCTTGGAGCCCGACGGCATGGCCGGCATCCTCAACGTCATCCTCAAGAAGAAGAAGGAGTCGGGATTCAATGCGATGGTGCAGGGCGGCGGCGCAATGGCGTTCGTCTATCGGGACCGCCACATCCCCTTCATCAGCGGCTACAACGCGGGGGGCAGCTTCAACTACCGCTACGACAAGATCAACATCTTCTTCAACTACGGCTACCGGGGCGGTTCCTTCCGCAACGGCGGCTCCCTGTGGCGCGACTCATGGAGCGAGAGGGACAGCAGCCGGTTGGAGCAGGACAACTTCACCGACCACCGCAACGGCTTCCACAACGCAAACCTCTCCCTCGACTACTACATCAACAAATACAACAGCATCACCTTCGGCATCAGCGGGAACCTCGGCAACATGCGCAACAACAGCGAGCTCAATTCGCTAACATACAACCACATAGGCAACATTTACGACACCGCTTACCATTACATCCGCAACGGACATGGCAAACGCTCCTTCAAGAACATCGACGCCAACATCAACTACAAGAAGACGTTCCTGACCAAGGGTCGTGAGCTCACCGCCGACCTCTTCTTCACGCAGCGCAACGGGGAGTTCGTGGACACCTTCCTACAACGCTCCCTGCTCGACGTGCCCGACTATTTCCAAAAGACCAACACGCTGGAGCAGAACCGCAACGCCACCGCGCAGGTCGATTTTGTGACCCCAGTGGGCAACGGCGGCCGCATCGAGACCGGCTACAAGTTCTCCTACCGGGAGGTGGGACAGGACTATGCGCTCTACGACGGCGAGAGCAGCACCACCGCCGAGGAGGTACTGGACCAGCGCAACGACTTCACCTACTACGAGTTCCTGAACGCCGCCTACTTCATCTACTCCAACACCTTTTGGAACAAGCTGAGCGTGCAGGCGGGCCTCCGCGGCGAAATCGCCAACACCATCTCCGACCTGCGCAGCGCCGACACCGCCTACCATTTCGACTACTACAGCCTCTTCCCCACCCTGCACATCAAATACGACATCACTGAGAACCACACGCTGCAGCTGAGCTACTCGCGCCGCGTGTCGCGTCCGCGCATCCACCAGCTCAACCCGTTCGTCAACTACGCCGACCGCGAAAACCTCTCGCAGGGCAACCCCTACCTCAAGCCCGAAATCGCCAACTCCACGGAACTCGGCTACATGTTCAACAAAAACGCCACCACCGTGACCCTTACCGCCTTCTACCGCCTGCGCACCAACATGATCACGCGCTACACGGAAATCCTGCAAGACCCGGAAACCGACCGCTTCTACACGATGACCTCTTACCAGAACCTCAACAAAGGGCACAATTTCGGCGTCGAGGCGTTCCTGAGCCAGAAGGTGAAGAAAGTGTGGAAGGTGAACCTCACCGGCAGCTTCTACCGCAACATCATCGAGAGCAACAACCTGCTCGACGAAAACCTCTCGCGCGACTGGGTGTGGACTCTCGGACTCAACCAGACCTTCACCGTGGGCAAGGACTTCGACATCCAGCTCAACTTCCGCTTCCGCTCCAGCACGCTCACCGCCGGCAGCATGGGATGGGGCACCGGCGGCGTGGGCCAGGGACGACGCTCCCCTTCCTACCGCGCCAGCCTCGGCATCAAGAAAGGTTTCCTCGACAACAGTCTGGTACTCAGCGTGAACGTCCGTAACCTACTCTACTGGATTCCCGCCGTGCGCAAGACGGAAGTGGAGTCGTGGGCAGGCCTCAACGAACCGACAGGATACTACTCCTACAGCATCCGCGAAAACCAGGGCAGCCACATCTCCGTCAACATCACCTACAAATTCAACAACTACAACAGCCGGAAGCAGAAGATCACAGAGGATGAATACGGTGGCGAAGGCGATGGCGAAATGTAACCCTCACCCTCCTTACAGACGCTCTCCGGCATAGACAAACCGATACGGGAGCCTTGCGTCTTCCCCCGCATAATCCACCCCGATGCGCGGAGTGGTCTGGACGCACTCATCAGGAACGATAAGTCCCCGGTCCTCCACCCACAACATATCGCCGCAGAGCGAAATTCCGTTGTCGGAAACGGTGATTCCCAATAGTTTGGAGACTCTCCCTGGCCCGACACCGATTTCACGGGAGATGCAACGCTTGCGGGTGCGCTGCAGCATCAGCTCCTCGCCATGCGTGGGTATGATGCCGCGAATGAGCACCGCGTCGGGGACTCCCGCCTTGTTCGTGACGAAATTGAGCAGGTGGTGCATGCCGTAGCAGAGATAGACGTATGCAACGCCACCTTCGTGGTACATCATGTCGTTGCGGCGCGTGTGCCGTCCCCCGAACGCATGCGAGGCACGGTCGGACGTTCCCTTGTACGCCTCCGTCTCGCAAATAATCCCGCCGGAGAGCTGGCCGCTCACACGCGTGAATAACGACTTCCCAATCAAGTCGCGAGCCAAGCCCACCACATCGTCCGCCAAGAAATAGTCTTTGCCTAACTTCATCGATCCATGTTTTTCACGCGGCAAAGATACTATTTTCGTCCTTACAGCACCTGTCTATTCGCCGAAATCCAAATACGGGCGGAGCTTTTCGATGAGTTCCGGATAGGCATGCGTGACCTGCTGCAACTCCTCAAGGCTGCGTATCGGACCGTTTTTCCCTCGGTGACGGAGAATAAGTTTGGTGAGATACGCATCAATATACGGATGCGCAACCAATTCCGCATAATCCGCCTTGTTGACCTTTAGCTTCCGGACACCCCGGTCGCCGATATACAGATACGTCTTCAACTTCACCGTATCTATATTTTGCAACACATAGACTTCCTGAAGCTGTGAAAAGCTGTGGAAACCTCCCAACTTCTCGCGGTATTCCACGAGTTTGGCGGCTCGCTTGCTCCCGAACTGGGGCACGACGATCAGGGCATCGGTGTCGCAACTGTTAAGATCAATCTTCACGACATCGTACATCGGCTTGCGATCCAGCGGCTTCAGCGGGGAAACCGTGTCGGACCGGATGCTTGGCCTGTCGCCATACTGCCGCATCCTCGCCGCAGCGGCCGAATCGTCCTGACGACGCTGTGCCTCCGCGAAACGCTGGAAAAGCGCCTCATATTGACGGACATCGCAAGACGGCTTCGGACTGATGTCGCCGACAAAATAGAACACATTGCTCGCTGTCATGACAGTGAGCAGAAAAAGGGCGGCCGCCCATTCGCCTCGGGTAAAGTGGAATTTCGTTTTCATAGTGCAAAGATAGCACTTCGGGACGGGGGCTGTCAAGAGGGAGGGTCACTTTTTTTTCAACATCAGAATGTTGAGAAAAGCGCGGCACGCTCAAAGGGGAAAAATAAAAACAAACAAATGTTTATAAAAAAATGTAAAGTTTTGTATTATAAAGAAATATGAACGCAAAAACGGATTTTTAACATCCCTTTCCGCAAAGAGAATGCAGCAATTGAGCAAAAAATTGTATTTTTGCAGCGTTTTTAACGAAAACGATATGCCGTCTTTTGAGAGCTTGTACCACGAAACGGAAATGAATATTAGAGAGGCGGTTTACCGTTTTTCAGAGCTGAAGTCGAAGTGCGATGCCCTGCGCGAAGAGAATGAGAACTTGCGGAAAGAGCAGGAACGGCTTCGAGAGAAGCTTGCGAAAACAGAGGAAAAACTGAAGTTGGTCGAACTGACAAACACTATTGCTGACAGAGAGGATCGGACAGAACTGAAACGGCAGATCAACGAATGGGTGCGGGAGATAGACAATAGCATAAAGCTTCTGAGCGGAAAGTGATATGGAAGAAGACAGCGTGAAAGTGACACTGACACTGGGGCAACGCCCACTGACAGTCATTGTGAAGAGAGAATGGGAACATTATTTCCGGGAAGCTGAAAAAGTGATCAATGACAGCCTTTTCGACTTTGCGAAAAAGTGGCGATATAAAGACCAGCAGGACCTAACGAACATGGTGATGCTGGATTTGGTGGTGAAGAGCCTCGGAGACAAGGAAAGGCTGAGGGAATACGACGAAGAGCTGATTCCCATGATGGAGTCGCTCAAGGAGCTGTCGGAACAGTTCCCCGTTGATTAGACGTTCTTTGAAAATAGACATCCCGCATAAGTCCAGATACGTTTGTTAAACTCAACAGAATTACAAACGAAGGGGACGCTTGTCATGCCTAGAACAGGCCCAATCCGCACGGATGGCGCATAGCCCAGGGAAGCGCGAAGCAACGACGGCACCTTCGACCATATCAAGTAGGAGTTTTTCGAAACCCTATGGGACTTATGCGGTTTTTTTTTTGAGACATCGGGGTCTCAACCAAACGAACACGTTAAATTAATATATATAAAACACTTATGACAATTTCAGGAATTATTATAGGCATACTGATTGGCACCGGCATCGGACTGGGCCTGGCCTATACACTGTTGAAGAAGCAGCTTACGAAGTCCGGGCGCGAAGCCCTCAAAAAAGCAGAAGAGGACGGCGAACTGATCAAGAAGGAGAAAATACTGCAGGCCAAGGAGAAGTTCATCCAACTGAAGGCAGAGCACGAAAAGGCCTGCAACGAGAAGAACCAGCAGATTTCCGCCGCCGAGAACCGCCTCAAGCAAAAGGAGAACACCCTGAACCAGAAACTGGAGGACCTCAATCGGAAGAACAGCGAAAACGCCGCCCAGAAGGAGAACCTCAACAAGCAGATGGCCGCCGTCGCCCAAAAGCAGAAAGAACTGGAGGAGCAAATCACCGCCCAAAAGACGAAATTGGAATCCCTCGCGGAAATGACCTCCGAACAGGCCAAGCAGCAACTCATCAACCTGATGCAGGACGAAGCCAAAGCCGACGCCCTGGTCATGATCAAGGAAATTGTGGACGATGCCAAGCATACCGCCAATTTAGAAGCTAAAAAAGTGGTTGTCAACGCTTTACAACGCACCGCCGTGGAATCCGCCATCGAGAACACCGTTTCGGTGTTCAACATCGAGAACGACGAGATCAAGGGCCGCATCATCGGCCGCGAAGGACGCAACATCCGCACCTTGGAGAACCTCACCGGCGTGGATGTGGTTATCGACGACTCCCCCGACGCCATCCTGCTCTCCAGCTTCGACCCCGTGCGCCGCGAAATCGCACGCCTGTCGCTGCAAAAACTCGTCTCCGACGGCCGTATCCACCCCGCACGCATCGAAGAGGTGGTCGCCAAGACCAAAAAACAGATCGAACAGGAGATCGCCGAATTAGGCAAACGCACCTGCATCGACCTGGGAATCAACAATATGCACCATGAGCTGATGCGGCTTGTAGGCAAGATGAAATACCGCTCGTCCTACGGACAGAACTTGCTGCAGCACGCCAAGGAGGTCGCCAACCTGAGCGCCGCCATGGCCGCCGAACTGGGCATCAACCCCAAAATCGCCCGCCGCGCCGGCTTGCTGCACGACATCGGCAAGGTGCCCGACACCGAACCTGAACTCCCGCACGCCCTGTTCGGCGCACGACTGGCCGAGCAGTACAAGGAACGCCCCGAAATCGTCAACGCCATCGGCGCCCACCACGACGAGATGGAGATGAAAACCCTCATCGCCCCCATCGTCCAAGTGTGCGACGCCATCTCCGGCGCACGCCCCGGCGCACGCAGGGAAGTGGTGGAAGCCTACATGAAGCGACTCAACGACCTCGAGAACCTCGCACTCACCTACCCCGGTGTCGTGAAAACCTACGCCATCCAAGCCGGCCGTGAACTGCGCGTAATCGTGGGGGCCGAAAAGGTGTCTGACCAAGAGGCCGACCAAATCTCCCTCGACCTGTCCAAGAAAATCCAGAACGAAATGACGTACCCGGGCCAGATCAAGATCACCGTCATCCGCGAGACCCGCGCCGTCAACTATGCCCGATAAGCCATGAACAACACGCCGAACACCCGAAACCGCTTCCGCCTGTTCGCCATCCTCTACTTGGCGACAACGGTGCTGTTTCTGGCGTATTTCTTCTTCTTTTCCGACCACAACCTCAAGACCCACCGGGACCTGAACCACAAGATCGCCAATTTGGAGGAGAAAATCGTCAACACCAAGAACCAGATAGGCAACATCTACACCTATGAGCAACTGGTGGCGGATTCGGCTCTTTTGGAAAAGTACGGCCGGGAGCAACTGAACATGCACAAACCCAATGAGGACGTATTTGTGATCCTTTATGAGTAAACAGGACGGACATATAAGGGTGATGATTGTCAATGGCGTGAACCTCGGCTGCTTGGGCACGCGCGAGGTGAACATCTACGGCTGCACCTCGTTTGACGAATACCTCGCACACCTGCGCGAACGATACCCGCAAGTGGAACTGGAACACTTCCAGTCCGACTGCGTCGGAGAGCTGGCAGAGGCAATCACTTCGGCACGGAACTTGCATGGAATCATTCTCAACGCAGGAGCCTACACGCACACCTCGGTGGTGCTGGCGGATGCCGTGAGAGCCGCACAATGCCCTGTTGTGGAAGTGCATATAAGCAACCTGTTCGGCAGGGAGCAGTATCGGCGCAAGAGCGTGCTCTCCGCCGCCTGCGCGGGCTTCATCAGCGGCTTCGGGCTGGAGAGTTACCAACTGGCCGTGGAATCGTTCCTGCTGAAAAATTGTGGCAGGCCGGTTAAACCTACAGCGGTGTAGGCGGTCAATGAGGAATGAGACTTGGGCTGTGGGATGGCCTTGCGGGCCGCAGGAAAAAATTTTTATAAAGAACTAACAGAAAAAGGACATTTTAACATCAAAATTATGAAAAAAGTATTCAGTTTGCTGATGATTATGGCGCTTGTGGTAGCCGGCATGGCCCAAAGCACCGCTGAACAACCCAAAAAGAACAAAAAAGTGAAAACTCCCGAAATCACCTTCGAGTCGCTGGTCCATGACTACGGCCAGATCAACCAAGGCGACAACGGCGAGTGCGAATTCGTGTTCAAGAACACAGGCAAGGCCGAACTGATCCTCACCAACTGCCGCTCCAGCTGCGGATGCACGGTACCCTCCTGGCCGAAGGACCCCATCGCCCCCGGCAAGAAGGCCTCCATCAAGGTGAAATACAACACCCAGCGCATCGGCCAGATCAACAAGACCATCACGGTGGAATCCAATGCCGTGAACGACCGCGTGGTGCTGAAAATCACGGGCAACGTGAATCCCAAGCCAACGGAAGCCGCCCCGGAAAACAACAGCGGTGCACCGAAAGCGAACAACTAACCCTTTAAATCACAAGGAAATGAAAAAGATACTGGTTCTCGTGTGTTTGCTCAGCTTAGGCCTCTGTTTCGGGGTTCAGGCGCAGACGAGCAAGGCCAAGGCCCCAGCAGCCAAGACGGCCTATACCGGCACGGGCGCGGAAATCGAGTTCGACAAGAAAGTGGTCGATTTCGGCACCCTTAAAGTCGGCGACGTGAAGGTGGTGACCATCACGTACAAGAACGTCGGCAAGAAACCGCTAATCCTCGACGATGTGATCTCCTCATGCGACTGCACGGAGGTGGAATGGTCGAAGGCACCCGTGATGCCGGGCAAAACCGGCACCATCAAGGCCACCTACACGGCCAAGAACATCGGCTTGATCAGCAAAAGAATCACCGTGCTGTCGAACGCAAACACCGACAGAGTGATATTGCAACTGAAAGGCGAGGTGAAGTAACCCCGCCTTAATCCTCGGGGCCGTCTGGTTTTGACAGCAGGTTCGGGGGAATGTAAGCAGGCCGGAATTTGTGGGCTGATTCCGTCAAAAATTAACCCTCGATGCCAAATAAATGGCGAAACTTCATACGCATTCGCAGCGTAACCGCTGTGAATCCTGCCGCGCGGACAAGGTCCGTAGCCGCGGGTGCTCCCCCGGAAGTTCTTCCGCCCAACGTCCGGTACGGAGTATCATAAAAGGGCAGATAGCCAAGGCCGCGCTTCGAGGCTGAGGCGAAACTTTAGAAGATAAGCGCCCGCCAGGTGTGCCCCGTACCATGCCGGCGCCGACAACCAAACGGAGGCTAAGCTTGTAGAAAGCATTCTTGCGGCATGTTTGGACGAGGGTTCGACTCCCTCCGGCTCCACAAAAAAGGCTGTCCACGTCTCGGACAGCCTTTTCAATATCTATACAGAAGCAGGTGGATTACCCTCTATCCGTATTCGGTTCCCAGGCTTTTGTCACCCGCTCGAACGCCATGCCCACAGCTCGGGCTCCTTCGCCGTCGGTGTCATCTCTATCACCAACCATCAAGCACTCAGACGGTTGCGCATTCATCATCTGACAGATTTTCTCGAAAGACTCGCGGCAGGGCTTCAGTCCGCCCAACGACGGCGCATCCACCACAAGGTCCGCCCATTGAGGGTCGAAGCCGATGGCCGCCAACTTCTCCCGGACGAACCCGTAGTCGGAGAAAACCACAATCTTCTGTCCCTTATCCCGCAGCTCCGGAATCTTCCACTCCAACCACTGCGCCATTCGGTAGTGTTTGCGCAGAACGGCCACCATGTCAGGCATATACTGCTCGAAATACCACCTCCGCGCTTTCTCCGGACAGGGAAAGCCGGCGAAGAACGCGTCATAGAAAGCCTCCTCGCTGACGAAATGCAGGCCGCGAAGCTGTCTGCGCACTTTGCGCTCGCGCACGAGCAGGTGCAGACAACCGCGCAACAGCTGTTTCCAAACCAACCGCCGCGCCAGCCCCGTCTTGTCGTACAGGGTTCCGTCGAGATCGAATATGATGATTCTTTTCATTTAGGGAGTTTAGGGAGTTTAGGAGGTTTAGGAGGTTTAGGAGGTTTAGGAAGGCACAGCCAACGTTTATAGCCAATTCCACTCCCAAACGAGCAACCCCACAATTTTCAATTATCAATTTTCAATTACCAATTTCTTGAATTTCTCGTGACGTTTTTCGTCCTGCATGAGCAGCTGGAGCTTGAACTGGCCGTCGCGGGCGCCCTCGGCGATGCAGCGGGCCTTGAAGGTCTCGAACGACTCCGGGATCAGGCGATAGGTCTCGGGGACCTTCAGGCGGAGGGAGTCGCGCTTGGTCTTGTACTCCACATTGATGCGTTTCAGAATCTCGTCAACTTTTTCGGTGAACGCTTCGGCCTGCGCCTGCGTGACGCTTTGGTCCGCAAATTCGTAGTAGAACTTGTAGCCGAGAATACTCAGGTCGGCGAACCCGATGAAGAAACGGGTCTTGAGCCCGGTGACCTCCTCGGCCTCGCGCACAGCCTCAATGAACTGCCGCTCATGGAGCTTCTCGCCGGTAATGGTGACGATTCCGTTGACTTTCTGAATGAGGTGCACCGTCGGGGTGTTCTGGAAGTTCGGCCCCACTTCGAGAAGGTCGTTCATATTGTAGCGGTAAAGGCCGGCGAAAGTGGTCACGTAGGGGCAGTAACGCTTGCCTTGCTGGAGCTCGTGCAGCTGCAGGAAGGTCGGGTTCGGGTTTTCGAGATCTTCCTCGCTGATGAACTCATAGTAGTGGAAGTGGGGAAAGAGGACGGTGTTCACCGTGTCGTCGAGCACCAACCCGAAGCGGCATTCGGAGCTGAAGTAGCCGAACTCCTGATGGAGCGTCTGCGGGGGAAACGAATCCTTGAATTTGTCGAGATAGACCTTGGTGTTGCCGCATTTCCAGGTGTTAAGCAGCTGGAAGTTGGGCCAGTAGTGCTTGGGCAGGACAGTGCCGTACTTGGCCTTGAGGGCGCGGAGTTCGGCAGCGCGTTTTGGATTGGGCTTGAGGCAGGCCTCCAGCTCGGCCCGGATTTCCGGCGCGATGTCGAGACTCTTGTTCAAGGTGCCGTTCTCGATGTCCGTGACATAGTCGTCGTAGAACTTGTTGACATTGTTCTGGAGCTCCACAATGGTGGAGGGGTTGGCCGTGACGATAAGGGTGACGTCCTGTTCGATGCCCATGCGCATAAGCACGTAGTAGCGGGCGTTGTAGTCGGCGATGCTATAGACGCACTGCGGGTTAGAGTAGAGCACCTTCACGAAGTTGGGGCAGTCACGCTGGGTAACGCCCGACACGGAGCCAAAGACGGTGCCGTCAGGAGCGTAGCCTTCGACAACCTTGCCGACGATGGAGAGTATTTTGCCGCTGAAGACTTTCGGGCGGTTCTTGATGAAGTTGTAGAGCCACACTTTGGTCATCTTACCATAGATGTTGTCAAGGTATTCCTGGGTGATGGGAATCCACTTGGGCTCGGCGGTAGTGCCAGAGGTGGTGGCGTAAAGGACAGGCTTGCCGGGGAATAGGATGTCGGCCTCGCCGTGTTTATGCCGTTCCACATACGGCCGAAGATTCTCATAATCATTTACTTGCACCTTTTCTTGGTAACGTTTATAGAGTTCGGTGTCATCGGCTGCCTCAAGAATGTAGGCGAAGTCGTGTTCCTTGCCATAGACGGTGTTCTTGGCGTACGCAAGGATGCCGCGAAGGGTCTGTTCGCTGGCTTTGCGCGGGTTTTGGTCCGCTTTTTTCAGATGGCGGTACTGGATGCCGCCGGCCATGCCGAGGAGGGCGTTGGCCACTAACATGCGTTTCAGTTCCATATTATTCTTGGGTTATTCGGTTATTCGGTTAATGGGCTAATGGGTTAAGTTTAGGAGGTTTAGGAGGTTTAGGAGGTTTAGGAGGTTTAGGGGTGAGTCGAAATCAGCGGCAAAAATACACTTTTTTCGGACGGATGTTAATAAATGTGAATATGGTGGGCTGTAATCTCGGAGACGGGGGGCCTTCTTTTCGATGAAAATTTCTCCTGTCTGTATATATTCATAATTTATGTACATTTGCCGCCTTAAACCGTTTTTGAATATAAAAGCAAGAAATATGAAGAAAACACGCATCCTTCTGACAATCTGCCTGCTGGCATGTCTGACATTTTCCGCTTTCGCGCAGACCGTCACGCCCGTGAAATGGGCCTACAAGACGGTGAAAGTCAACGATTCCGTGGCCGAGCTGCAGTTCACCGCCACCATTGAGCCGAACTGGCATCTCTACGCACAGAAGCCCGGCCAGGGGCAAATCGAGCAGCCGCTGGTTTTCAACTTCAACAAGTCGCCGAAGTACGAGCGCATGGGCAAAGTGACCGAACCGACTCCGCAGAGCGACTACGACGACCTATTGGATGCGCACTCCAACTTCTACTCCAAACAGGTGACCTTCAAGCAGCGCGTGAAGGTGAAGGACGACCAGCCATTCACCGTGCAGGGCAAATTGGAGGGACAGGCTTGTATCGAGGGCCGTTGCACCCCCATCGAAGAGAAGTTCTCCTTCGACCTCAAGGGCTTCCATCCGGCGGTGACTGCTGCCGTGGCGGAAGAGCCCGAGGAAGCGGAACCGGCCGACAACGCCGCCGTTGAGCCCACCGGCACACCGCAGACGGCGGAAGTCGCCCCCGCCACGGACAAACCCGCCGACAACGCCGAAGAAGAGGAGTCCCTGCTGATGTACTTCCTCGGGGCGGTCTTGGGCGGTCTCGTCGGCCTGCTGATGCCGTGCGTGTTCCCGATGATTCCGATGACGGTCTCCTACTTCTCGAAAGACGGCAACACCGGCAAGCGCAATGCCATGCTCTACGGCCTCTTCATCATCCTGATCTTCGTGATCTTCGGTCTGGTGCTGTCGCTGATTTTCGGCGCGGACCTCGGCAACGTGCTGAGTACCCACTGGATCCCGAATATTTTGTTCGCCGTCATCTTCTTCATCTTCGCCCTGTCGCTGTTAGGCTATTTCGAAATCACCTTGCCGAGTTCGTGGGTAAACGGCTCCGCCAAGCGCCAGAACGCGGGCAGTGTGGCCGGCATCTTCTTCATGGCCCTGACCCTCGTTTTGGTCTCCTTCTCCTGCACGCTGCCCATCGCGGGCGCAGTGGCTCTCAACGCCGCCGGCGGCTCCTTCCTGAAGCCCGTCATCGGTATGTTGGGCTTCTCCCTCGGCATTGCCGTGCCCTTCACGCTCTTCGCCCTCTTCCCGAACATGCTGAAGAAACTGCCCAAATCCGGCGGCTGGATGAACACCCTCAAGGTGGTACTCGCTTTCGTGGAACTCGCCTTCGCGCTGAAGTTCATCAACGTGCCCGACCAGACCTACCACTGGCGCATCCTCGACCGCGAGGTCTATCTCTCCCTGTGGATTGTATTGTTCTCAATGTTAGGATTTTACCTGCTCGGAAAAATCAAGTTTCCGCATGACGACGACTATCCCGTGCAGAAGAGCTGGTTCCGCTTCCTGCTCTCCGTGGCGGTCTTTTCATTCGTGGTCTATATGGTTCCCGGTCTCTTCGGCGCCCCGCTGAAGGCCATTTCCGGCTGGCTCCCACCGATGACCACCCAGGACTTCGACATCTCCCACATCGTGCGCACCGAGAGCGGCTCCGGCGGCGCGACCGCCAGCACTTACCAGATGACCGAGGAGCCGATGTACGCCGACAAACTGGAGATTCCCTTTGGCATCAAGGGCTACTTCGACTACGACCAGGCGCTGCGCGTGGCCAAGAAAGAGGGCAAGCCCGTCTTCCTCGACTTCACCGGCCACGGCTGCACCAACTGCCGCAACGTGGAGAATGCCGTGTGGATTGACCCCGAGGTGCGCCGCATCTTCGCCGAGGAGGTCATCGTCTGCACCATGTACGCCGACGACAAGGTGATCCCGCTGCCCGACGAGGAGAAGGGCAAGCTCACCGACGCCAACGGCGACCCCATCACCATGCTCGGCGCCAAGAACCGCTACATCGAACAGACCAAGTACCACGAAAACTCGCAGCCCTGCTACTTCGTGGTCGATCCCGACGGCAACGTCCTCTCCGGCCCGACCTACTACGAGCGCGACAAGGACCAATACATCGCGTTCCTGCGGAAGGGCATCGATGCGTTTAAGACAAAATAATAACACGTTCTCTTGCAAGTAGGAGGTTCCGCCGCCTCCTAACGTCGGCGGCGGAATGGTGCTGCGTTAATGAAATGGATTATGAACAAGAACAAATGGTACATTAAATTAGCCCTCAGTGTGTTGGGTGGAGTGCTTCTGGCGCTTCCGTGGTATGCGCACGGATTCGTCTTCCTTGTGTTTTTCGCCCTCATTCCCCTGTTCTCGCTGAGCGAAATCTCCTTGCAGGAGGGCAAGCGCAACGCCTTCGGGCGCGGCATCCTGCTGTTCTACCCCGCGTTCTTCGTTTTCAACCTGATCACCACCTACTGGATTGCCTACTGCACGGTGCCTGGCGCGGCGGCGGCCGTCATCCTGAACGCGCTGCTGCAGACGCTCACCTTCTCTGCCTGGCATGCCTGCCGCAAACAAGTGAAAAACAGATTCTTACAACTTCTATTATTAATTTCCTTTTGGATTTCTTTCGAGTACTTGCA
This sequence comes from uncultured Bacteroidales bacterium, assembly GCA_947165685.1. GTDB lineage: Bacteria > Bacteroidota > Bacteroidia > Bacteroidales > WCHB1-69 > F23-D06. The sequence continues at coordinate 18,556 of CAMVBK010000012.1, read as the reverse complement.
CCTCAACTGGGACCTGACGTGGCCCTGGCTCAATCTAGGCAACGCCTTCGCCTCCACGCCTTGGCTGGTACAATGGTACTGCATTACAGGCGCGTTAGGCGGCACGGCTTGGATCCTCATCGTCAACTTCTTGATTTACCAAGAACTTGTATTTCGAAACGAGAAGAAAGATCGGCCAAAGAAAATCATTATTGGCATTTTCGCTGCCAGTTTCATTCTGCCCCTTTTGGCCTCTCTCTTTTATTACTGGGATGGTGAACTTAGAATGACCACCAAACCGCGTCCCATCGAGGCGGTCGTCGTACAGCAGAACACCGATCCGTGGAAGGAGGAGTACAGCCTCACGAACACGCAGGAAATCCAGCGGGTTTTGGATGTGGCGAAGCCGTACCTCAACGAGAAAACAAACCTCGTCATCACCCCCGAATCCGCCATCGCGCACACCATCGACATGAACGTCCTGCGGAACAAGACTTTCATGGAAGGGGACACCCGCTTCGAAGGTTTCGCCTTGATAGACAGCACCATCAAACGCTTCCCAAGTCTCAACTTCGTGTTAGGACTATCCACCGTAGGCATCTCCGACCACAGGATTTCGCCCGTGTCACAGGAGGTGCAGCCCGGCATGTTCATGGAATTCTACAACACGGCGGGTTTTTACAACAGGAACGGCTTGGTGGGGCACTACCACAAGAGCCGTTTGGTGCCGGGGGTGGAGAAGATGCCCTTCCCGAAGGTTTTCGGATTCTTAGAGGAAGCTCTGATCCAGTTGGGCGGCTCCAACAGTTCCTTAGGTACCGACACGATGCAGCGGGTCTTCACGATTGACGTGAACGGCACACCCGTGGGTGTCGGCACAGGCATCTGCTACGAATCGGTGTATGGCGAGGTGATGAGCCGTTTCGTGAAGAACGGCGCCAACGTGCTGGCGGTCATCACCAACGACTCGTGGTGGGACGACAGTCCGGGGCACCGGCAGCACTTCGAGATGTCGCGGCTGCGGGCCATTGAGACGCGCCGCTACATCCTTCGTGCGGCCAACGGCGGCTTCTCCGGCATCATCGACCCACTGGGGCGGGTGTTGGAGAAAACGAACTACGACGAGCGCACGGCCATCAAAGCCACCGTGTATGCCAAATCCGATGAGACTTTTTACGTGAAACACGGCGACTACATTGCCCGGATCGCCATCGTGCTGACATTCATGGCGTTGCTCTATAGCATCGTCGCGGCGGTGGTGCGGCGGTTCAGGTAAAAGCAAAGTCGTTACGCCCTGTGGAGACGATGTGCGCATTGTCTCTTCGGTCTGTTTCTGTTAATAAGTTTTCATAAATCCTTTATTTCTTACATTTGTGTAAATGTTATTTTTGCCGTTGTAAAGAAAAATGGTGTAGTGTTTTTCTGTAACTAATTGATACATAAAACACAACATTTTCTATTTTCCTATTTTTGGACATTTGGATTTATGAGTATGAAAAAAAGTTTACTCCTGCTGACCCTTTTTGTGACATTGTTTTTTGGATGGTCGCATGCCCAGTCCACGCTTACGGTGGCGGACGGCACAGAATACAGTACCAGCGTGCCCTTTGACGGCAGCAATGCAGACTACTTTCTAAAAGACCAGGTGATCTATCCTGAATGGATGCTTGCTGATATGGAGGAGTCGAATATTTCTGCTATCACGTTTCACTTGAAAAACCAGCCGTGGAGGGCGTGGACCTCCATTTTCGAAGTGAAGCTCGGAATTACGTCATCCACCGCGTTCTCGAACAATTACTTCCTGACCGATTCGCTTACCACACTCTACACTGGCACATTGTCGGTTGCGACTGACAATACGTTGACTATTCTTTTGGATCAGCCTTTTGTCTATAACGGAGGCAACTTGTTGTTGGAAATAGCCACGACAACCACGGGTGCCTACGCAAGTGCGCAGTTCTACGGCATCAGCTCCCAATACGGAAGTTTGTATAACTATAACAGCTACAGTGGCGGGGCTTACATTACCACCGGATCCCGCCAGAACTTCACTCCGAAGACCACATTTACGTTTACTTACCAAGACACATGCCGTCCTCGCCACCTCGCCGTCTCTGAAATTGTGGGTAGCTCCGCATTCGTGACATGGCGGCAGGGATATTCTGAGCTGCCGCATCCTTACGAGGTCTCCTACAAGGCTTTTGGAGCCGCAGGTTGGACGATTGCCGCCGCCAACACCACGGACGAATCCCTGATGCTTACAGGTCTGCAGCCACAGACGGATTATCAGGTGCGGGTGCGTACGCTTTGTGGTGACGGCTATTCTGATTACCTCAGTACTTCCTTTTCCACCGAATGCTCTGGCGGCTACACCGATCCTGTAGCCATCGGAAATTTCACAAATCCCACCACTTGTTATGGCATTCCGAATGTCATGAGTTACAAATACAGCTATTCCCAGCAGCTATTCATGGCGAATGAGATAGGTGTTTCCAAGAGTATCAATGGCATTTCGCTGCAATATTATTATGCTTACCCTGTTGTCCGCAATGTGGACATCTACTTGGGTCACACGAACAAGACCGGTTTCTCCAACGGCAGTGACTGGGTCCCGCAGAGCGACCTGACCTTGGTCTATTCCGGAGAGGTGGAATTCAACAATACGGGAGAGAACTTTTGGTTTTGGATACCGTTCGACTCAGCTTTTGAGTACAACGGTACCGACAATCTGGTGGTGGCTTTTGACGACAACACGGGCAGCACGAACTCATACGGCAATGTCTTCTACGCCCACTCTTCCGGAAAACTGAGCATGTACGCAAGCAATTACTCTTCCGACATAGATCCCAACAATTTGGGAAGCAGCGGTAATCCGATAAGGTATCGCAACAACTTGCGCATTCCTGGACAGTGCATCACTGCGGAATGTGATCGTGCCAATCTCGTAGTGATGGGTGTGACGAATTCCACGGCGCAGCTCCAGTTCACGTCCGGCAACGGGGCCAGTGGAGTGGAGTTGCAGTACAAGCGTTCACAGGACGATGAGTTTGTCACTGTGCCGGTCACGGGTACGACTTGTGAGCTGACGGGGCTGGTGCACAACACCGAATACACGGTACGCATCCGTTCGTTGTGCGGTGGCGACCAAAGTCCGTGGTTGGAGAGACGCTTCACCACGCTGGCGAGCAACTACTCGCGCATTTACGTCAATGTGGGCGGCACAGGCGATGGCGCGAGCTGGGCAGACGCGACTGGCGACCTTAACTGGGCGTTGAGCACCGCCGCTGTCATTCGGGGCATTTACGGCACTTCCCCGGACGTGTGGATTGCCTATGGTACCTACTACGGCGACAGTGTTTCTGCGAGCGCGTTCACCTTGGCGGATGGGGTGAATGTCTATGGCAGCTTTGCGGGTAACGAAACGGAACTCTCGCAGCGTGACTTGTACGCCCATCCTACCATTCTTGACGGTCAGCACAGCCAACGCGTGGTCGAACAGCTTGAAAATTTCGCTGTGGCGACCGTGTTGGACGGTGTGACGCTCCGAAACGGCAAGACCACCGGCTATGGTGGCGGTGCGCTATTGAAATATAATGTATATTTATATAACAGCGAGATTATCAACAACACGGCAGCCAGCGGCGGTGGTGTATATACGACGTCCTCTGTCATTGAGAACTGTCGCTTCAGAGGCAATTGGGCCAATGGGAACAACTATAACAATGGCGGTGGCGGCATGTACACCTCGTATGCTATGGTCATGCACTGCGAATTCACCCACAACCGTGCGACCAAGAATGGCGGGGGAGTCTATATCGACAATTCCAACAGCAATTATGCGGCTTTGTCTAACTGCTTGATAGCCAACAATACTGCTGATGTTGGCGGTGGAATTTACAATTCGTCCTCCTATACGCTTTTGGAGAACAATACCATCGTGAACAATGAGGCCGTTTCCAGTGGTGCGGGCATTAGGGCCAGCTATATGTATAAGATAGCCAACTGTATCTTGTGGGGCAACCGTACCACCGCAGGTGCTGTGAGCAGCATTGATGACAATGGAAATGTCTTGACCTGCACTTATAGCGCGGTGGAAGACGGTTACGCCGGTACGAACAATGTGATGATTCTTCCCGATAGTGTGTTTGGCGGGCTGTTTGCCCCCAAATTCGTGACCCCATCGGCTACCGTGGGGTATTTGGATGCCACGCCATACCCCAACTGGCGCTTCTTGCAGGGTTCCGTCTTTGCAAACAGGGGATCCAACAGTCTGGTGACCATCTACAACAACGCCGACCTGGACTTCCAGTCGCGTGTCAAACATGATACGGTGGATTTGGGTTGTTATGAGTCTGATTACTACGGACATCCGCTGCCTGCATACGGCAATATCATTTACGTCACCCAGAACGGCGGTGGCACTCACGATGGCAGCAGTTGGGATAATGCCACCGGTGATCTCAATCTTGCTTTGGGTCTTGCTGAAATGTACAACGCCGATGTTTGGGTTGCCGAGGGTGTCTATTATGGTGACACGATGGCAATCAGTGCTTTCACGATGCATGACGGTGTGAACGTATATGGCGGTTTTGAGGGCAATGAGCCAGAGACTTTCGATCTTTCGCAGCGCGATTTGTCGGCGCATGTCACGGCCTTGGACGGCGGTAATGCCCGTCGTGTGCTGAACCAGCCGGGAAGTTTTACCCATCGCACAGTATGGGATGGGCTCACTCTCCGCAACGGCAACTACACCGGATCCACATACGGTGGCGGTGCCGCCAATCTGAAATCCAACTCCACGCTTTCGAACTGCGTCATCACCCACAACCATGCCAACGGCTATGGCGGTGCGATTTACGGCGATGGATATCAATATGGCACCTATGACAGCATCTTTCTTATTAATTGTATCATCTCATACAACAGCGCCGGTCAATCCGGCGGCGGCGTGGATCTGGACAGAAATGTTTCCATCCAAAATTGTGTGATCACCCATAATACTGCGGCTAACGGCAGCGGTGGCCTGAGCCTCTCCGAAGGTGTCATCTCTCACAGTATAATCACCCACAACACGGCAGGAACCACTTGCGGCGGTATATCCTCGGATCGTAGCAAGGTTTATAACTGTCTGATAGCCAATAATACCTCAGGGTCAGGCGCATCCGGCATTCTCGCCGACCGCTCTGATGTCTTCGGTTGCACCATCGTGAACAATGCCAGCAGCGGCACGGGTGCCAGCATAGGCGCGGGGCTTGTGGGGACGACATCCACATACGCTTCCTATTTGCCCAATGTGGTGAACTGTATCATCTGGGGCAACCGCAACAACGGGGAGATTGCCAACGTTCTCAATAATACTGCGTGCCACCATTCTGCGGTGGAAGGCGGTGTGATGGGGGAGAACAACCTCATCCTCTTGTCGGGGAATGTTGGCAGCAGTCCGTTCTATCCGAACTTTGTCCAGCCTTCGGATTCCGTGGGTGCATTCGACGGTCCGGAGAATGCCGACTGGCGGCTGACGAACGTTTCGCCTTGTGTGAACCGTGGTGACAACACCGTTGCCGGTTCCATCGACTTGGCCGGCAATGACCGAGTCCAACAGGATATTATCGACTTGGGATGTTATGAGTCGGAATACACAGGCATCACGCTGCCCCAGTACGGTCATGTCGTCTATGTGACTGAGCAGGGTGCCGGATTGCAAATTGGCAACAGTTGGGAGAATGCCACTTCCTCCATCGTTGATGCCCTCTTGATCGCCAAGACCTACGGCGCGGATGTCTGGGTGGCCGCAGGCACATACTATGGCAACACCGCTTCCGATAAGGCTTTCACGATGATAGAAGGGGTGAATGCGTATGGCGGATTTGCGGGCAACGAACCGGAGACTTTCGATCTCGCGCAGCGTGACTTTTCTACGAACGCCACTATCCTTGACGGCCAGAACATGCGGCGTGTGCTCTACCAACCGAACAGCTTCTCCGAAAGCACGGCGGTGACCTGGGATGGCTTCACCATCCAGAACGGTGCCTATTATGACAACGGTGTCGGTGTCTATATGCAAAGTTACTCCACTTTGAGCAACTGTATCGTGCAAAACAACTACCTCTATTATCTCAAGACTCCTTCCAGCAGTACTTGGCAAAGCAAGTATGGCGCTGGCATTTATGTCTCGGGTGGTACTAACAACACCACTGGATGGACGACCCAAATCCGCCATTGCACGATTCGTTACAACAGCTTCCAGAACAGCGGCTATTTGGACGGTTATGGTGCAGGAATCTATGGCAACTGTTTGAATATCAGTCATTCGGAGATTAGTCACAATACCAATCCCCGCTATTATGGCGGCGGTATCTATTGCCAAAATAACAGTCAGTTGTCCAACTGTCTTGTTCACAATAATTTAGCGGGCCGCGGCGGCGGTATCTATTTGGCCGGATACGTCACTATGGTAAACTGTGATGTTGTGAACAACAGCGCCACATCAGAAGGTGGCGGCCTTTACCGCAACTCCGGCACCCTCAATGCCACCAACAATATCATTTGGGGTAACAAGAAGAATTATGCCGTCAATAATATTTACGGGACAGGCACTTTCAACTACTGTGCCGTTGAAGGTGGCGTTTCCGGTACGAATAACATCAATCTCGCATCCACCAACGACGGTTTTGATCAGTCGCAGTACTACGTGCGCTTTATCGACCCGGAGAACGGGGACTTCCAGCTGCACCCTACCTCGTCATGTGTCAACGCGGGCAATTCGGAAGGAATCGCTGACAGTCTCGATTTTTATGGGAATCCGAGATTGCAGAGTGTGGTGGATATCGGCTGTTCGGAAGCGCAGGAATTCAGTGACTGTCCGTCGGTGGTCGGTTTGCACGCTGACAACATCACCACCAACAGTGCTCATCTGAGCTGGCATCCGCTCGGTACGGAAAGCCAGTGGGTCGTCATCTACGGTGTCGTGGGTGAGGAGTCCGGCACGCTGACGGTCAGCGACACTACCTGCACCCTTTCGGGGCTTACCTTCAACCGCAACTACAGCGCCAAGGTGCGTGCCGTGTGCGGCGAAGGGGCGATGAGCATCGCCTCCATCCCCTCCAATTTCCAGACTATTTGCGATCCGAGTGTTTTGGACACGTTGTCCAATTTCACGGTGATGCTGCCCGCCGACAGCGATGTCGTCTATCAAAATGGTGTGTCGTTCAGTTGGACGGCCCTGCCGGAGGCCACCTCCTACGACTTCTACCTTTGGGCCGCCGACGGCACCGAGCCTGAAACTCCGACCCGGTCTGGTCTGAGCTTTGCAGGATTGAGCAATGTGCAGTTGCCCGCCTATGAACGAGGCAAGTACTATCGCTGGAAAGTGGTGGCCTGGAACGAGTGCATCAGCAAGAGCAGCCCGGTGATGACCCTGCGGGTGAATCCGCTGCCCGATCTGCACGTGAGCGCCATCACCACCTCCACGCCGATAGCCTCGCAGACAATGACGGTGACATGGACAGTGACCAACGACGGGGAGGGCGGCACGCCCCCCGGACAAAGCTGGAACGACCGCATCTGGCTCGTACGCGATGCGGATGTGAGAGAATTCAACTACAATCAGGACATCAATTTGGCCACTGTCGCCAACCTGCAGGTTTTGAATCCAGGCGAGTCTTACACCAACACAGCAACGGTTACCCTACCCGAAGGAATTATGGGTAATTACTACCTATTTGTCATCGCCAACCAACATGATGCTTACGATATCGATTTCGAACCCGCTGGTGGTTCCGCCCCGAACCCCTACACACCGAGCCTCACCGGCAACCCTTATCCTTATCTGAATGGTTTTTGCCATAGTCGTGATATGGAGGAGGTCGTTTCCTCTGAATATGGTAACGGATTCGGCCATTTCCATGGTATGGACAACTTCTTCTACGTGGTACTGAACATCCTGCCGCCACCGTCACCCGACCTGGCGGTGAGCAGCGTGGCGCATCCCGCCAACACATTCTCGGGCAGCACCATTCCGTTGTCGTGGACTGTCACCAATCAAGGCGAGGCTGCGGCTATGGGCCCCTGGTACGATGTGGTCTATCTCACCTCCGACACCATGCTCAGCACGGTGGATGCCTGGCGCGTGGGAACCTATCGACACAACGGGAACCTCCTCGTTGACAGCAGCTACACCAACAACGCGCAGGTGACCATTCCCATTGACTACATGGGCGACTACCGTTTCTTCATTATCACTGACAACAACGATGAGGTTTACGAAGGACTCTTCAATGAGAACAATATCGGTGTTTCCGAGCATCCGCTGACTGTGACGCTCACGCCGCCTGCTGACCTGATTGTCACTTCCGTCGTTATGTCGGACTCGGTGGATGTGAATGCTACATGTAATATTGTGTGGACAGTGAAGAACAATGGCAGCAGCCCCACGTATGGCAACCACTGGTATGACGGCTTCTATATCAACCGCGATTCTGTCTTTAATAAGAACACTGCCCGTGTACTAAGGAAGATCGGCCGCAGCGGCACTTTGGCGGCGGACTCCTCCTATACGAGAGAGATAGCCGTCGGCATACCGACGGATTTGGAGGGCGGCCTTTGGTATCTTTTTGTAAATACAGATGATCAGGGCAGCATTTTCGAGTACACCTATGAAGGCAACAATGTCATGGCGCGGCCTTTCACGGTGCTTCTGCCTGACATGACGGTCACGGATATCCATGTGCCCGACACCGTAGATCCGAACGCGGTTGCTCGTGTGACTTGGACGGTGCGCAACAATGGTCCGGGCAACGTCGTAGGCCGTCATTTCACCGACCGCATTCTCTACAATGGGGAGCAGGTCTATACTGCCAACGTGACGAACATCAATATTGCGGCGGGCGACTCTATGGTACGTTCCGCCAATGTCCAACTTCCTTGTACGCAGGGTGATGCCACACTAAGTGCTGTCACTGATGTGACGGAGAACGTGCTGGAGAGCGATGAGAACAACAATACGCTTTCCGTTCCGCTCAACATTCTCACGCCCGACCTGACGGTCACGGGGGTGAGTTTGTCCGACGAGTCGTGGAGTGGTACGCCGGTCGCGGTTACCTACACGCTGGTCAACAACAGCGACATGCCCGTTTCTGGCACCGTCACCGACCGCATCTACTTCAGCCAGCAGGCCGTGGACTATGCGGACGGCGACCTTGCGGGTGCGCACACGCATGCCCTCACGCTGGCGCCCGGTGAGAGCGAAACCTTCACTTTCACGGTGAACGTGCCCAACGGCATCAGCGGACAGTACTACTGCCATGTGAACGGCAACGCCACGGGTTCGGTCTGCGAGACCAACCCAGACAACAACTTCGGCCATAGCGCGGCGGTCAACGTGCAGCTCAGCCCGTGGCCCGACATCGTGGTGACGAACGTCATGGTGGAGGGACCGGTGAACCTTGGCGGCACCTTCCCGTTGGAATACACCATCGCAAACCAGGGCACCGCCACGCTTCATTATGCTGGGGAAAATACCAAATTCTACTACTCCACCTCCGCCACTCAATACGACAGCAACCATCTGCTACTCACACAGATGGATTATCTCAACATCCCCGCCGGCGGTGAGGAAACATTCACGGCCTATCTGACACTTCCCGTCAATGAGGCACCACATCTCTACTATATCCATGTGGTTGCGGACGCTACCGACCTGATTTATGAACATACTGGCGAGAATAACAACACGGCTGTCAGCAATGGATTCCTGGCCATGGTCTATCAGCTTGATCTGGTGGCGATGGAGATCGACGGTCCCGATGCGGTGGAATGGGGACAGACCGCCACCTACCGTCTGCGCGTGCGCAACAACTCCGCCGTGCCGACATTGGCCCATCAGTGGAAAGATGCCTTGTATGTCTCTGCCGATCAGGTGCTTCAAGATGACGACCATCTGATGCAGCTCATCGGTCACCAGACCACGTTGAACGCCGGCGAAGACTATTGGGTGAACTTCAACGTCATCATCCCTTACGGTACGCCGTCCACTGCATATTTGCTCGGCTTTGCGGACTTCAACAACAACAATCCCGATATCAACATCTTCAACAACTCGGTAGTGAAGACCCTCACGGTCAGCAGTGTGCCCACGCCGGACATCGCCGTCACGGAGGCTGTGCTGCTTGGTAATGTGGTTGCCGGACAATCGACGCGGCTCGCCTATACCGTGACCAACGTCGGGGAACAGGATGTCAGTCAGCAAACTTGGAGTGACAAGGTTTTCCTGTCCGCTGACAGCAGTTATGGGAACGAGGACATCGAGTTGATTACCAATTCGTTCCCGAATGTGACGCTTCCGCAGGGCGGTTCCTATACCGACACGCTCACATTCACCGTCCCGTTGCCTTACAGCGGCTCCATGTACCTGATTCTCAAGACGAATGCTAACAACAATCCCTATGAGGTCAACACGGACAATAACACGGCAACCCTGCCCGTCAACGTCATTCTGACGGATCCCGGCGATTTGGTGGTTACTGACATCACCTCCGAGAGCATCGTCCAATCGGGCAGCCTGCTCCATGTCTCCTGGAATGTCCAAAATATCGGCGATAATCTTTTGGAAGGTAATGGATTAAGATCCCTGCTCTATATCTCGACGAACACGGTGTTCGATGCCAACGACCGATTGGTCGGTAATGTGGTCACCCCGAGCATCCAACTGAATCCGGGCGACATGGTCGCGCAGACCTTGGAGTGCCGGATCAGTGGCCTGGCCGAGGGCGAGTACTACCTGATTGTGAAGACCGATGTCACGAACGCTTTCTACGAGGTGGATGAGACGAACAACACAGGTTGCTCCCTTGAGCCGTTCGCGGTGACCCTTCGTCCGCTTCCGTTCAACACCGATGTGGCGGACGTGCTCTACAATGACACTCCTTCCGATTTCAAGATGGATGTGGGGGACAACCTCAACCAGACGGTGCGCGTCCATCTCACTTCCGAAGATTCGCTGGCGGGTGCGATGAACATGATCTACGCCACCTACAACGGTATGGGCGACAATCTGAACTACACCTATTCCACTATAGGGCAATACACGGCCAACCCCGAGTTGTATATCCCATCGACGAAGCCTGGCTATTACGGCGTGAATGTTTATGGCAGCACGCCAGCGGGTGATGAGCAGAATGCGGTCATTCGTGCCGACATCCTGACCTTCGAGCTGCGCTCGGTGGATGCGGACCACGGCGGCAACACCGGTGTCGTGACTGTAGAGCTCACTGGCTCGCGGTTCCGTCCCGACATGCGGGTCTGTCTGCGCAACGCCGGCGATACCATCTGCGCTGACACGCTGTTGTACGTGAACTACTACAAGGCATTTGCCCGCTTCGATCTCACCGGCCGAATGCCTGGACTGTATGATGTGAGTGCGGAGAATTTCTGCGAGGGTGAGTCGGTGCTGACCGACGGCTTCGAGATCCGGCAGGGAACCCCCGACGGGCTGGCCTACAATCTGATTTTCCCGAGTTCGCCGCGCGCGAACCGCAATATCGTGATGATGCTGGAGTTCGGCAACACTGGAAACCTTGACCTGCACGATCAGGTGCTGGAGATCACCAGCATGGGAGGATGTCCCATTGCGCTGACCCCCGAAGGGGTGACGGCGGGCGAAACCACTCTGTTGGTACCGCTCAACATCGAGGGTCAACCTCAAGGGCTGCTCCGTCCAGGCAGCTATGGCACCATCAACATTTACGGCTACACCTCCGGTGGTCTTGTCTTTACCATCAAACATGTAAACCAGTAAGTTATGAAAAAAATGAACTATATAAAAAGCATGATTGCCGCCGCACTGCTCCTCTTGGTGTGGCTTCCCGCCCAGGCGCAATTTGCGGGTGAGGACAAGACCGTCTTGAAGGTTCCCAACAACAGTCAGGAGGTGACCATCGGGTTGGCTCCGGAAAAAGATGGCTACTGCTACCAATGGGTGGGTCCCAATATTGTGGGCGACAGCACCACGGCTAAGATCAAAGTGAACCCCAGATCCCCCAAGGAGGACTATTTTGTGAAAAGAATCTCCGACTGTGACGGTGTGGAATATGACAAGGTGACGGTGAAACTGGTGGACACCATCTCCCTGGTCAGCGTCAAACCCAAAAGATGCTACAACGATGGTGACACTATCAAGCGAGAACATTTTGAAATTGTGACTTTGCCAGAGGGTTATGAGTCGATGGTCACTGTGACGCCGATTATCGCGCACCATCCCACTACCGAAGAGAACCCGGAATGGCTTCAAGCTGTCAATTTCCGGCTGGAATACAACAACCACACTTCTCACAAAGGCACGAAGGTTAATGTTATCAATGAAACAAAGCCGTTGACCATCACGTTTACTCCAGAATTTCAAAATTTTGAAAAAAACGTAAGAAAGGCGGAGGAGATATTGGATATAGCCATGCAATTCAAACAAGGTCTTCTTGCTCTGTCCAAAGGATCTCCTGTTGATATTAGCTGTGACCCGAGTTGGAACACCACAGTAGCGCTTCCAACTTTCAGCTGTTATTGTTGCGAAGGTAAAAAGATCAATACTTTTAATATCGTATCATGGGGTGTGTCTGGCTCCATAGGGTGTGAGGCAGCCGTCCCGATACCTGCTTTAAGCTGTCCTGTCCCGTGTGCCAAGACGGGTTTGTTCGGAATCATCGGTTTTTCAGGCGGTCTTTCTTTAGGTCCCACATACATTGTATGGCGTGACAAATGTTCGTATGTGGAGATTCCAGGTTCTCTGTCTGTTGAGATACACGGCGGTGTGCGTGCACAGGCCTTGGATAAAAACTTTCTCTCGCTGTCCGCCGCATTTTATGGTACCGCTATAAGAGAGTTCTCATGGAAACTCGGGGAACCTTTTCAACTAGGGGATATAAAGCTCAAATGGGGCATCTCCGGAGAGGTTAAGGTTTTTACCGGACTCACAGTTCCGTTTGATGTGCTCATTGGAGAAGTCATCCTTAATAAATAACCTCAAAACACTGGTATTATGAAGAAGTTTCAAAATATAGCATTGTTGGTCATCGCAACTTTTGCCATCTTGGGCACCAGTGCGCAAACCTGCCGTTTTCCGGCATACACTGCAGTGGACTATACTATGACCGTAAATATGGAGTTTGACTCGGTCACGGGGCAGTTGATTGACAGTTCTCATGCCATTTGCAATAATGTCTTCTCCTATTCCGTGCAAGGTCTGGTGCCTTCCTCGGATGACAGTCGGATTATCGCGCTCACTGGTGGAAGTGCAGACCCTGCGACGAGCAACACGCTGCCTGCAGTGCTTTGTCGTCTCTTGCAGGCGTACAACCAGCAAAGCATCAGTGCCATAAAACAGCAGTACAGACCTGCCGACGCAGCGGCCTTTGACCAAGAACTAGCAAACGATACTGTTGCGCAGCACTATTTTAGCTCCGTAGGTGCTATCCAGAGCATGAAACTCCTTTTCTCATACGAAATAGGAGATTTTACGATCGCAATGGTGGAATGCATGTTCAACGACGGGAGCAGCAGTGTCCTGCCCTTTGCCATGCAGAATGTCGGCGGACAGTGGTATGCCGCTTTCGCTTCAACCACATCCATGATGCCCGCAGTCTTTACGGTCTTCCTTCAATACCGCACTGTTGGGGATATCATTCTCGGTAACGACTTTGACGGTGATGGGATTGCTGACAGTGTTGATAACTGTCCGTGCAACGCCAATCCCGACCAGCTCGACACGGACGGCGATGGCGTGGGCGACGGCTGCGACAACTGCCTCTATATCACGAACCCCAATCAGGAGGACTTTGACAACGACGGTGTGGGCGATGCGTGCGACAACTGCAAGTATAGGGTGAACCCCGACCAAATGGACAGTGACGGCGATGGGGTGGGGGACGAGTGCGACAACTGTCCATCAACGCCCAACCCCAGACAGTACGATTTCGATGCGGATGGGGTAGGTGACGAGTGCGATGACGATATGGACGACGACGGCATTCCGGATGACGAAGACGAGGACATCGATGGTGACGACATTCCCAACGAAGAGGACAACTGCCCTTACACCTTCAACCCCGGACAAGAGGACAGCGACGGAGACGGTCTTGGCGACGGCTGCGACAACTGTCCGATGCAGTACAATCCCGGGCAGGAGGATGCTGACGGCGATGGCACCGGCGACCTCTGTGACGAAGACGTGGATGGCGACGGCATCCCTGATGACAACGACAACTGTCCCGGAACCCCGAATCCCGACCAAGCCGACCTCGACTGCGACGGTACCGGCGACATCTGTGACGATGACTTGGACGGTGACGGTGTGCCCAACGATATAGACAACTGTCCGAATGTGTTCAACCCCGACCAGTCCGACGTGAACGGCAACGGTATCGGTGATGTTTGCGAATAATAAAGAAAGGAATATTATGAAAAAGACCAACCATATCCTCTTTCAGATTTTTATACTTTCGTGGCTCTTTTCAGCCTTATCGCTGAGTGCCGCTCCCGTTTCCATGGGCAGTACGGTGGCCGACACGCTGCCCACGGTCACAACGAAGCCGGTGTATGACATTTCCGCCTCCTCGGCCAGGACGGGCGGCATTGTGAACAGCAGTGGCGGTTCGTCCGTGATAGCCCGCGGTGTCTGCTGGGGCACGACGGAGAACCCGACCCTCGCGGACAACTACCTCGAGAACGGCTCGGGCACGGGCACATTTTTCAGTAATTTGCAAGGGCTTGCCCCGGGAGTGACCTACTACGTTCGCGCATACGCCACCAACAGCACGGGTACAGGTTATGGCGAGGCTCTGCCATTTACCACCCTTAACTTGGTTACCCAAATTATCGACTCCACCAAATGCATATTTCCACCACATAATCCGCAAATAGACTCGATACAAATCCACATCATAGATACCATTCCCATTCATATCGATAACATTGATATCCAGTTGGTTATTGACTCAATAGTTGATATTAACATTAACATGCCGGACCCGATCAACTTAACGTTCATCTTCCATCTTTCGCAAGGTCACGATGTCATCTTGCACCTGACAGTGCTCCCAACCTCTTACACCGAGACGGCTTGTTTCGAGTATCTTTGGCCACGTACGGGGCAAGTGTATACCAATAGTGGTACCTATTTTTGTTCTTATATGCTTCATGGACAATTGGTTACGGATACGCTGTACCTGACCGTTATCAAACCTTCAGTGACAGTAGCCAGCATCCCGCCGGTGACGGTGTGCGAGAACCAGACGGTCAATTTCTCCGCAAACGCCACCGGTAGTGGTAATGTTGCGCTCAACTGGTCCGGCCCCGGCCATTTCTCCGGGGGAAGCAGCGAGGTCTCCTTGGCTAATGCAACACTTGACATGTCAGGGGTTTACACCGTTACAGCCACAACCATGCAGGGTGACTGCAAGGCCACGGCCACGGCCTCTGTCGATGTGACGGTCAACCCGTTGCCGGAAGTGCACATATCGGGTAATGCCATCATCTGCCAGAACGGAAGCACTACGCTCACCGCCACGGGTGCCGAAAGCTATCTGTGGAGCACGGGAAGCGCGAGCAACAGCATCACGGTCGCCCCGACCGCGAGCACGACCTACTCCGTGGTGGGCACTGACGAGAACCAGTGCCAGAATTCCGCCGCGGTGTTCGTGACGGTCAACGAGTTGCCGGAAGTGACCGTCAGCGGTGACAGTCATATCTGTGATGGGGAAACGGCACAGCTCACGGCTTCGGGTGCGCAGACCTACGTGTGGTCCACAGGCAACACGGGAGCTACCATCAATGTCAACCCTGACGAGACCACCGTTTACACGGTGGAGGGCACTGACGAGAACGACTGCTCCAATACCGCCACCTTTACGGTGACGGTCGGCGAGGGTGGCGACGACACCGTCCATGTCTCCGCTTGCGAAAGCTATTACTGGCCAATCTCAGGTCAGACCTACACAGCTAGCGGCTATTATCCGTTCAACTACAATAATAACCAAGGGTGTCTGAGTTACCACACCCTGCATCTGACCATCACTCATGATGAAACGCACGAGATTTCGATCTCGAAATGCGAGTCTTACACTTGGCCTGCCAGTGGTGCCACCTACACGGAGAGCGGCACCTACTATTCCGTCACCACCACCCCTTCCGGATGCAATGTCACGGAAGTTTTGCGACTCAATATCAACCATGGCACCCATGACGAGGAGACGGATTGGAACTGCGAAGCGCATATTTGGGCCGCCAACGGGGAACTTTACACGGAAAGCGGCGATTATGTTTTCGAATACACCAACCTGAATGGTTGTCCCAGCTCTAAAACCCTCCACCTGACAATCAAGCACGGGCAGGATGACGACGAGTATGAGACGGTCTATGGCAACAGCTACACATGGCCGAGAAACGGGGAAACCTACCTGGAGAGCGGCGACTACGTGTACCATTACGTCAATGACGAGGATTGCCCGTGCACCATCACGTTGCATCTGACCCTCATCCATCAGGAAGAATATCCGCGGGAATGTATCGAGGTTATTGTGGACCAACACGAGTCCTGCGACCCCGGCGAAGACGGAATCGTCCATCTCAAAATGCCGGCCTTCTTTAAATCTTCTGATTACGAGGTGGAATGGAATATTCCCGGAGTGGAGACTTCCAGCCAGATCTCCGTGGATGGCTTGTCGGAGGGCACCTATTCGGTGAAAGTGACTTCCAAGAAATGTTCGAATGTCACGTTTTTCAAACGCCAGTTCACCATCGAAAAAGAGGACGATTGCGACTTGGAATTGAGAATTTCCGGACCGCGCAACGTGGCGGTCGGGTGTGACGATTTGCCTACGGTGACATTCACCGCGACAGCATCGGGCGGTGCGCCGCCTTATACCTACGAAGGGTGGAACGGCAACAGCAAGACGGTGACCATACCGGAAGGGACCACCATCATCACCTGCAAGGTGAGAGACCGCAAGGGCCGGACGGCTACCGCCTCCCTGAATGTCGCGGGCAAGAAGATGGACTGCGCCCACGACCCCAACGAAATCGCAGGCCCCGTGGGATACCACGACACGTTGAGATTCGTGAATGCCACCGACAAAATGAACTACACCATCAATTTCGAAAATGACCCTGACTTCGCGACCGCACCCGCTTCGCGTGTGAGCGTGACGTATGATGTGCCTGCTAATCAGAATATTGCCTCGTTCCGCCTTGCCGATTTCGGGTTCGGTAGCCATCTCTTTACGGTGCCTTCCAATGTGTCATCTTATAGCCAACGTCTGGATGTTTCTGATTCTTTGGGCGTTTGGGTCGATGTGACCGCGGGTATCGACATTTTGAATCACAAGCTTTTCTGGATTTTCCAAAGTATTGATCCCGCTACGGGTTTCGAACCTTCCAGCTCGCAGATGGGCTTCCTGCCGATTAACGATTCGCTGAGTCATGGGGAAGGATATGTCAGTTTCTACATTTTGCCTGACGGTGGAGTGGAGACGGGCGATACTGTCGCTGCCGAAGCACTCATCGTCTTCGACGACAACGTGCCCATCGGCACCAATGTCTGGCACAACACTTTCGATGCCGTTGCTCCGACTTCCACACTCCATGCAGAGCTCAACGCGCAAGATTCGCTCTACTGTACCTTCTCTTTCACTGCTCAGGACGATCAAGGCGGTTCCGGTGTGCGAAGCGTTGAGACCTTCGTTTCTGTGAACAACGGCGCCTATACCTCTATTGGCAGCTGTTCTCCCGACAGCACGTTGTCGTACGCGCTCGAAAACGGACTCTTTTATCAGTTTATGTCGCTTGCCACCGATAACGTGGGCAACACGGAACCTTTCAAGAACGTGGCCGACACCTCTGTAAACTTCAATGTGGCCCCCTTCGACCTGATCCTGACTGGAACGACATTTTACGAATACGTGCCGCTCAATACCTTCATTGGCACGTTCACCACGTTGGATGACGACATGAACCAGACGTTTGTGTATGAGTTGGTTGGCGGTGCTGGCTCTGCCGACAACAATCTCTTTGCTATTGTGGGTAATGAATTGAGAACCAATGCGCTGTTCGAGTGCAGCCATCGAACGGATTACACCGTTCGGGTGCGCACCACCGATATTGGCGGACTCTCTTTCGAGAAGGAGTTCTCGCTCACTGAATATATCCAGCATGAGATTCCTGTGACATTCATCAACGCCGCCATTTGTGCAGGTGACAGTTACCATCACCACGGGCATCAGTTGACGGTTGCAGGTGCCTACACCGACACTGTCAACAGCGCCGACGGCTGCGACAGCATCGTCACACTCTTCTTGACTGTGAATCCTGTGTTCGAAGTTGCCCTTGAGCAGGAAATCTGCGCAGGAGAAAGCTATGTCTTCAACGGCAACGCGCTCACGACATCGGGTGTTTACGTCGATAGCCTGCTGACAGTAAACGGCTGCGACAGTGTGGTTACATTGACATTGATTGTGAACGATCCCACGGCCAGCGACACCACGGCGGTAGCTTGCGAGAGCTTCATGTGGAAAGGCCAGACCTATGCCGCTTCTGG
>CAMVBK010000011.1:0-71293 GCA_947165685.1 uncultured Bacteroidales bacterium | reverse complement strand
TAATGCACCTGCCTGTCGGTGGTGATGACACGGACAATGTAGGATGCCTTGGCCAGGCGGCTGACGTTGAAGCTGTCGGCGTTGCGGTAGTCGGCGACTTGGCCGCCCTGACCTGTTTTGAACGGTTCAGGAAGAGGAAAGGGATGTCGTACTACGAGCTGTACTGCGAGAAGTGGGCGAACCGATTCGGCGATCGGGTGTGCAGGAACCGGCGGGTGTTTTGCCGTAAATGAAATCTCCGCGCGCGCAAGGTATGTGCCGGGGGCGAGGTTAGGGTGAAAACGGAAATTGCACCCTCACGAACAAAATCTTCCAAAATTCCAGGCGATCAATCCGATGCATCGCTAGGTGTTGTTTTGTGCATTTTCTGCAATTTGCCATTTTCTTTCCGGGAACAGCCACTTTTCAATCGTAAAATGTCACTTTTATTATTTTGATATTTAGCAAGTTAAATATCATTGGCTCTTGAATTGTTTGCTTTTATTTTGTAACTTTGCAGGCAACAACTTTAAAATTTAGAGATGAAAAAGAACGAGGCTGAACTTGTTGATAATATCCATGCAGACGGACACCCGCCAGATAAACTAAAAACGCAAAATATGAAGAAACAAAAAAGTCATTCTCCTGAACTGATAAGCAGACCTTTAGTCACTAGAGCTTCTCAGGAAAATGACGCTGCAAAGATACAAAAAACATTAGAACTTACAAAAGAAAAATTAAACAGTCTTGCCGAAAGTTATAAACATGTCAAAGAACCGAAAGGGTTTATTTTTGATTTGAAAACAGCATTGGGCATGAACCCGAAGAGTGCCAGTGGTTATGCTGTTTTTGAAATAGATGAAAGCCAGATGAAGGTTTCCATAAGGGTCAGCAACCATCATGCAAACGCCGGGAAATATTTGGAGCACGATGCTAACGATTTCAATCTAAGCATCATGGTGTCCAAGAGGTATCGTAAGAACACCTTTCAAGCTAATCCGGACGTGGTATTGGAAGAATATGTCTATATGGGACGCCAATTAGAGACCGTGGAGAGCCCGTTCTCTCAGATAGCGTTGTCATTGGCGAAATTTCTTGACACGGGCGAATATGTGGACACCACCGGCGTGGCGAAGGTGAACTTTTCGCCTGAATATCCGTCCCGCCGACACCCAACTGCTAACTCCTAACTATTTTCCTCACCACGCTCACCCCTCGCTCGAAGTTGATCTTCACGAGGTACGTGCCGGAGGGATAGGGCGAGAGGTCGATTTTGGGCAGGGACGTGCCGTGGGGCGAATCCAGGAGGGTGGTCAGTTTGCGGCCCTGGAGGTCGAGCAGCTCGATGCTGCGGTAGCCGTACATGTAGCCGCACACGGTGGTATGCCCGTCCGTGGGGTTGGGGTAGAGGTAGATCTCGCGCTCGCGGTTCTGGTAGTACTCGTCGATGCCCACGGAGTCGTCGGGGACGAAGGGCTGGGTGAACTCGGGGTTGTAGTAAAGGGCGAACACCGCACTGGATTTTGAAGAAGGACAGTTAACGGATACATTATTGTCAAAACAGACAGGGGCGTTTGCTCTGAAATTAACCAACAAGTTGCCACCTTCATTGGCAATCAACGAACCGTCTGCGAGTGGCATTGGCGATGATAATGTGTCAGCCCCGATATAAACACCATCTGTTCGCCATTGGGATATTATTCTATAATTAAAATTAACATTTGAAAACGAAAAGATACGATTGTTAACGATGGCGGGAAGATGACCATGTACAGCCTGAGCAGCGGGAATAATTCCTTGATTTAAATACTGTCCAGTGATTTTGTCGTATCTGACAAAGAAACTAATATCTGATGAATTAGGTTGAAACCTCTGAAGATAATTATCCTCTGAATCAAAATAAATTAAGGATCCTTCCTGATAATATCCAGTGCCAACAATGTATAGTGAATTGTTGTATATTATACATCCATTCCAGGCAGCACTTGCCGTTGCAATTCCAGAATTATCTTTTGTGTATATTTGATTACTCCAACAAAATTCTCCGAGGTTATCGTATTTCAAAACAAAACAACATTGTCTAAGAGATGTCTTATCCTGTATTGTTATGCAATGTAGACTATCCCACCAAATATGGATAGGGTATTGGTGTTGTTCGCCAGCAGGATCACTGTCAACCACTTGTACATTCCCTGTCAAATACATATTGTCATTTTCATCGAATGACATATCTCTGAAACGCACGTAATAATAACGAGTGATACTGTCATTTATTAGCGGATACAACGAAGCTATTCCATCCGTATGACTGACAATTAATTTGGAAAAATCCAATTCCCAATTTGAGGAAAACTTGTACATGATAGCATTATTGATGTTCCCTAATGCACCCACACTTCCTGGAAAATATAAATCGTAATATTTGTTCGTATCTCCATCAATAAGAATGGAATATGGGGAGTTTTCATTCCCTCTATACAAGATTCTCGTAAACACATACATGCTTCCATCATTTCCTATGTGGAAAGGAGCCGTGTAATCCGGCAAACACAGAGTCTCGTTTGCTCTAATGGAGTCTGCACCATTAAAAAACGAATCTCTTGAATATGCTTCTATAAAATGGTCTTCCAACAGATTCCCTTCCAAATCAAATTGGGCAAAAAAAGTCCATCTGTGGTATGCCTTAAACGGCAGCTCTTGTTGATCTTCAGGAATAGTATTGAGTTGGTATTTGTAAACGAGGGTGTCCAAATAGTACAACCAATCATCGGAATAGTCGCCATAAAATCCGCAGTTTCCTGAAATATAGACTTTGTTGTTCCGGATTTCCATCCATAAAGGGAAGGCCGTTTCCGAACTGCTTTTCACCACCTTATACCATAACATATTGCCCAATGTGTCAAACTTTGCCAAAAGAATGGAATGATCATTTCTGTCCAGTACCGTCCCATTATTTACAAAAAGGAATGTGAGCCCGTCAAACTGCGGACTTCCGCCCATGCTGCCATATACATAGATGTTTCCTTCCTCATCGAAGGCGGTGTTGGTAATTTCATTATAGTATGAGCCAAGAGTGCCATCTCCACCTGTCCAGTAATGCGCCCACTTCCACTCGCCCTGGGCGGAAGCGGTGAGGAAGGAGAAAAGGGTGGCGAGGGTGGCCACGAAAATAGGTATCTGCTTCTTCATATTGTTAGTTATTTTGGTTAAACTTTTCTTTTGCGTATATGGTGATGAAAAAAATGACGGTTCGAAATTACAAAAATTCTTATACAATCCAAGTGAAAACGAAAAATATCTTTCTCGCTGTAAATCAATTGGTTGAAGGTCAATTCAAGAATCATGAGACTGCTTTTCGCATGGCTTTCGCGCCGAGAATGGTGGCCTCTTCGCCATGATCTTTCCTTAATCGCCGAGATTCGCACATCGGAATGCTCACATCGGATCACAACGGAATGAATTTCAAATAGATAAAAGGGATTCGGTTGGTTGTCAAGACGCAAGATTTTGCGTCTCTACCAAGGGCGGGCGGACATGCTGCGGCGAGATTCGTCGTTTCACTCTGCAATGAGGTATTTCCCCACCGTCATCGTCTCCCGGTCGAACTGCACCCCGACCTTGACCACCTTGTTGCCCTCGGTTTCGTAGGGCAGGGCGTAGTTCTTGCTGTTGATCTGGTTAAGGGCCTCCTGCGCCGTGCCGTTCACCTTCAGCTCGAAGACCCACGTGGTATCGGGCATCTCCACCACGAAGTCGATGCGGCCGCCCGCGCACTTTACTTGTGTCCGCGCATACACGTTGAGCATGTTGAAAATCAGCCAGAAGGTGTATTCGTAGAAGCCCTCGTAGTTCTTCACCTCCTTCAGTTTTTCCTTGAAGCCCTCCACGTAGGGGACCTTGGCGAGGAATGCCTTCATCTCCTGCATGGCGGTGTCGATGTTGTTAATCTTCAGTGCTCGCCAGAACTTCACTGCAAAACCGTTGGTCTCCCGGCGTTCCAGTCCGGTGTAAGCAGGAATCAGTCCCGAAACGAGACCGACACGCACCTCATTGTTTGGGATAGCGAGCGTGTAATAGTCGCTATCGCGGTCGTAGTCCTTAATGGTGAGATAACCACTTTGGTAAAGTAACGGCAGCGCATCGGTCATGGCTTCTGTGGGCATGTCGAAGTCCGAAGCCGAGGCTTCAATGTGTTCCATCGCGGTAATGTCTGTGCGATAATGCTGCATCTGCCGGATGAGGAACGTCGGGGTGGCGCTCTCGAACCAGTAGTTGGCGATTTTCCGCTGGTTGAAGCACTTCAGGAGACTGAACGGGTTGTAGATGTTAGGCGACACTTCGGAGAATCGGTAGCCGTCGTACTGTTTTTTCAGTTTGTCGTGCATCTCCTCGGGAGCACATTCGTACTCTTCGGCCAGCATCGCCATGTCCGGGGCCATTTGGGCAACCAACTCCTCTTCGGTGATGCCGCAGATGGCCGCATACTTGGCGTCCATGGAGATGTTGGTGAGGTTGTTGATGGTGGAGAAGATGCTGAGCTGGCTGAATTTGGTGATGCCGGTGATGAAGCAGAAGCGGATAAAGGCCTCGTTGGCCTTCAGCTGCACATAGAATTCCTGCATCACATTGCGGAAGGCATCCAACGTCTCGGGAATGTGCAGTTTGTCCAACAGTGGCGCGTCGTACTCGTCGATAATGACCGCCACCTGCTTGCCGGTTTTTTCGTAAGCCCGGTGGATAAGTCCACTGAACAAGCCGCCGGGGGTGTCTTCATACGCCCCCTCGCCGTATTCATTCTTGTAAGGGTTCAGCAGTCTGAACAGCACTTTGCGAAGCCCTTCCACCGTTGTCTCCACTTTTGCTACACTCAAATCCACGTGAATGACAGGATACGCTTCCCATTCAGTTTCCAACTCCATGATTTTGAGTCCCTCGAAAAGCTCCTTCTGCCCTTTGAAGTAGGAGTACAAAGTGGTGGTCAGCAGGCTTTTGCCGAACCGGCGCGGCCGGCTGAGGAAGACATACTTCATGCGGGTCATCTCCCACACCAAGTCTGTTTTGTCAATATAGAGATAGTTGCCCTTTCTGATTTCCGAAAAGGTCTGGATTCCGACGGGGTATCTGCGTACGAGGTTCATAGCGGTGGATTTTAACGCGGCAAAGATACTCTTTTTACGGTTGCAACGAAGGGGGGGGGGAGGATTACGCATCAGCTTTTTATTTGGAAGAGTTGATGCGCAAGCCATAGGGCAGAAACATGGGGAAACCGCTACTTGCGAAAAAAATGTATCTTTGCAACATTAAATAATGTTATGAACATCAGGATCACAGCCATACGGAAGGCGGACTACCGCGATTTGCAGGCGCGGTTCGAGAACCCCATCGAGCACGCGTGCGACGTGCAGGAGGGGCAGACATGGATCTCAGTCGATGGCGCGCAACCCGAGGGAATGTGCGACAGCGCGTGGGAGTCGATGCGGTGGTTCGTGCAGGAACTGGCCGCTGGACGTGGCAACTTCTACGACGGCTGGATGAAAAACCCGCACTCCGCCATGATCAGCTGCAACGACGGGTTCCGGCCGGTGAGCTTCTATCTGGAGTTAGTAGTTAGTAGTTAGTAGTTGTAACGAAAAGTCCCCATATATTGAAATCGCTTCTCTGAGCCGCCCCGGAGGGGCAAGAGCTCGGTAGCCCAAGGTAAGGCCGCAATCCTGTGATTAATGGACAAATTAATAAACAAACAATAGACAATGGACAGAATTCTGTTCTCGAAAAAGATAGCGATGACGGTGCTCCTGTCGTGCGCTCTGCTCCTGAGCTCCTGCTACAGCGGCAGCAAGTTAGTGGGCGGCAGTGTCAAGGCCGTCTCGGACAGCATTTGGGCGTACAGCCTCCGCCATCCCGACGGCTTCACGATGGACGTCGCCACGATGACGGAGCCCTCTGAGGGCGTTGTTGTGGCATACGCAGCCACGCAGGGTTGCCACTCCCGCAAACAGCTCGGCAGGGTGGTACGCCACGCAATCCGCCACGATGGTTACGTGGGCGGCTGGCTCGACACCTCCGACAGTCTCTACTATTTCGACAGTTCCCGCCTCTTCCCCGAGGACTCCCTCGCCGCCGCCATCCGCTTCGGCATCGAGAACGGACAGATCGCGGTTTTCATCCTCTCGGAAGGACGCGAGGTACGGCTGAAATGACTCACCGAAAACAGTGTGATTTTCCGCGTATCATGGGATTGGCGCGTAAAAAGCTTTCCTATTTCGTTATCAGTTTTGAGGGAAGAATCCGGTCAACTATCACTGTGTCGTCCTCGATGTGAAAGATATAGACCCAACGTTTGTTGTGCGACACCATGCGGCGGGCATGAGGGTGATAACGCCGAATATCTGCGTAGTGGCTGGGAGGATATACGTCAGCTAAAAAGGATATGGAAAGAACCTCGTTTGTAATCATATCAATATAACGATTCGCCCCATCACGCGACATTACAGAGATGAGGAAACCGAACATGTCTCTTAAATTGGATTCTGCCGATTTGTCAATTCTGACCTTGTACGTCGTCATAATAGGCGTTTACCATGTAACGAAGTTTCCCGAAATACTCTTCCACTGTCATAAGCTCCTTGTTGCCGAACTTTTCGTCGGCTTCCGCTTTCAATTTGGCATAACAGGCATCAAACCCTTCGGGCTTGTCGCCCAAGGATTCAGATGACAGATTGGGAATGATAACATCGTTACTGTTGGCGGCCGTTGAACCGTAAGAGGCAACGGGTTCTTCCGCTTCGGGCAGAGGCTTTTCTTTGGATTTGTACTTTTTTGTCTTCATTTTGAATATTAAAATTTAGAGCGCAAAAATACAAAAATTACGGAAATGACAGAGGCTGGCCGCTTTTTTTTGAGGCGATAAAAGTTCCGCGCTGTTCCGTGCGATACGTGGAGATAAAAAAATATCAACACCCTGCAACCTTTTGGAATTTCTGTGTCATATCAATAAAATTATTGTAGTTTTGCAGCGGTGTTTCCTGTCGGGATGTTTAACGGACTTCGCATCCGGAGGGAACAACGCGGAGAATCAATCATCAGAAGTCCTAAAAGTTGAAGAAATGAAACGCTTTTTGTCGGTTTTGCTGATGCTCGCACTCTTGTTGGGGGTAACCTCTTTCTCTGTCCGGGCGCAGGATTACAGAGACCTTCCCCCGCGGCTGCTGGTGTGGCAGGACACCCTTTTCGGACTCATCGACGGCTCGGGGAAAACCGTGCTGCCCTGCGAGTACGAGGGACTTTTCACTTACAACGACATGGCCTATCCGGAAGGCTATATCATAGCGAAACGGGATGGACTATGGGGCATATTGGACTGGAACGGGCGGCCGATACTGCCTTACCGCTATGACGCGCGACCGGAACCGATTGCCAACAGCGGTGGGCTTTTCGTGGTCTGCGGAGATGACAAGCCCGGCGGGGTTGTCAACAGCAAAGGCGACACGATGGTGCCCTTCCGCTATCTTAACCTTTCGGAGTTCGGAACCTCCGACTTCGGAAAAACCAGCTCGTCGCCGCTGCTCATTTACTCCGTAGAGAAAACTCTCGATAGTGGCGAAGCATCATCCAATCGCGCGAAACGGAAGCAGATGCTGAGAGGCTTGTTGGACTTGAACGGTCGCGAGGTGCTGGCCCCGGTCTATAAGAACCTGTTTTGTGGTTGTGATAATGCTATCATCGTTACAGACACGAATGATCACGAAGGGGTGATGGATTTCAAGGGGGTGTGGGTCCGCCCGATCAGTCCGTTGTACACATACGACAACTATTATGGTGATTTTGTGTCCATCAAGGAGAGAAGAACACGTCTTAAAGGCCTGATGTCTGCTGACGGCAGTATAGTCCTGCCTATCGAATATCAGGAAGGTTGGCCCTTGTCTCCTGCAAAAGGGTTGTTTGAAACGAAAGACCGTTCCGGTCTTTGGGGAATAGTGGACGAGCATTTACGGATTCTCATCCCTCATCGCTATACAGAGCTGAACGAACTTGACGAATTGGGCGGTTTCGGTTATTTTTATGGTGTTTTGCGGGATGGCCGAGTGGAAATCATCGATACTGCGGGACACGTTGTCTCTATGGATTCGGCCATACATTTTGACAGTGACAATCTCCCATACTTATATCCTTTGGTTTATGTCGATGGTGCATGGCGGTTGGTGGATCCTAAGGGAAAGTTACTCCCGCAGCGTTACAGCGAGGCGTCTAATTATTGGTCTTCTACACTGATGAGTGTCGCCACGGATTCGCTGCACCACGGCATTGTCGATCTGTGGGGGAATGTGGTGCTTCCGTTGCGCTACGTGGAAGCCGATGCCGACGGTGACGATGTCATCCTTGCCCGCCGCCCGTCAGGGAAGGTGGAGGTGCTTAACGGCAAGGGCCGGAAGCTGCTCTCCTGCTGGGGTGCCCAGCGGGAGGGGAATGTGCTGTATGTCGCCAACAAAAAAGGGATGTGGGCCATCGCGAACAGTCGGACGGGCAAGCGCCTGAGCCGCTACTACTTCATTTGGGAGGGTGTCAATTCCTCGTCAGCGGAGACCTGCTGGGCCGTTTACGACACGAACCACAGGCTGGGCTATGTCAATGCGCGCGGCCGCGAAATCCTCCCGTGCAGCCTTGACGAAAAACGTGCCGCTGCAGTGTCGGAGGGGCAGATATACGGTTACATCTACCACGATTGTTCCTGCGGGGAACTCATCTACCCTTTTAAATTGCCGAACGGAAGATATAACAATCCTAAGGGCGGCTGCTGACGAAAAAAATATATCTTTGCAGACCTGATTTGACTTATGACTTATGACACTGTTCACTGCTCACTGCTCACTGTTCACTGTTCACTAATCACCAATCACTAATCACCAACCACCATCATGAAAAAGGGCAAACGGACTTGCGAGATCCTGAAGGATGTGCGGCGGAAAATCGCACAAGAGAACGACATTGCGCTCAAGGAGCGCGAATGCACGCACGAGGGCGACTGCCGGGGCACATGTCCCTATTGCGAATCGGAGGTGCGCTACTTGGAGCGTGAGCTCTCCAAACGCCGGGCGCTCGGCAAGGCCGTCACCGTGGCGGGCATCGCCGTCTCCACGATGATGATGGGCGCGTGCCACAGCCCGAAAACGCCCGCGACACCCGCCGGCAGCGAACCCGAGCCCACACCCGTCAACACGCTGTCGCAAGCTACAGAACCGTCTCCTGAATCATCCCCTGAACCAGTCGGCGAACCGGCAAACGCACCCACCAGCGGCAACCGGTCCGCCCCTTCCCCGAAAGAGGAAATCCTGCGAATCGTGGAAGATGGCCTTTGTGTATCAACAGATGTGCCCGTTTGGGGTGACGACTATGTGGGGGAAGTGGATGACGATGAACCGCCGGTAATGGGTCTTATGGAGGAATTGCCCGAATTCCCTGGAGGAATGGATTCTTTGCAAGCCTTTTTGGCAAAGGAGATTCAATATCCTCAGGTGGCGAGGGATTATGGCATCACGGGCACGGTGTTGGTTGAGTTCGCGGTGGAGGAAGACGGGCGTGTGACCAACGCCAAGGTGAAAGTCCCGCTTTTCCCCGAATGCGATAAGGAAGCGGTGCGCGCGGTGATGTCCATGCCGAAGTGGAAACCCGGCAGAAACATGGGGAAACCGGTGCGCTGCTGGTACCAGGTGCCGGTGACGTTCCGGCTGTGATCCGCACCGATCATACGCGACTGCGCGGATAAATTGTAATGTTGGGCATTGAAGGCCTTCAGCGTGCCGCGCTCATCCGCAGGGATAACCATCACCACAGTTCGCGGACGGCGATTTCGTAGCTTGCGGCGGAATGCCCGCCCATCCATTTCGGCATCGCTTTCAGAATGCGGGTGACATCCTCGTAAAATGCTTTTTCCTCTTCGCCCGGCGAATCGTTCTTGGGTTGGAACACCACCTCCTTCACTTCGCCGTCCTCGTTGATGATGAGGACGATGTACGTCCTTTCGATGGTCCGGTTCCGAAGTACGGAACGCGGGACCGTAAGCCGTTCTTTCAGGTATTGCGCTGGGGTGCCGGATATGTCCGGATGCCATTGCTGGGGGGTCGGGAGGTCAACGTCAGCTACAACGATCCCTACAGGTTCCCATTCGCCGTTTCCGTCAATGATAATGGAGTCGTTTGTCGTCGGGGGAAGCGGTGTGGCGGTGGGTGCCTGCGGTGTGACGGATTGCCCATAGCCCATCATCATGGAAGAGACGGCGAGACCTGCCACCGCGACGGCCCTGCCCAGGGCCTTTCGACGCTGCAGCTCCCGTTCGAGATAACGCACTTCGGCCTCGCAATAGGGACACGTGCCTCGGCAGTCGCCCTCGAAGGTGCATTCACGCTCCGTCAGCGCAATGTTGTTCTCCTGTGCGACCTTCCGCCGCACCTCTTTCAAAACTTCGCAAGTCCGTCTGCCATTTTTCATGATGGTGATTCGTGTTAGTGACCAATATCTAAAGCCAAAAGCCAATTCGGGTGCAAAGATATTCTTTTTTCAGAAATACAAAATTTTGACAGGAAAAAAATCTGCGGTCATCAGCCAGCGTTGCGGGAATAATTCGGA
This sequence comes from uncultured Bacteroidales bacterium, assembly GCA_947165685.1. Classification (GTDB taxonomy): domain Bacteria; phylum Bacteroidota; class Bacteroidia; order Bacteroidales; family WCHB1-69; genus F23-D06. The sequence continues at coordinate 60,691 of CAMVBK010000011.1, read as the reverse complement.
AAGAAATTGTAGTTTTGCAGAAAATTTTGAACAATGAACACGCTTGCAAAATTCATAGCTATTTGGGCATTCGGCCTGTTGTGCTTTTCGGCGAATGCGCAGGTCGCCACGGGAGTTTATGGTGAGGATCCCCCAATGATGTTCGCGGAGGAGATGCCTGAATTCCCTGGAGGCCTCGATTCCCTGAACGCGTTTTTGGCCAAGGAAATCCAGTATCCCGAGGTGGCGAAGAAGAACGGCATCACGGGCACGGTGTTGGTCGAGTTCGTGGTGGAGAGGGACGGCCGGGTGACCCATGGCCAGGTGAAAATCCCGCTTTTCACCGATTGCGACGTGGAGGCGCTGCGCGGGGTGATGTCGATGCCGAAGTGGAAGCCCGGACGGAACATGGGGAAGCCGGTGCGGTGCTATTTCCAGGTGCCGGTGACGTTCCGGCTGTGAAGTGCGCTGTTTGTGCAGGAAAGTTTTTTATAGGTTGGTTTGAGTCTTAAAGGAGATTAAAAATCAAATTCATGAAGAAGTTTAGCAATACATACATCTTTTTGTATGTCACGGTGTTAGTTGTGGTTATTGCGGTAGTGCTGGCGGTGGTTTCAACGGGTCTGAAGCCGCGTCGCGACCGTAATAAGCAGGCCGAGACGTGCCAGCAAATTTTGCAGGCGGCAGGACATGACATCAGCCGGTCGAAGGCCGTGGATGCCTTCTCGAATTTGGCGGTGCCGCTTGCAGAAGATGGTCGCAAGTATCGGGTTGTATGCGCCGATGGTTCCTTGGGCATCGCCCTTCGCCTCGACGGCAAAGGGTTGTGGGGCCCGATTTGGGGCTATGCGGTGGTTTCGGAAGATGGTCAGACGCTTAAAGGCGTTAGTTTCGACCACAAGTCGGAGACTCCTGGTCTCGGCGCGAAAATCACCGAAGAGGCGTTTCTGAAATCTTTTAAGGGCAAGAAACTCTACGACAAAGATGGCAACTTTGTGTCTGTGAGAGTGTTGAAATCGGGAACTGCAGGCGATGTCGCCGAAGAGAACCGTGTCGATGCCATTTCAGGAGCTACGTTGACCTCGAAAGGGGTGGATGAGATGTTGGGGCGCGTTGAGAGTGCAGCGTTTATGGCATCGCGCGTTCAATGAGGGGGCGTAGAATTTTGACACCCGCGAAGCGATGCCCCTGTTGGTCGAAGTAGTTGAAGTCGTGGCAGTCCGGGAATTTTTCTTCGAGGTAGTGGTGGTCTCCGAGCATTTCGTCGTCGGTGGAGAGGGCGAAGTGCAGCAGTGACCCGTCGCAAGGGAGTTTGTCGAACACTTTGCGTTGGAATTCCTCAAACTTGGCGAGGTCAGCCGGGGTGAATTGGTATTCCTCCTTGGTCACGTAATTCTTCTGCTTGCCGAGGTGGTTGGCGAGGGTTTCCGAAGGACGAAGCGTCGGGTTGATGATTACGGCGGGGATTCGGTGTTTCTTGGCGCAGTAGATGGCGAAAAAGCCACCCAGCGAGGTGCCCATCACCATGTTGACATGCTGAATGCGTATTAGGGAATCGATTTTTTTCTGTGCTTCTGCAGGGTTCTTATAGTCGAAGGTCGGTGATAATACCTGCCAGTCGGGGAACATCTTTTGGATTTCCTGGGACTTGTGTCCGCCTCCCGCTGAGTTGAACCCGTGGATATAAAGGATTTTTTTGCTCATGAGTCTTCTCCTTTCGTACAGCAAGAGATAAAAGTTCCGGTCGGCTCTATTTTCTCACGATGACGCTGCCGCTTCCTTGATGGGTGGCGAGAATTAACACTTCGGCGATCTGTACGTGGGCGGGTGCGTTGGCAGCATAGACGGCCATGTCGGCGATGTCGTCGCCAGTAAGCGGCTTGATGCCCTTATAGACGTTGGCGGCGCGTTCAGTGTCGCCGTGGAAACGTGTGTTGCTGAAATTTGTCTCCACCAGTCCTGGCTTGAGGTTCGTCACGCGCACGGAACTGCTTGCCACATCGAGGCGAAGACCGTCGGTCAGCGTCTTCACTGCCGATTTCGTGGCGCAATAGACGTTCCCATTGGCATAGGCGGCATCGCCGGCCACGGAGCCGATGTTGATGACGTGGCCCCGGTCGCGCTCCACCATTCCCGGCACGATAAGACGGGTCATGGTTAGCAATCCCTTGATGTTGGTGTCGATCATCGTCTCCCAGTCTTCGAAGCTCCCTTCGTATTCGGGTTCGAGTCCGAGTGCCAGTCCGGCGTTGTTCACCAGTACGTCGATGTCGCGCCACTCTGCAGGCAGTCCGTTGACACAGCGGGTTGCTTCATCGCGGTCGCGCACGTCGAACACCAGCGTCAGCACTTGTGCGCCCTTGCCGGCCAGTTCCTGGCGGATTTCCTCCAGTTTCTCTTTGTTGCGTCCGGTGAGTATCAATTTGTCGCCGTTTGCGGCGAATTTTCTTGCGCATCCCAGCCCGATACCGCTGGTGGCACCCGTAATCATCACTATCTTGTTCATAATTAATGCTTAATCTTGTTTGCGTTTTCTATTTCTATGGATAAAAAGTACACTAATCGCATGTTTCCCACATAGTCAACATCTTATATACCAGTGTTGCGGCGAGTACGTCTGAAACCTTGCTGTCTTGTTGTGGGCAGAGCTCCACTACGTCGAAACCGACGATGTTCCGGCTGCGGAACACCTTTTGGAGGAACTCGAGGGTGGGGTACCATAGCAGGCCGCCGGGCAGCGGTGTGCCCGTGGCGGGTAGTATCGAGGGGTCGAAACCGTCAAGGTCGATGGTGATATAGACGTTGTCCGTAAGTCGGCTGATGGCTTGGTCCATCCAGTCGGTGCGGTTGTGGATATGGTGGGCGTAGAAGATGTTCTCGGGCACCACATGGGGCAGTTCCTCGGAGCATACGTTTCGGATACCTACCTGCACCACGCGGGCGACTTCCTGGGCGCGGCGCATGACGCAAGCATGGTTGTAGATGGATCCGTGGTAGCTGTCACGAAGGTCGGCATGAGCGTCAATTTGCAGCACAGTCAGGCTGGGGTACTCCTCGGCCATTGCGCGGATGGCCCCGACGGAAACGGAATGCTCGCCGCCTAACAGCACGGGACGTTTGCCCATCGAAAGGAAGTGTTTCGTCCGGTTGTGCACTGACTCCACCATGGTGTCTGGAGTTCGGAGGTCATAGTCGTTTCGGTCGGTGTGAATGCCGGCGAGCCATGCTTCGTGTTGATACTGAATGTCGTACAGCTCTAAACTGTCGGAAGCATCGAGAATGGCCTGCGGTCCTTTGTCGGCGCCTTTCACGAAAGTGCTGGTGCCGTCGTAGGGTACTCCCATGATGACATATCGAGCGTTTTCGAGTTCGTAGAGATGCTCGTCATCCATGTCAAGAAAGTGTGGCATAACTTTTATCATAGTTGGATATCCCTAAGTCAAAAAATCAAAATTCTTAATCCTTAATCCTTAATTCAGAATTAACTAAGGCTCCATTCGGCTCCATCCTTGGTGTCTTTCACTACAATGCCGGCGGCGTTGAGTTCGTCGCGGATTTTGTCTGAAAGAGCCCAGTTCTTTTCGGCTTTGGCGGTTTTGCGCATGTCGAGCACCAGAGCCATGGCTTTTTCAAGGGCATCGTGTTCACGGGTGTCGCCTTGGGCCAGTTCGGGCTTTATGCCGAGGATGTCGAAGAAGAAAGTTCGGAAGGTGGTCTTCAGCAGGTCGATGTCTTCGGCAGTCAGGGTGGCGTGACCGTCTTTCACGGCATTGGTGATGCGAACGGCGTCGAAGAGCTCGGCAATCACTTTCGGGGTGTTGAAGTCGTCGTTCATCGCCTCGTAGCAGCGTTCCTGCAGAGCGGCGATGTCCTCCGTGGAGGTGGCACCAGCTTTCAGGCTGTCGAGGTGGCGTTCTGCGGCATACAGTTTCTCAAGCCCTTTTTCGGCGGATTGCAGTGCGGCGTTGCTGAAGTCAACGGTGCCGCGGTAGGAGGCTTGAAGCACGAAGTAGCGGATGGTCATCGGGGAGTAGGCCTTTTCTAACTTGGGGTGGTTGCCTGTGAAAAACTCGTTGAGTGTGATGAAGTTGCCCAAGGATTTGCCCATCTTCTGCCCTTCGATGGTGATCATGTTGTTGTGCATCCAGTAGCGCACGGAACTTCTCCCGTTGGCCACGGTACTTTGGCACACTTCCGACTCATGGTGCGGGAATAGCAGGTCCATTCCGCCACCGTGGATGTCGAATTGTTCGCCTAAGTACTTGGTGCTCATTGCAGTGCATTCGATATGCCAGCCGGGGAAACCGACGCTCCACGGGGAGTTCCATCGCATGATGTGTTCGGGCGAGGCTTTCTTCCAGAGGGCGAAGTCTGCGGGATTCCGTTTCTCGCTTTGGCCGTCCAGCTCGCGGGTGTTGGCAATGAGCTCGTCGAGCACTCGGCCGGAGAGTTTGCCGTAGCCGAAGTCCTTGTTGAATTTCTCAACATCGAAATAGACGGATCCATCTGACACGTAAGCGTACCCTTTGTCGAGAATCTTCTGCACCATTTCAATTTGTTCGATGATGTGGCCGGAGGCGCGGGGTTCGATGGAAGGGCCCTTCACGTTGAGTGCATCCATGGCACGATGGTAACTATCCATGTAGTATTGTGCAACTTCCATGGGCTCTAACTGCTCCAGTCGGGCTTTCTTGGCGATTTTGTCTTCCCCTTCGTCGGCATCGTGTTCCAGATGGCCCACGTCGGTGATGTTGCGTACATAGCGTACCTTGTAGCCGATATGGGTAAGGTATCTGAACACCACATCGAAAGTCACTGCCGGACGGGCATGGCCGAGGTGCGGTTCTCCATATACGGTGGGACCGCAGACATAGAGACCTACATGGTCGGGGGTGATGGGCTGAAACAATTCTTTCCGTTTTGATAACGTATTGTATAAGAATACTTTGCCTTTATTGTCTGTGTTTTTCATATTGTAATATAGCCTTGGGTGAAACAGGGTGCAAAGATAATATTTTTTGGTTTGTGTGCGTATTGCCTTGGGCAGTGGTTGTCGGGGTAGGGGAGCCTCATTGAATGGGGTGGCTACAATTTGCCTTCCTCTACAAAACTGAAATAGTGTTGCTTGTGCACAATGATATGGTCCAAAAGGGTGATGTCCATCAAGTTGGCGGCCTTGTTAAGTTGTTCCGTCAGTAGGATGTCGGCTTTGCTGGGGCGTACGCTTCCGGATGGGTGATTGTGGCATAGCACGATTTGGGTGGCCATGTTCAGCACGGCCTGTTGCAGAACGATTCGCGTATCAACACCGGTGGAGGAGATTCCCCCTTTGCTGATTTGGCAGACGTGGACAATCCGGTTGGCTTGGTTAAGATAGATGGCCCAGAACTCTTCGTGCCCGAGATGGGCAATCTTGTCTTGCATGAGGCTCACCACATCGCTGCTGCTAAGGATTTGTAGTCGTTCCTCCACTTTCTCGGCCTGTATCCGTTTGCCGATTTCGAAAGCCGTCATCAGGGCGATGGCTTTGGCCTGCCCGATGCCTTTCACTTGGGAAAGTTCCTGCAGGGTCTTTTCAGACAGGTTGTTCAAGCTATTGCCAGAGCTTGCGAGCACTTTTTTTGCCAATTCCACGGCGGAGTCGTTTAGGTTGCCGGTACGCAGCAGGATGGCAATCAATTCTGCGTCGGTCAGGGCGATGGCACCATTTTTGGCATACTTTTCCCGAGGCCGGTCCTGGACACTCCATTGTTTGATGGTTAGTCTTTTGTTTTCGTAGGTTGAGATTGATTTCATGGTTTGGTTAATACATTTGGGATCGTTTCAAGAGGTAGGGCAGAAGAATCTGTTCAAATCCCTGCGTTATGTCGGCAGGAATTACGTCAATCTGGTATTGTCCGCATTTTACTTTGATTTCCTGGAAATAGTCGCGGACAGTTTGCTGGTAGTATTCACGGATGTTATTGGCGTGGACTTTCACTTCGTTGCCGGTTTCCATATCAACAAAGCGGTAGAGCCGGTTCTCGAAGGCGAAGTCGTACTCAAGTTGTTTGTCGAAGGTGTGGAAGAGGACAACTTCGTGTTTGTTGTGGCGCAGGTGCCCCAAGGCGAGGAGCAGTTCATCGAGGTTGCTGCTGGTTTCCAGCATGTCGCTGAAGATGATGACTAAGGAGCGGCGGTGAATTTGTTCGGCTATCTGGTGCAGGGTGTCAGTGACCATGGATTGCCGTTGGATGTCATCACCGATGGGTTGCAACACTTTTTCCAGCTCGCGGTAGATCATTTTGTGATGGGCATCTCCTCCTCGGGCTCGGGTATGCAGCTCCAACTTGTCGGAAAACAGGCTCAGCCCCACAGCGTCGCGTTGGCTTTTGAAAACTTGCATCAATACTGCTGCCGCATAGACCGCGAAGAAGATTTTGTTCGGTTGTGCGAGGGTGTATTTCTGCCGTTTCGGGAAGTACATGGACGAGGAGTTGTCAATGACCAGATGGCAGCGAAGGTTTGTCTCTTCCTCATATTGTTTGACGAAAAGCTTGTCTGTCCGGGCATAAAGTTTCCAGTCGATATGTCGGATGGGCTCGCCGGTGTTGTAGGGCCGGTGTTCGGCAAACTCCACGGAAAAGCCGTGCATGGGGCTCTTGTGTATGCCGGTGATGAATCCTTCCACAACCTGTTTTGCCACAAACTCCACGTGGTCGAACTGGGTGATTTTTGTCAAATCGATTGTATATGCCATAGCCGATATTTTTGAGGCGCAAAGGTACAATTTTTTCAGTCTGTCGATGAAGGTCTTTCGGGAGTCGTGAAAGTTTGCCACCGTTCGAGGAATTCGGGCCGGAACTCTGTCAGGCTGTTGACTGGCGTGAAAAGGTCTGAACTGCGAAACAGTTGGAACTTCCCGTCTCGTTGGAACAGCACAATACAAGGGAAATCGGATTCATTTAGAGGTATTATAGGGGAAAAGTCGTTGAATTGATTTGAGGTGTTATAGTAAACTGTGAACGGCTTTTCCAGAAATTGTCGCAAATTGTTTCGCAGTTCATGCGCTTGCAGTCCGTTGATGGGTTGCGAATAGACTTGTCCGATATGGATGCCGGCCATTTCCGTCTGGTTCATCAGTTCATGAATGGCCTTTGTGCATCCGGAGCATTCAAGGCCTGAATGTAGCACAAGCAAGCTCTTTTCGGAGGGCAGGTCGTCCAGTTGGACGGTTTGTCCATCCGTTGCGTGCAGCGTCACTGAAGGACGTTCTTCTTTTGTCTTGAACCGCATGACTTTATAAGCCATCACAGGTTCATTCGTTGCGAAATATTGGTTGATTTCGTTGAAATAGTCTGAATGCCGTTTGTTTTGCCATGGAATGTCCGTTTTGTAGGTGAGTTGGACCAACAGGTTGTCGCCTGAGGCACTTCCCTTGTCGAGTCCGCCTTGGAAAAGTGTAAATGGGAATCGGGCTGCGGAGTAAACGCTGTCTTCATGGTTGTTCCTTGGATGCAGGGATGTTGTCCCGTTTTCTTTGCGGAGTGCGTAGTGCAGCGCCGATTTCCCGGTAAGTGTGTCGAATTGCGTGTAGAGTAGCAGGATGTCCCCGCGCAGAGGTATGGCGACCTTTGGGTACGAATAGTCGTTCAAATTGTCTTTGACGGCGTAGATTCGTTCTATCCCGTAGGGGAAGGACAGGGTCTTTTGGATGTATTCGTCGTCAAATGCCTTCCACAGGGGCAGGTCGAAGCGAATGGTGTCCGTAGGTTTCCCGTCCAGGTCGTAAACCTCCATGCGGGGATATCGCGTGCTTAGGAAGAAAACGGAATTTTGGTTGTGGAAAATGTAACGATTAGGCTGGATTTGCACAATGTGGGGCGCTTCGTAAGGCAGTTCCCGCACCAGTGTCGCCGAATCGCTGCCAAGATCCTGCTGAAACCACTTGAATCCCCGGTCATGGTCTTCCTCGAAGAAGTTCAGTTTGTTCTTGTAAAGATAACCCATGAACAGGTTGGGGTGCTGAATGGTTGACACCACAAGGTAGTTTTGGTTATGGTTTCGTTTGTACAGTATTAGTTCGTCTTGTGTGGTCAACAACAGATAGTCCCCGTTCAAACAGAAGTCATAGATCCACAGATTTTGGGCGTGACGTTCTTTATTGTGTCTGTCTTCAGGAAGTGGAAGTGTGATTTCATGTTGCTCATAATCGTCTGTTGAAAGCGTATGGATAACCGCTTGGTAGTGGTTCTCCTTGACTTGGAAACCCTGTTGCTCAACGAAGTAGAAGGTGCTTCCGTCCATTCTGCATTTAACCATGTTTGGGTTCTTCAGTTTGAATTCGCTCTTGAACTCCACGATGGTGTCCAATGAGAATAGCTTTCCGACCCATTCTTGCGCTGTTGCGCTAAAGGATGTCCAAAGGGCGCTTAAAACGATGATTATGCGTGTTTTCATAGGATCAGGCTTACATTAGAGGTGGGATTAATTACTGCTGGCAAGAGAGAAAACGTCCACCTTTTCGATGTAAATCTTCATGGTGGAGTTGTTTCCGCTGTTTGCCGTGACGACGCCGCGGACCACGTATGACTCTTGCTTGCTCTTGCCATAATGGTTGGAGTTGCTGGAAAAAGCAAGCGTTTTGGTGTACGTGGACGGAATAGCTCCCGCTTTGATGCCGCTTCCGCTCTGCTGTTGCGCCTGTGCCTGAGCTTGCGCTTTCTCGAACTTTTCAATCACTTCATTGATGGCGAGTTGGAAAGAAGCAAGTTTACCTGCATCCGTGATGTTTATTACAGCGTTGCCGTTGTTCACAGGCAGGCTGACGCAGTTTGGCACGCGGCACGCGGTAAAGCCGCTTCCTGTGCAATCCAGTTGTCCTACACCCGAGGCACTCAGTTCGGCGGGGGTGAAGGTGACATAGTTGTACAGGTTCAGCAAGGCTGTCCAGCCGCCGTTGCCTTTGTTCACGATGACAGAAGGGACTTTCTCGGCGAAGGCGCCGAAAGTCATGACAGTTAATCCGATAAATAAGAAGATTTTTTTCATAGTTTTTTTGTTTTTAAGTTTTGATGTTTAATTTGTTTGGTGGTTTGCCCCTCTTTCGCCGGAGCTCAGTTTCCTGTTCTCGTCAACCATTCCTCGTCTGACGAGGCGCGGTTGAGTTTTTTGTTTTGTGGTGGCGGATTTTCTTGTTTTAGGTTATCAGGTTTTGTCTTGTCTCTGTTTCCACAGTTTTTTGTTCTGTCTTCACAGTCGTGTTCGTCCGAGGGGCGCCAACCCTTTTTTGAACACGACAAAGATACAACATCGAAAAGCGTTTGTCAAGGTTTTTTGAAATTTTTTTTTTCGCTGAAATAGAAGTAGTTAGAAAGAATGCGTTAACAAATCGACTTCGATTAGTTAATTTTTGGACTCGGATTTCGCAGGTTTTCGGGTTTTGGCTGCAAAAACCGAACGGGGGTTACTCTAAAACCACGTGGTGTTTCGACATGATTTTGCGCAGGTTGATGAGGGCGTAGCGCATCCTGCCGAGAGCAGTGTTGATGCTGACGTTGGTCATCTCGGCGATTTCCTTGAAGCTGTAGTCGCTGTAGATGCGCATTTTCAAGACCTCCTTCTGCTCCTCGGGCAAGTACTCGACATAGTGGTTCAGGTCCGCGTATGTCTGCTCGCGGATCATTTTCTCCTCCACGGACTCATCCTTTGAGCCGATAATCGTGAAGATGTCAAACTCCTCGCCGCCATCGACCGTGGGCATTCGCTGCAAACGTCTGTAATAGTCGATCTTCAGGTTGTTCGCGATGCGCATTATCCATTGGAAAAATTTTCCTTCTTCTTGGTAATTCCCTGAACGAATGGTGTTTATGACTTTTATGAAGGTGTCCTGGAAGATGTCTTCCGCCAGTTCCTTGTTCTTTACGGACACCATCAAATAGGAAAACAACCGACGTTCGTAACGAAGGATGATGGTTTTCAAAGCATGTTCTTCTCCTGCTTGATAACGTGCTATCAATTCGTTATCACTCAAGGCATTCCAATTCATGATACGCTCCTTTCTTTAATGGGTTAATAAATTCAGAAGGTAGATGTTTTTTCGATAGCCGGTCTCCTTTTTGGTTTAAAATTGAAAATGCCTTTTATTCTTGTAAGAAATTCGAACGGCAAAAATACGTTTTTTTTTGATACATGTCGCACAATCGAAATTTTTTTTCAAGGTATTATTGAAAAAAGTATCTTTGCCGTTGTTTTAAGTATGGTTGCTATGAGAAAACGAGTAAGATTGATTTCAGTTTTTATATTGTTCGGATGCTTTGCTATTAATGCGCAACAATATGATATTCAGTTAGATAATGCTGTTTATACAGACGGTATCGCGAGTGTGCAGCTCTTGTCTGGAGATGATCAGCTGTCGGAGCCTGTGGGCACTTTGGGCGAAACAACCTTCCATCTTGCCTTTGACGACTTGAATCTTGAAGTCAGGCATTTGAAATACACCTTCATTCACTGCACTCACGATTGGCAGCTTTCGCAGTTGAATCCGATTGAATACATTGAAGGCTTCATGGAGGAGGATATCACCCGGTATGACCACTCGTTCAACACCATCGAACCGTATATGCACTATCAGGCTGATTTTCCAAATGAGAATATATCTTTTTCTAAATCAGGGAATTATATTTTATTTGTATATGATGATGACCCTGAACATCCTATTTTGACGCGTCGTTTTATGGTGGTGGAGCCAGTGCCGGCAAAAATTGTCTGCGATGTACATTCCGCCATTGATGTGAACAACCGTTTTACGCATCAGGATGTTGATTTCACGGTGTTTACGGGCAGTTATAACATCCGCAATCCGCAGCAGACCGTCCGGGCCACGATACAGCAAAACGGGCGGTGGGATAATGCCAAGTATGGTCTGGTGTATCGTTCAGGCGTCGGTGGCGAGCTGCATTTTGATTTTATCGATGGTCGGAACTCTTTCCCGGGCAGTGCCGAGTTTCATACGTTTGACATCTCCACGCTTCGTTCCAATGCCGACCACATTGTGGGGATTTCATTTGACAACCGACATACGCATGCTTATGTGCTGCAGGACGAGGCGCGGCCGTACGCTGCGTATGAAAGCCGTGGCAACATCAACGGTCGTTGCTATTACCGAAATCGTGACCTAAATAACGATTATTCAGAAGATTATGTGTTTACCCATTTCACACTGAAAAGCAGTTTCCCATTCACGGGCGGTGACGTTTATGTGTTTGGGGAGCTGACAGACTGGCAGTTACAAGACGATGCCAAGTTGCGTTATAACAAGGAATTCGACTTTTGGGAGACGATGTTGTTGCTGAAGCAGGGAGCGTACAATTACCAATATGTCTTTGTCCCGTCGGGGACGAACAAGACGATTGATGCCACGTATGTGGAAGGGTCGCATTACGAAACTAATAATATATACTATATTTATGTATATTACCAGGAGGAAGGGACTTCATACGACCGCCTTATAGGCTATCATGCTTGTTCCATTGTTGGTCGTTAGCTGTTTTTGTTTTTGACACAGCGTACCGAATAAAATGCTTCTTTTGGTGTGCAATTGATTTCCACTGTGGCATTAGTGTAATAGAAGCGGTGGATTGGCGAGGTGTCGGGGCTGCCATCCGAGCATGTCCAAAAGCCGGTGTCTGTGCCGAACCCTTCGGTTTGACCATTCCAAATGCTGCCTGCTGGAAGTACGGAAAATCCTGTGCTATTGTTTGTTGCGGTATTTTCGATGATGCAGCAAGCGGCTCCTTGCGTCAGGAAGTCGAATTGCCAACCGTTGGAGGTCGCCATAGACTTGGCCACGTTGTTGACATCCGTACCGCATCGGTATTCGTCCTTGTAGCCCACGTAATCCTCCAGCCCCATCCATTCGAAGTTGGCGGGCACGTGCCAACCGTCTGGGCAAGGGCCTTGTACGCGACCGTCGGTTTCCTCGGTCGGTTCAGATCCGTTAAGTACTGAGTACCAGTTGTATAGGAGTCCGTATTCCGAAACATTCAGCGGGTTATTGTCGGGATATTGTGGTGTCGGCTTGATTTCGCGGCCATTGGCATAGCGCGTGGTGCGTAGGTTTTCCCGCATCCAACATTCATCGCCCAACAGGATGGTTTTGTAGGTGTTCCCATCGATGTCGTTCAAAATGCCGCAGTCGCGAAACTCCTGAGCTTGCAAAGAGACTACCGTCATCAGTGTTGCAAGCATCAGGGATATTTCATGGATTATAATACGGGTCATGTCCGTTACTCGATTCGGTCGGAAATCAGGTATTTGTTGCGGTCGGAGCCGTTGCGGACCACCAGTTCGGCGAGGTATCCGGCCAGAAAGAGCATCAAGCCGAAGACCATGGCGAGCAAGGCCAAGTAGAACAGCGGTTGGTCGGTGACTTGTCGGAATCCGGCCACAGCGTGGGACATCCGGTAGAATTTTTGGACAATCAAGACGATGGTGATGACGATGCCGATCAGGAAGGAGGCGGAACCCAGAGTGCCGAAGAAGTGCATGGGCTTTTTGCCGAACTTCGACATGAAGCTGACGGTCAGCAGGTCGAGGTAGCCGTTGATGAAGCGGTTCCATCCGAATTTGGAGACCCCGTGCTTGCGTTTCTGGTGGTGGACGACCTTTTCGCCGATTTTGCTGAATCCCGCCCACTTTGCGATGACGGGGATGTAGCGGTGCATTTCGCTATAGACTTCGATGGACTTGACCACATCTTTGCGGTAGGCCTTGAGTCCGCAGTTGAAGTCGTGGAGCATGATGCCCGACATTTTCCGGGTGGTCCAGTTGAAGAACTTCGACGGAATGTTCTTGGCGATTTTGGAGTCGTAACGCACTTTTTTCCAACCGGATACGAGATCGTAGTCCTCTTCTGTGATCATACGGAAGAGTTCGGGAATCTCGTCGGGGCTGTCCTGCAGGTCGGCATCCATGGTGATGACGACATCGCCCTCGCAGGCTTCAAAAGCGGTGTTCAGCGCTGCCGATTTGCCGTAGTTGCGGCGGAACTTGATGCCCTTGACGGCCGGGTTCTTCGCGTGCAGCGCTTGAATCACCGACCACGACTCGTCGGTGGAGCCGTCATCGACCATGATGATCTCGTATGTGAAGTTGTGTTCCGTCATCACACGCTCAATCCATTCGGTGAGTTCGGGAAGCGATTCTGCTTCGTTCAGCAAGGGTACTATTACGGATATGTTCATTTTTAAGGTTTAGAAGGTTTGGAAGTTTGGAAGTTTAGAAGGTTTAGAAGGTTTAGAAGGTTTAAGTTTATTCCTGGGGGGCGTCGCTTTGGGAGGGGACGAAGTTTTCGATCGGCTTTTTCGAGGTGTAGTGGAACATGGCGACGAAGAGGCCGAAGAACATGCCGTAGAGCAGGTACATCATGGCGCTGACAGCGGCGTATTGGCCGTTGCGGTCGTAGCGGGGCACGCGTGTTTTGGTCTCCTCGAATCGTTTCTCAAGCGGGTCGAGGCTGGAAAGCTCGTCGTTGGCCTGTTGTACGATTTCCTGCACGTAGGGCGTGGATCTTTTCCCGTCGTTCTGCTCGGTGTAGCTCACCAGCGTCTCTATCAGCACTTTTTTGGCATACGGGGTGAATTTCCCGAGTTGGTACTCCTCCTTGTCCGTTTCGGGTTTGGAGAGCAGTTTGTCGGTGTAGAATTTTTGGAGGATGAGGATGCCGTTGCTGATTTCGTCGCGCAGTTTTTGCTGAAGTGTATCGGAGGTCAGATTGCTGTCTTTTTTGATGCTTGCGCCGTTGATGAAATCCTCTTTCCGCTCATTCAAGATGGCGGTGGCCGCATCCGTGTATGCGATCAGCTCCTTGGCCGTCAGGGTGTCTTTGGCGAGATTCTGTTTGTACTTGTCGAGGGCAACGGCATATTTCTGTTGCAGGCCGTCCTTTTCGATGACGGAGTAGTGCAGCATGTCGTAGCCGAAAAGCGTGACCGCGCCGATGAGGGAAATCACGATGCAGCTCAGGAAGGCCTTGGCGAACGTGAGTCGCTCGGGATAGACCTCCTTGAACTCCTTCACCCCTTGGTGCAGCATCAGGATAAAGCCGACAATCATCGCCAAGTCAAGCATTTGTGCGGCTTGGTAATCGACTTTCCGGGCAAACATTTTCAGCAATTCAATGCCAATGAGCAAGATGCCCAAGATGACACCCCATTTGAGGTGGGTTTTCCAGAATGATTTGTCTTTCAGCATAATCGTTTAGTTGGTTAGAGGGTTAGTCGGTTAACCCTCTAACCCATTAAACCATCTTTATTTCGGGCAGCAGAATTCGGTGAGGACACCGCCGGTGGCTTTCGGGTGAGCGAAGCCGATCATGAGGTTCTCGGCGCCGGGGCGGGCGGCCTTGTCGATGAGGCGCACTTCCTTGGAGGCCAGCTCGTTGAGGGCTTCGTTGGTGTCGGGTACCGCGAAGGCGATGTGGTGGATGCCCTCGCCGCGGTTCTCGATGAACTTCGCGATGGTGCTCTCCGGGCTTGTCGGCTCCAGGAGCTCGATCTTGGTCTGGCCTACCTTGAAGAAGGCAGTCTTTACCTTTTGGTCGGCGACCTCTTCGATGTTGTAGCATTTCATCCCGAGGATGTTCTCGTAATACGGGATGGCGGTTTCTAAGCTTTTCACGGCAATGCCGAGATGTTCGATGTGGGTGATGTTCATAATGTTTTTTTTTATTTGTTCTATATCCCAGGGCTCACTTCGTTCACCCTGGGTTGACATAGGTCGGGCTTTCAGCCCTTTTCTGAATACTCAGTTCTCAGTTCTCAGTTCTTAGTTCTCAGTTCTCAGTCGCGGTCGGGGGTGGCGTCGAGCCAGTGGGTTTTGTGCTTGATGAGTTTGATGAGGAGGGCGAGGACGGTGTAGGCAAGGGTGATCCAAAGCATGGGGCGTTCTCCGGTGAGGCAGCAGTCGCCGGGGCAGTTGCGGACGCAGATCAGATGGAAGAGGATGTAGTCCACGACGGTGTAGGAGACGAGTACCGACATGAGGGTGGCGTATTCGCGGCGGACGAGCGTCTTCCAGGAGAACTGGAGCATGCCGCCTTCGAAGAGGGACCATTTCGGGAGGAACGCGGGCACTCGTGCGGCCCACTGTTCGAACTCGTCGCCGTATTTGCCGCGCAGGAAGGCCTCCTCGGCCAGCATGATGCGCTCGTAGTAGATCCAATAGACGAGGGAGACGATGATGAAAACGACGGGGTTCATTGTGAAGACGAGCAGTCCGGCCCAGATGAGGTAGTTGGCGAGGTAGAGTGGATGTCGAACCACGGAGTAGATGCCTTTGGTGTTGAGGTGGTCGGCGACCTGGCGGGCGGTGTTGCGGCCGGAGGTCCCTTTTGGGGTGGTGCAGACCGTGTAGGCGCGCAGGACGAGGCCTGCGAAAGTGAGCACGGCTGCGCAAACGGTGCAGACGATCATCAGAGGGGAACCCCAAGTGTCCCACACATAGATGTTATTGTTAGTGAACCAAAGTAGCGGCAGGGCGAGCGCGAAAATGAGTACCGGAATCTGTCCCCGGTACTTGAAGAGCTTCGCGCCGTTTGCCTCCATCGATTGAATCAGTGCCATTTTCTGTCGGTTGTTTTTCGGGTGCAAAAGTACACATTTTTCTGCTACTCCGCTATCATCGACCGAAATTCCTCTTCCGACAGGATAGGGATGCCTAAAGCCTCCGCTTTCTTGCGCTTTTCAGGACCCATTTTTTCGCCTGCGAGCACGAAGGAGGTGTTTTTGGAGATGGAAGAGACGTTTTTCCCGCCATTTTTTTCCACCAGTTCCTTGAGGGTGTCGCGGGGGATGGAAAACACGCCGCTCACCACGATGCTTTTTCCGGCAAGTTTCTGTGAAACAGGCTTGTTAAGGTCCTTGTTGAGCTCGAACTGCAGCCCTGCCTCGCGCAGGCGCAAGAGGATTTGCAGGTTTTCGGTGTTGTTGAAGAAGTCGATGATGCTGTCAGCTACGCGTTCGCCCACGTCATCCACGGTCATCAGCTCCTCCTTGGAAGCGTTGGCCACGGCATCCATGGTCTCGAAGTGGCGGGCGAGTTTCTTGGCAGTCACCTCGCCAACGAAGCGGATGCCGATGGCGAAGAGCACGCGCTCGAACGGCACCTGCTTGGAAGCCTCTATGCCGGCCAGGATGTTCTGCACCGTTTTCTCACGGAATGAGAGGGTCTTCGTCTTACCGTTTTCGTTTTCGATAACTTTTTCAAGGCCAAGAAGTTGGTCGAATGTCAACGCGTAAAGGTCAGCACTGTTGCGGATTAGCCCGTTGGCATAGAGCATGTCTATTTTCCCTTCGCCGAGGGAGTCGATGTTCATGGCTTTGCGGGCGATGAAGTGTTCCAGCCGGCCTTTGATTTGCGGCGCGCAGTGGTCGGCGTTCGGGCAGAACACGCCAGCTTCCCCTTCGGTTTGCTGCAGCGTTGTGCCGCAGACGGGACATTGGGTGGCGAAGGGTACGCGCTGAGCGTCGGGATGTCGTTTGTCGAGATCGACGCCCACGATTTTCGGGATGATTTCGCCGCCTTTTTCCACGAAAAGGTGGTCGCCTTCGCGGATGTCCATTTCCGCCATGAAGTCGCGGTTGTTGAGGGTGGCGCGTTTCACGACGGTGCCGGCCAAGGCGACGGGCGCGAGGTTTGCCACGGGGGTGACGATGCCGGTGCGGCCCACCTGGAAATCAACGCTGAGCAGTTCGGTGGAGACGCGGTCGGCCTTGAACTTGTAGGCGATGGCCCAGCGGGGGCTCTTGGCGGTGGCACCCACTTGGCGTTGCTGGTCGAAGTCGTTGACTTTGATGACCACGCCGTCGATGGGGTAGGGGAGCTGCTTGCGTTGTTCGTCCCATTTGTTCAGGAAGGCGAAAACCCCTTCCAAGGAGTTCACCTGTTCCATGACATCGGGTTTTCGGAAGCCCCACTCGTGGAGCTTGAGCAGGCGCTGGTAGTGGTTGTCGCCGGGCAGCTGTTCGCCGAGGGCGAAATAGAGCTTGAAGTCGAGGCCGCGTTTGGCGACTTCGGCGGAGTCCTGCAGTTTGAGGCTTCCGGAGGCGGCGTTGCGTGGGTTGGCGAAGGGTGTTTCGCCGATTTCCTCGCGCTCGGCGTTGAGTTGCTCGAAACTGCTGAATGGCATGATGATTTCGCCGCGGGCCTCTATCAGCGGGGGATAGTCGCCTTGGAGTTGGAGCGGCACGGTGCGGATGGTGCGCACGTTGGCGGTCACCACGTCGCCGCGGGTGCCGTCGCCGCGGGTCACGGCGCGAACGAGTGTCCCGTTTTCGTAGATCAGGCTGATGGCCACCCCGTCGTATTTGAGTTCGCACACGTAGGTGGGTGGCTCGGCGAGCAGCTCGCGCACGCGCCGGTCGAACTCGATGAGGTCCTCCTGCGAGTAGGTGTTACCCAAGGACTGCATCGGATAGAGGTGCGCCGCGCTCTCGAACCGTTTCGTTACCTCCCCGCCTACGCGCTGCGTCGGGCTGTCGGGGCGCCGCAGCTCAGGATGGGCCCTTTCCAAATCAATGAGCTTTTGCAGGAGTTGGTCGAAGTCGTAGTCCGAAATCGTCGGACTGTCGAGCATGTAGTATTGGTAGTTGTGGCGGTTGATTTCTTGCGTGAGTCGGTCGATGCGTTCCTTCGCGCTGGTGTTGCTGTCTGTCATGATGATGTCTTTGATTGTTCGGGTCGGGGCTAATTGCCCTTTTGTCTCTTTTTCTTCCGCCGTTGCACGAACCAGTTGACCACTTCGGCTCCGATGGAGATGGCGGTGAGCCAGCCGGAGAATTTGCCTTTTCCGGCAGCGGCTCCGGCGGTTTTGCCTATCGGCAGTGCACGGACGGTCTGGATGGCCTGGCCGATGCCGGACACTGAGAAATTTTGTCCGAGATGGCGCACGCCTTTCAGGCCGTTCCATACCTTTTTGAGGGTTTCCACGTCATCTTGGTATGCATCCAAGTCTTTGCTGAGTTTGCGCTCCTGCACCTCGATTTTGGCGCGGAGTTGCTGTTTCCGCTTGGCGATGTCGTCCAAATCCATGATTGGGGCGGTCTTCTTATTGCTCATTTGTACCTCCTTTCGTTGTGTCGTATTCGTCCTCCACGTCCTTGATGATGTTCTCGGTCTCGGGTGTCTCCACTTTTTCCGGATACATGATGCGGCTGAACTTGCGGATGAGCGGCTTCACGAAGAGTGCGTCGCGCTTGGCGAAGACGAAGACGATGATGGCGACAAACAGGGTGCACAGTATGGTGTAGGCCCAGGCCGCGTTGAGGGCGAGGGTGAGCCAGTGGATGAGCGCCGAAGAGAGGTAGATCAGCACTACGAGGGCGCACACGATGACGATGAGCATGGAGAAGACCACGGAGAGCAGCTGTGAGGACTTCTCCAAGAACTCCAGCTTCAGCAAGTCGTAGCGCTGCGAAAAGTAGGTCTTGGCATCCGACCAGGTCTTCTCGCCGCGCTCCGACTTCCTCGTGAATTTACCTAAGATGTCCATTACAATTCCTCGTCGTGGATTTCGTGGTCGAAGTCATCTTCCTCGATGTCGATGTTGAAGTCATCTTCCGAAGGGGCGCAGGCGCGTTTCTCCTTCAGTTTGGCGATCACGCGGTCGATTTCCTCGCGGGTCATCTTTTCGCTCACTTTGGTGCGGATTTCCTTGCCCTTCTCAGTGGTGCAGAGGAGGGTGATTCCTGTAGCGGCGGCAGCTCCTGCCACGAATGCTAAAATTTCTGATGCTTTCATTTTTTTATTATTTTTGGGTTAGTTTTTGGATTCTGCTTGCATCCCCACACTGCGCTTTCGGCTTGTGTGGGGTTATTTGCACTTCGTGCGTCTTGTCCCTTCGGGACTGCTCAAGGAATATATTTCTTTAATTCTCAATTCTCAATTCTTAATTCTCAATTCTTAATTCTCAATTGACATCGTATCCGATACGTTCCACGGACTCCATTTGGTCGATTTGACGCAGTTGCTCGATGAGGTTGTTGAGGGTTTTGACACTTTGGATGTAGAGCATGAGCGTACCTGTAAAGACATTGTTTTTGGTCTCGATGTTTAAAGAGCGGATATTTAAATCCATTTGCGAAGTGACCACATCCATCATCTCCTTGATGATGCCTTTGCGGTCGAAGCCTTTGAGCTTGATGCCGGAAAGGAAGGCGATGTCTTGGCCTTTGCGCCATTTGGTCTTGATGATGCGGTTGCCGAAGCGCGACATTTGTGCGATGGCGTTGGGGCAGCTGGTCTGGTGCACCACGATGCGGTCGTCCGACACCTGGAAGCCCACCACCGTGTCGCCGGGAATAGGGTTGCAGCAGTCGGCCAGCACATACTTGATTTGCTCGTAGTCGTCGTCGAGGAGGAATGCGTTCGGGGTTACATCTAATTGTTCCTCAATGAGTTGGTCGAGTGGTTTGTTTTCGATTTCCTGCGACACTTTCTGCTGGAAGTCGGCCAGTTCCTTGGCGTTCTTCATGGAAAGCATCTTCGCAATCTTGTTTTTGGTGAGTTTCTTGGAAACCACGCTATTCCAAAAGGCTTCGGGGGTTTTTTCCAAGGAGGCGTCCATCACTTTGCGGACGTTTTCCTCGGTGAAATCGGTTTTCAGTTCGTCGAAATACTGTTTCAGCAGCAGTTTGCCCGAAGAGACGAGCTCCTGCTGTTCGTTGCGGAAGAAGTCTTTGATGCTGCGGCGCGCCTTCGGGGTCTGCACGAATTCCAACCATTCGGGTTTCGGGAACTGTTTTTTGGAGGTGATGATCTCCACCTGGTCGCCGTTGCTGAGGGTTTTGTTGACGGGAGTGATGTTGTAGTTGACCTTGGCGCCGATGCAGTGGTCGCCGAGGTTGGTATGCAGGGCGTAGGCGAAGTCGAGCACGGTGGCGCCTTGCGGCAGGGTCTTCATGTCGCCCTTGGGGGTGAAGACGTAGATTTCCTTGAGCCCGAGGTTTAGGCGCACCTCGCTGAGGAAGTCGAGGGCGTCGGCATCCTTGCTGTCGAGGATTTCGCGGGTCTTGAGCAGCCAGTCTTCCAGGCGCTGGTTGAGGTCGGTGTCTTCGGGTTCGCCGTCCTCCTTGTAGCGGTAGTGGGCGGCGAGGCCCTTTTCGGCGATTTCGTCCATCCGTTTGGAGCGGATCTGCACCTCCACCCAGCGTCCTTGCTTGCTCATGGCGGTCACGTGCAGCGACTGGTAGCCGTTGGGTTTCGGGTGGGTGAGGAAGTTGCGGTCGCGGGAGGGGTTGGTCTGGTAGAGGTCGCAGATGATGCGGTAGATGCGCCAGCAAATGTCGAATTCCTCGTACATCGGGCTGTCGAACACGAATCGCACGGCGAAAATGTCATAAACATCTTCGAAGTTGATCTGTTTGCGCAGCATTTTGTTGTAGATGGAGGAGATGGACTTGGTGCGGCTGGTGATTTCGGCCTTGATGCCGGCCTTGTCGAGGGCCTCCTTGATGGGGGCGATGAACTCGGGGATCATGGTGGCGCGTTCCTTTTCCGAGTCTTTGAGTTTTTCGGCGATGGCGAAGTATTCGGTGGGGTTGGTGTAGCGCATGGCGTAGTCCTCCAGTTCGCTCTTGATAGCGTACAGCCCGAGCCGGTGGGCGAAGGGGACGTAGAAGTAGGAGGTCTCGGAGGCGATTTTGAGCTGCTTTTCCGGCGGCATGGCATCGAGGGTGCGCATGTTGTGCAGGCGGTCGGCCAGTTTGATGAGGATCACGCGCACGTCCTTCGACATGGAGAGGAATATCTTCTTGAAGTTCTCGGCCTGGAGGGAGATGTTCTGGTTGTCAACCACGAGGTCGTCGATTTTGGTGAGCCCGTCGATGATGTTGGCCACCACTTCGCCGAAGAGCTCGCGCATGTCGTCGAGGGTGTAGTCAGTGTCTTCTACCACGTCGTGGAGCAGGGCGCAGATGACGGAGGTGGCGCCGAGGTTCATCTCGGAGCAGCAAATCATGGCCACCGCGATGGGGTGGTAGATGTAGGGCTCGCCGCTTTTGCGCCGCACGCCGAAGTGCGCGTTGGTGGCCAACACGAAAGCCTTGCGGATCTGCTTGCGCTCCTCCGCGGTCGTGCGCGGCCAGATTACCTCCAACAGCTCCCGGTACTTCCGCACCACGGTCTTGTTCTCCAGGTATTCATTCGGTATGTAGTCTCCCATTTCTTCTCTTTATCTTATAGGTTGGTTTTTATACTGCAATAATTGTGCCGAAACACCTCAATCCTGTCGGTCGCTTTGTATGCTTCTTTCTAATTGTCTGTGCCAGTTCCGTTTCACCGCTATGCCAGCCATGTTTGTTGAGGTCTTTTTTCAGGCTGCGAAGATACGATTTTTTTGCTTAGGAAGTAACGCTTCCAAGCGTCGCACATAGGAAACAACGCTTCCAAGTGTTACGGAAAAAATGTATCTTTGCGCCATGATCTCCCACAATCGAAATAGGGTGCTGCCACTGGCCTTGACCGCCGCTTTTTGCGCGATGGCTTTTCCTTTACTTGCCCAAAAAGGGAAAGACACGATTACCGTGGCACAGCACCACTATATTGATACCGATTTGCAATTTGACCCTGATATTGTTGCCGCCGAAGTCATTGACGGTGACACTGTCTTTCGTTTTGCGCAGATTCTCCCGAAATTCCCAGGCGGCGCGGATTCCTTGAATGCCTATCTGCGGCGGGAGATACGCTACCCCAATTATGTGGAAGTTTCCGGAACTGTGCTGGTGGAGTTTGTCGTGGAGAAAGACGGAAGTGTCACGCAACCGAGAGTCAAGGTTTCCCTCTACCCGCCGTATCATGACAAAGAAGCTATTCGAATCGTGCAGTCCATGCCTAAATGGGAGCCGGCCACGGTGAACGGGGTGCCCGTCCGTTGCTACTACCAGATTCCGGTGACGTGGAGGTATTAGCTGCGAGTCTCTGACAAGCTTCTTTCGCGGATTGCCGCTGCGCACTACACTGCGGCTGTAGCCCCACACTGCGCTTCGCCCCACACTGCGCTGCGCCTTACATTGCGGT
Organism: uncultured Bacteroidales bacterium; assembly: GCA_947165685.1. Taxonomy (GTDB): domain Bacteria; phylum Bacteroidota; class Bacteroidia; order Bacteroidales; family WCHB1-69; genus F23-D06. The sequence goes on along the minus strand of CAMVBK010000011.1, from coordinate 38,659 downwards.
TTCGCCCCACACTGCGCTGCGCTTGTGTGGGGTTAATTGCGCTTCGCGCGTCTTGCCTCTTCGAGGCTGCTTAAGGAAGATTTTTTTATTACTACCCCGGCCTACGGCCACCCCTTCCCCAAGGAAAGGGAATGGTCCTTCGAACGCAATATTTTCGTTAGCCGCTGTAACTGCTAATCACTAACTGCTAACTCATTTCCAGCATCCTCTGTATCGGCACCAGCGCCTTCTTCCGCAGCTCCTCGTCCATGATGAGCTCGGGCTGCTCTTCGAGGAGGGCGGCGTAGATGTTCAGCAGGTTGTTCTTCTTCATATTCACGCAGTCGTGCTTGACCGCGCCGTCGTAGAGCGTGTAGAGCTTCTTGTCGGGGTTGCGCTTCTGCATCTCGTAGATGATGCCGCTCTCGGTGACGACGATGAACTCCTTGGCGTCGCTCTCGCCGATGAAGTTGAGCATGGCGGCGGTGGAGCCGATGAAATCGACCTTCTCTAACAGTTCGCGGCGGCACTCGGGGTGCGCCACCACCACCGCGTCGGGGTGCTCGGCCTTGGCCTTCTCCAGATCCTCCACCTCGTAGTGGTCGTGCACGCAGCAGGCACCGTCCCACAGCAGCATCTCGCGGCCGGTCATCCGGTTGATGTAGTCGCCGAGGTTGCCGTCGGGCACGAAGATGATCTTCTCGTCCTTGGGCAGCTGGTTGACGAGCTTGAGGGCGTTGCCGGAGGTGACGATCAGGTCGCACTGTGCTTTCACGGCCGCGCTGCAGTTGACGTATGCCAGCACCTTGTGGTCGGGGTGCTTCGCCTTGAATTCGGCGAGTTTTTCGGCCTTGCAGCTGTTGGCCAAGGAGCATCCCGCGCTCATGTCGGGCACGAGCACCTTGCGGGTCGGGTTCAGGATCTTGGCCGTCTCCGCCATGAAGTGCACGCCAGCGAAGAGGATGATGTCGGCCTGGGTTTCGGCGGCCTTGCGGGCCAGCCCGAGGCTGTCGCCCACGAAGTCGGCCACCTCCTGCACTTCGGGCAGGGTATAGTAGTGCGCCAGGATGATGGCGTTTTTCTGCTGTTTCAGCTTTGCGATTTCGGTTTTGAGTTCGTCGTTATTCATATTGCTTACGTTATTCGTTCTGGATGTCATAGGGCTCGCTGTCGCTCACCCTGGGTTGACATAGGTCGGGCTTACAGCCCTTATGGATAGTTCCACGCTGCGGTTTCGCCATGATGTCGGGACTCTGTGCAGCCTCACACTGCGGCTTCGCCTTGTGTGGGGTTATTAGCGCTTCGCGCGTCTTGTCCCTCCGGGACTGCTTAAGGAACTACATCATAATATAGTTGACTGTCATACCAACATTCATCATTCTACATTACTTAAAGATGAACCGTCGGAAGTCCAGCCCCAACGCATAGACCATGAGTATGATGAGCAGGACGAAGCCGATGGTGTTGGCGATGCCGAGGAACTTGTCGCTGGGCTTCTTGCCGGTGACCATCTCCACGAGGATGAAGAGGATGTAGCCGCCGTCGAGGCCTGGGATCGGGATGATGTTCATGAAGGCGAGGATGATGCCTAACAGGGCGGTCATGCTCCAGAAGCGGTACCAGTCCCACACTTTCGGGAAGATGCTGCCGATGGTCAGGAAGCTGCCTAACTGTGTGGCGCCCTCCTTGGTGAAGACGATCTTGAACTGCTTCACGTAGTTGCCGAGGGTGTTGAAGCCCTGTTTCACGCCCGTTGGGATGGATTGCCAGAAGCTGTAATCGACGTGCACCACCTCGAAGAAGTCGGCGGGTTGCCTATAGGCGACACCGATGTTGCCGAGCGAGTCGAGGGTGACGGCTGCGTGGCAGAGGCTGTCGCCGCGCATATAGTCGATTTGCAACGTGCTGTCTTTATGTTCGTTGAATACTTTCTTGAAGTCGAAGAAGCAGAACATGGCGGAGTCGTTGATGCCGACGAGGGAGTCGCCCTTTTGGAGGCCGGCCTGCGCTGCCGGGGTGCCGGCCAACACGCTGTCAACGACGAACGGGATGCGGTAGTTGCAGAAGAGACTGGAGGATCCGGCGCCCACCACCTTGCGGGGCAGGTCTTTTGGGATGTCGATGACCACTTCCTGGCCGTCGCGTTCCACGGTGACGGTCTTCACGTTGTCAAGCAGCACGGTGTTGGCGAAGTCGCCGAGAGTCTCGGGCTTGGTGGTGTCAACCAAGAGCACCTTGTCGCCGTTGCGGAAGCCCGCGTCCTGCATCTCCTGGGAAAATTCGAGGCCGTACTTGGCGCTGCTGAGCGGGATGTAGTCATTGCCCCAGGTGAAGCACATCAATATATATATAATGATGGCCGTGAGGAAATTCACGAGTACGCCGCCGATGATGATGAAGAACCGTTGCCAGGCGGGTTTCGCGCGGAACTCCCACGGTTGCACCTCACTGGCGAGGTCGCTGGCCTTGGTGGTCTCATCCACCATGCCGTTGATGGAGCAATAGCCGCCGAGAGGCAGCCATCCGAGTCCCCATTCGGTGGATTCGGGGTGTTTGGCCCACTCCTCCGGCGCTTTCCCGGAGAAGAAGCTGAAATGGAACTTGCCGTCGTAACGCTTCATCCGGATCAGGGAGATGCCCGGGTTGAAGAAGACGTAGAACTGGTCCACGCGGGTCTTGAAGATTTTCGCGAAGGTGAAGTGCCCGAGCTCGTGGGTGACCACGAGGAACGTCAGGCTGGCCAGGAGGCCGAGTATTTGCATGGAAATTCCCATAATTTATAGTTTTTGTCATAGACCCCACATTGCGGCTTGCGCCTTATGTGGGGTTATTGGCGCTTCGTGCGTTTTGCCCCTTCTGGGCTGCTCAATGAATATCTTAAAAAATCTACTAATTCAATTCACCCATTATCTTATGCCACACGTCTAAAGATACTGGCGGATGTCGTCGCGCATACGGATGGCTTCGGCGCGGGCGCAGTCGGCGAAGTGGGCCGCCCCGTTGTCCTGCTTGCGGTAGGCGAGGAGGATGCCGCGGGAGGAGTTGACCACGCCGCCGTTGCCGTCGCGGAGGTACTTGGCGATGTCTTCGGCCTTGCCGCCCTGGGCACCGTAGCCGGGGATGAGGAAGAAAGTGGTGTCGAGCATGGAACGGATCTCCGCCGCCTCGTCGGGGTGGGTGCAGCCCATCACGCCGCCGACGGCCGAGTAGCCGCACTCGCCGAGGTAGTCCTTGCCGAGGGCCTGCAGTTTCTCGCCGACCACGTGATAGACGCGCCGGCCGCCTTCGGTGGGCAGGTATTCGATGTCCTTCGCGCCCTCGTTGGAGGTGCGGATGAGCACGAACACGCCCTTTCCGTTGTCCTTAAGGTAAGGCAGGTAGGGGGAGAGACTGTCGAGGCCCATGTAGGGGCTAAGGGTGATGAAGTCGGCCTCGAACTCGCCGGTGAAGTGCGCCTTGGCGTACATTTCGGCGGTCTTGGCGATGTCGCCGCGCTTGATGTCGGCGATGGCGACGGCCTTCTTCTCGCGCAGGTAGGCGAGGGTGCGTGCGTAGGCGCGCAGGCCGGCCATGCCGTAGGCCTCGTAGTAGGCGATCTGCACCTTGTAGCAGGCGCTCACGTCAAGGGTGCTGTCGATGATGGCCTTGTTGAAGGCGAAAAGCCCCTCCTCGACGCCGGGGTGCTGCTGGGCGAACGCCTCCGGCAGGTAGGACACGTCAGTGTCCAATCCAACACAAACGTGGCCGTTTCGGGCCACGCTCGCATATAATCTGTCTATATTTGACATAGTAATCACTTTCCTGATAATGTCTCTAAAATTAAAATGTGAATTGTGAACCTCAACGATGGAGAGCAAAACTCTCAGTTCTTAACTCTCAGTTCTCAGTTCTGAATTCTTAATTATCCAGCACTCTGAGCATGAAGCCGGTGCCGTGGATGTTGCAGATCTCCACGGTGGGCTGGTAGCCGTCCTCGTACTTGGTCTTGCGTTGGCCGGGTTCCTTGGGCAACACCTTGTCCTCGCAGTCGATGATGAGGTAGCCGCGCAGCTTGGTCATGAACACGTCCATGCTGCGGGAGGTGGTGTTGTCGTCCTCGCCCCAGACCTCGCGGAGGATGATTTCGCGCGGGACGAGCTTGTTCTTGTGGTCGAGCAGGAGCTTGAGCAGCTCGCACTCCTTGCGGGTGAGCGTGCGGGTGACCTTGGGGTGGATCAGCTGCATCTCGGTGTAGTTGAGCAGGAAGTTGCCGAACTTGATGGTTTCGTCCTCGGAGACGTACTGGCGAGGCGAAACGGCTTTGCAGCGGCGCAGGATGGCCTGCATGCGCAGTCCCAGTTCCTCGATGCTGAACGGTTTGGTCACGTAGTCGTCACAGCCCAAGTTGAACCCTTTGATGCGGTACTCCTTGTCGGAGAACGACGAAAGGATGATGATGGGGACGTTTTTGTCAATCTTGCGCATGTTCTGCAGCAGTCGGAAGCCGTCGTAGTGCTTCAGCGCCACATCGATGATGCAAATGTCGTACTGACCTTTGTTGAACAGCTCATCGGCTTCCCGGCCGTCCTTGAAGTCTGTCACTTCGTAACCGGACAGTTCCAGGTAATCTTTGATCACATGGCGCAGATTGTCACTGCTGTCCACTAACATGACCTTCTCTTTTTTCAATTTCATACTGGTTAAATTTTCCTGACGTTTTTCGATAAATACTAAACTTTCTTTGGGTATTCCTTTTATTTCCGTTCTCGCTTCTGCCCCTGTGAAACCTTCGCCTGCACGAGAAAAAAGCCGATACCAAGACCCAAAAGGTGCATACTCAAAAATTTCCGCAAAGATAATATTTTTTTTTAAAAAGTCAATTTTCAAAAAAAAATTTTTTTCCCGTGATTCAGAAATGCTTTTTTTATACTTTTGCCGCCGTTTGTCAGAATCAGTAATTCTTTAAAATTATGGATAATTATACATCTGTTGAGCGTTTTTATTTGCAGAATGCCGTGCAAAAGTTCCCGACGAACATTCCGTATGTGACGGTGGAAAATTTCCCGACTTTGGGCTTGTTGACCGCGTTGCGGTTCTTGGAATGGGTGGATGGGAACCCGGATGGTGTCATCAGTTTGCCGACGGGGAAGACGCCGGAGTATTTCATCACGTGGGTGAAGAAGATTCTTGCGGAGTGGGACACGCCCGAGGGAGCGTCCTTCCGGAAGGACCATGGTTTGCATCTTACCCGCAAGCCGGTGCTGTCGGGGCTGCATTTCGTGCAGATCGACGAGTTCTACCCCATCAGTCCGGCGCAGCACAACAGTTTCTATAATTATGTGCAGAAGTTTTATGTGGAAGGCTTCGGGCTCGACGCCTCCAAGGGCATTTTCATCAACTGCGACGAGATTCCGTTGGCGGAGGGCCTGCATTTCGATGAGGTGTTCCCAGACCAGCGCGTGGATCTTTCGCTGCGCTACCGTGAGGCCAAGACCGCGCAGGAACGGCTGCAACAGCGTTCCATCTTCATGATCGATGACTGGTGCAGCGCTTACGAGCAGAAAGTTATGGACATGGGCGGCATCGGCTTTTTCCTCGGCGGCATCGGTCCCGACGGGCACATCGCCTTCAATGTGCGGGGCAGCGACTTCCACTCCACCACACGGCTGACCGCCACCAACTTCGAGACGGCCGCCGCCGCCGCAGGTGACCTGGGTGGCATCGAGGTGTCGCGTTTCCGTCCCGTGATCACCATCGGGCTGCACACCATCACCTCCAACCCCGACGCCGTCGCCATCATCTTCGCGGCGGGCGAGGCCAAGGCCGAGATGGTGCGCCTCGCTTTGGAGGAGAAGCCCTGCAACCAGTACCCCGCTTCCGTGCTGGCCAAGATGCCCAATGCCCGCTTTTACCTCACCGCGGGTGCTGCCTCAATGCTGAAAGATTCTGTGAACCAATATTATACGAGCGGAAGTTGGAACCAAGAGAAGAGCGACCGCGCCATCATGAACCTGTGCAAGAACATCGATAAGTTCAGCGATAAACTCACCCTTGAGGACCTTCAAAGCGACACGTTCTGCCGCATGATCCCCGGTCTGGGCCTCCCGTCCATTCAGAAAAGCATCGACTCCATCACCTCGAAGATTGAACGCGGCATGGAACCGGTGCGCAACAAGGTGATTTACAACACCGCGCCGCACCACGATGACATCCTGCTCGGGATGCTTCCCTACTTGAACCACATCGCCAGCGACGCTTCCAACGAACTGCATTTCTCCATCATGACCTCTGGCTTCAACGCCGTCACGAACACTTTCCTCGTCAAGCATCTCACAAACACGCTCAATCTGTTGAGGGAAGGCAACATACAGATGGTCTTTTACCCGAATTTCTTCACGGAGGGCTATAAGCTGAAGCGGGAGAAGGACGTCTATCACTCCTTGATCAAGATCGCCTCGCAGCAAAAGACCGAGTTCCTGCGCGGGTTTGCCCACCGCTTGGTGCGCGATGTGGTGGAAATCTGGGATGTGAAGTCGGTGGAAGAGTTGGATGCCCGGATTGTGGATATCATCGCCTTCACGAAGAGCTGCTACGACGGCCAGAAGATGCCTACGGACATCCAGAAGCTGAAAGGCATGGTGCGCGAGTTCGAGGAGGAGCTGGTGTGGGCGCATTTCGGCATGATGCAGGACCGTGTGCACCATCTGCGCCTCGGCTTCTACAAGGGCGACATCTTCACGGAGAACCCCAACCGCACCCGCGACGTGATGCCCATCTTGGAGGAACTGCGTACCATTCGGCCGGACATCATCACCTTGGCCTTCGATCCCGAGGGCAGCGGTCCCGACACGCACTACAAGGTGTTGCAGGCCATCGCCGACGCCGTGCGTCTCTGGCGTGACGAACACGACACGTCAAACCTCAAGATTTGGGGGTATCGCAACGTGTGGTACAAGTACCATCCGTCGGAGGTCTCGCATATTGTGCCGGTGTCGCTCAACGACATCAGCGCCTTCAACGCGGCCTTCGCCAACTGCTACCTCAGCCAAGTTGATGCGTCGTTCCCGAGCTACAAGCTCGACGGCAAGTTCAGCACGCTGGCGCAGAGCATCTGGGTGGATCAGCTCAAGAATGTGCAGCTTCTGCTCGGCAAGCCGTTCTTCTTCCAGAATCCCAATCCGGTGCTGCGCGCCACCCACGGGCTGGTGTTCCTCAAGGAGATGAACGTCGATGAGTTCCTTGCGCACGCCCGCGAGCTCGAAAAATCGATGCAAGGGTAGGGGGCGCGAAACATGCGCTGAGAAAAGTTGCAACTTTTCTTGTCCTATTTCGTTATATTTATAACTACAATATAATATATGGTACGGAAAAGTTCTATTTTGTTTACGCTATTCTTTTTGTGTGCGGTGGCGGGGTTTGGTCAGGCCGACCATTGTGAGACGGTACTGCTCACGCAGGACACCACGATTTTCGTGGGGCAGTCGGTGCCGCTGCAGTCGCACAATCTGTTCGAATACACGTGGTTGCCCGAAGCGGCGTTCACCAACCCTCACGACAGCAATCAGACGGTTTCCCCGACGGAAACGTCAACGTATTATATAACAGGGCGTTATATTTCTGACAACATTGTGACGAACGGGGATTTCGAGAGCGGGAACACGGGCTTTACCAGCGGTTATTCATACTACACAACCAACTCTAACACATGGGGTGTCATCGGGCAAGAGGGCACCTATACGATTAACACGAATTCCGCCAACGTGCACAACAACTTCGGCAACTATCCTTGCTTGGACCATACCTACGGCAACGGTACGGGCAAGTGCATGTACGTGAACGGCGCGGGCTCTGCTAACACCACGGTATGGCAGCAGGTGATCCCGGTGATTCCGAACACCGACCATATCTTCATCACGTGGGTGGCCTCGCTGGCGCAGGGGCAATCAACCGGGAACAATCAACTGGCCCGGTTGCAGTTCAGCATCAACGGGCAGACCATCGGCAATATCTTCACTGCCCCCACCGCCACCTCGCAGTGGCAGCAGTTCTACCAGATTTGGAATAGCGGCAACTCCACCACCGCCACCATCCGCATCCTCAACCAGAATACGGTCGGCAGCGGCAACGACTTCGCCCTCGACGACATCAGCTTCTCTCCGATGTACCCTTGCGAGGATTCCGTGACCGTGGAGGTGCTCATCCCGCTGTATGCCTTGCCTGACATCGTGGTGGCCTGCATTGGCGACGCCAAGACGCTGTATCCGCTCGGCAACGACACTATCGATGCGTTTTGCACGGCCCAGGCGCCGGTGGAGCCGGAAATCATCCGTTATCCTTCGCACGCGCAGGTCACGGTGATGGGAATGGAAAACGAGCAGTTCCAGTTCCAGTTCGACCCGGATTTTGTGGGCGAAGACACCCTCCTTTATCGGATTTGCTGCGCCAACAACTGCGACACCGCCATGGTGACGCTCATCAGCAAGGGCTATACGTCGGAGTTCTGGGACACTGCCTGCGTGCAGTACGCCTGGAACGGCCGTACCTATTCGGCCACCGGTGATTACGACCAGCACTTCTCCGCCGCCGACGGCTGCGACAGCACGGCCACGATGCATCTCACCATCCTGAACCCGACGGTCTCCATTGTCTCCAACAATCCCGATTTCTGCTCCACGCACGAGACAGTGTTGGAGGTGGTGAGCGACTTCGAGCATTTTGTGTGGACTACAGGCGACACCACGACTTTCATCTCCGTGGAGGAGCCGGGCACCTACTCGGTGACGGGCAGCAATGCCTTTTGTGACGGGCGTGCCAACATCACCATCGACAACTGCGAGGTGATGGTCTATCTGCCCACGGCCATCACGCCGTCAAGATCGGACGGCATAAACGATCTGTTTTCCATTCCGGAATCGGTGCGCTCGGAAATCTCCGATTTCGAAATCCTGATTTTCAACCGTTGGGGCGAAATCATTTTCGCCTCCACAGACAAGAACTTCGTGTGGGACGGCAGCGTGAAGGACAAGCCAGCCGTCGGCGGGGTCTATCTCTATCAGATGCGCTACACCCCTGCCGCGGGCAAGCCGGTGGTCACGCGCGGCACCGTCACAGTGTTGTAGGAGGTTTAGGAGGTTTAGGAGGTTTAGGGAGATTAGGGAGATTAGAAGGGGTGAAGGTGTGAAAATGTCGGGGCGTATGTCTTGCAATTTCCAAAAAAATGTACTTTTGCCGCCGGAAAGTCGGCGCGTTCCGCCATGCGGGCCGTTTGCGTTCCGGTAGGGTTGGCGCGTTGTGTAAAAAATTGAAAAAGAAAGGAATATGCACGAATTGGGTATATATTTCTGAAACCGTCTTGAAGAGATAAAGAATAAAAACGAACAAACAAAAAACGAACAAATATGGCATGTTTTATAGTACCCTTGACACAGGCGATCGCGACGAGCGCGTATCGCAAACTGAATGAAAACCGCATTGAGGAGTCGGATTCCGCGCTCATGCACAACCTGCCGGCGTTGGAGAAGATGCTTTGGGGCGGTTCGGTATTGCTCGTGGTCGATCACATTCTCAGTGGCGAGCTTACTTGGCGCTTCCCGTTCCTCACCGCCCTTGACGGTGCCCAGGGTGTCCAAATCGTCCTGCGCGAGCTGCTCACCGTCGGCCTGCCCATGTCGCTGGTTCTCACCGCCGTCTGGGCCGTCTGGGCTCTCCTCAAAAAGAAATCTTATTCCGTAAGCAGTCCCGAAGGGACAAAAGCGCGGTAGCTATAAGCGGTGAAGCCGCGCGGAGCATGGTCGAGTTCAAAGATGATACCAAATATATATTAATTAAACAATAGTATTATGTTTTTCCAAGTTTATGGGGCTAACGCCCTGGCCCAATGGGGGATGCTGCTCGTCGTCCTCGTGGGTCTCATCCTGTTCAACGAGTTCGCCCGCCGCACCAAGTTCGGCGGCATCTTCACCTTCCTGATCATCCCCGTCGCCCTGACGGCCTACTTCCTCGCGATTGCCGTGGGCGTGCGCAACGGAGCGCAATGGGCGTTGGAAAACCAGACCCACGTTTATATGCAGGGCTGGTTCCACTACGCCAAGCTCTATGCCGCCACAGCCGGGTGTATCGGCTTCATGATGATCAAATACGAATGGGGCATCGGCGCCAAGCACTGGTTCAAACCGTTCCCGTTCATCATCGTGGCCATTAACATCCTGATCGCCTGCGTCTCCGACTTCGAGAGCGCTGCAATGGGATGGAACAAATGGTGGCTTACCTCCGAAGGTGTTTGGCAATACGGCGGCTGGCACAATGTGATGAACGGCGTGGCCGGTATCATCAACATCTTCTGTATGACCGCATGGTGGAATGTCTATCCCTCCAAGGACAGAAAGGACATGATCTGGGCCGACATGACGTGGGTCTATATCGTGATTTACGATATCTGGAACTTCGCCTACACCTACAACTGCCTGCCGACACACAGCTGGTACTGCGGTATCGCTTTGCTGCTCGCCCCGACGGTGGCCGCTCTGTTGTGGAATCGCGGTGGCTGGATCCAGAACCGCGCCAACACGCTGGCTATCTGGTGCATGTTCGCTCAAGTCTTCCCGCTCTTCCAAGAGACGTTCAAAGACGGTCAGCAATGGTTTAGCTGGGCTACGCTTCCCGTCCTCTATCCGGAAGGTGTCGCCACCATCGAGCAACTGTACGCTGCTGGCGGACAGGCTGCCGTTGACGGTGTCGTGGGCACTACGGTCGATCCTTCTGTCGTGGCTGCCAACCCGACGATGATGACCGTCATCAGTGCGCTGGCTCTCATCACCAATGCCATCGCCCTCTGCTACATCATCGCGCAGTCCAAGAAACGCCATATCAACCCGTACAAGGAAGACGTCTTCGTCAACCAGAAGTACTATAAGGATGCCATGGCGCGTGCAGATGTGAACTAAGTCCCATCGAGAACGAGACTTCGAGGCCGCGGGAATGCGATTTCCTGCGGCCTTTTTCATGTCTGCTTGTGGCGTTGACAAAAAAAAGCGCTTTCTCGTCACCTCCAATAAAAATCGTATATTTGCCGCCGAAAAAAAATTGGAAGATCATGACAAAGAGACATCTTGTTGCAGTAGGAATTTTGTGCGGGCTGACCTTGGTGCTCGCTGGTTGCAAAACCAAAATCGACACGCATGCGCTGAACTCCCTCACCTCGCTGTCGCAAATCACCCCTGCGGACATCAAAACGCAGTCGGTGACTATCGAGGATTCCGTGGTGGTGAATGGCATCCCTGGCACCGTCAAAATCGAAGCCGATTTTCCGGAATCAGGCAACTTTTTTGTAATCAATAATATACGAGAATGGATGTCGGAGCAATTGGGCGGCACCTACGAGGGCGGAGCTGAAAATGCCTCCCGCATGTTCGATCATTACAAGAAGTCTATCCTCGCCGACTTCCAGCAGAATATTATCCCCGACATGCCCAAAATCGACGGGATGGAATGCCACAAGGCCATGAAGTTTGAAAAGTTGCGCGAGACCGACCGCTACGTGACGTACATCTACACCCAAGAGGGTTTCTCCGGCGGCGCGCACGGCTGGTATCTGCTTCAGGGACAAACGTTCCGCAAGTCTGACGGCCGACGCATCGACTATGACATCTTCCGCACCGAATCGATGGACGAGCTGACCGACCTGGTCAGGGACAACATCTACACGCAATATTTCGATTCCGACAAGGAGCAGTTTGAAAGCAGTCTGACGATGGAGAACAACGACTATTTCCCGCTGCCGGAGACTGCGCCTATCTTCCGCGAGGATGGTGTGGAGTTCATCTACCAACAGTACGAGATTTCCTGCTATGCCGCGGGTCTTCCCGCCTGCGTGATTCCCTACGATATCATAGAGCCATTCCTCACTCAGGCAGGCCGCTGGTTAGTCAATGCCGGGCCGGTGGCGGAGAATTAAAGATGTAACAATATGGTTCATAATGTCATAGCGGCAGAGTCCGAATTGCCCGAAGTGGCGCGGAAACTCTTGGAAGCTTATCCCGATGAGCGCGTGTTCGGTTTTTTCGGCGAGATGGGCACTGGCAAGACTACCCTTATCAAGGAGATTTGCCGGCAGCTCGGCGTGGCGGTTGACATGACCTCGCCCACGTTTGCCATAGTCAACGAGTATTGGACTTCTGACGGGCAACCGCTCTACCATTTCGACTTTTACCGCATCGACGAGCCCGACGATGCCACGCGCATCGGGTTCCAGGACTATCTCTACAGTGGAAACTACTGTTTCATCGAGTGGACTGAAAAGGTGGAAAGCCTGCTCCGAGGGGAATACACACCCGTGAGGATTGAACGTGTGGACGACCGTTTGCGGAGGTTTTCGTTCTGAACTTAGGCAAATGACTTAGACTTAGACAAATAACTATAACAAATAACTATAACTATAACTATGAGTTCAGAATATATTGTTCTTCAAGATGTGCCGCGTATGGAAACGCAGGCTTGGGAGGCTGTTGTGGAGGCGCCTGTGCGCAAGCTCACGCTCGCATTGGCCAAGTCTGAGACTGCCCATCCCGACAGCGGTTTTCTCACCCCGAATGCCGTGCGCATTCTGACTGACCAGGGAGTCAAGGTGTTTGCGCAGTTCGGCTTTGGCAATCATAACCCTTTCTCCGATGCCGACTATGCCGATGCCGGCACGGAGTTCACCCATCACTACGCTGATTTGGCACATTTAAGTAACCTTGTCCTCAAATTCGACGTGTTCACCTTCGACCAGCTGGCGTTGTCAAAAGAGGGCCAGATGTTGTTTTCCGTGCTCTCTCCCGCTGAATTTTCGCGGGAATTTGTCGAGGCTGTCAACGAAAAGAAAATCACCATGATATGCCTGGACCTGCTGCAAAACGACGAGGGCATTTCTGTCATTGACAAGATTCGCAAGGAGACATTGTCCGAGGCGGGTTTTCAGATAACCCTCTCCAACTTCCTTTTTCCCCTCGTTGACACGCTTGTGCACGCTCCGTCGGTCGCCTACGCGCTGCAGCAATCGCCCGAGCTTATGTCCGCCATCCTCTGCCACGCCGGCCGACTCTGCCACCAGCCCACGGCGGAGCGGCTTCACCTTCCTTGGCAGGATATTGTCTCGCTCTGCTGGGACCTGAACTGAATCAGAAGTCGTAGCCGACACCTAAATAAATCCCCACTTTCTTGGTGTTGAAACTATTCCAATGTATGTTGGCTAAGATGGGACCGATTTTGGACTTGTAGCCGAACTGCAGGGCCGCCGCATAGACGAAGTTGTGCTCTTTCAAGTTCAGGGGACAGTTGTGCATGACGGCTCCCACCGCCGACAGGTAGCAGTTTTTCCACACTTTGAACCGGAAATCCACGTCTGCAATGGTCAGGATGTTGCGGCATGCCTTCTCTCCGTTGATTCCGATGAACGGCATCTGGTGCTCGTAGTACCGTCCTTCCATCACACCGCCGACATAGTTGTTCATTTCTTCATACTTTTCATCTTTTCCGAATATGTATCTTCCTTTTATAGAAGGAATTATGGCAAAGAAGCTGCATGCGGGAATAACCCCTCTCAAACTGGCGGACAAATAGTGGGAATTCACAAAGTTGTAGTCGTAGCCCGCTGTGACGCGGAGGCCCCTGTCCGGGAAATAGTGCGCGTCTTCGTCGTCGAACACGAAGCGCAGAAACAGGTAAGGGTGGAACGTCCTCCAGTTGAAAGCTTGGGACATGCCCGTTTCGGAGAAGATTCGGTAGAAGGGCTGATGCTCCAAGCGGGCGCCGAATTTCAGGTCCACGCGGCTCCAATGTGTGTCGGAAATGTAGAGTTTGAGGGTGTTGCGTAGCGACTGCTCGTAGTAGTTGCGGCTGAACAGCGCGTTGTCGGAGCCGTACAGTGTGCGGTAGATGGTCTGGAACTCGGCGCTCACCTTCGGTCCTTTCACGGGCCTGAACGTCCATCCGAGGCGCAGATAGGGGGATTTGGCCAGGCGGAGGGCGACGTGGAAAGAGTGCCCGTAGATTTTGTTCTGTCCGAAGCCGAAATCCACCAATGCGGCGAACCACTCCTCTGTGTCGGCCCGCAGGCCGATGTTGACGGAGTTCGGCGGGCGTTTGGTGCAGCGGAACTGCAGCTTGTAGCCGCCTTCCCCGTCGTCGAGAAGCCGGTAGGTGACATCGGTGAAGGCCATGGTGCCGTAGATGATCGATTGGACGATCTCCAGCTCCTTCCGGTCGCAGAGCTCGTTTTTCTCGATGCGGATCTTCTGGTTGATGTAGCGTTGCTCCTTCTCGCTGAGTCCGCCGACATACTCCACCGAGGAGATGCGCACGGCCGTGTCGGAGATGTTGATGGCCTTGGTGTTGTGCAGTTTGCGCCCTTTTCTCCCCACGAGCATTGCCACGCTGTCGATTTCCCGGGCATGCTTCTGCGCCTCCGTGTAGCCCCGCGTGATCAGGTCCGCGACTTCCTCCTTGCCGAAGCTGAGCATGCCGTAGCCCGAGATGTCCGGCGTGATGTAGATGGTGGCGTTCTGCACGTTCCGGTTGTGCGCCTCCAAGCCGCCGGAATACTGCGCCGTCTGCATCAGGATGTCGGCCACGTTGTTCACTTTCTTGTAGTCGCGAGGCATGGTCAGCTCCACGCCGATGATGATGTCCGCGCCGACCGCCTTGGCGATGTCGGTGGGGAAGTTGTTCTTGGTGCCGCCGTCCGCCAGAATCATCGAATCCACGCGCACCGGACGGAAATAGCCGGGAATGGACATGGTGGAGCGCATCGCGTCGATCATGGAGCCTTCGGTCCAGTGCTTCTCCGTCTGGGTCACGATCTCCGTGGCCACACAGCAATATGGGGTTGGCAGTTGCGTGAAGTCCGTCGCTTGCTGGTAACCCACCGACAAGGCGCTCATCAGGTTGTAGATGTTCAGCCCGTACATGAATCCCGATGGCAGACTTCGCATGAACTGCGTTCCCTCGAACGGGATGTCGATGACGTAGGTGCTCTTGTAGGACCTGCGGTTGAAGGAGTAGAATTCCCTCGGCACGTTGTCGCTCATCATCACGTTCCAGTCGATGGAGCGGACGATGGAGTCGATCTCCACAGCCGAGTATCCTAACGAGTAGATGCCGCCCATCAGGCCGCCCATGCTCGTGCCCGCCACGAAATCAACGGGGATGCCCTGCTCTTCGAGGTATTTGAGCACCCCGATGTGCGAGGCACCCTTCGCGCCTCCCCCTGCCAGCACCAATGCCACCGTGGGGCGCTTCTCCGTTTGGCGAATATGGTTCAACTGCTTTTTCATCTTCTTGATAAAAAGCGAGTCTGCCTTCCAGTCATAGCTGGTGTTCACCAATACATCGCCCTGCGACCAGCCACAGACGGCCAAACTTAGGGGTATGAACAATAGGATAATACGTAAATATTTGATAATCATTCTTCTATGAAACTTATTCCAAGAAAAAGAAAACACGTGCAAAAATAAAAAATCAGTTTCAAAAATAAAACAGCTGTTTTTGAAAAAAAAATGTATTTTTGCCGTGATATTAAAATGATATTGTTTTAATCACAAATAAAATCTGTAAAGTTATGAACAACAATGAATTTGAAAAGAAAATGAGTGCGGGAAACAATGGATTTCTGCACCTGTTGATCAATCTCGCGCTGTTAGTGTTCTCCATTTGGATAGTGGTGAAACTCGCTAAATTAGGATGCATAACGGATGCTGATGGCGAAGTCACCCCGTGGCTGCTGCTCCCCATCTGCGTCGGTTTCCTGATGCTGGTCCTCTGGATTATGCACCTGGCGGGCTTCATCGTCGTGCAGCCCAACGAATCGCGGGTGCTCACCTTCTTCGGCAAGTATTCCGGCACGGTGAAACAGAATGGCTTTTTCTGGGTCAACCCCTTCTACAGCAAGGAGAAACTGTCGCTGCGTGCCAAAAACATGGACGTTGAGCCCATCAAGGTGAACGACAAGAACGGCAACCCCATCATGATCGGCTTGGTGCTGGTGTGGAAGATCAGCGACACCTACAAGGCCTGTTTCGAGGTCGATTCGGATGTCCGGACCACCGTCACGGAGACGGCGATGAAGTCGGTCAAGAGCTTCGACTCGTTCGTGCGAGTGCAGAGCGACGCCGCGTTGCGCAAGGTGGCGGGGCTGTACGCCTACGACAACATGGACCGCGACGACCAGGGCGTGACACTGCGCTCCGGCGGCGAGGAAATCAACGAACGCCTGGAGGGCGAGCTGCGCAAGCATTTGGAAATCGCCGGCATCGAAGTGGTGGAGGCACGTATCAACTACCTGGCCTATGCCGCTGAAATCGCCAGCGTGATGCTGCGCCGCCAGCAGGCCGACGCCATCATCTCCGCCCGCGAGAAAATCGTGGAGGGCGCTGTCAGCATGGTCGATCTCGCCCTTAAGAAACTCTCCGCTGACAAAATCGTGGAGTTGGACGAGGAACGCAAGGCCGCCATGGTTTCCAATCTCTTGGTGGTGCTTTGCGCCGACGAGTCCGCTTCGCCGGTGATTAACACGGGGACGCTGTATCAGTGAGTTTAGTGAGTTTAGGAAGTTTAGGAAGATTATGAAGAAGAATTTCGCTTTGCGGGTGGACAAAGAGATTTTCGATGCGGTGGAGAAGTGGGCGGCGGAGGAGTTTCGCAGTGCCAACGGCCAGATCGAATGGATTCTCCATGCTGCGTTGAAGAAGGCGGGGCGGTTGCCTGGGAAAGCCGGGACGCAAGCGGATGCCAAAAAAACAGCGCCACCTTCTCGTTGAGGGTGGCGCTACTTGTCTATAGATTCTCCAAGATGTATTTTCGTAGTTTGTTGTAGAGGTATGTTCGGGTGTTCCCGCCCATGATGAAGTGGTTCTTGTTGGGGAAGAAGAACTGGTCGTACTCGATGCCGGCCTCGTTCAAGCCCTTCACCAACTCCATGGCGTTCTGGAAGTGGACGTTGTCGTCGGCAGTGCCGTGAATCAGCAAATACTTGCCTTTGAGGTCTTTGGCGTATGTGGTCGGGGAGTTGAGGTCGTAGCCGTCGGGGTTTTCCTGCGGGGTGCGCATGAACCGTTCGGTGTAGATGTTGTCGTAGTAGCGCCAGTTGGTGACGGGAGCCACGGAGATGGCCATCTTGAAGGCTCCGTCGCCGCGGAACATGGAGAGCGCGGAGAGGTAGCCGCCGAAGCTCCAGCCCCAAATGCCGATGCGGTCGCCATCGACGTAGCTCAGGGTCTTGAGCCAGTTGGCCGCCGCAATCTGGTCGATGGCCTCGTACTTGCCCATCTGCTGGTAAATCACCTTCTTGAAGGCATCGCCGCGGGTGGCCGTGCCGCGCCCGTCAACGCAGACGCTGATGTAGCCGTGCTGCGCCAGCATCTGGTAGAAGGCGAGGTCCTGCGCACTGCTGTAGGCGTTCATCACCTGCTGCGAGCCGGGGCCGCCGTAGCAATTCATCATCACCGGATACTTCTTGCTCGGGTCGAAATTGGCGGGCTTCATCATCCAGCCGTACAGCGTCACGCCGTCCTTCGTGGTGAAGCTGATGATTTCGCGCTTCACGAAGCCGTAGTCGTTCATGACGTTTTGGATGTTCTGGTTGTCGTTGAGCACGCGCAACTCCTTGCCCGTTTTGTCGTTGATGGTGTATTTCGGCAGGGTGTTCAGGTCGGAATACTGCAAGCGGTAGTAGTTGCCGTTCGGACAGAACTCCGTGCTCGCCCAACCGTTGCCGGCAGTCAGCAGCTGTTTCTTTTGCTTCTTGCCATCATAATTGATGACGTAAAGATCGCGGTTGAGCACGCCCGATTCATTCGAGAGGTAGTAAATCTGCTTTTTTGCTTCATTAACATATTGGATTTCATTGACTTCCCACTCTCCAGAGGTGAGTTGGACGAGGGCGCCGCCGAACATTAGTTTGTAAATGTGGTTGAAGCCGTTACGCTCGGAAGTGACGATCATGGAGTTATTGTCGGCCAGGAAGTAGTAGTTGTCGGTCACGTCCAGCCACTTGTCGTTTTTGTCGGTGTAGATGATGTCCTGCGCCTTGGTGACCGTGTTGTAGCGGATGAAGTCGAGCTGGTTCTGGTGGCGGTTGAGTTTCAGCACGACGGCGTCTCGGCTGTTGGGCAGCCAATAGACGCGCGGGAAGTAACAGTTGGAGTTGTCGCCGAGGTCGAGTTTGGTGTCGGTGCCGGTCGCGAGGTCGTAGATGTGGACCTCGACAAGGGAATTGTCCTCGCCGGCCTTCGGGTATTTGTACTTGAATTCGGTGGGGTAGAGGTTGTCGTACATCGGCATGGTGAACTCTTTCACGCGGCTCTCGTCGAAGCGCAGGTAGGCGATTTTGGTGCCGTCGGGCGAGAACGAGGCGGCCTGCGACATGTCGAGTTCCTCCTCATAGACCCAGTCGGCGAAGCCGTTGAGGATGTGGTTGGGCTTGCCGTCCTTCGTGATGCGTACCACCTTGCCGGAGGCCAGGTCCTGGTAGTAGAGGTCGCAGTCGCGGGCGAAGACCACCTTGCTTCCGTCTTTGGAGAGTTCGGCGAAGCGCAGCAGGTGGGCGGTGTCAGAAACGGGCATAAGCCGCTTGTTTTCAATATCATAGATGTAATAGTGAGCTAACGAGGAACGGCGGTAGATGCTTTCTTGGTCGAAAGCGAGCACGATTTTCTTCTCATCGGAGGAGAAGGCGTAGTCGCTGATGCCGGCGATGGAGAGACGTCCCTTGGAGGCATCGCTCAAATCGCTGTGCGACAGGATGATGCCGGCCACGGAACCGTCGCTGAAATGGTGACGCTCGATGCCTGCACGCTTGAGGACGGTATAGTCGTCGCTCACGGGCATGGCGGTGTAGCCGGCCACGCCGCGGGGATAGAACGAGAAGTTGTCCCAGATGTCCTCCACGGTGATTTTCTTGGTCTGCGCGAACCCGCAAACACTTAATAGCAAAAGAATTAACGCTGACAATACATATTTTCTCATAATGCGGAATTTTAAGGGGCAAAGATAATAAATCCTTGGATATGTGTGACGGCTCTTCAGATGGGGAATGTCTGTCACGTTTTTTTTGTACTTTTGCACTCCTGAAAAATGCAGCGGAAAATGAGAAAACACCTCATAGTGCTTGTGCTCACGACAATGACGCTCCGCACGAGTGTCGTTGCCCAGACGGACGTGCACACCGGCTGCCAGCCGTTCCAGATTGTCCTCGACTCCGCCCGTTGCTCGCACTTGCCCGTGCTGAATCCCGACGACGGTTACGGCTATATCGATCTTTGTCCCGGCGTGGAGGTCCACTTTGCGGTGAAGGGAGTGTACGGCGAGGGGATCTATACGCAGCGCGATGCCACGACGACTTTCTCCTGGCATTTGGAGAACTCGGTCACGCTGAGCGGCACGGGCCTCGACTCGGTGGCGCACATCTTCACGACGGGCAACGGCTGCGAGGTGTCGGTGACGGCCGCCGACACGTTGGGCTGCCCTGCGCAACAGGTTGTCACCTTCCGGGTTCGCTCGTCGGCCAACCCGATTGCGGGTACGTTTAATATGCCAGAACTGTGTGAAGGCCAGGTGTTTGTGCCGAGTGTTGGCACCGACAGCAGCAGCAATGTCGTCCTTCGGACCGTGGGCTTCGTGCAGCCGGTGGCCTTGTCGGTGCGCGATACTGTCTTCCTGCCCGACGGCGAGAACTGCCCTCCCTACGGCCTGTACTATCGTTCCAACGTCACCTTCACGGAGTTCCCCGCGAACGCCACGCTCACTTCCGCCAATGACATCCTCTACGTGCGGCTCCGGATGGAGCACTCCGCCGTCGAAGACATCAAGATCCAGATTTTCTGCCCCAACGGAAGCTCCAGCACCATACTGCCTTACCCGAACTTCGTGTCCACGTACGACGAGAGCACCTATCCCCCGACACCGTATCACTTCCGCGTCAACCTCGGCAGCGCCTACCGCCCCGACGGCGGCAGCTGCAATGCCGCACTCAACCCCATCGGCGAGCCGTGGAACTACGTCTGGTCCAACAACAACACCCTCGGCTACCAGTATGCTTCCGACAACGGCAACTTCTTCAGCTCCAGCAATTTCATCGGCCACTACAATCCCCATTGGGACACGGAGCTGTCGCCTTTTTTCGATGCTCTGCATTCCTACAGCATCGATTCGACGAATGTGGCTCAGATGACGCAGGTCTATCATCCCTACCAAAGTTTCGGGTCGTTGGTGGGATGCCCGCTCAACGGCAACTGGTGCATCCAGGTACAGGACATGCTGGAGCATGACAACGGCTACATCACGGATTGGGAGCTGGCGTTGAACCCGCAGCTGATGCCCACAGCCTGGGGGTACAGCGTGGGAGTGGATACGTTCTTCCTGTCTGGCAATGGTGTGGAAAACGGCCACAACATTACGGCGTTGGCCCCAGGTGTGCAACCCGTCGCGTTCACGGTCATCGACAGCTTCGGTTGCCAGTTCGACGCTTCGTTCCCCGTCACGGTGCACCCATATCCGGAAATATCGCTTGGGGAAGACACCACAGTTTGCCCAGGAACGAGCGTCTATCTTCACCCCGCGGCGGCTTGCGGCACTTGCCAATATCTTTGGAACACGGGCTCCACCGCCTCGGGATTCCACACTTCGGAACCGGGAATCTATTCGGTTACGGCCACTTCCGGCAACTCCAACTGCTCGGCTGCCGACACCATCGAGCTGCGCAACTATGTTCTTGCCGACACCACCTTTTTGCGAGACACCATCTGCCAAGGCTACGACTACACGGAATACGGTTTCTCCATGAGCGCGGAGTTTCTCAACCAGATGTTCACCTTACATCCAGGCTGGCCGGAGAGCTGGTTCACCGGTTTACAGAGAATCGAAGACCGGCACGGCTGTGACAGCGTCATTCTCTTGAATCTGGTCGTCGAACGCCACTGGCAGCAAGAGCAGACGGTTTTCGCGTGCGAGCAATATGTCTGGGCGGGCGACACGTTGAACGAAAGCGGCGACTATGTCAAGGATTTCGTGTCCCAGAACGGTTGCGACAGCACCGTCACGCTGCACCTTGACATCGGGCATCCGGCCGAGAGCGAGGTGTGGGAGACTGCGTGCGGGCAGTATGGCTGGAACGGGGAAACCTTCTTAGAGTCTGGTGATTACACGCGCTATTTCACTTCCGTGCACGACTGCGACAGTGCGGTCACGCTGCATCTTACGCTCCTCGACACCTTCCTGCGGACGTCCGTCTCCAATCCCGACTTCTGCAGCACGCGCGAGACGGAACTGTCGGTGGAAGGCAGTTTCGACGACTATTTGTGGAGCACGGGCGAGGTGGGTACGTCCATCGTTGTCACCGAAAGCGGCCTTTACACCCTCACGGCCTCCAACGGCGTTTGCGAGCAGGTGGAGCAGTTCAACATCCCGTTCTGCCCGCTGAGCATCCTGCTACCCAACGCCATCACGCCCAGCAAGGGCGACGGGCTGAACGACGCGTTCCAGCTTTCCGAATCCGACAAGAGCCAGATCGTCGATTTCAGCATCAGTGTCTTTGACCGTTGGGGGGAGCTCGTTTTCTATTCCGGCGACAAGAACTTCTGCTGGGACGGCCGCCAGAATGGAAAGTCGTCCGTGAACGCTGTCTATAATTGGATTATCCGCTGCACCGACCCGCATGGGAAGCCCTACGTCTTCACCGGCAGCGTGGCGGTGCTGTGAAACCTGAAACCTGAAACCTGAAACCTGAAACCGCTTCTATGAACCTTCTCCTTTTCAATCCAGAGCACGACTACGCGTTGGCGGATAATCAGCCGCAGTACGTCACTTTACGGTCGGCGGCGCAGTTCGCCTACGACTGCGCACCGTTTATGCGTTATCTTGTGGACAAGGATGCACTTGTGTGCGATGCCTATCGCCCTTTCGGTCAGGAATTTCAGAAGAATTTCGCCCCGATGGAGAATGCGGACCGGATCACGAAGGTGACGCCGTGGGGATGGGACGCGGCGGTGGTGTATCAGTTGCGGCGCATCGGGGTGGGGGAGTCGTTTCTGCCGTCGGAGGCACGGTTGACGAAACTCCGCGAGTTGGCGCACCGCAAGACCGCCATCACCGCGATGGAGTTCCTCCGTGACCGCTGTCCGCATCCGGAAGACCTGCCCGCAACTCCCGAATTCCTTACGGAGATCCGGGATGTTGAAAAGTTCGTGGCGCGGGTGACGGACGCGATTTTCAAGTCGCCGTACTCGGGCAACGGGCGCGGGCATTTGTACGCGCATCATGCCTGCACGCCCACGCTCCTTCGGCAGGCCGCAGGGGTCTTGAAACGGCAGGGCGGTCTCATCGCGGAACGGATGTACACGGTGGTCCAGGACTTTGCGATGGAGTTCGAATGCCGGAACGGGGAGGTCATCTTCCGGGGCTATTCGCTCTTCAAGACCGAGCATTACGGCTACGGCGGCAACCTGCTGATGCCGGATTCCGCTATTCTACAGGCTCTTTCCCTCTATGTTAACATTGAAGAGCTGGCCGTCGTCCAGTCGCTCGTCAGCGATTTTCTGCGACAGGAGGTCGCCCCGCACTACGACGGCGAGGCCGGTGTCGATATGTTTGTCTATCAAGAAGATGGAAAATGCAAACTGCACCCGTTCGTGGAGGTGAACTTGCGGAAGACGATGGGGCTGGCGGCGCACGACATCTACGCAAGGTACTGCCATCCCGAGGCACGGGGCTCGTTCCGGATTGTCCGCGGAACTGTTGACACGCGCGACCGTGCGTGTTTGCGCACGGGAATGGAATCCCGCGACGGGTTGTGGTGGTTGGGCGTAATGGCACTGAACCCCATCACGGAGAGGACGCGGTATGCGGTGGTGGTGGAGTTGGGGGAAATGGCATAGGGCGGTTTTCGCCGGAGAGTCCTGCTGTTTCAACGCTTTCGCGATACATTTTCTAAAAAAATCATCGAGCAATGCTTGGATTAAAAAAAAATGTATCTTTGCAGCGTTGATAGAGGGAGTGTCTCTGTCGTAAAATCATCAACGAGTGCAGTCCTGATGGTCCCAAGAAATAGCCCGAATCACTCGGGCTTTTTTCTTAGGTCAAAGGCTGTTAACAAAAAGACTTTTTCTTGGTTGTCCCATCGAGTCTGAATAACTATCCTAAAAGTTTCGCTCTCCAATATCTGTTTCTTGTTGTCTGATTTTTTTACAGATAAATTCCCGAACTGCACCACAATTGGAATGAAATCTTCTACCTCAAAGCCTAACTCGTTTATGTTAGCACCATGTTTTTCCACAATATGTTTTAACCCAAACCCCCTGTTAGTTTTCGGATCATTCTCGCCCCAAACAATATCAATATAGCCAATATCCTCGCGGTATAATGCTTTTGGGCACTCTCCCGTTTGCATTTTCATCAAGTGTCTGATGGCAAGCTTCGGCTGAGCACAAAACTGATCATATATTGGTCCGAAAATCCCGCTCTTGTTTTCATTGTTTGTCATAATGTTCAGATGTTGTTTTTTTTGCTGGCAAAATTACAAAATCAAAGCAAATAAATCAAGAATCAATGAATTTTAATTCATTGAGAATCAAAGTAATAAAAATGACATTTTTCGATAGAAAAGAGGTGATTTACGTAAAGAAAATTGCAAAATGCAAAAAGTGCGCAAAACTCTGCTTGAAAATGTTTCAGGTGTGACGACGGTGTTTTGGAAGATTTTGCTGGTGTGGGTGCATTGCTGGCATAGTACGACATCTACGCAAGGTACTGCCAATCCGAGGTGTTGGGCACTCTCCGGACCATCTGCGGGACTGTTGTGACGCTCCCCGGCACGTTTTTATAACGTTTGACGAGCGCCCTGTCGTCACGGCCAAAAAAAACACAAAATAATAGTTGTAAGTCTCATTAAATTTGATATTTTTGCGCCGAATTGCAGAAGGAGAAGAACGAGGAATTAAGTCACTGCAAAACAAACTGTTGCTTGATTTTTCGTTTTGTCTTTTTGGCAGTTTGGGACTATTTTTTGACAACTAAAACATATAAAGCATAAAATACAGATTGTATGGCATCAACAGAGCAAATCACAAAAATTGACGACATTGTCGTCCGTTTTGCGGGTGACTCTGGCGACGGTATGCAGCTTTCCGGAACGTTGTTCTCGGACGCTTCAGCCCTGACAGGCAACGACATCGCCACTTTCCCCGATTATCCGGCGGAAATCCGCGCTCCTCACAACACCGTCGCCGGCGTGTCCGGCTACCAGGTGCATGTGGGCAACCACATCTACAGCTCGGGCGACAAGTGCGACATCTTGGTCGCCATGAACCCGGCCTCCCTCAAGTCGAACCTCAAGTGGGCCAAGAAGGGCGCCACGGTCATCGTCGATATCGACACGTTCACCGACGAGGCCCTTGAGAAAGCAGGCTACACCGAGAGCGACAACCCTTTCACCGATGAGATGGAGCGCGCCTACACCATCATCAAGGCGCCGGTCACCTCGTTCACGGAACGCATCGGCAAAGACCAGGGTGCAGACAAGAAGACAGCCGACCGCTGCCGCAACATGTTCGCGTTGGGCATCATCTTCTACGCCACCCATAAGAAACTCGACCAGACCTTCGCTTACTTGGAGCGCAAATTCGCCAAGAAGCCCGAGGTCGTGAAGCTGAACAAGGCCGTGCTGACGGAAGGCTACGAATATGCCGACAAGTTGGAAGTCATGCACTCCCATATTTTCGAAATCGCCCATGCCGACCAGATGCCCAAGGGCCGTTACCGCAACATTACCGGTAATGTCGCCACCGCTTGGGGTCTCTTGGCCGCATCCGAGAAATCCGGTCGCAGACTCTTCCTTGGTTCCTATCCCATCACTCCCGCCACGGATGTCATGGTGGAGTTAGCCAAGCACAAATCCTTGGGTGCAAGAGTGTTCCAGGCTGAAGACGAGATCGCGGGTGTCTGTTCCGCTATCGGTGCCTCCTACGCCGGCGCTTTGGCCTGCACCTCCACTTCCGGCCCCGGCCTTTCGCTGAAGAGCGAGGCTCTCGGTTTGGCCGTCATGGTGGAACTTCCTTTGGTGGTGGTTGATGTGCAGCGCGGCGGTCCCTCCACGGGTCTGCCCACCAAGACGGAGCAGAGCGACTTGAACCAGGCTCTCTACGGCCGCAACGGCGAGGCTCCCCTCGTGGTCATGGCCGCCTCTTCCAGCGCCAACTGCTTCTACTGGGCCTTCAACGCCGCCAAGGTCGCCTTGGAGCACATGACCCCCGTCATCCTGCTCACCGACGGCTACCTCGGCAACGGCTCCCAGCTGTTCCGCATCCCCAAGATGGCGGACATGCCGGAAATCAAGCCGCGCCTTGCCACGCCCAATGACCCGAACTACAGACCTTTCCGCCGCGACCCCGTGACGTTCGCACGCGAATGGGCACTGCCCGGCATGGAAGGCCTCAGACACCGTGTGGGCGGCCTTGAGAAATGCCCCGACGGGCCTCTGAGCACCGATCCCGAAAACCACGCCCTGATGGTCTATAACCGCCAGGAGAAGGTGAACCGCGTGGCCAACGACATCCCCGACCAGGAAGTCACCGGCAACCCTGACGCCGATCTGCTCGTGGTAGGCTGGGGCGGCACCGCCGGTGCCCTCACCCTCGCCGTGGAAGAGATGAACAAAGAAGGCAAGAAGGTGGCCTACACCCACTTCAACTATATTTGCCCGCTGCCGAAGAACACCGGCGACATCTTCAAGAAGTACAAGAAGATCGTTGTCTGTGAGCTCAACAACGGCCAGTTCGCCGGCTACCTCCGCACGAAGTTCCCCGAATGCCCGATGACCCAATACAACAAGATCATGGGTCTCCCGTTCGAGGTGGGCGAGCTGAAAGCTGAGTTCGAAAGACTGCTTGCCAAATAATTCAAACAAGAACCATTTAATTCACAGATAATTATGGCAGAAAAACATTTTGTTCCCAGAGCGGACCGCGAATATACAAAAGCTGACTTCACCAGCGACCAAATGGTGAAATGGTGTCCCGGCTGTGGCGACCACGCCATCCTCGCCGCATTGTTGAACACCTTCCCGAAGACCAACCACAAGAAGGAGAACATCTGCATGGTGTCCGGTATCGGATGCTCGTCCCGTATTCCCTACTATGTGGACACGTACGGTTTCCACAGCATCCACGGGCGTGCCTGCGCCATCGCCACGGGCGTGAAGCTGGCCAACCCGGCTCTCTCCGTGTGGGTGAGCATGGGCGACGGCGACTCCATGGCCATCGGCGGCAACCACCTCATCCATGCGGTGCGCCGTAACCAGGACTTCAACATCACCATCTTCAACAACGAGATCTACGGCCTCACCAAGGGCCAGTACAGTCCGACCACGAAGTTCGGCCAGGTCACCAAGACCTCGCCCTACGGCACCATCGACTACCCGTTCAACCCGGGCGAGCTGGTGATGGGCGCACAGGGCACGTTCTATGCCCGTGCGTTGGACTGCCTGCCGCAGCTCACCACCGACATCATGACGCGCGCCGCCCAGCACGACGGCACCAGCGTGGTGGAGGTGTTGCAGAACTGCATGATCTTCAACGACAAGGCTCACGCCGCCATCACCGACCGCGCCGTCCGTGATGACCGCACCATCATCCTCGAAAACGGAAAGCCCATGATCTTCGGCAAAGAGAAGAACAAGGGTATCCGCTTCAACGGCCGCGAACTCGAGGTGGTCACCATCGGCGAGAACGGCATCACCATCGACGACGTGCTGGTGCACCACGAGGACACCGAGGACACCGGCATCCACATGATGCTGGCCCGCATGAAGGGCGACCTGCCCGTGGCCATCGGCGTGATCCGCAACGTCAAGAAGACCTCCTACACGCAACTGTACGAAGATCAGATGGAAGAGCAGATGGCCAACGGCAAGTACAAATGCGTGGATGATTTGCTGAACAGCGGCGACACTTGGGAAATCTAATTAGGAATTAGGAATTTAGAAATTACATTAAGGGCTCTCGGGAACGGGGGCCTTTTTTTGTGGTGGCGACTGCGTCTCGCAGTTGATTTCAGAGGTGCATTGCCGAATAGATCCTTCAAATTAAGAATCTATTCCCCCCTGCATCAAAACAAACAGTTCTTGAATTTCTTTTTGTGCCAAATCGAGCAGGCAGTTGTCCTTCTTCGCTAAAATGGCAGCCCTAATCTGTTCCACGGAGTAATCTATCTTCGTCACATTGTTATCATTGTTCAAAATTTTGTACCAATAATGGAACAATCTCATCCTGCATTCAGATCGTCCGTCGGATGAGTCACACACAAATAAGATGACCTCTTCATAATCATCCCAAAAATCGGAAATGATACTGAGGATTGTGTTTCGTATCTTTGGATCCTTTCCATACCGCCCGGCCGTGCTTTTGGCAAAAACAAAATTATAAACCACACAAGATTCTATAGGAACCTTGTTGAAATAGGCGATGTACTCGATTCCTTTGTCTGTTACGAAACGATATTCTCCATCAATGCTTTTACTGTAGGGATAATGGCTTAACGATTTCAATTCCACGGTTTTTGATTAATGCTTTCATGTCTCCTCCGTTTTCAATGCAGTCAATCATCGCGTTTTTGTCATCGATGATTTTTTGGAAAAAGGCTCTTGCCTCCTCTTTGGTTTTAATTTTCTTCTTCATAGTTCGTTCATTTTTATCGTCTGCAAAAATACATTTTTTTTTAATATCCGAATATTGTACGATAATTTTTTATTTCCTACCCCGCGTGCGGAACGCACGCAACTATTGCTCTTTGGGATAGTGAAAAACATTTGCGATTCACCGTTCAGTTTTGCCCCTAGAAATTTCCATAGGGTGTTTTTTTGTGGAAACGCTGTGCGCAACGTCTTAACTGGTGCAGGACGCGGGTTCTAGCACAAAATATAATTAAGCTTATCACTCTATCATACAACAAGACAGCCTGTAGGTGAATATCGTTTTAGTTAGTCTTCCGAATAAAGAAAGGCGGAGGCATATTCTAAAACAAAATGAATAATTAGTCATAGAACAATAAGATTACTTTACGAATCAAAAAACAACATTTAGAACTACGTGAACAAAAATTCTGATCGTTTTTTGACATCCAAAAATTCTTGAAAAGTCAGACTATCTTTAGACAAAATAGAGTATAATTCATTTGCTAATGCAACTTTCTCTGCATTATAAGGATTGACAAAATGCTTAGGACTGATTTTGAATTTCAACGAATCTATCGTCTTTTTATCAATCAGTTTGATCCCTAAATCGTCTACTGCTCGTATTTGTAGCTTTTCCAAGACTTCAGCATTATCAGACGACAATCCTAATAATTGTTTGTAGATATCATTAGCTATGTCGACCTTGTTGCGGTCATATTCATCAACAAAATTTGCGGGATTACACAATCTCAATAATTTTTGATATGGAGTTTCTTTTTTTTGTATTTCCTTATTATCCAACATTTTCGACAAAACAATTTCAGACAACACGAATATAGTAGTAATAATAATTGACCAAATAATCCAAAGTCTATTCCGGCTTTTTTCTGGTTCACCATCCCAATGTTTAATCTTATAAGATTTCATAGATAAGGCAATAAAAACACGATATGAATCCGTAGACACATAGTCAAATTGTATTGGGGAACTTTTACTATTTTGTTTCTTTTTCTCAAACAAAGGATGAGCATTAAATATCTCCACCAAAGTATCTATTTCCAAATGATAATAATCATTCATAGACCAACGTATATTATTAAACGCTTCTTCTACACTCCCCTCCTTGATTAGATTATAGAAGGGAGACCGCTTGTTCAAAATATAAAAAATGATTGATTTGTTAATGGATTCAGGAATATCAATGTCACATTGGTTTCCTATTTTAATACCGATTGCGTACGGAAAGATGAAACATAAATCAAAGCCATCCTCGCTATTTCTCATAAAACGAATACACCAGCCTGTTTCAGGATCATCGTTGTTTGATTTTGTAGTGTCTATCTCAAATAATCTTTCAAGATCACCGTATTGTTCTTCGTATCGTCTTTCCTCTTTTTCTTCAAAAAACTTTGAATACTTATCTTGTACTTTGTCTTCTTTTTGGTAGGATGGAACATCAACTTCTTTATAGCTAACTGTTTCATTAGAATATAATATATCAGCCTTTACACCCTCGTTCCCAATTTGTGTCAATAATTCATCGTACAGTTCTTTGTGCAACTTTTTGTCTTTTCTATTTATATAATGCTGTATGAGCACAAGCATTAGAATCATCACAACACAATAAAATGCTGCTATTATTGATAATATCTTCTTCTTAGACATAGGATATACACAAATGAAAAAACAACTTTGCAAATATACAATAATTTCAAACACACAGGCAAATAAATTTGATGCTGTAGAGGTGTTGCGCGGAGCATCTCTGTAATTTTAAAACAGATTCTTCACATAGGGGATTATTCCCCATCAAAAAGTACTTTTGTTCTCTATAATTTCAATCACGAACCATTTAATCACAGATAATTATGGCAGAAAAACATTTTGTTCCGAAAGCGGATCGCGAATATACAAAAGCTGACTTTACCAGCGACCAAATGGTGAAATGGTGTCCCGGATGCGGTGACCACGCTATCCTCGCCGCATTGTTGAACACCTTCCCGAAGACCAACCACAAGAAGGAGAACATCTGCATGGTGTCCGGTATCGGATGCTCGTCCCGTATTCCCTACTATGTGGACACGTACGGTTTCCACAGCATCCACGGGCGTGCCTGCGCCATCGCCACGGGCGTGAAGCTGGCCAACCCGGCTCTCTCCGTGTGGGTGAGCATGGGCGACGGCGACTCCATGGCCATCGGCGGCAACCACCTCATCCATGCGGTGCGCCGTAACCAGGACTTCAACATCACCATCTTCAACAACGAGATCTACGGCCTCACCAAGGGCCAGTACAGTCCGACCACGAAGTTCGGCCAGGTCACCAAGACCTCGCCCTACGGCACCATCGACTACCCGTTCAACCCGGGCGAGCTGGTGATGGGCGCACAGGGCACCTTCTTCGCCCGTGCGTTGGACTGCCTGCCGCCGTTGACTACCGACATCATGACCCGCGCCGCCAAGCACGACGGCACCAGCGTGGTGGAGGTGCTGCAGAACTGCATGATCTTCAACGACAAGGCCCACGCCGCCATCACCGACCGCGCCGTCCGTGACGACCGCACCATCATCCTCGAGCATGGCAAGCCCATGATCTTCGGCAAAGAGAAGAACAAGGGTATCCGCTTCAACGGCCGTTGTCTGGAGGCTGTGACCATCGGCGAGAACGGTGTCACGATGGACGACATCATGATCCACCACGAGGACACCGAGGACACCGGCATCCACATGATGCTGGCCCGCATGAGCGGCGACCTGCCCGTGGCCATCGGCGTGATCCGCAACGTCAAGAAGACCTCCTACACGCAGCTGTACGAAGACCAGATGGAAGAGCAGATGGCCAACGGCAAGTACAAATGCGTGGACGACCTGCTGAACAGCGGCGACACGTGGGAGATTTAATTAGCAATTAGGAATTAAGGGCTCTCGGGAACGGGGGCCCTTTTTATTAAACTTCTTCCTCTTGAGCCGGCGGAATGCGCGTTCCATTCGGCGTGTTCGGCGCCATTTGGACGGTGCCGTTAGGTTTGTTAAAGAACATGTTAGACCTGTTGTTGGAATTAATATGTTGATTATCAGTGTTTTGTTAAGTGTTGAAAAATATTCGGGAAAGGGTTGCGGAAATGAAAAAAAAGTGTATTTTTGCAGCCTCAAAAAGAGTGGAAAAAACAGAAATTAACGAAGAAAAGATAAGGCAATGAAAAACGAGTTGATTCAATACGTAGAAGATAACTTCATAACGACCCAAGAGTTCCCGAAGTTCAAGGCTGGTGACTCTGTGAATGTTTCCTACAGAATCGTTGAGGGTTCCAAGGAGCGTATCCAGCAATTCCAGGGTGTGGTGCTGCAAATCAAGGGCAGCGGCGTGAACAAAACCTTCACCGTGAGAAAGATTTCCGGCGGTATCGGTGTGGAAAGAGTTTTCCCCTTCACCTCCCCGATGATTGCGGATATCAAGGTCGTGAAACGCGGTGTCGTGAGAAGAGCGAGAATTTACTATCTCCGTAATTTGACGGGTAAGAAGGCCCGCATCAAAGAGCGCAGAGGGTAATCATAATGTAAAGATTTTAATGGTTAATGAAAAGGGTGGTCTCGGCCGCCCTTTTTTGTTGTGCGCGGTTGTCTCCATGGGCTTGAAAACCGTTTTGTAGCAGGACATTTCCCAGATTATTTTTGGTTGAAAAATTATAAAGCCGACCCGAACAGAAATTTGTGTACCTTTGCTTTTTCATGGAAGAATCGAATAATCATAAAATAAGACGTTGAAAATGAGTAAGTTCACGCATCTGCACGTACATACGCAATATTCCATCCTCGACGGTATGTCCGCTATACCCGCATTGGTTGACAAATGTCTCGCCAATGGCATGAACGCCCTGGCCATCACCGACCACGGCGTGATGTATGGCATCAAGGAGTTCTCCGATGTGGTGGCCAAGAAGAACGGCAAAGTGAAGGACGAAATCAAGGAGTTGGAGAAACAGCTGCCGGAGCTGGCCGACGAAGCGGAAATTGCCGACTGCCAGGCCAAAATCGCCGCTTTGAAGGCGAAGATCTTCAAGCCCATCTTCGGGTGCGAGGCCTACGTGGCGAGGGTGACCAACACCAACCCGACGGGCAGTCGTCTGGTGCACGAACACAAGGAGAACGGTAGCGGCTATCACCTGATTCTGTTGGCCAAGAACGAAATTGGTTACCATAATCTCTGCAAAATCATCTCCTTGGCCTGGATCGACGGCAAATACTACCGTCCCCGCATCGACCGCGCCTTGTTGGAGCAGTACCACGAGGGGCTGATTGTCTCCTCCGCCTGCCTTGCCGGCGAGGTGCCGCGCAACATCACCAACGGCCAGTACGAGAAGGCCAAAGAGGCGGTGTTGTGGTTCAAGCGTATCTTCGGGGATGATTATTACCTTGAAATACAGCGACATAAAACTGACAAACCGGGCGGCGACCGCACCGTCTTTGAGCAGCAGCAAATCGCCAACGAGGGCATCCTGCGCCTGGCTGCGGAAACGGGTACCAAGGTCATCGCCACCAACGACGTGCACTTCGTGAACGAGGAGGACGGTGAGGCCCACGACCGGCTGATCTGCCTGAGTACGGGCAAGAAAGTGAACGACACCGACCGTATGCACTACACCAAGCAGGAGTGGCTGAAGTCGCCCGAAGAGATGGAAGCCATCTTCTCCGACGTGCCCGAGGCGTTGACCAACACGCAGGAAATCGTCGATAAAGTGGAGACCTACGCGCTGAAGCACGCGCCCATCATGCCGATGTTCGAGATTCCGGAGGAGTTCGGCACTGTGGAGAGCTACAAGCAGCGGTTCACGGAGGAGGATCTTCGCGCCGAGTTCGAGAGCGGCGAAGGCGGCGAGGGGCGCATCGAGAAGTTGGGCGGACTGGAGCGAGTCTATCGTATCAAGTTGGAGGCCGACTACCTGCACAAGCTCACGATGGAGGGTGCGGTGAAGCGCTACGGCGACCCCATCGATCCGGAGATTCTGGAGCGCATCGAGTTCGAGCTCAGTGTGATGCGCAACATGGGTTTTCCCGGCTACTTCCTCATCGTGCAGGACTTCATCGCGGCGGCGCGCGACATGGGCGTCTCCGTGGGCCCGGGCCGTGGCTCCGCAGCCGGCTCCGTGGTTGCCTACTGCCTGAAAATCACCGATGTCGATCCGCTCAAATACGACCTCCTGTTTGAGCGTTTCCTCAACCCCGACCGTATCTCCCTGCCCGATATCGACGTCGATTTCGACGACGAGGGACGCTACAAGATCCTTGACTGGATCATCCAGAAATACGGCAAGGAGAAGGTGGCGCACATCATCACCTACGGCACCATGGCCACCAAGTCGAGCCTCAAGGACGTGGCTCGCGTGCACGACCTGCCCATCCCCGAGTCGGATCGTCTCACCAAGATGATTCCCGTGAAGTTCCCGGAAGACCCGAAGACCCACAAGGCCCCGAAGGTGAACATCAAAAACTGCTTGGAGTATGTGCCCGAGTTCAAGGAAGCCTACGACCGGAGCCCGCAGATTCACGACATCATCCATTATGCCAGCCAGTTGGAGGGCACCGTGCGGCAAGTCGGCATCCATGCCTGCGGCGTCATCATCGGCGCAGACGACCTCACCAAGTTCGCTCCGCTCTCCACCGTGGAGGACAAGGAGGCGAAAGAGGACATCATCGTCACGCAGTACGAAGGTTCCGTCATTGAGGACGTGGGCCTCATCAAGATGGACTTCCTCGGCCTCTCCACGCTCACCATTCTCAAGGAGGCACTCTCCAATATCAAGAAATCCAAGGGCATTGACATTGACCTCGACCACATCCCACTCGACGACCCCGAGACCTACAAACTCTATTGCAATGGTGACACCGTGGGTACGTTCCAGTTCGAGTCGGGCGGAATGCAGAAGTACCTGCGCGAGCTGCAGCCTTCCACTTTCGAGGACCTTATCGCTATGAACGCCCTCTACCGTCCCGGCCCCATGGACTACATTCCGCAGTTCATCGACCGCAAGCAGGGCCGCGAGCCCATCGTCTATGACATTCCCGTGATGGAGAAGTACCTGAAGGACACCTACGGCATCACCGTCTATCAGGAGCAGGTGATGCTGCTGTCGCGCCTTTTGGCCAACTTCACGCGCGGCGAGTCTGACACGTTGCGAAAGGCCATGGGCAAGAAACTGAAGGACAAATTGGACGCGCTGAAGCCCAAGTTTATCTCCGGTGGGCAGGCCAACGGCCACGATCCCAAGGTGTTGGAGAAAATCTGGGCCGACTGGGAGAAGTTCGCTTCCTACGCTTTCAACAAGTCGCACGCCACCTGCTACTCGTGGGTCGCCTACCAGACCGCCTACCTCAAGGCGCACTACCGTGCCGAGTACATGGCTGCGAACCTTACCAACAATGTCACCGACATCAAGAAGATCACCACCTTCATCGACGACTGCCAGAAGAGCGGCATCGTGGTAAAGGGTCCCGACATCAACGAGTCGGACGAGACCTTCACGGTGAACAAGGACGGGGACATCCGTTTCGGCCTCGCGGCGTTGAAGGGGGTCGGGCTCAGTGCGGCAAGCAGCATCGTGGAAGAGCGCAATGCCAACGGCCCTTACACCAGTGTTTTAAACTTCTTCGAGCGGGTCAATCTGGCCAGTTGCAACAAACGCTGCTTGGAGTCGCTGGCCTACGCCGGCGCGTTCGACTGTTTCCCTGACATCCACCGGGCGCAGTACTTCATCACCAACGACAAAGGCCGCAACACCATCGACATGCTCATCTCCCGCGCCTCCGCCAAGGAGCAACACGCCTCGCAAATCGACATGTTCTCGGCCATGGCGGAAGAGACCGACACTGTCGCCGAGGATACCTTCACTTTCCCGCAGTGCGATCCGTGGAACTACTACGACCAGCTCAAATACGAGAAGGAGGTGGCCGGGTTCTTCATCTCCGGGCATCCGCTCAAGGAGTATCAGGTCATTATCGACAGTTTCACCAACGCCGACCTGTCGATGATGGAGGATCCCGACTTCTTGTCGCGGACGGTGCAGAGCGGAAAGGGCGTGCAGGTGGCCGGCATTGTGAGCAGCGTGATCAGCGGAACGATGAAGAACGGCAACCCTTACGGCAAGGTGGTTTTGGAGGACAACAGCGGCACCTGGACCTGGTTCCTGCGCGGCTCCAACTTCGAGAAGTACGCCTGGCTGCTGCAGGTGGGCAACCGTGTGTATGTGAACGCCTCCGTGAAGCAGAACTCCTGGGTCGATAAGAACACGCACGAGACGGTGGTCCGCAACGATGTGGAGCCCGTCTATATCTATCCTTTGAGCGAGGTCTATGAGAAGCTGTGCAAGGGCGTGCAACTCCAGCTCCAGCTGAGCGACATCAACGGGGCGTTGGCCCTCCAGATCAAGGAGCAACTCGACAAGCACAGCGGCAAAATCCCCTTCAATATCCGTATTTTTGAGCGCGACCGCAGTTTCTACTCCGACTTCTTCAACTTCGCCGCCAAGGTGGATCCGGAAAGTTTCGTGCATGACTTCAACCTGCCTGCCGAGTACAAGTTGGTATTGGAAGGGTAAACGGGGGAGGAAGGAAAGAGGCCCTTGGGGGCAGTGTTGAAATTTTTGGACGATTAGTATTAAAAAGGCCGCCTGTGTCTCCACGGGCGGCCTTTCGTTATGTATAGGTATAAAGGCTGTTAAGGGTTCACTTTTCTGACGCAGCGTATGCTTCTGAGGTCGCGTTTGCTGGCCGTTTCGGTAGCGATGGAGTCACAATAGTAGTTGACAGTTCCGGCGGAGGCGGTGCTGCTGCCCGGTGTGCTGTCGCTGTTCCAGAAGTGGAAGCCGGTCTTGAAGTCCTCGTAGCGGTTCAGGGCGCTGTTGAACCAGCCGCTGCCGCGAGCGTTGAATCCCGAGCCTCCGGGTGTGCCTTCGTAGCCGTTCAGCCAGTATTGCGTGCTCGGATCCTTGAGCAAGTTCATCGGAATGGCTGCGTTCAGGGTGGCGTAGTCGTTGGCGCTGCCCACGCTCCAGCCGTCGGGGCAGATGCCCTGCACGTAGTGCTGTCCGTCGGCGCCCACGGTGGTGTTGTCAGGCTCGGCATTGTCGTCGCCCTCCGTCACGCCCACGGTGGTGTACCAGCTGTAGAGATAGCCGTAGTCGGCCACGTTGGCGGTGTTGTCCTTGTAGGCATGGTGCTCGCCAGTCTCCTCGCGCAGGTTCTCGGTGAACCAGCACTGGTGGCCGATGCGCTTGTAGTGGTAGGAGCCATTGGCCATCGTGACGGTGCCCTCGCACGGCTGGTAGCTCACCTCCACGGTCTGTGTGCAGGTGGTCATGGCGTTGCCGCAGTTGTCGCGCAGGGTCCAGGTGATGGTGTGCGTGCCTTCCGCCAGCGGGTTCTGCGCGGCGAGGTCGCTTGAGGCTGTCACGTAGTCCGGCAGTGCGCTGCCGTTCAGCGTGGGCGTGCCGAGCTGTGTAGCGGTGAGCGTGGTGTCGGCGGTGCCCTCGTTGAGGGTGATCGGCAGCGAGGCCGGGCAATCGAAGCCCGTGGTGATCGGGGTCACCGTGAGGGTTCCGTTGACGGTGGAGATGTCGTAGCTGGAGGTCACGTCCTCGGTGGCGGTCACGCCGTCCACGATGGAGGTGTGCATCACCTTGTAGCCGTCGGCCACCGTGTTGGCGGAGGTGCCCACGCAGGTCTGCGAGCCGATGGTCTCGGCTTGTACGGCGTCGCCTTCGCCCAAGATCGGGTCTTCCGTGGAGGAGAGCTCGTAGCTTGCGGTCAGCGCGGTGCCGTCATACACCTTGGTGTCGGAGAGCGCCGTGATGGTGAGCGGACGTGCGGTGATGCGGAGGGTGATGTCGAAGGTGGGGGTGTAGTTGAACTTGTCAGGTGTGATGTTGAAGCCGTTCTGAGAGGCCGTCAGCGCCATCGTGTAGTTGAATGCGCCGTCGGTGCATGTGTATTCGCCCACGGTGAAGCCGTCGGATGTGACCATGCCGGCCGACAGGGATTCGCCTGCCACCAGGTTGCTGACATGCAGCTGGTTGTAGGTCACCACAAACGGGGTGCCGTCATACGTCTTGGTGGTGTCGATGGCGATGGTGATCGGGCGCGGGGCGATGTTCACCGTACCGAACTCGACCGTCTTTGTGCCGAGGTAGGCCTCCGCGTTGGTGATGCTGTAGGTGAACACGTTGTTGTGCAGCGTGTCGTTGGCATCCCTCACGTTGGTCACGCCGGTGAAGGTCGGGTTGACGGTCAGCACGTCGCCGGTGGGCAGCGTGAAGGTGAGGCCTGTGGCATCGTTGGCCGGAATCGTCACTCCGTCGTAGGTCACCGTGTAGGTGCGGTACTCGTCGTCACCGTAGGTCTGGCCGTCGTAGGTGATCGGGGCCGGGGCACTGGCGGAGGTCACCGTGATCGGTGCCAGGCTGCCGGTCACGCAGAGTTGGCCGAGGGTGGTGTCGATGGTGTAGTTTGAGGCGAGGAACGCCGCCGTCGGGGTGTATTCGATGGTGTTATCGACGCAGGTGCTGATGGCGGTCACCGAGCCGGTGGTGTGGATGTTCGTCACCTCGCCGTCCACGAAACCGTCGCCGGTGATGGTGTAGCGCGGTTGCACGAGCGGGGTGCCGTCATACAGTCGGCTGCTGTCGGCGGTGGCGATATGGACGATCCGCTTGGTGATTTCCTGCGTGAAGTCGTAGGTCACGTTGTAGTTGGAGATACCCTTCGTGGTGGCGAACGGCGTGGTGATGAGGGAGGTTTCGGAGGCAAGGCCCGTGCCGGTGTAGGTGCCTGCGTTTTTGTTGCCCGTGGTCGTCACGGCGCCTGCGGTGACGGCGTCGCCCTCAACCAGTCCCGTGACCGTGTAGCCCGCGCTGGTAGCCGCGTAGGTGCTTACAAAGTCGGTGCCGTCGTAGGTCTTGGCGGTGTCGAGGGTAATCGACAGTTCGGCAGGTGTCACCTCGATGTTCACTACAGCGGTCTTGAGGCCGCAGTTCGGGGTCTGGGTGCTCGTGGCCGTGAAGGTGACGGTGTAGTTACCCACGCTGGCCGGTGTGCCGGAGAGGGTCTTGGTGGAAGTGTTGTACGACAATCCGTCGGGCAGGGTGGTGTAGGTCAGTTCGGCGTGTTCGCTGTAGGAGACCACAACATCGTCGATGGCCTGTCCGAAGGTCTTGCTCTGCTGGTCGTGGGTCACGGAGAGGAGCACCTCCGGATTCACGGAGATCTTGAAGGTCACCGGCTCGCCTGTGCAGCTGACTCCGTTGTTGGTGTAGGTCGGGGTCACCGTGAAGGTGGTCGTCTGCACCGTCGTAGTGGCGTTCTTCAGGGCAGCTGTGTTGATGTCGCCCGTACCGTTGGCTTCGATGCCGGTCACGTTGGTTGTGTTGTCGCGCTCCCAGCTGTAGCTCATCGTGCCGTCGGTGATGGTCGTGCCGAAGACGACGGCGGCGATGGTGCTGTCATGGCAGACGGTCTGGTTTGCCGGCGTGTTCATGCGGACCTGCGGGTTGACGGTGATGGTCTGCGTCTTTTCGGTGTAGTTGTCGCAGGCATCCGTCACCTTCCAGGTTCTATTGATAACTTCCGTTGCAAGCGCATCGTTGGCGGGAGTGATATCATCGCTATAGGTTACTACGAGATTGTCGCGTGCCGTGCAGTTGTCAGCGGTGTCTGTTACGATACCCGTCGTGGCAGGAGATACATCGTAGGTACCGTCATTGGTCTTGCAAATGGTGATGTTAGCGGGAACTGAGAATGTCGGGCGAACCGTGTCCACCACGGTGATGGTCTGCACGGAGTCGCTGCGGCTCACGTTGCCGCAGGCATCGACCACACGCCAAGTACGGGTGAAGGTGTATGCACCCTCGCAGGTCGCCGTGTGCTCGCTGTCCCTCCAGGTCACGGTCGGGGCTGCGGTGCAGTTGTCCGCGACAAGGGTCGGATAGCCGGCCTTTGCTGCCGTGGCGGAACTGTCGGC